>JAPPCZ010000053.1 GCA_028824685.1 Candidatus Poribacteria bacterium
TTTTTATTATCTATCATCTTTATCGCTTGGGGACTTATCGGATGTAATAGAGAAGTTACTGAATTGATGTCTGTTGAAATCGTTGATATATGTATCACAGAGACAGTGCAACCCGATGTCTTCGCTATATCTGTTCTGGTTATGAGCATATTACCTGATAAATGCATTGAAGACCACCAGAAAAATTATACAGAACCTCATGTGTTTGACTTCTATCCACTCTATGAAGATGGCGACACGATTCAAATAGAGATAACGCAAACAGTTTCGGTAGGCAGTGTTGCTTGTGATCTTGCCAGTCCTTACTATCATGATATTATTTTTATCGGGTTCTGTAAACCGGGTGAATATACATTAGATGTGAACGGAAATATTAAGAAGTTTCAAGTCGGTTAATATGCGGCACGTTTTATCAGCGTGTTTTTTTATTTTCTACTCTCGGATTTTTAAAATTTGGCAGGCTTAAATAATGAATTTCGGTGATTATGAGAATAAACGAAAATAAAATAAAAAAGTTGTTGACAGAAAATGTGAAAGGTTTTATAATACTGATATCGTCTAATAGTAATACTCAGAATGGGTACCCATTTTCTAAAATATAATTTTAGAGTATTGCTTTAGACGGCATGGGTGCCCGCTATGTTTTTAAAGGGATACCCAAAATCAACGAGAACGCTACACACTGCGCAAGTGTAGCAAAACGCTAATAGGAGGTGAAAGATGCTTCGCGACATCTTTACCAATAAGTGGATAATCGGTGGTGTAGGACTGCTGATTCTTGGTGCTATTGCGTTTCACATATTGCTTGAGAGAGATATGGCAAATTTCAAACGGCAAGTGATGCAAGATAGGCATGCCATCCAAGAGCGTGCGCGCGCCGCGGCAGAAAAGGAAACCACTCAAGAAGTAACCCCTGCGGAAGGCACAACGCCATCTGCAGAGAAAACCGTAACCGCACCGACTGAACAAGTCAAGACGGTTCCTGAACGCCAGACCGAAACAGAGACACCTCAACAAACTGCCCTGCCCGCAGAAAAAGCGGACGCGGCAGAAGTGGCTGTGTCGGCATTCGGTTTCGGGCCCTTCCCAGAAGTGCCGGAAGGTATGGATTATGAGCCATTCTGGGCAGACCCAGAGCTTTATCCGCACATTAAAGGCAGCCGAGAATCTGAACTGATTAGTCGTGTTTGGATAAAGGCATGGGAAGAAGGTGACAAAGGTATTGTCAGTGCGAGTTTTGATTATGAGAATAATAGAGTTTATCTCAGCTATCCGAATGTTGTTTATGTCACTTGGGATAAAATGATGGATGACAATGGCAATACAATCCAATATATGACCCGCCTGAGTGGTAATGCATCAGTAACTGACCGTATTAGAGCCAACAATATTGCGAGACTCGGTGGACGTGCTCCTACTCTTATGACCGATGCAGATATTCCCTCTGATATTAAGGTGATACTTCATTCTGAAGGTGGGATTGATCCGTTCGAATATCTGGGTCTCAATCCATAACACAATGAATAATATAAGGAGCATTTAACTATGTTTATTAAAAATTTTGCGAAGTCGATTCTAATTTTATGTGCGATCCTTGCTATTTCAGGGATTGTTTATAGTTTCACGGATTTTTACGAGAGACAGGTTGATGAAAGAACTGGGTATGGTTATATTTATTGGGAGGATGCCAATACCGAACAGACTGCCCAAGCCCAAGCCAACGTTTCAAAAAATGTCAGTAATTGGCCGTTTGCTGTGAATATTAATGAATACTCTTATTGCACAAGTTCTGAAACAGATTATCATGGCAAAAAAAATAAAGGTGGCTTCTATTGGTATGTCAGCAGAAAAGGGGCGAAAAGCAAGCGCTATGACGGCGCTGAGTCGGATACTCATGAGTATACTGGCAGGGTCTGGTTCAGTAGTCCGCAAAGCATCCGCGTCCATGCCAAAGCACAAGTTACCCCAGATAGAGATAGCGCTACCCAAGAGGTAGACGTAGAGTTTTAGGTCGGCAAAACCCGTCTTATAGACTGTACAACCTATTTACAGGCAGGTATCCTTTTTGGGTATCTGCCTTCATTCTTTGCTTGCGTGCATCTTCCTGTGTTTTATACGTGTATACATTTATACGTGTATACATTTATACGTGTATACATTTATACGTGTATACATTTATACGTGTATACATTTATACGTGTATACATTTATACGTGTATACATTTATACGTGTATACATTTAAAAAATCCGTGACTTCTGCTATATTCAAGTGTTTCTATACCAAACCTCTATAAAAATGGTGAATTACGATGAAACATCTTGGTAGAACCAACTTGCGTTTGATGGCAACGCAAATGCGCAGACGTAGAGTCCTCAAGCTGAATATGGCACCGATGATTGATTGCGTGTTCCTACTTCTGATTTTCTTTATGGTGTCAACAACTTTTACACCGATGCGAGGGATACGTGTGCAGCTGCCGCCACCTCATCATCATGAAGTTGATCACAAACCGAAAAGTGTTGTCATCAAAATTGACAATCCAATAGATAGCAATATAGATGGTACAATGCTTTTAGATGGGAATATTGTGCAGTATGACGAGATGTTTACTTTGCTGCTCAACGCATTTGCAGCAGATAAAACAACGCTGATTATCCAAGCCGGACGGGACGTATTTCACGAACAGATCATCCGAGTGACAGATATAGCGAAAGAGGCGGGGGTTGATAATATCAATTTTGCTGTTGCTGCGCGGTAGTGTGTATCTCTGATTATTTGTTCTAATTTGTAGGCGTGTTTTGTAAACGCGCCTACCTTATAGGTGTTATTACTTCTGCACTCCATGCTTTTGAAACAGGTCGTCAAGTGCTTCAGCCAATAGGTCTTGAATACTGGTATCTGCACTTACCGATAGCTGCTTCAGTTGACGATGTACATCCGGGTCGAAGTGTCCAGCGATCAGTTTTTTACCTCAGGGTTATTCACCTTGATTTTTAATTTGAAATATGTTATATTGTACACTAAAGAACGGAGCACATTTTGAAACAGATTAGAACCTTCTGGCAAGCCGTCCGAGACTTCTGGAGAACAGGAAAAACAGGCGTTGCACTATTCCTGATTTCTCTTTTCGCTCTCATATACGGATACATCGCACTGGAGTTTGAAATCGCACAAGGCTGGAAGGGACACGTATCCGTTCAAAATGTCACCAAAGACATTTCCGCATTCATCCCAGTGGGTGCGGCATTCGTCGCAATGATAATCGGAGGCATAGACCTAATCATGTTACTATCAGACTTTATTGAAGCAAGACGTGAAAAGCGGATAGCAGCTGCCACAGAAGCAGCCAAAGCAGAAGGTAAGGCAGAAGGTATCGCTGAAGGTAAGGCAGAAGGTATCGCTGAAGGAGAAGCGAGGGCTTATCGCAAGTTCGCAGAATGGGAACGCCGGCGAAAAGAAGCAGAAGATCGCGGCGAGGAGTTCACGGAACCCCCGCCAATACAACCACAGGAGAATTCAAAAGAATAAGGTATCACAAATACGTTTCAACCGAAATTGGGCAGACTTGTGAAAGCGATCTTTCACCCCTTTCCCATAATCCGAGACAATCCAAGATTCAAATAGAAAAAGCGCGTTTCCAAAACGCGCCTACCTTATAGGTGTTATTACTTCTGCACTCCATGCTTTTGAAACAGGTCGTCAAGTGCTTCAGCCAATAAGTCTTGAATACTGGTATCTGCATTCACCGATAGCTGCTTCAGTTGCCGATGCACATCGGGGTCAAAATGTCCAGCGATCAATTTTTTGCCTATGCGCGAGGAGCCAGACGTTTTCTGCGATGTATTCTCTTTGGTCGGTTTATCATCGTTTTTTCCTGCACTGTTCAATGCTTCTGTGAGGCTCGGTTTTCTTGCCATTTTTTTGTTCTCCTATATCTGTTTTGCGATTTTAAGTTCTGTGTAGGAGGGAACTCGGATTCCCGACCACCCATCGCGATTCGGAGATCGCTCCTACATGAAGAGATTTCTTCTATATCTGTTTTGCGATATATTTGTAAAGCGTATCTATCTCCTTCGCTGCTTTTCCCTTCGGTTCATATTCTTGTGCGGTGAGACCGGCTGTGAGTGAATGCACAAAAGCGATACGTTGTCCGAGCTGGCATGGTGCCGTTGTAATGTCATAAGTATCAATAGCCGTTCTTGCTTCGTCAGCGAGCGTGCTGCGGGCAGGCACGGCGTTGAGGATAACGATCGCTGGCACATTTGCGAGCCGAGCGATCTCCACCGTCGCACCGATAGCGTGTAGGTCAAGAATGGCCGGACGGCACGGTATCAATAAAAGTTCGGCGTTTCGTGCAGCGGCGAGGCTGGTTGCTTCTGAGTGTGGGGCAGTATCAATAAAAACGGTGTCGGCACCGCTATCCTCGGCGGCTTTGAGGAGTTGCGGTAGACGTGAGGCTTGCGCGGAGACCACTACCGGCGTATCCTTTTCTCTATTATCTTTCCAGGTGAGTGCGCTTGCCTGCGGGTCAAGGTCGATGATTGCGGTTGTGTGTCCATCGGCTTCTGCGGCGACACCGAGATGTACCGCCAGCGTTGTTTTACCTGCACCCCCTTTTCCTGACAATATCGCGATTGTTTTCATTGTGCGCCTGCTTTCTTAGGTGTATACATGTATAAACGTATACAAATAATACCATTTCTAATTGACAAAGTATCATTCCGATTTTTGAGTTTCTTTGTAGGAGCGACCTCCTGGTCGCGACCAGGAGGTCACTCCTAACAGAAGAGAATATTGCATTCGGACAACCGATTTGTGAAATAATATTATATCATTGTTTAGAAATGGTATAAACATGTATACGTGTATATTTGTATACGTGTATATTTGTATACGTGTATATTTGTATACGTGTATATTTGTATACGTGTATATTTGTATACGTGTATATTTGTATACGTGTATATTTGTATACGTGTATAAACGGATAATTTAGCAGATAGGTACAAGGTTTTTTGTAGTTTATCACTCTTCGGTGTCAATACCCCGCTGCTTTAGCACGGGGATGTAGACACCGTCAAAAGCCTCGACTTTTGTTATACAACGGGTATACTCTTTAGACCATTCAGTGGTAGTTGTTGTAGCAGCTACTACACCACTATAATGGGAAATGTAACCTTCACCGAAATGGGATAGCATGTTAAAAACCCATAAGATTGCCTTAGCCCCGAATACCAAGCAGCGTGCTTGGTTTGCTCAGCAGTGCGGTTATGCTCGTTTTGCGTATAATCATGCCTTATCAGATTTTAAGTCAGCATTAGAGAATGATGAGTTTCTCTCTACATCCAAGTTGAATGAGAGATTTAATGTGGCTAAGAAAGCATTTGCTTGGACAAAGGCACAAGACCAAGTTGTTGCGAACAAAAGCATCTTTGTGAACCTCTCCGCTGCGATTGCGAATTGGGTGGGTAAGCGTGCGAAGTTTCCGAAGTTCAAGAAACGCGGCAAAAAGGATGCATTTACAACAAATAATCAATCGGTGCGAGTTGAAGGGAAGCGTATCCGGTTACCCAAGATTGGATGGATAAAGATGCTTGAAGAGTTGCGTTTTATCGGTAAGTTTATCAAAGTGACGATCTCAAGGACAGCGCATCGTTGGTTTGTATCAATAACAGTAGACACAGAGGACACCGAAGCCGTTGATGCCTCAACGCACCCTGTGATTGGTATTGATGTCGGTATCAACACATTAGCCACCTTGAGTGATGGCACGAAGTATGATAATCCAAGACCGCTCAAACGCTATGAAAGAAAACTCAAACGAGAGCAGCGTAGGTTGAGCCGGAAGGTGCGCAAATCTAATAACTGGTATAAGCAGAAATACAAGATAGCAGGTGTTCACTATCGGATTGCCTGTATCCGAAACGATGCGCACCACAAAGCAACTACGGATATTGTCAATAACGCCTCTGCTATCGGAATTGAGACACTAAAGATAACGAACATGCTGAAGAATAAGAAGTTAGCAAAAGCGTTATCAGATAGCGCATTAGGCGAGTTTCTTTCCAAACTTAGAACAAAATCAGAAGCACGGGGCATCCCTGTCACAGAAGCATCACACTTCTACGCATCCAGCAAGACTTGTAGCAGCTGCGGACATAGAAAGAAAGACTTGACACTTTCAGAAAGAACGTATCAGTGCAGCGCATGTGGTATTTCAATAGACAGAGATGTCAACGCTGCACGAAACTTGAGAAATGTCGCGGTAGGGCATACCGAGACACAAAACGCCTGTGGAGTGCAAGTAAGACCTCAATCAGAGGCACGAGACACGGAAGCAGGAAAAGCCGTTTGGCAACAGCAACCGCTGCCAATATAAGAGCTAAGAACCCCCCACGCTTTAGCGAGGGGAGTATGTCAGTGCATTGTCTTTGATTATCTCTCTTCGTGTAGGAGCGAGCTCCAGCTCGTGATCTTTCGTCCGGTGTCGCGACCAGGAGGTCGCTTCTACAAGAAGAAAATGCAACATTTTTCTCTTAAGTTTACACCCGGGGAATGCCTAAAGACGAATGCGCTTGGTAGAATACCAAATCAACGCTATGAATGCGCTTTGGTAGAATGCGCTTTTTGGCATTCTACATGATTCAGCGCCTTTGGTATTCTACATGATTCGCCATGATTCATACCGTTGATTTATGGGTTTCGCTTTGCTCTATCCGCAGCATCATTCAGAATGCCATGCGCGCATTCTACCAAGCGCATGCTGCGTTGATTTGGACCGACGGACTGCACAAGTGCTTATTCTGTTGTAAAAATGATTTCAACTTTAGTTTTGTTACCTTCGCTATCGCTGACGGTTCCAGCGATCTTGTATACAGTGCCGTAGGTAAGTTCCTGACGAGCGTTCCCTGTGAGCGTGATTGTGTTATCTTCAACCGTGGATGTCCAGCCAACATCTACGTCACCAACTGTTACCATGAGGTCTCCCGTAACAGATTCGTCAAAAACGACTTTAATCCCTTGTTCGAACATTAAAACAGGGTCAACGTCTTCATCACCGTCTGCAGGATTGCTGGAAATGACTTTCGGCGCAGTTGTGCCCGCAGCTTTCGGAACATTGGTATCAGATACGATATCCCACAACAACACGACGTGCCCACTGCCACTCGCCAACGTTTTTCCATCCGGACTGAACGCAACGCATTTAACTTGACCCCGATGCCCATCCAGTGTCCGCAGATGTGCACCGGTCCGCACATCCCATAACATCATGGTATAATCATCGCTTCCACTCGCCAGTATGTTTCCGCTCGGACTGAACGCGACACTATTGACCACACTCTTATGTTTCTCCAATGTCCGAATCAGTTCACCCGACTGAGCATTCCATAAATGTATGCCTTTGTCATGATCGCCACTTGCGAGTATCTTTGCATCTGGACTGAACGCTACACAATGAATGTTTTCCGTATGTATGTCCAACGTCAAAAGTGGGGTGCCGCTCTGTGTATCCCATGTGCGCACGGTGTTATCCCAGCTCCCGCTTGCCAACACAGACCCGTCCGAGTTGAATGCTACGCTATTGACCCACCCCTGATGTTCTGTCAATGTATGTATAGGTTTCCTTGATTGCCTATCCCACAAATAGATATCGCCATCAATACCTGCACTCGCCAGTGTTTTGCTATTCGGGCTAAAGGCAACGCTGATGACCGATCGTTTATGTCTCGCCAGCGGCGGAAGTGATGCACCTGTTTCTACATCCCACAACAACACGGTACCGTCACCACTGCCACTCGCAATTGTCTGCCCATCGGGGCTAAACGCAACACCATTAACAGACCGAGTATGCCCTTTTAGTGACCGCAGCAATACACCTGTTTCTATATCCCACAGCCACACAGTACTGTTCCAAGTGCAACCTGCCAGCGTCTTGCCATCCGGGCTGAACGCTACGCCAACGACAGCCAGTATCTGCTCTACCATCTTCCGAATTTCTGTGCCGGTGTCCACATCCCACAACCGCACGGTGCTGTCGCTGCTGCCGCTGATCAGCGTCTTCCCATCTGCGCTAAATGCAACGCTGACGCGAATAGATGTATGCCCATCCAGTGTCCGCAGATGTGTCCCTGTCTGCACATCCCACAGCCGAATAGTTTTATCCCAACTCCCACTCGCCAGCATCTTGCCATCCGGACTGAACGCTACACTGAAGACAGGTCTTTCATGCCCAGTCAACGTATGAAGAAGTTCACCCGTCTGTGTATGCCACAGACAGATGGTCTGGTCCTCACTTGCACTCGCCAGTGTTTTGCCATCCGGACCGAACACAATGCATGTGACACTCAGGACATGTCCTTTTAGTGTTTGCAGATGATTGCCGGTGGGCATATCCCATAAGTGGACGGTGCCATCCTCACTTGCACTCGCCAGTGTGTTACTATCCGGACTGAACGCAACATCTGTGGTCAGGTCTTCATGTTCCATCGTCCAAAGTTCAGTGCCGGTGCGTGTGTCCCACACACGGACGGTATGGTCGCCCGCACTCGCTAACAGTATATTGTTCGGACTAAATGCAACGCCTGCAGCCCTATTCTCATGTGCTTGCGTCCAAAGTTGGGTGCCGGTGCGTGCGTCCCACACCCGAACGGTTTTATCGCCCGCACTCGCCAACTGCGTCCCGTCCCGATTGAACGCCACGCTCCTAATCGCACCCGTATGCCCTGTTAGCAGGTGAAGTGCTTTGTCGGTCTCTGTGTCATACACCCAAGTCCCGATGCTACACGGCACCGCTAAACGTTTGCCATCATGGGAAAGCTTGATGTTTCCAGATATCCAGCCTTTCCCGAACCGCGCTTTGGCACCTTCGGGTAAACCCCACAAGTGTGAATCCTGTGTATCTTGTGCGACGATGTTTTGGGGAATAGCGTATATTGCCAACCCAATCGTTATAATAAAAATCAATGTTTTTTGCACGAGCGTGTTATCCTTCTGGGAGGGATTGTTTTGGCTCATATTATATCACGATTTAGTGATAAAAAGGGGGAATTATTGGCGGTCAGGTCGTAGGTCGTAGGTCGGGTAGAGTTTACGACACCCGACACAGAGACATTCGGCTATTGGCAGTCAGCCATCAGTGGTAGGTGTGGTTGTAAACGCGCTTTTTTGTCTGAACCAGGATTAGCCGCAACCTGTGTATACATGTATACTTTTATACGCGTATACATGTATACAATCATACGTGTCGGGTGTCGCACGCTCTACCCGACCTACGGGACTCAAAAAAAATGGCGCGTTTACAAAACGCGCCAACTGTTTTAGAAATGGTATCAGTTATGTGATAATCCGCTAAACCCATCATGTTCACGATCAAAATCATCCATCTCACCATCAGGATGAATAATCTCGTGTGTGTGTCTTGCGCCGCCATGTGTATGCGTGAATGTATGCCGGTGAAAACCCTTAGGTGGATTATCGTAGCCTTCTTCTGTGTAAGTCGCACCTTGCGTGATACTTTCCACGATTTCCTCGACAGGCACTTCAACAAACACTGTTTCACCAGGAACTTCTACGAATACCGTTTTACCGGGAACTTCAACAAACACTGTTTCACCAGGAACTTCTATGAAAACCTCTTTGATGATTTCCACAGTCCGTTCCACAAAAACCTCAACAGGCACTTCACGATCTACATATTCTACAATCACCCGTTCAACCACGACTTCAACAGGCACTTCCTTGACAAATTCCTCAACGACAACCATTTCGATGATTTTCTCAACAATCATCTCAACACGCATTTCATGAACAGCGATCAGTGTTACGCCATCTTTACCGTCAGCA
Organism: Candidatus Poribacteria bacterium; assembly: GCA_028824685.1. GTDB lineage: Bacteria > Poribacteria > WGA-4E > WGA-4E > WGA-3G > MSPOR6. The sequence continues at coordinate 9,846 of JAPPCZ010000053.1, forward strand.
CCATCTCTGCCATCCATACCATCTCTGCCATCCATACCATCTTTACCGTCAGCACCATCTATACCATCTCTGCCATCTATACCAGCGGGACCTGGAATCGTCTTGGCACAGACACGATCGAACCCGTCATCAAGGCAGATGGTATCACCTTCACTCTCCAGAATTCGTTCAACATCGTCAACAGAGAGCACATTGCCGGGCGTTTGACATCCTATCATCAGAAAGGCAAGTCCACAGATAAGGGATAACCCCAGTAGTGTTATGAGTATGATTATTTTTTCTGTTCTGTCCATTGTTTGTTCCTTTAGTTTTTGGTTATCAGCATTTAGTTTACATCGTAGGTCCAAATCAACGCAGCATGCGCTTGGTAGAATACGCGTTTGGTATTCTACATGATACTGCGGGTAGAGCGAAGCGAAACCCGACACCTACAAGGTGTATACACGTATAAATGTATACACGTATACATGTATACTTTTATACGTGTCGGGTTTCGCTTCGCTCTACCCGACCTACGTCCTCCTTACCGCATAAACAGATAAACGGCGATCCCGCTAATCGCTGAGATCAATAATCCCCATCCTGTACGGGCAAGGATTGTCACGACTTTGCTCGCACCATCCGCTTTGTTAATCAAACCTTGATGCTCGTTGAGAACACCGCGTTGTTCCCTGTCCGCGACCTCCAAAACACCGATACGCGACATCATCTCCTGATGTTCATGCTCGTTCATCTCGCGGTTATGTTTCTGCTGTTCTTTCACAACAGCCATATCCAACTTGACTTGATGCACTTCCGATTTAATAGTCGCAATGTCTTGCATCAATTGTGTGAGATTTTGTTCTAAGCTGCTCATAATTGATTTTCGGTTTTCAGTTGCAAAGTAGTAGGCATACTCCGTATGCCGTGATCCATTTGTTGTTCTATTGCGAACGGCACGACGGAGCGTGCCTGCTACCTTTAGATGTGAGGGGTTTTACGTCTCCCTCACAAGACGTGGCTAACCGGGCAGCCAATAGACGGGAGTATTGTTGTACACGCCCTCCCGTGGCGAGATGTGAAATACATTTTGGTTATCGGTTTTCAGTGATTTTATATTGTAGGAGCGATCTCCGAATCGCGACCTGTCGGGAATCCAAATCAAGAAATCAACGGTATGAATACCTTTTTGGTATTCCCCGGGTATGAATCATGGCGAATGCCAAACGCGCATTCGTCTTTTGGCATTCCCCGGAGTTCCCTCCTACACTGACGACTATAATAGTATATCTGATGGGGTGTGCGTATCTGAAATCAAACGGGCATGCTGCACAATAGATTTCCAATAGATACGCAATAGGTTTGCGGGGAAATGGATTTCAGTTATCAGTAGTCAGTTTTCAGTTATTAGTGGTAGGCGGGGAATGCCTAAAGACGAATGCGCTTGGTAGAATACGCTTATGGTATTCTACATGATTCGCCATGATTCATACCCGGGGAACGCCTACAGGCGACGAATGCCATACGCGCATTCGGCGTTGATTCTGTTCATACCGTTGATTTCTTGATTTGGCGTTTTGGAAACGCGCTGTTATTGTCTGAACCAGGATTATACATTTGCGGAAATAAAGGGACATGTTAGAATCTGTTTAATCGTCAAAAAATGCCGCAATTTTATTAAAATCCTACAAATTTCGCTAAAATTACCTTAAAATTTACATTATTTGCTTGCTTTTTTTAAAAAACATGATAAACTATTACTATACAGTCATTAACATAATATATATACATAATATATATTATGTTAATGACTTAAAATTGATTATTTTGTAAGACAATGTGATAATACTTGGTTTAAATGAGCAAAGGCGTGTCATCACAAAAGGAGGTTTCCGATGTTCCGTGATATTCTCACCAATAAATGGGTTCTCGGTGGCGTTGGCTTTCTGATACTGCTATCTGTTGCGTGTGTGGTGTGGTATCAACACGATATCGCACCTGAGAGAAAAGCGGCGGCTGAGGCTGAAGAACTGCTGCGCCAATCACAAATAGCGAAAAAGGTTGCCGATACGGATAGTGAGGCGGTAAAAGCATCCGCTGTCCTTGTGGAAAGCAATACGCTAACTGCAGAGAAACCTATTCACAATGTTACCCCTAAATCAGAGGAACAACAACAATCTGATGTAACATCAGAAACAATAGTCACAGCAGATGTTCGCGTGTCACCTTACGGATTCGGGCCCTATCCTGAAATACCAGAAGATTTCGAGGAACAAGTGGGAATGACCATCTGGACTGACATAGAACTTTATGGTCCGGCAGATCCAGATATCATAAACGTCCGGCATCAGGAATTAATGGATAGAGTCCTGATAAAAGTTTGGAATGATGACCCTGAGAGTCGCAAGTATATGGAGGGTGCCTTTTATCGGAACGGCAAGGTTTATGTGAATTACAGCAACCGTGCTTATGTCCGTTATAAGACCATTGAACTTCCCGATAGAACAGAACGCGTTATCACATCTTGGACAGCGGGGAGTTTGAAGGCGCCTGTCCCTGATCCTGTAAACCCGTTTCAATCGAACGATGATCAAATACCGAATGGAATAGAATTAATAGACCTGGACAAAGAAGATCCAGGCATAGACCCCTACACATTTTTGGGGTTATAAAAAGGAGAAAAATAGTCATGCGCTATAGATTTTTATTATTCATTTTGCTATTTTGTATAGCAACTTTTTATATTGTTGTTGGTGGAATTTCGCACGACAGTCCTGGTCAAAAACAGAGCGGTTCAGACTCTTGGGACACGGGGAATTTAGACTGGGAAATGGATACTGACGAGTCCGCAGACCATTCAACCATAACGGCTTATGCGTCTGCCAATGTCACAAGAATTAAGCGCGAAAATGCTAACGGCAGCGGCAGCGAAGATGAATTCGAGGAATATGCGTTCGGTCACGCCCGTGTGTCAGCGTCAAATGTTACGATCACAACAGATGGAAAATCAAAAACCCATAAACCAAAAGGGTATGCCTATCATTCAGGCAACATTTATTTACTGTATGATGGACAAATATCGCACTATCCTTATATTAAGGGGGACAACAACGACATGACCGATTACACAAGAGAGTATAATGAAGCCACTTCTGCCTACAACCGTTATGGTTATTACACTGGCATTTGGTATCTTAAGGGGTTTGGAGACGGTAATATTAGCAATAGGGTAGAAAAATTGCTTAATAATATAACGAAGGCTTCTGCTCAAGCTTCCGCTCCTTAGCTTGGATTAACGACATCACAGGCAGGTATCTTCGGGTATCTGCCTATTTCTTTTATTGTGTATTGGCTGTGGTATCGCTTTGTAGCGTAAACTTTCAGTTTGCATATTTTGTTGTCTGAACCAGGATTATACATTTGCGGAAAAGATGCGAGCGTGTTAAAATTTGTTTATTCGCTAAAAAATTGTCTCATTTTCCTCAAATTTCTACGAATTTCCATCTTTTTTCAATTTTTTTTTACGGTTTGCACCCTTTTCGGATCACCACTGTGTCTTTAATTATAAAGGGCATCATATAGTTTGTTTGAGAAATCCATGTCAACTATATGATAAACAAAAGGAGGTATCCGATGTATCGCGATATTTTTATGAACAAATGGGTTCTCGGTGGCGTTGGCTTCCTGATAATGCTATCTATTGCGTGTTATTTCTGGTATCAGCACGATACCGCACCCGACAGGAAAGCAGCTGCCGAAACTTCCGAATTCGCGCGCCAATGGGAGAAAGAACGGAAGGCAGCCCCAAAACCCGTGACCAAAGATGAAACCAAAGCCCCTGCGGAAAACAGTGATACAACCGCAGAGAAACCCGTCAACAAAGTAACCACTAAAGTGGACAATGACACCGAAAGCGGAGGCACAACCGAAGCACTTGATCCTTCAAAGATGTCACGCTTCGGACTCGGTCCGTACCCAGAAATACCCAAAGAATGGAACGTTGTATCCAATTATTGGGAATTAGCGGCCGATAGCATAGAAGGTGAATTGCTCAGCCGTGTAACCATCAAGATGCATAACGAAGGCACACGTTCAAAATACGGTAGTGTTGGTGTTACTCCTACTGGACAGGTTATAGCTATTGAAAGAGGCAGTGTCCTTGTTGAATACGAGATTGATAAGAATGGCGAGAAACGTATATGGCGCACAATTGCACATCCCGATGATCTATCGCCAGGGATGTACACGCGCGAGAGCCAGATTTCTTCAGCCTTGAAAATTGTGACAGCTGAAGAGATAGCGTTTGATGCCTACGAATACTTAGGGTTTTCTAAGTAAAGGAGTTTTATTCATGAAAAGATTGACAGCGTTCTTCACCATTGCGATACTCGTTTGTATCGCAACTTTTGTCGCCTTTGCGTCGAACCAAAACCGCGATAAGTCCAAATCGATTTTAGTCAGGGAGGGGCCTGATGATGATTTCCCCGGTCAGTATTCATATCAAAGCAATTCAGGTGTTGATAGTCAGGGGCCTCTCTATAGCGTAGGGTATTCCAATTTTAGTTATTTTCGTAACGAGAACGGAGACTTAAGGTGTGGTGCCGGGGCGGTGGCGTATGTTTCTTGCTCTTTATCTTACGCGGACTACCGAACAACGTATACGCTGTATGCGAAAGTGCCAGAGCTTTGCCAAGACCCGAATGTCAGAAACCCACAGACACTACCAAGGGATGGTAGTTTCTCTGATAGTGTATTCCGAGCTGGTCAGGCAGATGGCAATCTTTTGGCCAGGGGCGGCTCAAGCGGGAGTGCGTCAGCATCAGGAAAAAATCCGTCAAATGGTGACCAACACAACACATCCGCTGCGTCACCAACACCGGAAACCGCCCGCGATTTAGAGATCAGAGATTACCCCGTGTTTTAGAGATCACCAATGATTAATGGGTACAATGGCGTAGGATATTCCGCTTGTGAATAATTTTCTATCCCATTTTTACCCTTTCTTGAGACGCGCCGGTTATCTCTTGATAGCTGGCGCGTTCTTCTTACTGTGGGTATTCTTTGTGTTTCGTTCATACGGTGCGCGCACAGAGACGGTTTTAACCGTCAAAGTTGTTCCTGTCGATGCTACCTCAAGTCGTCGTCAATCGTTCCCTGTGATAGACTTTGATTCCGAGGTTTCCTACTACCGCCCTATAACAGAGTAGATAACTTTCACACAGGCAGGTAGCCCAGCGTTACCTGCCTATTCTTTTGCTATGCGCTGGTTGTGGGACCTCTTCGTAGCGCAAACTTTTAGTTTGCTCTTCACAGGCACAATCTAAAGGCAGATGTCCACTTCTGCTGGTGAAGTTTCCGAACCTCGTCAAATTACCGATTTATTTTCCAAAACTTCATAAAAACGCACCTACATCTTGATGACCACATAGCCAGAAATATATTTACACCACAACTCGTATTTTGTTAACATGTAACCCAACAAACATCGTAAGAGGTAATAACATGCGACACATGAAGCGATTGACATTTATTGCCATGCTGTTATTGGCGATACTCTTTGTTAACACATCGTTTGCTGAGTTTATTGTGAAGACGATATATTTCCAGCCGGCAGGTGCGCCCGCGCTCGCAGATGTCCAAGAGAAAATATCAAAGTTATCAATAGATTCTCAACAACTATACGCCAGCGAGATGGATCGGCACGGGTTTGGCGAGAAAACATAATGTTGTTTTGCCAGATGAAGAGCCTGATCCCAAGAACCCTGACCTGAATATACAGGAAACCCAAGAGGATGAAAGGACAGAAGATAAAACACAACCGATTGGGTTTAGGCTATCAAGTAAAAATAAACTTACAACGTCGTGGGCGAAGATAAAGAGGCGGCGATAGTATTATATCAGAATATATAAAACCTAATTTATTGTCTGAATCGCAGATTATCACGGATTTATCGGATTGCGCAGATTATGGGATTGGGAAGTCAAAATCGTTTTCACAGTCGCATTGTAGGTCGGGTTGAGTTTACGAAACCCGCAGCATGCCACACGCGCATGCTGCGTTGATTTGGACAATCTCAGTCTGGCAGTGTGATCATGTCGGGTTTCGCTGCGCTCTACCCATAAATCAAGAAATCAACGGTATGAACGCCATTAAGGCGTTCCCCGGGTATGAATACCATTAGGCATTCCCCGGGTGTCAACTTAAGAAAACGGTTGTACTATAAGACCTTCTCAACACCCATTGTTATTAGGGTTGTTCCACATTTAGTCCCGTAGGGACGATATGTTTATAGGTCACGGGTGAAAAAGGTTTCTTTAGTCCCGTAGGGACGATATGTTTATCTAATGTCTTTGTCTACACATACCATCCCTACCAAATCAACGCTATGAATGCCTTTGTGGCATTCAGCGGGACTAAAGAGGTGAGAACATAATTCTATAAACATTGCGTCCCTACGGGACTAAGAAAAATACCGAATTTATTTTTAATCTTCATTACATGTATACAATTACACATGCCTGTTTGTTGCCGATCATTTCTTGGTTGCGTGTATAGACAGAGGGTAGGAATAATCCGCGCAATCCGCGTAATCTGCTAAATCCGCGATTCAGACAACACACATGCCAAAAACTCTACACACCCAACAAAATATGTGTTTCCAAAAATTGGCAAAATCCTATATAATAATCATATATGACAAATTTGGTTATCTATAGCAACGTTGTTTAAATTAGTTGACCTTAAATGATTTATAGGGTTATCCACAGGAAATCCTTACCTTTCGGAGACACATCAAATGAAAAAAATATCCACAACAAAAGATAGACTATTCAAAACATCTCTGACACTCTTTCTGATTTCAACGCTCTATATTCCCACCCTTTTCGCCCAGGTCACTTTACCCGAAGGCGCGAAAGCACGGCTCGGCAAAGGGCGTATCTACGATGTCAAGTATACCAATGAAGGTATGCGGCTCGCTGTCGCCACTTCTATGGGGATTTGGATTTACGATGCCATTACCCATAAAGAACTTGCCTTGCTGACAAAACACGAACAACCTGTTGAACGTATTGTTTTTAGTCCGAACGGTAGCATGCTCGCCAGCGAGGATCAAAGGAATGTAGTCCATATTTGGGAGACGAACACAGGAAAACATAAATATGAACTTATGCATGGCGACAATATAATGGATATTGCCTTCAGTGCGGATGGGCGAACCCTCGTAACGATAGGTTACGGTGGGAAAATCCGTTTTTGGCACACAGACACAGGTGACAAAAAGCAGGATCTCAAAGAGATACCGGAAATGACACAAGGCATTTTCAGTATTACCATCAATCCAAACGATTATTTAGTGGCAACTGGGAAACGGAACAACACCGTTCCTCTGTGGGATCCTATCTTAGGCGAACGCAAACAGACACTTAAAGGACATGAATCTTTTGTTGTAAGCCTCGCCTTTAGTCCGGATAGCAAAACATTGGCAAGCGGTGGTAGTGACGGCACGATCCGTCTGTGGAACCCTGAAACAGGAAAACAGAAACACGTATTTGCAAGAAATAGAATAATTGCTTTTGAAAGCCTCGCCTTTAGTCCGGAAGGGAGTCTATTAGTCGGTGGTACCCATTTCGGACCTATCTACTTATTGCATGCAGACACAGCCGAATACCTGAAAACACTTGAAGGACATAGCGGAGATGTTGTTGCCGTCTCGTTCAGTTCGGATCTGCGGACGATGGCGAGTGGTAGTGGAGATGGCACGCTCCGTATTTGGGATGTCGCTTCCGGTGAAAACAGACACACATTTACCGACCATTACGGTGAGTTCACCTGTCTTGGCGTGAGTACGGATGGTAAAACAATTGCAAGTCCAAGCACCGATCTGACCGTCTGTTTATGGGACGCAACATCGGGCAAACTGGAAAAAACATTTGATAAAGAAGGATATTACGGTGTCCGAGACATTGCGTTCAGTCCAGACGGAAATATCATTGCCACTGCGAGTTCTGGAAAGTTCATTAACCTGTGGGATCGGGAGACAGGTAAATCCATCAAAATTCTCAGAGGGCATGAAGGGTTTGTTAACAGTGTTGCGTTCAGTCCGGATGGTAAAACAATGGTCAGTGGGAGTGAGGATAAAACTATCCGCCTGTGGGATGTCAACACACACGAGCATAAGCAAACACTTGAAGGATACGATGCGCGCTTCTTAAGTGTCGCCTACAGTCCCAATGGAGATATAATTGCAAGTGTTAGTGATAGGACTGTTCGTTTATGGGACGCAAAAACGGGCGAACAAAAGAAATTGATAGGACGAAAAAAGAAAACGGTAGAACGAAAAAAGAAAATGGTAGAACGATATGAGTCAGAGGTTTCTGATATCGCTTTTAGCCCCAATGGAGAATCTATTGCCGTTGTGGGTGATTTGTTTGAAATCCATTTGTTGAATGCAAGCACTGGCGAGCAAGAGAAAGTTATTGAAGTGCGTGATGATGCAAGCATCTCAAGCATCGCGTTCAGTCCCGATGGAAAATTGATTGCAGCGGGTAGTGCGGACGGGGGTGTCGATATATTAGATGTCAACACCGGTATGTCTCGGCAGGTGTTCAAAGGGCATACATCGCGTGTTATTACACATGTTGCGTTTGCTTTGGATGGGAAATCAGTTGCGAGTCGGAGTGGTGATGGGGTAATATATCTCTGGGATGTTGATTCGGATGATGACCCAAATTAATCTAATAGAGACGTTTTGTAAACGGCAATCACAACACAAGGTAGTTTGTAGGTCGGGTAGAGCAACGCGACACCCGACAATATCAAGGTTTCAAGGCAAACCTTGTGGGTTCACAAGGAAATCGCAGAAACGACTCAAGCAAGTTTGAAAATAGTATTTTAGCCCAACATGTCGGGTGTCGCTTCGCTCTACCCGACCTACAAGTTACGCTATGTACATAAAAACTGAAAACAACGGAAAATTGTGAATAACCTATGCCAACAACACACCTCGCTATTCTTACCGACCCCTGGCTCGACCTCATATTAGATGGACACAAAACAATTGAGACACGCATTAGCAAAGTCAAGCTGCCCCCATACGAAGCCGTTGCGGTTGGCGACCACGTGCTGATGAAACAGAGCGGCGGTCCCATCAAAGGTGCCTTTGAGATAGAGCAAATTGAAACCTACCACGCCGATTCCAACCTTGATAAATTAGTTTTTGATGAAGTCTTCAGAGAAAACGCTCGCCAGATTTACGGATTTCAAGAGGTTATGTATGCACATCGCGACGCGTTAGAAAAGAAGTGGTGCGAGTCTAAATATGCAACATTTATGCACGTGGAAAATGTCCAACGTTATGATCCTGACATCCCGATAAAGAAGACAAATCGGTTGGCGTGGGTTGTGTTGGGAGATGGCACGGCTGCGGAGTGGTTGGATAGACTTCCGTAGTAGTGAACGACTACTACATGATCATGACAGATACTTGCACACCACATTTTCCTTAATAGGATTTACAAAAGAAGTTATATTCCATGATAAGAATTCATTATATTTCAGTTTAGATAGGCAATGAGACAGCTAATATTTTACCTGCTCAACAGGTTAGGAGAAATCAATGAAAAAAAACATACACACAGATGAGCCAATAGTTAACATTGAAGAAGTTAACCAATCCATTTCTGATGATTATGATAGCTTAAACGCCAAGGACGCTGTAAAAGCAATACGAAACTTAGACCTCAATGAATTATTGACTGTTTCACTGCGTGAGCACTATGGAAAAAATCGAAAAACGGTAATGCGCGCTGTCCGCAGCGAAATACTGAAAGACCCTCAAACATTAAAGGCTAAGTTTCAACGCGAAGCACAAGAGGGTTTTACAATTTTGCAGGTTGGACAGACAGGTGTTGGCAAGTCAGCAACGATTAATTCTTTGTTTGGTAAAGAAGTTGCAAAAACTAGCAGGTTCACGGCGGGAACAAAGAAAGTTATACCTTTTGAAGGAACGTATCATGACGTCAAATATACGATATATGATACACCCGGTTTAGGGGAATGGAGTATTGGTGATGTAGAATTAGACAAAAAATACCTTTCACTTATGAAAGAGCAGTGTTCCTCACCCGATGTTTTATGGTATGTTGCTAAACTTGATGATTCCCGTATAAGGGTGGGAGATGCAAAAGTCCTTCAATTGATTTTTGAAAACTTTGAAGAAGCGATCTGGGATCGGACGATGATTGTGTTTACGCATTCTGACAGGCTCAAGTCACCAGAAGAATTCAAGGAATTTGTTAAGGGTAGAACAGAGACTGTAAATGATGTGATAACCCAGATCACAGATGGAAAAATTCAAGATGTGCCTGCTGTCGCAGTTGCCAATGGGTATGAGTGCACGCCAGACGGTAATAGTTGGTTAGGAGAACTGTTTACCACCTCTTTTGAACGACTTAACCCGGATCGGTTAAACGCGTTTCTATTGGCTTTCGCATCGGATTTGGAAATACCCAAACAACTATCGTCAAAGGCTAAACTCAAAACCGATAGTAGTGAAGAAGTTGAGGATAAGGAAGAAGAGCGTCAGAAAAGAATCAAACTGACCGAAGAGAACGTGGAACGCGTAGAAAAGAAAACTACTAATGCATCCATAATTCTCAAAAGAGCAATGGAAGGTGCTCAGTTAGGGATGACCCTTGAGATCATGGCAGGTGGATCATTGTTGGGTTCAGCTGCAACGATAGGTGCAATATATGGTGGTATAGTAGGGTTTGTGCAATACGCCCGAGGTAATTAGGCGCAATTTTTAACTGCATCATCCACAATCTTTGTAGGCGCGGTTTCCTAACCGCGCCTCTGACATTGTGGGAGGGAAACCTTGTAAGCCCGATTTTATCCTTGTAGGAGCGAGCTCCTGCTCGCGACCGCTCGTCCGATGTCGCGAGGTAGACCTCGAAATCAACGGTATGAATGCCATTTAGGCATTCACCGCCTACAGAATGTAAGAGGGACAAATCATGTAGAGTGCCAAAAACGCACCTACAAGTGATAGATTGCTCCCGACAATGCCCCGTATTGTGCAGCATGAAAAACCCTTGCACGTGATTGTGCAGGGGTTTCGCTTTTAGTCCGTATTCAGTGGTTTTAGTTGGCACATAAATTGCTAAAATATGTTATCATACGCTAACCAAAGGAGAAAAACGATGCGGATACTTCAAACAACACTAAGCCTCAGTTTAATTCTATTTTTCACGGCTGCTGTTAGTGCGAAAATCGTTTTTAGTGCCTACAAGAACGGAAACGATAACATCTATGTGATGGGCGATGATGGCACGAATATCAGGCAGATCACCGATTATCCACACTCGGAAGTGGATCCGCGCTGGTCTCCAGACGGCACACAAATCGCTTTTCTAAGGGATACAAACCCGTCAGACACAGTCCATCGCAACACGTTCATCATGAATGCCGATGGCACGAATGTGCGGCAACTCACAAACTATCGCGGAAATGATAGAAAGTTGGCGTTTTCACCGGATGGCAAAAAACTGCTCGTCAGTAGTATGCCGAATACAAGTGGACCGATGTTGGGACTTCACGTGATAGATATTGAAAGTGGGGATATTCAAAAGATTTCCAGACACGAAATATATGGTGTTGATTGGTCGCCAAATGGAAAAGAAATTGTGTATGCCAATGACGATATTTCGTTGACTGAGGATAACATCTGGATAATGAATGCCGATGGGACAAACGCTCGCCCTTTGATACCGCCGATCATTCGTAAAAGAACTATGGATCGCAGGTATCCACGATGGTCGCCGGATGGGCAACAAATTCTGCATATTGAAACAGATAAAATTGTCACTGAAACAAAATTTCCTAATGGTGCTATATCCTACGGCAGAAGATCCGCAGGAACATTCCGATATCGGATATATAATCTAAACGACGGTGAGACACAAACATTAAATGTTCCAGAAGGTTGGTCGCCTTATTCAGTCGCTTGGATGGATGGGCAAAAGTCCGTGCTTTTCTGTGCATTTGATGATTATGAACATCGGTTAGATCACAATCGTTGGACACAGATCTATAAATATGATGTTGCCTCTGGGACAATCACGCAGCTAACACATGACCGTGGCGGAAAAAGGGGAGCAGATTGGATAAGCGATGATGCGTCCTCTGTCACATCGGTCTCTCCTGCGGGTAAGCGATCGGTGCGGTGGGGGGAACTCAAAAAAGCGTATTCTGATTGATCTTCGTAGGTCGGGTAGAGGCACGACACCCGACACGTTTGATTCATGTCGGGTGTCGCAAGCTCTACCCGACCTACGAAGTTTCCCGAAAATCAAGGAGAAAAACGATGCGGATACTACAAATAACCCTCAGCCTAATTTTGTTCTTCACGGCTGCTGCGAGTGCGAAAATCATTTTTAGTAACTCTCAAAACGGAAATTCTGACATCTATGTCATGGAAGATGATGGCAGTAATATCACGCAAATCACCGAAAAGCCATTTTCTGGATGGAGACCGCGTTGGTCACCCAATGGGAAAAAGATCGCTTTTATACGGGACACAACTCCGTTTGACCTTCCACGAAACGCCAATGTGTTCCTCATGAATCCCGATGGCACTAATGCCCAGCAACTCACGGACTATGACGGGTATATTAGGGACTTTTGTTTGTCTCCTGATGGAAAAAAAGTTCTGCTCAGCAAAGCCACAATAGGAATGATTTTGATAGACCTTGATAGTGGCGAACGCCAAGAAATAATCCGTTCCCATGTACTTCAGTTCGACTGGTCCCCGGATGGAAAGCAAATTGTGTATGTCAATGATGACCATTGGTTTGATGAGAAGAACCTTTGGATCGTTGATGCAAATGGAGACAATCAACGTGCATGGACACAACCCGATCCAGAAAAAGGAGTTTTGAATCGTTTACATCCGAGATGGTCTCCGGATGGTAAACAAATGCTGTATACCGAATCGGATTGGAATGCAGGAATATCCCGATATATCATACGAAATATAGATGATGACAACACACAAATATTGGAAATACCAGACAATTGGGTGCCATTTTCTGTCGATTGGATGGATGAAAATCGTTCTGTGCTTTTTAGTGCGTATGATTTTAATAAGCGGGAAGAGAGACCTCTTGTGGTAGAGATCCATAAGTATGATATTTCATCTGGTGAGATCACACAATTGACGAATGGTTCACATGCACGTTGGGTAAGCGATGATGTGCTCTCTGTTTCTCCTGCAGGCAAGCATCCCGTGCGGTGGGGTGAACTCAAAAAGGCGTATTCAGATTGATCTTCACATAAACCACGGTAGGTGCGGTTTACCAACCGCACCGAACTTGAGAGGATTGTCGGGTTTCGCTTCGCTCTACCCGACCTACGAAGTTATCAGATGATTAATCAAGGAGAACAACAATGCGCATACTTCAAACAACACTAAGCCTTATTTTAATCCTGTTCTCCACGGCTGCTGTTAGTGCGAAAATCATTTTTAGTTCCTACCAAAACGGAAACACTAACATCTATATCATGAGTGATAACGGCAGTAGTATCAGGCAGTTCTCTGCTGTTTCAGGGTCGGGTATAACACCACGTTGGTCTCCAGACGGACAACAGATCGCTTTTCTGCAGGATACAGATCCGTCAACCAGATCCGTCCGCAACGCGTTTATTATGAATGCCGATGACACGAATGTCCGACAACTCACGAATCAGAAAGAGGCAGGTTTTAATAGGTTAGCGTTTTCACCGGATGGCAAAAAACTGCTCGTCAATCGGCAGATAGACATAGGTGAAAAAAATGCTGGGCTTTATGTTGTGGATATTAAAACTAAGAATATCACGCAGATTTCTGACATCAGAATGTTTGACTTTGATTGGTCACCTGATGGAAAAGAAATTATATTTTTGAAAACCGAATGGTGGATTGAGAATCATAATCTTTGGATAATGAATGCCGATGGCACGGACACTCGCCCGTGGATACGACTGAATAAAACTTTTTACCCCAGTAATCCAAGATGGTCGCCAAACGGTCAACGTATTCTGTATACCGAAACAGACCTACGTTTCCGAAACGGGGGTAATTCGGTTGGTCATGCAGGCACATACCGATATATGATACGCAACGCGGATGGTGGTGCTCCACGGAATTTGGCTATTCCGAAAGATATTATGCCCGTTTCTGTTGCTTGGATGAATAGTGGAAGGTCAGTGCTTTTCAGTGCGATTAAATTCTCGCACAGGAAGAATCCGAATCATTTTGAGCAACTCTATCGGTATGATATTGCAACGAGGAAGGTCAGGCAATTGACGGATGGTCCTGGTGATAAATGGAGAGTAGATTGGGTTCGCGGTGCCCATGCCGTTTCTCCTGCGGGTAAGCAATCGGTGCGGTGGGGTGAACTCAAAAAGGCGTATTCGGATTGATACCTGCCGATCTCAAAGGTAGGAGGGAACTCCGATTCCCGACTACAAACAGGTCGCGATTCGGAGATCGCTCCTACGAGAAGAAAATCGGGCTTAGAAAGCCCTCCAACAATATCCGAGGCAAAGGAGGTATTGTCATGAAAAAGCTCATGTTGCTACTCACATTCACGGTCGTTGGTTTTATGCTAATTGCCAACGCATCTGCAAAGACTATCGTAACAGATGGACTCGTAAGTTATTGGACTTTTGATCGAACAAATATTCACGATAGAACGGTTGAGGATGTTTGGGGTGAAAACGATGCAACGATTGTCGGAAATCCGAAAATAGCAGGTGGATACCTAAAGCAAGGACTGGAATTAGATGGCGTTGGGGATTATGTCAGCTTGCCAAATGTCGGCAACTTTGGCAGTCGAATCGGTCCGTATACTTTTGAAGCATGGTTCAAAACAAGCTATAAGAAACGTTGGAGTGCAATCTATAAAGTCAATGAATGGCCCTGTAGAATAAATAACAGCGGTTATGGAATTCTTATCAATGCAGCGTGGGCAAGAGGAGTGGCAGATCACATACTTGAAACCAAAGAAGATTCTATAATGATTGAACGTAACGAAAAAACGGGTGGTGGGTGTGCTGGTGGTTCTTCTGTCAGGGAGCTTGCAATTTCAGATGGTGTTTGGCATCATATTGTTTATACAACTCGGAAACCTACCCAAGAAGAATTGGCTAAGCTAAGACATTTACATGGTAAAGAGAACTGTTTAACCAGTTATGTTTATATTGATAACGAGCCATTTTGGTGGTCAGTATCTTGTACGTCATCGAACGACATCCGACCTTATACCCAACCGATTTTTCTGGGTGCTGTGAACCATAATGGTAAGGCATCAGGCTTTTTTCAAGGCGTTTTTGATGAAGTGCGGATTTATGATCGGGCGCTTACGCATGAAGAAGTAATTCGCAACTATGAGTCTGGTATTGGTCTAAGTGTTGAACCTATTCAGAAATTGTCAACGGTCTGGGGTGCGCTCAAGGCAAAACGTTAGGACCTACTGCTTTTTGTCTGAACCAGGATTAGCAGGATTATCTTCAATTTGTGTATACATGTATACGCGTACACATGTATACTTTTATACGCGTGTACGTGTCGGATGTCAACTCTACCCATAGCCGCCAATCTCCTTCTTGTAGGAGCGAGCTCCAGCTCGCGACATCTCCCAAATCCTGAAAATCTGATAATCTTGTAAATCCTGGTTCAGACAACAAAAAAGGCGCGTTTGGAAAACGCACCTACAAGATCTGTCGCGAGCAGGAGCTCGTAATCAACGGTATGAATCATGGTGAATCATGTAGAATACCATAAGCGTATTCTACCAAGCGCATTCGTCTTTAGGCATTCACCGCCTACAAGAATATCTACCCCGAATGTTTCTCTTTCTCTACTTTATATTGATTGACGGCTTTTTGGTAGGTTGCGTCGTCTATGCCGTCCATATCGCGAAGTTCTTTGAGTTTCTTGAGGTTATCAATCCGAACACCTTCCGCCTCCTCCAACGCCTTGATGTCCTGCGGGTCAAGCGTGTTTTCAAAATGGAAGGTCACCTCTCCCTGCACACCTTCCGTCCGCAACACATACCCGAACAACGTTGAGAGCGTCCCCGCCACAGTGGACTGGATACTCTCTATATTGATACGATAATCGCTGCGCTGTTCGCGTGCGTGTGTTTCAGTGACGTTTTCGTTGCTGTGCTGTTTGATCGGTGTGCTACCCGTGGCGCGTCCGATACGGCGGTCGTATAACCGCATCAATCCATCTACCATGCCGAAGAACGAAGATTGCATCTGTCCACCTTTCGGCATATTCACTGTGACGATGTCCAGATGTCCGTAGCCCTCGTTCGGTTTCAGATTAGAATACATCGTGTTGATACCGCTAATAAAATCACGGATAAACTCGTCCTCTGCCTCAATATCGCCGACAATTTCAGGTGGCATAAAATTTTTGAGTTTGTCGCCATCCACCGAGAAATCGGCGCGTGCCCAGCCGTGTGATTCCAACACGCGGCGAAAGTCGTTCATCACACCTAATTGACGCACAACATCCACCGGCGCAGTCGCCATAAACGACTTACCGAAAGGCGTATCGGGGGCGTTGTTGAACGGCACATACATCACCGTCGGGTCGTCCGCAAGCGACACCCATTTGCCCAATTGCCATTGCCCGAGCTCCCACTGTTCACCCTCAATCGGATGTTTTGTGCTATTGAACCGCGCCGTAATAGGATCAAGCACAGCGAGGTTTGTTGCCGTATCTGCCGCCTCGTTCAGCACGAGTTCTATGAACAGCGCGCCCCGCAGATACACACCCGCATACATCTGGTCTAACAACACATCAAAATCGTGATGTTTCGTCTCAAGCCGTGCAATGAAATCGTCAATCACAGGTTTCGCACGCATCGGTTCAACCTCGTAATACCATCCTTCGTTGCAGGTGCGCAGGAAGTCGGTATACGCTTTGTTCACTTCCGGACTGATGTCAACGATCACGTTCATCAATCTGTCTACAGGCAGGCAGAGCAGCTCATCTTCCGACCAGTTTTTTAGTTGCCATACAGATTGTGAACGTTCCGGCGGTGCGAGGTATCCCATCGTGTGAGACCGGAACGGGCTTTGCATGGAGACTCTGCCGCCACCAAGCGCACGGGTGTTGCGTGTGTTGTGGGTGTCTTTATTGAAAATTCGTTTGAGTGCTTTTTGTATCATAGTTTTAGTTTTGTAGGTCCAAATCAACGCCAAATGCGCTTTTTGGCATTTGTCGGGTAGAGCAACGCGAAACCCGACAATTATACGTGCATACTTTTATACGTGTCCAAATCAACACCGAATACGCTTTTGGTATTTGTCGGGTTTCGCTACCGCTCTACCCGACCTACGAAGAGTTGAGTTGATTGCTATACCAATAGTATATCCGAAGACGGGCGGGTAACTGGAAGGAATTTGGTGGTGGGAACAATAGATTTCCAATAGATACGCAATAGGTTTGCGGGAAAATGGGTTTTAGTTTTCAGTTTTGGAAATGCGTCTACTGTGTTAGGAGGGACTAAATAGTCGGGAATCGGAGTTCTCTCCTACAATGTTCTCAGTAGGAGCGATCTCCGAATCGCGACCTATAATTTTAGTGTGGATAGACCACTAAGCATTGTCCCAATCGATTTCATTAAGTGTTTGGGCAGTCGCTGCTTGTTCAAATAGGGTATCCAGACGCGAAAGGCTACGGATCGCAGATATCTTATTGATGATAGCTTCGGGAACAGCATCAAATCTCAACTCCAACAGTTTTAAGAGTGATTCTCGTTTTGCTCTTATCTCACCGCGCTTTTCGCCGCGTTTTTCGCCTTCTTCTTTACCTTGTTGAATTAGGTATTCAGCCATTGATTGTGCCATCGTTTCTCCCTCCTCCTTGTGGGATATGTCTTTCATTTGCTCGTGAACCAATGTTTTCAACTCTTCGTGTTCTGCAGGTGGACGACGATGCAATATCAACAGATAAAGATAGAAAACCGCGCGTCGCCACTGCTGTATTTTACCTGTATCAAGCATATCAAGATGCGTTACCGCATCCATCAACGCAGTGCGTATCTCTTCTTTGTCCGCATTTTCCTTTTGTAGCACCGTCAGCAACCATCCAAGTGGATGATCCGTTCTGGTGAGATCGGCTGCGTCTGTGTCCTTCACGCTCAGAAACAACGTCTCAAATTTCGGAATAAACTGAGTGAGTATATCGGGCAAATCCATCATCGCACTGAGCGATACCGGTGTCTGCCAACTCTGATCTCCTGTATATAACACAATTGGAATAATCGGTCGCAAACGCCATACACTTTTCGGTATGTTGTTTGACTCCAACTCGCGCCGTTGGAAATCCCAAATCTGCGTCATATAAAACAGCACGCGAAACCCCATTGACGTATCAACCGTTGATTGATGCTCAATTAGGATATAAATCAGGAGTTCATCTGTTGTCGATTCTCCACGAAACGGCACTCTGTATACAAGATCAGACTCCTGCTCCCGTAGGTTATCCGGTATAAAACTTCTGTTTACATGTAAGAGCCGACTAAAATCAAGCCGTTCTACAAGGTGCTCCGCGACAATCTCCAACAAACCTTTCACGTTATCGCTGTCCTCAAGCAGCCATCGGGTGCTACGGTCGTGGAAATGTTCTATCGGAAAATCAAAAGATGTTAGTGCTTCTATCTCTTTATTTTTCATAACAGATTATTGTTAAGTGTAGTATTTTTGAGGGAAGTTGTCAAGATGTTTGTTGGCTACCGGCAGAGGCATTCAATTGTCGAGTTTCGCTATTATTGGAGGGGTTTATAACCCCGATTTCAGATACCCAGCATGAAAAATCGGGGTTACAAACCCCTCCAACAAAGATGTTTTGTGACAATTGAATGTCTCTGTGGCTATCGGCTGTCGGCTATTTGTCGGGTGTCGCTTCGCTCTATCCGACCTACGTACTATTTTCCAACAATAGATTTGCAAAAGGATTTTACTTTAATGTATAATTATGTTAAAATAAATATAACATTTCATAAATTTGTTATTGAGAGGGACAGCGCGCATGTCTACACGATTACTTTCCGCCACCTTTACCATCACCGAAAGACAACTCGCGTGGATAAAAGAACGACAAGCGAAAACCGGACTCACACAGGTTGAGATCGTCCGCCGTGCGCTTGACGAATACGCCGAACGCGAAGAAACAAAAGAACATCGAAAACTTTTCACCCCGCAGCAGCGCCAAGATATCAAAGAGGCAGCGCGGTCGAAAGGTGTCTCCGAAGTGGAAATCATCAGGAGAGCACTTAACAAGGAGCTCAACATCTTCTTCCAGCGGTTTTAAAATCGTTGTTGGTTGTCAGCAATCAGCCAACACCGTAGGTCGGGTAGAGCGAAGCGAAACCCGACAAATGCCATACGGGGAATCATGGCGAATCCCACACGGGCAATGCCAAAAAGCGCATTCGGCGTTGATTTGGACACGCCCGTTTTCTGTCGGGTTTCGTAAACTCTACCCGACCTACAATACTAAAGAAGGTTCATTTATGTTGATTGTTATTATTTCTGTTTTGATTGTGCTTTTAGTCTTTGCTATCCGTAGTTTTTAGCGTAAACAGGTCTACGAATTATCCTTGTTACCATTTTGCGCCGCATCTTCCAATGTCAACTGCACGTGTCCCTTCGGCAGGTTCTCCACCGCTGACTCCATATCCGGATGCAAATCTACGGTTTCACCCTTCCGTGCCTTATCAGGTATGGATTCGCTCGCCTGTTGTGCAGCCTTTGCGTCTGCCGCCGCGATACTGGCGTTCGTGTCATACCCACGATGCGCAATGTTCCAACGTTTCATCAGTGTATCCGCCAGAGTAGCGAATGCCTTGAATTCGGTAAGGATGTCAGATTTTTCATGCTTATCTTTTTTATCTTTCTTGTCCTTATCTTTATCATTCTCAGCAGTATCGTCTTGCCCGACATTCTCTATCAACTTGCTATATTCCAGCAACATCAGATCGTAGAGGTTCAGCAAACGATTTATCGTCTGTTTGTTCTCCTCCTCAGTCCGATTTTGAGGTTCAGGTGTTATCTCTTTCATACGGACATTATATCGGAAAGCGGATACATCTTTAGGCACGCTTCCATGCTAACAACAATGGATTCCCAATATATATCCAATAAGTTTGCGGAAAAAGTTTGCCTTGTAGGTCGGGTAGAGGCACGAAACCCGACATGTATACACGTATAAATGTATACACGTATACAAAGCGTCTTTTTGTCAGAATCGCGGATTACGCGGATTGCGCGGAGAACGCGGATTATTGACTTGGCATATCAGATGCTTTTTTTGTGATGAAGTTATCTTTGTGTATAAGTGTTGATCAGAAACACTTATACTTCAGAAAACATAATCCGCGAAATCCGCGTCATCTGTGATAATCCGAGATTCTGACAAATCAGCGCGTTTACAAAACACGCCTACCAGACGCGTATAATTGTATACACGTATAAAACGCAGGAAGATGCACGAAAGCAAGAATGCCTGCAAGTCTTATGTCTATATCTTAATAAAAAGAAAAGGCAGATACCCAAAGGATACCTGCCTGTTGAAAAAGTGTTAGGTGTAAATGTCTAAGGCATGGTTGCTGTACCCTCAATATCCTGATCGTCATCAGGGTCAACACGTGCAAAAGCGTGTCCGCCAGCATTGCAAGGGCTTACCCAATATCCTCTTGGGCATGCATAAAGGCTTTCACTATCACGTCCCTCATAGTTATCGCTCTTTGGTCCTGTTTTGCCTGTGCTGAGAAACCATGCACCTGTGTTTGGCTCCCAATTTGAACTCATCGTGGCTGTCGAAAAGTACGCACTATGGGTAACATCTGTATAAGGAATCCCCAGTTTCGTGCGGCCAGTGGATCTGGCAGCGGCAACCGTAATATGTGCGGTATGGGCATCGTTAGCACCCCATTCCCCAACATAACCGGTGCAGTCGTCATTGACTTGTTCTGTGCTGCCATTTTGATGATCCGCATCTATAGAGGACACTGTTACAGAGGCTGTGATGACAGCCATTATCGCGAGTATTCTCACAAATTTTTTCATGACTAAAATCTCCTTTTGTTATTTTGTTGGAAGGTCAAGATACTCGTAAGGATCAATCCCTTCCGTTTCCCCATCTAATACACGCACGCCGGGCGGGGCTATACCACGACGCATCTCTTCACGAGACAATTGGACAGACGGATCACCTTTCACCCTACTGAAATGTGGGCGGACAGTGCCATCATCCTGTTCGATAGGTTCTCCATACCAGACATACAGGGTTTTGGGATAGTTGAAATAGATCTTTCCATTGCCACCCCCACTTATTCCTATCCAGTTGCTGTGCAATCCATCTTGCCACGCTTTTATCGCCACACGAGACAATAGTTCTGCACCTTTACGTGGGCGATCTTCCCACCAAGTACGTTCCCATATTGGCTTATACGGATTCCCCAAAGAATCAAGCATGCCTTCGGGCACTTTCGGATAGGGTCCGAACCCGAAGGGTGACACCCGCACCTCTGCCGTCTCTGCGGTTTGTGCAGGGGCTTCGGTTTGGGACACCTCTGTTTTATCTGTCTGGGCAGTTGGATCGGCTGTCGGTTTATCTGCGGTTGGCGTTGTGCTATCCGCAGAGGCTTTGGTTGACGTTGTTTCTGCCGTGTTGCTTTTCGCTTTCGCCTGTCGTTCTATTTCCGATTGGCGTAGCAGTTTTTCGGCATCGGCAGCTGCTTTTCTATCATCCGCCAATGAGTGTTGATACCAGAAATAACACCCACCGGCAATAATAATCAGCAGTAGGACACCACCGATTATCCATTTATTGGTAAAGATGTCGCGAAACATCTTTCACCTCCTCTGATTGTTTGGCTACACCTGCGCAGTATGTAGCGTGATTGTTGCTATCGGGTATCCACTGCTTAAAAAAAGAGCGGGCACCCCTACAACTAACCGTTCAAGAAAGTATATGGGTACCCATAATGTGAACGGTTAGTTGTAATACTAAACAATATTATTGTATCAGAACATGCAAAAAATGTCAACATCTTTTTTATTTGTTCTCATAATCACTGAAATTCATTATCAAGCATTGTAGGTCGGGTAGAGTTTACGAAACCCGACATGAATCAAACGTGTCGGGTTTCGCAAACTCTACCCGACCTACAAGATAAACTCACAGTAAAATCTATTAACCGATTATTTTTAAAACTGAATAACCCTGTGTTTGTTCCCATAATCACCGAAATTCATTATTAAAGTCTGCTAAGGTTTAGATGTTTTCTCCTTTTATTTCGGTTTCGGTAAATCTAAAAACTCGTAAGGATCAATTCCTGATTCTGACTTATCTAAAATTTTGATACCATCGGGAATATCGCTTTCTAATAAAGGGCGTCCTAATTGACGATGAGCATTCAGTGCTTCCCCAACGGCTGCGGGGCCCGTCATGCTACGGATTTTTCTACCGATACCAAAACCAAAGATTGTCCAACGCGGGATCCATTCAACATAGACTGTATCAGGATATGCTGGATACAACAATCCACCTGACGAGTACGTACCATTAACTTTCTCGCCACGTTTCCACAACTCTACCCAAACACGATACGACAATTCATAATTCGGATTGTCTTTATATGGGTGATTTGGGTCATCAGCATAATACGGGTGATCTTGTGGATCAAAAAGGTCTGGATATGGGAAGTCGGGCGGTATTTCTGGATAGGGCCCAAACCCGAACTTTGAGACCCGCACCTCTGGTGTCTCTTCAGTTTGTGCGGAGGCATCGGTTTGGGACACCTCTGTATTATCCGTTGTGGCAGTTGCATCGGCTTTCGGTTTCTCTGCGGTTGGCGTTGTGCTTTCCGCAGGGCTTCTATTAGTGAGTGTTGATACCAGAAATAATAACTACCGGCAATAATAATCAGTAGCAATAAACCACCGATTATCCATTTATTGATAAAGATGTCGCGTAGCATCTTATACCTCCTATTAGCGTTTGGCTACACCTGCGCAGTGTGTAGCGTGATTGTTGCTATCGGGTATCCACTGCTTAAAAAAAGAGCGGGCACCCTACAACTTTTATATTTATTTTAAATATCAACAAACAAAGGGATAAACATTACGAATATTATTACCGATTCAGGGTTGTTCAATTATATCTCAAAAATTTAAAAACGTGCAATCGGATCACAAGGTATGCACGTTTTGGAAACGCGCCTTTTTGTCAGAATCGCGGATTATCGCAGATTACGCGGATTGCGCGGATTATTCCTATCCTACGATAATACACGTATTCAAGAGAAATATACATAGTGGTGTATACGCGTATACATGTATACACGCTATCCTGTGAAGGATGACTTGGCATGCCATTGATAATCCGCGAAATCCGATGAATCAGCGTAAATCCGTGATTCTGACAACCCGGCGCGGTTACAAAACATGTATACGCGTATACATGTATAATTGTATACACGTATAAAACGCAGGAAGATGCACGAAACCAAAGAATGCCAGCAACTCTTATGTCTATATCTCAACAAAAGAAAAAAGGCAGATACCCAAAACGGATACCTGCCTGTAAATAGGTTGTCCAGTCTATAAGACGGGTTTTACTCACCTAAAACTCTACGTCTACCTCCTGGGTAGCGCTATCTCTATCCGGAGTAACCCGCGCTCTGGCATGAACTCTAATGCTTGGCGGACTACTAAACCAGACCTTGCCAGTATACTCATGAGTATCCGATTCATTGCCTTTATACCTATCGTCTGTTGCCCCCTTTCTACTGACATACCAATAGAAGTGGCCCGTATTTTGTTTGCCATGATAATCTGTTTCAGAACTTGTGCAATAAGAGTATTCATTGATATTCACAGCAAACGGCCAATTACTGACATTTTTTGAAACGTTGGCTTGGGCTTGGGCAGTCTGTTCGGTATTGGCATCCTCCCAATAAATATAACCATACCCAGTTCTTTCATCAACCTGTCTCTCGTAAAAATCCGTGAAACTATAAACAATCCCTGAAATAGCAAGGATCGCACATAAAATTAGAATCGACTTCGCAAAATTTTTAATAAACATAGTTAAATGCTCCTTATATTATTCATTGTGTTATGGATTGAGCCCCAGATATTCGAACGGATCAATCCCACCTTCAGAATGAAGTATTACCTCAATATCAGAGGGAATATCTACCTCGGTCATAAGAGTAGGAACACGTCCACCGAGTCTCGCAATATTGTTGGCTCTAACACGGTTCGTTGCGGATGAAGCACCACTCAGGCGGGTGATATACCGGATCCGATTGCCATCCTCATCCACCGTTTTATCCCAAGTGACATAAACAACATTCGAATAGTTGAGAAAAACTCTATTATACTCAGATTTAAAACTCGCACCGACAATATCCCTTTTACCTTCTTCCCATGCCTTTATCCAAACACGATCAATCAGTTCAGAGTCTCGACTGCCTTTAATGTGCGGATAAAGCTCTGGGTCTGCCCAGAACGGTTCAAAATCCATACCTTCAGGCACTTTTGGGAAGGGCCCGAAACCGAATGCCGACACAGCCACTTCTGCCGCGTCCGCTTTTTCTGCGGGCAGGGCAGTTTGTTGAGGTGTCTCTGTTTCGGTCTGGCGTTCAGGAACCGTCTTGACTTGTTCAGTCGGTGCGGTTACGGTTTTCTCTGCAGATGGCGTTGTGCCTTCCGCAGGGGTTACTTCTTGAGTGGTTTCCTTTTCTGCCGCGGCGCGCGCGCGCTCTTGGATGGCATGCCTATCTTGCATCACTTGCCGTCTGAAATTCGCCATATCTCTCTCAAGCAATATGTGAAACGCAATAGCACCAAGAATGAGCAGTAGGACACCACCGATTATCCATTTATTGGTAAAGATGTCGCGTATCATCTTACACCTCCTATTAGCGTTTTGCTACACTTGCGCAGTGTGTAGCGTGATTGTTGATTTTCGGTATCCACTGATTAAAAAAAGAGCGGGCACCCCTACAACTTTTATATTTATTTTAAATATCAACAAACAAAGGGATAAACATTGCGAATATTTTATCGATTTAGGGTTGTCCAATTATATCTCAAAAATTCAAAAACGTGCAATCGGATCACAAGGTATATGCGTTTTTGAATTGCGCTGTTTATACTGTCTGAATCGCGGATGACGCGGATTGCGCGGAGAACGCGGATTATTCCTATCCTACGATAATACACGTATTCAAGAGAAATATACATAGTGATGTATACACGTATAAAACGCAGGAAGATGCACGAAACCAAAGAATGCCAGCAACTCTTATGTCTATATCTCAACAAAAGAAAAAAGGCAGATACCCAAAACGGATACCTGCCTGTAAATAGGTTGTCCAGTCTATAAGACGGGTTTTGCTGACCTAAAACTCTACGTCTACCTCCTGGGTAGAGCTATCTCTATCCGGGGTAACCTGCGCTCTGGCATGGACTCTGATACTTTGTGGACTACTAAACCAGACCTTGCCAGTATACTCATGAGTATCCGAATCATCCTCTTCATAGCGCCTGTCTGTTGCCCCCTTTCTGCTGACATACCAATAGAAGTGGCCCGAATTTACTTCACCATGATAATCTGTTTCAGAACTCGTGCAATAAGAGTATTCATTGATATTCACAGCAAACGGCCAATTACTGACATTTTTTGAAACGTTGGCTTGGGCTTGGGCAGTCTGTTCGGTATTGGCATCCTCCCAATAAATATAACCATACCCAGTTCTTTCATCAACCTGTCTCTCGTAAAAATCCGTGAAACTATAAACAATCCCTGAAATAGCAAGGATCGCACATAAAATTAGAATCGACTTCGCAAAATTTTTAATAAACATAGTTAAATGCTCCTTATATTATTCATTGTGTTATGGATTGAGCCCCAGATATTCGAACGGATCAATCCCACCTTCAGAATGAAGTATTACCTCAATATCAGAGGGAATATCTACCTCGGTCATAAGAGTAGGAACACGTCCACCGAGTCTCGCAATATTGTTGGCTCTAACACGGTTCGTTGCGGATGAAGCACCACTCAGGCGGGTGATATACCGGATCCGATTGCCATCCTCATCCACCGTTTTATCCCAAGTGACATAAACAACATTCGAATAGTTGAGAAAAACTCTATTATACTCAGAATAAAAACCCGCACCGACAATACCTCTTTCGCCCTCTTCTTCCCATTTTTTTATCCGAACACGACTTATCAGTTCAGATTCTCGACTGCCTTTAATGTGCGGATAAAGCTCTGGGTCTGCCCAGAATGGCTCATAATCCATACCTTCCGGCACTTCTGGGAAGGGCCCGAATCCGAATGCCGACACAGCTACTTCTACCGCGTCCGATTTTTCTGCGGGCAGGGCAGTTTGCTGGGGCACCTCTGTTTCGGTCTGGCGTTCAGGCACAGGTGCGACTTCTTCAGTGTCAGTTGACGGTCTCTCTGCGGATGGCGTTTCGCTTTCCGCAGGGGCTACTTCTTGAGTGGATTGCTTTTCTGACGCAGCACGCGCACGTTCTTGGATGGCATGTCTATTTTGCATCACTTGCCGTTTGAAATTTGCCATATCTCTTTCCAGCAATATGTGAAACGCAATAGCACCAAGAATGAGCAGTAATACGCCACCGATTATCCATTTATTGGTAAAGATGTCGCGTATCATCTTACACCTCCTCTGATTGTTTGGCTACACTTGCGCAGTGTGTAGCGTGATTGTTGCTATCGGGTATCCACTGCTTAAAAAAAAGCGGGCACCCCTACAACTAACCGTTCAAGAAAGTATATGGGTACCCATAATGTGAACGGTTAGTTGTAATACTAAACAATATTATTGTATCAGAACATGCAAAAAATGTCAACATCTTTTTTTGTTTGTTCTCATAATCAAGGTATGTGCGTTTGTAGTCGCGCAATTCATAGCCTCTTGTTGGAGGGAATCTTGTAAGCCCGATTTGCTGCTGTAGGAGCGATCTCCGAATCGCGACACATTCCCAATCGTCGCGAGCTGGAGCTCGCTCCTACAGAATGTAAGAGGCGCGGTTACAAAACGCGCCTCTTTGTCAGAATCGCAGATTACACGGATTGCGCGGAGAACGCGGAAAGAAGAGATTCTTTGTTACCGAACCGTCCCTTGTGAAAGGAAATGGAGAATACATAAAAGCATTTTCCGCGTCTTCTGTGTAATCCGCGTAATCCGCGATTCTGACAACCCGGCGCGGTTACAAAACGTGTATACAATGAAGATAAATTTATTAATTCGGTAATTCTTGTTAGGTATATACTGAATAGTCAAACGCTCTTCAGTCCCGTAGGGACGATATGTTTATAGCAGGAGGTGCTACCTCTTCTCTTAGTCCCGTAGGGACGATATGTGAGAACAAAGAGATTAGCTCAACATATCGTTCCTACGGAACTCAAGAGGCGGGTTTATTTCGTTTTTCTATAAACATATCGTCCCTACGGGACTAAGGAAAATACCTAATTTATTTTTAATCTTCATTGTATACATGTATACACCAAAAACACAGAAATTATATTTTTTGTTGAAAACAAGTTTTTATTATGTTATAATATAATTAACAAAATTATGATGAACATGTCGGGTTTCGTAAACTCTACCCGCCAAATGCCAAAAAGCGCATTTGGCGTTGATTTGGACCTACGAACTGACAGCCAATAAAAACATACCGGGCAGCGCATACAAAAGGAGAAAAAATGAAACGCTTAGAAAAATGCCGATTGATGGTGTGGGGCATCGCACTGCTATGTGTGATGTTGTTCAGTGCTGCAGACGCACACGCACAACTACCGGCAACAGTTGACGAAGTATCCATCGCAGGCACATTCAACGAAATCGCAGGCGTGCGCGGATGGGGACTGCTCGGTGCAGCACCGTTCCAAACGGACGCAGTGAGTGGCAACGTCTCCGCAATCGCACAAGGCGGCGGCAACATCATCCGCGGCAAATATCACGCGGAAGCAGGTATCACCGTCAAATCGTTCGACTTCAAACTCTACACAGATGGCACATTCAAAGGCTATTCTGCGCGAGATTTGGGTCGGCAAGCAGATGTCGGGCTGGCAATTGAGTTCCCCGACTTTGATGTTGCCGGATTTCAAGCGACAGGCGGTGCAGGTGTGTTCGGACGAAATGCTGGACAGTTCGGCAAGCCAAACGCTCGCGACGATCTGGAAAACTTGGGGTACGATCCCAATTCGCTGGATGGGCGCAACCTTGAGTCGCTCAAACCGCCACCAAGTGGGTTGTCGTTCAAGGCAGGTAATAGTCTTAACTTGTTGGCTTATGTGCTGCTCAAACATCCGAAAGGATTTAATGTTGCAGTCAAAGTGATGCCAGAGTTAGCAGGTGCAGGCGATAATCCTGTGCATCAGTTGATTATCACGCCAAGCACCAGTTTTGAACTGCGTGATAATGTTAACATTGAGCTCGGTGCGGACATCGGGCTACAAACTTTCAACGACACAATCGAGAAGGAACTGGCAACGCTTGTTGCGGTGAAGTTATCGTTTTAGCGAATGGCTATATGAAGATTAATTTATTATTGGGGTAATTTTTCATTATGCATATTCGGAACATTTTAAGGGATCTCCAGTTCCGTAGGAACGCTATGTTTATAGCAGCGCTGACGACCTCATCTCCTTAGTCCCGCTGAATGCCAAAAAGGCATTCATAGCGTTGATTTGGTAGGGACGATATGTGTCCGTCAACGACATATTTTTTACATATCGTCCCTACGGGACTGAAGAGGAGTTGCTTAACATTTTTCTATAAATATATCGTCCGTACGGGACTAAGAAAAATACCTAATTTATTTTTTAATCTTCATTCAGCCATCAGCAGTCAGTGTAGGAGGGAACTCCGATTCCCAACTGAATAAGGGTCGCGATTCGGAGATCGCTCCTACAACATACATTCACCGAAAACCAAAAACCTATGAAAAAACTATTTATTCTTGTTATCCTACTAACCCTATTCATTCACGGACACGCCCCTATCTTCAGCAGTAGCGATGGCAGCGACGAACTGATCGCCCCTGCTGCACCGAAAAAAGGGTGGGTCTACGGAAAAATTGAGTATCAGCACGATATATTGACACCGCGCGAATACTTTCTGCTGCTCCGCGCGCATCCGCAGGCAAAAGTGCCAAAGATTGAAGGCGGATATGCTACAACCGATGTATATGTCAAAGTGCGTCTACGGGGTGTGTCGACACCGCGCGACTTACAAAACGCTGATGACCGACACCGACCCCATATCTGGCTCGACCGAGAACGCCAACGATGGGACACCGCAATGCAGTATGTTTGGAACGTCATACAACCGAGTCGGACGTTCCGTGTCGGTAATTTCAAGGTGTTGAAATCGGATGAACTGCTTGAGGCGGATATTGAATTTCTGTTAGGCGGGATGTGGCTCAATTTGGCGAACACGATGGTCAATGACGAGATCGCACGCACACCGCAGGATGAATTTGAATGGGATTGGGGGTCGCGTGGTATCGGTCCCACAAATCCGAATGTGCCGCGGTAGGTTGTATAATTGTATACACGTATAATTGTATACACGTATACACCTTGGTAGGTGCGGTTTCCTAACCAATTCAGAATACCATACGCGTATTCTGACATACACATAGGCGTCAATTTAAGGATTTTCATTCTGTTTTTAGAGTATGTATAGCCTCGTAGAGGCGGGATGTTTATAGCGGACGGAGTTAACCCAATCTTGAGCCTCGTAGAGGCGGTATCTGTATAACCCTATATGTCGCTCCTACGGAGCTCAAGAAGCTAATTACTACGTTTTCTATAAACATAGCGTTCCTACGGAACTGAAGATATAAAAATCGGGTTTAGAAAGCCCTCCCACAAGAAATAATCTGGTAATTATGTGCTTAAATTGACGCCTATGGGTTTCGTAAACTCTACCCGACCTACGAACCTACTTGCGAAAGGCGTGATATGTGTGATAAATTATACCTAACAGTTTATTCGGCACATCGGGCTTACAAAGCCCTCCCAGAAGAAAAGGTATAATCCAAATGACACACCAAAAAACATCACATTCACACCCATATATCATCGCCATTCTGTCCCTGCTGATATGCGTGGCAACAACTGCCACATCAGCCACAGTCCATTTAGAGATGACAGATAAAGACGGCACCGCTACCCATTTCGGAAGCGGGTTTTTTGTTACCGATACACTGATTGCAACGAGTTCCGATGTCGTGAGAGGTGCAGCCGCAGGCACAGCGACATTAGTCGGTAAGGATACAAAATCCGTGATTGAAAGTGTTGTGGCAGTAGACCCGAAAAACGGGTTGGTGTTGCTGAACGTTGCCCCGTCTGGTGTTTCACCGCTACCACTTGGCGATAGCGATGCAGTCAAGACAGGTGATACTGTCTATATTAAGGGGAGTGCCGAGATAAGTTTGGAAGCCATCATCGGTGAATACAAGGAAGGGCATTTTGAACTGACAACGGCAATTCCACCGATGCGTAGTGGCGCGCCTGTGCTAAACAGCGAGGGTGAAGTGATAGGTGTTTATTACAATTCCCAAGAACGTAATTATGTTGTCCCATCAAATGCACTCGGGGCGTTGCTAAATCAAGCAAAGCAGACAAAACATCTACAAGGACAAAAACCACTCGGCAATCTATCTGCCGAGTTTTTTTATAGGTCGGGCAGAGCGCATTTCAAGTTGAAGGGCTATACAGCAGCAATAGCGGATTTCACAGAGGCGATCTCACACGGGTTAGATAATGCGGAGCCATACTTTTATCGTGCAGAGGCGAAGCGACACCTCAAACAATACGATGCGACGCTTTCGGATTATGACGAGGCGATAAAACGCAAGCGAAATCATGCGGATGCCTACAATAATCGTGGGCTTGCATATCACGAACTCAAGAAATACCCCATTGCGATTATAGATTTTAGTGACGCCATCAGAATAGAGCCTGATTTTGCCTTCGCTTACAATAATCGTGGGCGGGCGAAGTTTGCACTTAAACAATATAGGGCTGCGGTTGCGGATTACAACACCGCTATACGGCTCAAGCCGGATTATGCGGTGGCTTACAACAATCGCGGCGGTGTGAAGCAGGCGCTCAGACAATACGTTGCTGCGATTTTAGATTACAACACCGCCATCAAAATGGATCCGAATTATGCATCAGCGTATTACAATCGTGGACGGACGCAACATCTCCTCAAACAATACAAGGCTGCCATTGCGGATTATACTGTCGCTATCCGACTGGAACCAGATTTTATTTACGCTCATGGCAATCGCGGACTTGCAAAATATGAACTCAAACAATATGACGCTGCCATCGCAGATTATAACGTCATCATAGCACACGAGCCGGAGAACGCTTACGCTTACAATAATCGTGGGCGGGCGAAACGTGCACTGAAACAATATGACGCTGCGATTGCGGACTATTCCGAAGCGATAAGAATAAAACCGGATTATATGGAAGCATATATCAATCGTGGAAATATAAGACGATCCCTCAGACAACACGAGGCTGCCATCGCGGATTATGATGCCGTCATCAAACTAAATCCTGACAATCCTGTGGTCTACTACAATCGTGGATTTTGTAAGCAAATTCTCGGACGATACACTGAGGCGTTGTCAGATTTCGACACTGCTATCAGATTAAAACCGGATTATGCTTTCGCTTACAGCAATCGCGGGAATGTAAAACAGGTACTCGGACAACACGAGGCTGCCATCGCGGATTATGAAACCGCCATGAAACTTGATCCTGATAATCCGACATATTATTACAATCGCGGCATTGTGAACGAAAGACTGAAACAGTATGACGCTGCGATTGCGGACTATACCGAAGCAATAAAAATCAATCCTAAATATATTTTTCCTTACCTCAGTCGCGGACATCTGATGCAAAGGCGCAGACAAGATGATGCTGCCATTGCAGATTTTGATGCCGTCATCAAAATTAGACCTGATTATGTGAAGGCTTACCTGAGTCGTGGGTTTTCGTACCTAAACCTCAGAAACTACGAGAAAGCCATTCCAGACTTTGACAAGGTGCTTACGCTAAGCCCGGGTTTTCCAGAAGCCTATTACAATCGCGGACGCGCGAAATATGAACTTGGGCAATACGCTGAGGTGATTGCTGACTTTGACGTGTTGATACAGACTGATCGGGATAATTATTTTAACTACTATTATCGTGGCAGTGCAAAATATGAACTCGGACAATACGCTGAGGCGATTGTTGACCTAAACATGTCAATTCAGCTCAATTCTCGGTTTCCTGATACCTATCACAATCGCGGTAAAGCGAAGGCGGCGCTTGAACAATACGACGCTGCAATTGCGGATTATGATAAGGCGATTGATCTGATAGAGAGTCATCCAGATTTCTATACCAGTCGTGGAGATGCGAAGGTAAAACTTGGACAAAACAATGCTGCAATCTCGGATTATGCAATGGCTGCCTACAGCCGTGGAATGACGAATGAAGTTGAAGGGAAAATTGCGGAGGCAAAAGAGAACTTCAAAAAGGCTATGAAACTCGCAGAACAGGTGGATGACACTTTTCTCAAGATGCGGGCTGAGCGGGAACTGCGCGATCTTGAGTCCCAGTAGGCGCGGTTAAAAAACGCACCATAGGCGTCAATTTAGTGAGTGACGTTTGTGCTTCTGATACACCTTTCGCCCCTCTGGGCTTGCTATTGAGAGGATCAACGCTGACTATACACCTTTCGCCTCTCTGAGGCTTTGACAAATCCCATATTAGCACCAGCGGTGCGGAAGGTTTATAGAAACCATATCACCCCACACCCAAAGCACCAGCGGTGCGACAGGTGTGTGGCTAAAATCGGGGTTAGAAACCCCTCCAACAAGATATGATTTCCTTAAATTGACGCCTATGGCGCGGTTAAAAAACGCACCAAACTGTCTGAATCGCGGAAGGCGCGTTTACAAAACGTGCCTACCATGGGTGTGATGCAATTGTAGGTCGGGTAGAGCAACGCGAAACCCGACAAATCATGCGGAATCATGTAGAATGCCAAAAGCGCATTCTACCAAGTGCATTCCGCCAAGCGCATTTGGCGTTGATTTGGACATGGAATCCTATCTAAAATCATACGTGTCGGGTGTCGCTACGCTCTACCCGACCTACCATATTGCAAGTCCCGCATAATCAACCACCATGCCCCATATTGTGCCAGTTCAAACAGAAGATGCACATTCTTGTGCAACAATCGGCATATTCCTCGCTTTGAAGTTGGCATATAAATTGCTCCTTTTTTAGTACATTCCCGGTGTCCGCACAAAAGGAGCATACACCGATGAAAAAACACTATATCCCGTTTTGACAGCACTGTTCCTGACATACTCCCCCCGCTAAAGCGTGGGGGTTCTTAGCTCTTATATTGGCAGCAATTGCTGTTGCCAAACGGCTTTTCCTGCTTCCGTGTCTCGTGCCTCTGATTGAGGTCTTACTTGCACTCCACAGGCGTTTTGTGTCTCGGTATGCCCTACCGCGACATTTCTCAAGTTTCGTGCAGCGTTGACATCTCTGTCTATTGAAATACCACATGCGCTGCACTGATACGCTCTCTCTGAAAGTGTCAAGTCTTTCTTTTTTTGTCCGCAGCTGCTACAGGTTTTGCTACTTGCATAGAATTGCGATGCTTCTGTAACAGATATGTCACGTGTTTCTGCTTTGGTCTTGAGTTTGGAAAGAAATCCACCTAATCCTGAATCTGACAATGCCTTTGCCAACTTCTTATTTTTTAGCATATTTGTAATTTTGAGTGTTTCTATACCTATAGCAGATACACGATTGACTATATCTGTTGATACCTTGTGGTGATTGTCTGCTCTTATACATGCAATCCGATAATGAATGCGTTGCACCTTGTGCAGTTGTTTATACCAGTTGTTAGACTTACCCTTTCGTTTACTGAGTCTACGTTGAGCTCTCTTGAGTTTTCTCTCATACCGTCTGAGAGGGCGCGGATTATCGTATTTTGTGCCATCACTCAAGGTGGCTAATGTGTTGATACCGACATCAATACCAATCACAGGGTGCGTTGAGGCATCAACGGCTTCGGTGTCCTCTGTGTCTACTGTTATTGATACAAACCAACGATGCGCTGTCCTTGAGATCGTCACTTTGATAAACTTACCGATAAAACGCAACTCTTCAAGCATCTTTATCCATCCAATCTTGGGTAACCGGATACGCTTCCCTTCAACTCGCACCGATTGATTATTTGTTGTAAATGCATCCTTTTTGCCGCGTTTCTTGAACTTCGGAAACTTCGCACGCTTACCCACCCAATTCGCAATCGCAGCGGAGAGGTTCACAAAGATGCTTTTGTTCGCAACAACTTGGTCTTGTGCCTTTGTCCAAGCAAATGCTTTCTTAGCCACATTAAATCTCTCATTCAACTTGGATGTAGAGAGAAACTCATCATTCTCTAATGCTGACTTAAAATCTGATAAGGCATGATTATACGCAAAACGAGCATAACCGCACTGCTGAGCAAACCAAGCACGCTGCTTGTTATTCGGGGCTAAGGCAATCTTATGGGTTTTTAACATGGTATCCCATTTCGGTGAAGTTTCCATTTCCCATTGTAGTGGTGTGGTAGCTGCTACAACAACTACCACTGAAATGGTCTAAAGAGTATACCCTGTTTTATACTAAAAGTCAAGTCTTTTGGCGGTGTCTACATCCCCGTGCTAAAGCAGCGGGGTCTTGACACCGAAGAGGGATAACACTCATATTTGCGCCCAACACGCTCGCCCAAGATTCACCGCAATGGCATCTACCCGAAGGCGCGAAGATGCGGCTCGGTAAAGGTGAAGCAAACGAAATCGCATATTCTCCAGACGGCACTAAACTCGCTGTCGCAAGTGACATCGATATTTGGATATACGATCAAAGAGGGAGTGTTGAAAAATGGCTAAAAGAAGCGCAGCAGCTCAACTTATCCGAACCTGCTTTTCAACGTGGTATCCTCGTTTTGGAACAACTGTTGGCAGCATTCACACCGAAAGAGACAGCACTCCTCCCGAACTATCCGAACCCGTTCAATCCTGAGACGTGGATACCGTATCAACTCGCAACACCTGCTGATGTTCATATCTCAATCTATACTGCTGATGGTAAGTTGGTTCGGCAGTTAGGTTTGGGGCATTTACCTGTGGGCATCTATCATCATCGGAGTCGTGCTGCGCATTGGGATGGCAAAAACGCGCTGGGTGAACCTGTGGCGAGTGGTGTGTATTTCTATACATTTTCTGCAGGGCAGTTCACCGCTACACGCAAAATGTTGATAAGGAAGTAGACATCGGCTATCGGTTGTCAGTGTAAATCCGATTTTTATATCTTCAGTTCCGCTGAATGCCAACAGGCATTCATAGCGTTGATTTGGTAGGAACGATATGTTTATAGAAAACGTAGTAATTAGCTTCTTGAGCTCCGGGGAATGCCTAATGGCATTCATACCGTTGATTTGGTAGGAGCGACATATAGGGTTGGACACATACCGCCTCTACGAGGCTCAAGATTGGGTTAACTCTGTCCGCTATAAACATCCCGCCTCTACGAGGCTATACATACTCTAAAAACAGAATGAAATTCCTTAAATTGACGCCCGCTGAATGCCATAAGACGAATGCGCTTGGTAGAATACGCTTTTGGTATTCTACATGATTCGCCATGATTCATAGCGTTGATTTGATAGGGACGATATGTTTATAGCACAAAACCCAAAATTCGTGAAAACAACAAAAACAATCAGTTAACTGGCACAAGTTGTTATTTATACACTTTGCATCGGCGAGATTAGGAAACCTCACCTCCCGTTAATGTAAGAGGCGCAATGAATTGCGCGACTACAAACACATCATAAACGTCCTTCCGATTTTCCCTCATTATTAAAACCGCACAAAATAGATTTGACATACAAGTTGAGTCTAATTACAATCTACATATTAAGACATATCTATAATATATTTTTTAATAAAAAATAATATGTTAAATATGAATTTTGGCGATTGGATTGATATGTATGTTTAGGTAACAGTTTATGTGAAAATAAGGGAGAACTTAATGATTACAAAAAGTAAATTCAACATATTCACGACAATTCTACTGATTTCTGCTCTGTTCACTTACCGTTTCGGACATACGCACCCTGTAGAAATGAAAGTTGATACGGATTTGATAAATAACACCATCCGAATACCGAGAAAATCTGAATTGAAACTCGCTTCTTGGAATATCAGGATACTCAGCGACGGTAGTAGAAATGATAAACAACTAATAAAAATAGCCCAAAACCTGATAGACTATGATATAATCGCTATTAGCGAGTTACGCGATGAAAAAGTCCTCAAACGCCTTGTGAATATGCTCTCTGAAGCTGGTAGAGAGTATGCCTACCTTATCAGCAATCCGGTCGGTTATAAGGGCAGCACACACAAGGAACTCTATGCTTTTCTCTATTATAAAGGACTGGTTAGTGTCGTCAAAAATGGTGAACTCTATCCAGATGACGCGGACGGTAAAGACGACTTCATACGTGACCCCTATTGGGCAACCTTCCGCGCAGGTAAGTTCGACTTTGCCATGATCGTTGTCCACATTATCTGGGGGGACAGAGTTGCCCAAAGACGCACAGAAATCACGAAATTAGGGGACGTGTATACCTATGTGCAAAAAGAAAACGGAGATGAGAACGATGTGATCCTCGTCGGGGATTTTAATAGAGACCCAAGCGACACGAAAGCATTTAGCACCCTCATGAAACATCCGTCAATGGCACCTTTGTTCACATTACCGCAGAAATCACACATCAAAGATTCCAGTCTATACGACAATTTCTTTTTTCAAACCGATTATCTCACTGAATATCTTGGGATTTCTGGGATAGACAAATTTGATGAAACCGACTTCGGAAATGACGACAGAGCGGCTAATCTTGATGTCAGCGATCATCGTCCTGTCTGGGCAGTGTTCAGCATAAAAAATGATGATGATTAAAAAATAATTAGGTTTTCCAACACATACATACTTATGTGTGGATACCGTATCAACTCGCAACGCCTGCTGATGTTAGTATCTCAATCTATACCGCAGATGGTAAGCTCATTCGGCAGTTGGATTTGGGGCATTTACCTGTGGGCATCTATCAGCATCGGAGCCGCGCTGCGTATTGGGATGGCAAAAACGCGCTGGGTGAGCCTGTGGCGAGTGGTGTGTATTTTTATACCTTTTCTGCAGGGCAGTTCACCGCTACGCGTAAAATGTTGATAAGGAAGTAGACATCGGCTATCGGTTGTCAGTTTTCAGTTATCGTAAGTCGGGTTTCGCGTTGCTCTACCCGACCTACAAGATAACCAACAATTATGCACCTTTTTTCGCCAACTTGCATCATGATACATGGATATTATACTAAATATAAGGATAAAATATCTCATGCCAAAAACACTCTTTCTGATTTTAGCAATACTCACCTTCTCCCAACACACCATCGCACAAGACACACAGGATTGGCACAAACAAGACCTACCCGATGGCGCAAAAGCACGGCTCGGTAAAGGCGGAATAACAGGGAACATCACCTATTCTCCCGACGAAACACGTTTAGCGATAGCGTGTAGCACTGGCATTTGGATTTATGACGCACACACAGACGAACCCCTCCACTTGCTCACCGGACACACGGATTGGGTACAAAGCGTTGCGTATAGTCCAGATGGTTTTCTATTGGCAAGCGCGAGTTACGATCACACCGTGCGTTTATGGGATACGCGTTCCAACATAGAACTCCTGATGCTGACAGGGCACACGAACAGAGTCGTAAACGTTGTATTCAGTCCAGATGGAAAGACGCTTGCGAGCGCGAGTGAGGATAAAACTATCCGTCTATGGGATACCCGCACCGGCACACATGTTCGAACGCTCACAGGACATAGAGGGGATGTCACAAGTGTAGCGTTTAGTCCGGACGGGACGCAGTTAGCGAGTGCGAGCGATGACCATACGTTACGGCTGTGGGACGTGCAAACAGGCACTTCGCTAAAGACGTTCACAGGACATACGGGTTATGTTTTTGATGTTGCGTTTAGTCCAGATGGACAGAAGTTGGCAAGTGCGAGTAGTGATAGAACCGCTCGGCTATGGGATGTGCAGACAGGCACACTACTGCATACTTTGGGCGAACATCATAGCTTTGTCACCAGCGTTGCGTTTAGTCCAGATGGGAAAACGCTGGCGAGTGGCAGTCGGGACAGGAACATCCGAATGTGGGATGCACACACTGTTGAGGATCTGCAGAGGTGGCAAGCACACAATTCCGAGGTATACGACATACTGTTCACAAGCGATGGAAAGACGTTACGGAGTGCGAGTCGGGACGGCACTGTGCGGCTGTGGCTTCTGAAACGCGGTCTCCATCTCCGGACGATAAAAGGGCATACAAAGGTTGTCCATAGTGTCAAGTTCAGTCCGGATGGGAAAACGCTGGCAAGTGGCAGCACGGACAACACCGTTCGTATATGGGATGCAGAAACGAGTGAATTGATTTGGACGCTCACAGGACATATCAATCTTGTTCAAAGTGTTGCGTTCAACAATGATGGTTCTATGTTAGCAAGTGCAGCGGACACGGCTATCCGCATGTGGAATCCGCAAACAGGGAAACCTCTGCGAGAGTTTCAAGGACCCGTGTTTGGGGTCACAAGCGTAGCGTTCAGTCCAGATGGGAAGATACTGGTGAGTGCGAGTCGGACCAGGGCAATACATGTATGGGACGCGCAGACAAGGTTACTAATGAATATGCTGCATGATCATACGGATGGGGTCAATAGTGTTGTGTTTAGTCCTGATGGGTTGCTGTTAGCAAGTGCAAGTAGGGACAGCACAGTCCGTGTGTGGAATGCACGCACCCATAAATCTGTTTTTACGTTGCGGGATCATACGGATGCTGTGCATGCCGTTGCGTTCAGTCCGGATGGGTCCCTATTAGCAAGTGCAGGTGAAGATGGCACCGTTCGCCTGTGGAATCCGAAGACCGGTGAATCTGTCCGCACGCTCAAAACAAAGGGGAGTGGTAACCTCTGCGTCACGTTCAGTCCGGATGGCAAGATGCTGGCGAGTGGTGGACGGGGTAGAACCGTGAGTCTGTGGGATGTGCACACAGGTGCGCTTATTATTGGGTTGGCGGGGCATACGTATCATGTGAACAGCATCGCGTTTAGTTCGGATGGTAAGACGATCGCGAGTGGCAGCGGTGATGGCACTGTGCTGTTGTGGGAACTCAAGTTTGATACATCGGATTAGGCGCTTTACGCAGATTTTTCAAGCCAATCTTATATTGTTGAAGGGAAACCTTGTCCGCCCGATTTTCTTCTTGTAGGAGCGACCTCCTGGTCGCGACCGTTTAGGCGCTTTACGCAGATTTTTCAAGCCAATCTTACATTGTTGGAGGGAAACCTTGTCCGCCCGATTTTCTTCTTGTAGGAGCGACCTCCTGGTCGCGACCGTTTAGGCGCTTTACGCAGATTTTTCAAGCCAATCTTACATTGTTGGAGGGAAACCTTGTCCGCCCGATTTTCTTCTTGTAGGAGCGACCTCCTGGTCGCGACCGTTCGTAATATGTCGCGACCAGGAGGTCGCTCCTACAGAATGTAAGAGTAAGGGGTGACAAAGCTCGAAAGCGCATTTGGCGTTGATTTGGACCTACAAGAAAGCCCGTGCAGCATCAACCATCGCTTGCAACTCATGCACCACAGCATCGGGGGCATATCCGATTTTGCGTAGCACACCGAGCAGGTCATCGTAATCGTATCCGTCATAATCCGGATCA
The DNA here is from genome assembly GCA_028824685.1 of Candidatus Poribacteria bacterium. Taxonomy (GTDB): domain Bacteria; phylum Poribacteria; class WGA-4E; order WGA-4E; family WGA-3G; genus MSPOR6. The sequence continues at coordinate 49,821 of JAPPCZ010000053.1, forward strand.
TCAAAACGGACGACTGCGTGCTGCGACCAGTGCCAATAGATCGGTACATCCATGCCACCGCCGACAAAAACGCAGATCACATCCGCGCCGCGTTGACGGAGATGCGATAACGTTATCAGATGCGCCGGATATTCACCGCGCGCGTCAAGAGGTAGGCCGCAGTCGGCAGCGGTGTCGTGTCGTTGCCAGTCGCCTGTTTCTGTTTCGAGCCATCGGATCGGTTTTTCTTTTATTGTTGCCATAGTTATGACTCCTCCACGCAACGGTAGGTGCGGTTAGGTAGGAATCGTAGGTCGGGTAGAGCGGTAGCGAAACCCGACATGCTTTGTTTTATCAGTTTTCCTGTCGGGTTTCGCTTCGCTCTACCCGACCTATCAGGGATGGACTAATAATTAATAGCCTCCCCAGCAAACACCGCTGCGGCGTTACGCGCATAAACACGGCGGAAACCACCAGTTCTGTAAGCGTTCCCTTGGATGTGGTCATCCACATGAAAAATCGCCCACTCACAAAACTCAAAGTTTTCAGCAAGCAACGATAACCCATCACCGCTATGTCCGTCATCCGGCCCTTTATTATCAGCGCGCGTCTGCGGAGTCTCAAGACTGTAATACCGTATCCCTTTCCGATATTGGGTGGCATCCGTTTTCAGCGAGAACGCCTCCCACAGCTTCCAATATTCTGTGTTAGTCAATTGAATCTGTAGAACAGGGTCTTCATCATTATTATTGAGGTAATAGTTTGTGAAAGGTGTGTCATTATGTTTAATAGCGGGAAAGCGATTGCCATCGCCGAAGCCTAACCTGTTGTCGTTAAACCCTTCTCGATTGCGGAGAACAAGCATCATAATATAGTTATCGCCCAAATCAATATCAGTCGTGCTATAACGAAAATCGGGACTCCCGACATCCTCCGACCAGTCGTCATTGAAGTTCGCCGCGTTCCATCTCCCACGTATTGTATGTTTTCCGCCAACCGACTGTAAGATAGTAATGCTCCCGTCATTGATATATCCGAGTGCGCCGCGGTTGTCATTATTGTCCACCCAGTGTCCAGAAATCTGGTCTCGGATACGGCTCACTACGATAACACCATCCGTAATATCGCTGAGTGCTGCCCGCAGTGCGTTTTCATTGAGATACCCGTCTGCGCCTGACTGCACATCTGTTTGTGCGAGGCGTGTTGTCCCACTGTTTGGGTCTAACACCTCAATAGAAAAAAGCGTTTGTTCTGCGGAACCGTTGTGTGCGCGAGCGATGGAGAAGAAATTGGTCGGTGTGTAATCAAAATCAGCACCGGGAAACCAATCTCTGACGGCTGTCCGCAGCTTGATATTGCCTTGATCGGTTATGATTGTGAGTTTGGTGGGGCGTGCGGTATACAGATGCGGCAGGGTTGCGGTGATGATGCCGGTGTTGCTAATCTTAAACCCATTTGGTGGTTTGTGCAGTGTCCAACCGGTGCGCGTTTCTGCCAATTTCTCTGTTACATTATAAGTACGTGTCTTTCCCGTGACGAGCTGCCATGTGTCTGTAAGTCGGAGTGCGTCGTCTGTGTATGGGCGTTGGATGATATTGCGTCTGATGGATCGGGTGATGGGGGAATGGATACTGTTTATCATTATTTCTAATCCATCCGTAGGCGCGGTTTCTAAACGCGCCTACCGGGTCGTTGGTGTTTTGTCGGGTTTCGCTCCGCTCTACCCATAGACATCAATTTAAGGACTTTAGGTCTACTTCTTGGATATGTATAGCCTCGTAGAGGCGGAATGTTTATAGAATACGGTGTCAGACCCTCTTGAGCTCCGTAGGAGCGGTATGTGTATCCAATGGCATCTCTATAAACATATCGATCCTACGGAACTTAAGAAAAAAGGTGTCGTTTTTTCTATAAACATATCGTTCCTACGGAACTCAAGAAAAAGGTGTCGTTTTTTCTATAAACATATCGTTCCTACGGAACTCAAGAAATCAACAGTGGATAACTATGAACCACTAAATTGATGCCCGGGGAATGCCTAAAGCAGCATGCGCCTGTGGCATGCTCCATGATTCATACCGTTGATTTATGGGTGTCGCTGCGCTTTACCCGCTGAATGCCATAAGACGAATGCGCTTGGTAGAATACGCTTTTGGTATTCTACATGATTCGCCATGATTCATAGCGTTGATTTGGACCTACAGATTCCTGCTGCGTCTGATGGATCGGTTAGTAGGGCGTTTGATATTTCTCTTCATCGGTGCGAATCCACCTTGTCGATATACACCTCAGCACCTGCTGCACTTGTTTTGAGGCGATACTCGTATCCGCGTGTGAGCGTCACAATAATTGTATCGCCTGCTGCTGTGAGTTCAATATCGTCCCCATCAAATTTGGCGTTGACCCATCCCGATTCTGGTCTGATGTTTTGTGTTGGCACGCGCTGTTGTAGTTTCACTGGTTGAGCACTTCCGCCATACGCGGCACAAAATATCTGAAAATCACCTTCCCAGTGTTCATCAAGTATCGCGTCTGTCGGTGTTTTGGTCTGTGTTCTCGCTAAGATTTTCTTTGCCATCCGTTCTGCTCCTTTTTTTAGTGGCTATCGGTTGTCGGGTTTCGCTGCGCTCTACCCGACCTACAAGCTGATAATTATAGATAGTATATCTGATGGGGAACGTGTATCTGAAATCTAATCGGGGTGATGAACAATAGATTTCCAATAGATACGCAATAGGTTTGCGGGGAATGGCGGTTGGCTAAATGCCATTGTGTTTCCACATTTATCTTCACAAGTAAACATGTTGGATTATCAGAACATTCTTTTTCCGCGTCTTCCGTGTAATCCGTGCTTTCCGCGATTCAGACTAAATATGTGATTCAGGTTATGATATTTTGCAAAGTTGAGCAAATTGAGATTTTAGAAAAAGATACTGTTTCGTTAATCTATGTCAGATTTGTTATGCAAAACGTCATGAAACCAGACATGGAAAATTAAACGTAGAGTTAAAAAAGATGAAATAGGAATTTTATCAAATTAATCCTGGTTCAGACAAAAAGGCGCGTTTACAAAACGCACCTACCGTTGACTGCCGATAATTCCCCCTTTATCGCTGATTCGTGGTATAATATAAGCCCAAACAATCCCTCCCAAAAAGGATAACACGCTCATGCAAAAAATAGTGATTTTTATTATTTGTGTTGTTCTCTTCGGTTGTGTCTATGAAAAGTCAGATTATGATATTGATGAAATCGTTGATGAGCTTGTGGAAAGCACAAAGCACCACGCAAAACAACCGATGGCAGACAAACCCGAAGACAAAAAGACCGACCCCGCAGAACAAACGGATGCAGTTGAGGAGGTGCGCGTTTCACCTCACGGTTTCGGTCCATACCCGGATATACCCGCAGATTTTCCGAGACAGGATATTTTTGAACAAGGCGGTCAAGGTCCAAACTTTGAGTTAATGGATCGTGTTTGGTTAGAGTTATGGAAACGAGGTGTCCGTGGTATCTCCGGCATGTCAATATCACATAATAATGGGTTGGTTTACCCGACAATTCGGGGGATTGCGTATGCTGACTGGGAACCACGTTGGGGACTCTTTGGATTTGGTTTCGGAAAAAAATACTCGGGGTGGAGTGGACATCCAGCGGACTTCCCCAGAGACCCTGATACAGGTAGACCCAAAATGCCACGGGGTATCAAAATCTTTGATATGTCTGAAGGGATTGACCCTTACAAGCTTTTAGATTTGCCAAAACAAGGGGAAGTTAATAAATGAAACGCCCAATTTTTCAAGTGCATGGTCCACCCGAAAAACGCAGATATTTTTATGGCACACTTCTCATTATACTGGGATCATTTTCATCTCTATTTATTGAAGAGTTGATAAGTTTGTCATTGATATGTATCGGTTTCTGGATCTGCTGGCATGCTCTCCGATTAGGAAACGCCAATAATCTACCGACATGGATGAAACCTCTACTTTTCATTGCAAGTGTTGTCACAACTGGTGGATTAGTTGTGCTGGCAATCGGCTACATTCTTGGTGCCGCTGGGATCATTGAGTTTTAGTTTGTAGGTAGGATAAGCGACGCGAAACCCATAGGCGTCAATTTAAGAAAATATTTCTTGTTCTAAAAGCCCTTCTGAATAGGCATGATGCTTGGGGCTGTCCACATCTCAGTCCCGTAGGGACGATATGTAAAAAATATGTCGTTGTCCCACACATATCGTCCCTACGGGACTAAAGACATCTATACATCTCATATCTATAAACATATCGTCCCTACCAAATCAACGCCAAATGCGCTTTTGGCATTTGGCGGGACTAAAGACACTGCACAATGGATTTATCCCTTAAGTTGACGCCTATGGATAAGCGACGCGAAACCCGACATGTATACATGTATACACAGGCAGGAGAAAAGCAGATAAAATCAGCGTTGAAAAGTTCCCCTCTGTGTTAGTTAATTCACAACCACAATTTTTTTCCTAACTTTGCACCCTTTCACGCTCAAAAAGGTATCTTTATAATTAAAGGGCAGGTAATACTGCAAGTCAAAAGGTTTCAGTTTTCACTTTTCGTAATGGAGAATTCTGATGAACGATGTCCAACTCATTCGTAAAATTTTGTCAGGCGACGATGCGGCATTTAGCGCATTAGTCCAGAAGTATGAAAAGAGTGTGCATGCATTCGCATGGCGAGAAATTGGGGATTACCACTTCGCTGAGGAGATTACCCAAGACACTTTCATCCAGGTATATAAAAACCTTGCGACACTCAGGAACCCGAACCTGTTTGCTGGATGGTTGCATGTGATAGCAAAACGCCTCTGTATAAAATGGAATCAAAAAAGGAGACCAACGTTTCAGTCATTAGAGGAGACACCTATGGAAGAAATAGACGAGCATTCTTACAATACGTATACATTAGAGCAGCACGAAACACAAGCCATTGAAAACCGACTTGAGAGGGTCAAGAAACTCTTGGAAAAACTGCCCGAAAGTGAACGGACAGTCATAACACTCTACTATTTGGGCGAAATGACGACCAGAGAGATCAGTAGATTCTTGGGTGTATCCGTGAACACGATCAAAAGTCGGCTTCGCCGTGCACGAATGCGTCTACAAGAAGAAAATCCACAACCGCTGGAGATACTCAGCACTGTCAGATTTTCTACAAACCTAACGGAAAGCATTATGCAACAGGTGGCAGACATAAAACCAATACCGACTCCGACTGTGAAACCGTCGCCTCCGTGGGCGGTTTTCGGTAGTGCTGCTGCGATATTGATTATGGCAATTATCGGTATTAGCAATCATCACCTATTTAGTTTTCAGGAGCCGTATAGCTTGGATGCACAATCTGAACCGAAGATAGAAATTGTTGATGCGCCTACCTTGTTTGACACAAACATAAAACGAACTGCTCAAAATCAACCAACGCGTATAGGTGCTGTCGTAATTGCACAAGAGGGGACAGAGACAGAAACCAAGGATAAAACGCCGGTAAACCTTGATTTTGACGCGATTTTGGCGGGTATTAAACAAAATGATGAAAAGGTTAAGTCCGGTGAAGGCAGAACCGTTTTCACCTATGAAAGTTTTACAGAACTTGGTGATCTAAAAGAAAGTAGGACGTTGAAAACACATCTTATTTTTGATGAACACCAGAATCGGGTACGCATGCGATTGGCTGAAAGTGTTTCACTCCAAAGGATTCTCATACCGAGGACAATCCTTATCGTCACCGAAAAAGGAGCTTTTAGGGTTGAACAGCTAATAATAGACCATAAACCGAGATATGGTTTTGAAAAAAGAAATAATTTGCCTTTGATCCGGCATTACTATGCGCCGAGACGGTGGGCTCGTATTTCTGACACAGAAGATTTAGCAACCTCTTTGAAGGAATTAAACTACAGAATCCTGACGCGTGAGATGCTTGATGGTATTCCGTGTTATGTGTTAGAAGGGAAAAAAGAACCCCCACCTGGGGCGGAACAACAGATGCCGGAGATTTCACGTATTTGGATTGCGCCTGAGCACGGATTTCGAATGCAAAAACGTGAACGTAGATGGACAAAAAAGGAAGAGGATCTTGAAGGTGGTGTAGAGAAAGGCACACCTTTTGTCGCTCGCAATACCTTTTCTTATCAACAAATCGGAGACGTGTGGCTTCTTAAGTCCACAAAGCTGGAAACCGCGCAGATCGATGCCGAAGGGAAAGAACATATCACCTCCCGATTAACACTGGAATTACAGGACTTCAAGATAAATCATGCTGTACCCCCTGAAACATTCGTCTTTGACATTCCTGATGACGCGAAGATCACAGTTGACGGATTTGATGAAAGAATGTCAAAGCAAGAGTTTCTTGAGTGGTATGAGCAACAGTAGGCGTGGTGTCTCCCCTCAAGATAGGCGCGTTTTGTAAACACGCCTTTTTTGTCTGAATCGCGGATTATCTCGGATTTATCGGATGACGCGGATTTTAATATTACATTATTTCGTAGGTCGGGTAGAGCTTGCGACACCCGACTTTTTATAGCGTCCTGTCCAAATCAACGCCACATGCGCTTGGCAGAATACGCCAAATTAAGAAATCAACGGTATGAACAGAATCAACGCCGAATGCGCTTTTGGCATTCGTCGCCTATAGGCGTTCCCCCAAATCAACGCTACAAATGCCATTTAGGCATTCCCGTATGGTATTCTGCATGATTCTACATGATTCCGCATGATTTGTCGGGTTTCGTCCCTCAACCCCATAGGTGTCAACTTAAGCAATTTTCAAACATGGAAAACCCTCTTGAGCCCCGTAGGGGCGGTATGTTTATAGAAAACGGATAATCCATCTCTTGAGCCCCGTAGGGGCGGTATGTTGTCGCCTCAGTCCACCAGTCAGATATGTCGTTCCTACGGAACTCAAGAGGCGGTGGATAACATTTTTCTATAAACATATCGTCCCTACGGGACTAAATATGGGACAGTTTCAATCACTATAAGGGTTGAGAAGCACTCGCCAAAACGTAGATGTCTTCTTAAGTTGACACCTATGGGTTTCGTCCCTCAACCCGACCTACAAGACTGACAGCTGAAAGCCACCCGCTATTTCCCCGCAAACCTATTGCGTATCTATTGGAAATATATTGTTCACGCCCCCCAATTCCTTTCAGATACCCGCTCTCCTTCAGATATACTGTTATAGTTTTTAGTTGTCAGAAAGAGGACTCCTCTTAACTGAAAACCGATAACCGAAAACTATTCGCCTGACAACTGACAACTGAATACTGATAATCAAAAGGAGAAAAACAATGGCATTAAAAGAACATCCATTTGTCGTCACGAGCAGCTTCACCGCTGATGGTGACACAATAACTTATGACAAAAACGCTGAAAACCGGAGCGCAGCCGTTGGCAAAGCGTTCAAAGTAAACGCTGACGGGAAGGCAGAACTCGTTGCGGATGGCGATGAGATCGTCGGGAAAGTGCTTGCGGTTGACGAGGATAATGTGATCACCGGCGCTTATATCTGTGGCGGATTGCGTCTGCCACTCGGTGATAGCGTAACAGTTGCGCGTGGAGACAAACTTGTCGGTGCACTCGGTGCAGATAGTGCGAAAGGGTTCGTCAAAGCGGTCGCCGCTGCACCGGAAGCGGTAAGTATAACAGATACAGATTACACCACTACCAATTTTGCTAATTTCGCTGAGGCTTCCGAGGCTGTTGATAGTGTTGTTGATGAGCTTACCAGCACTGCTACTGCAGTCAACGCGTTAGGTGAGATTGTGAATAAAGGACGCGGATTGGTCGTTGATTTTGATGAAATTGACGCGCTCGTCGCATTGATTTAAAAGTAGCAAGCGTCGCGTGCCGTCCTCTTTGTAGGAGCGATCTCCGAATCGCGACCGTTTAACCATCCTCTTTATAGGAGCGATCTCCGAATCGCGACCCGTTTATGGTCGGGATTCGGAGATCCCTCCTACCATTGCAACGATTTTGTTCTTAAGTTAACAGTTATGGGTTTTGCTGTGCTCTATCCAACCCATAAACTGCGGCAATTTCAACGGTGCGGACAACCGGGCCAACAACAAGGACGACGTTTTCCTTCTAATAACTCGGCGCGTGTGCGTTCAATACGTTTGCTTCTCGTCTCCTGCTTCTTAGCGGATGTAACCCAGCAAATCCACTCATTACGCGCGAGAGGTGTCAAGTCATTCCATGCGTCTTGCACCGCATTCGCGGAAACAAGTGTCTTTCGCAAATCCGATGGCACGTCGTGAACCACGCCAGTGGCGATTCTGTTTTTGCTCATCTTGTGTCATCCCAGTTTTAAAAGTATAGTATCCAAATATACGGCTAATTCATTAAAATTGTTTCGTTTCCAAACGGGTGCGATTTGCGACATGTATACGTGTATAAATGTATACGTGTATACAATGCCCAACTCTTGTTGGGGGCGTTTTCAACGCCGATTTCAGAGACATATCGGGCTTAGGAAGCGCGCTTGCCACAATCTTAAGATTCTGTGTAAGTCTAAAAAAATAATATTTGAATAAATTAAAAAAAAGTTATTGACAATAGATGAAAGTACTTGTATAATACCTCGTATACGTTAGAAATTCACGATCTATTTGAATTTTTAGCGGTAGAGGTGCTTTTTCCGGTTTTCCGGATGCACCGACAGTGTTCAACAGACACTGCCGATGCCGAAGCACTGCCAGAGTATCCTTCTGACAGGCTGGTGTCTATCATAACACGCACAGACCTTATATGTCTACGTGTAATAATAGAGACCAGCAGCCTCTATAGAGATAGTAAAAACGGACACATACCAAATCAACGGTATGAACGCCATTTAGGCGTTCCCCGCCTATTTCTGTAGTCTGTCAAGTATATTTAACCGACTCAATTATGATAGAGGAGGCACAAGATGAGACGAGACTACAAAGTCCTTTTCACCTCACTTATTGTTTTCGCATGCATCATCACAAGCGGTTTATTGCTGTTTGGCACAATAGATGTCACACAGGGAGATCCACCCGCTTGTGAACAGCAATTTAAAAGAGAATGCTCACCGATAAAAGGATCACCGAAACCGGGCTTGATTTGTCCAAGTCCGAGACAGCCCTGCCCACTGGAAATAACGCATAGCAGGGATAACAACAAGCTTGAACAGGAGGAACTGAAATGAACCGTAAAACTTATTGGGGCATCGCAGCCCTTGTTATAATCCTGATTGCTGCTGGTGGTTTTATGTATTGGCAGTGGTCATCCGTGCAGCAGCTCAAAGAGGAGCTTGCACAAGACAATAAAATGCTTGAAGAAAGGGATAAGCCGGTTGCAGAAAATAAACCGCCCCCTGCGCGCGAAGGCTTCAAGATGGTGCCGCACGGTGACCATTGGCATGAAGTGCCACTTGACGCACCTGATACGTGGCAAGGGGAAACGCATGAACCCAGCGCGCAACCCGTGCAAACTCCAAAAACGTATGATGGTCCCTTAACCTACGACCAGGAACTGTTCGAAACAAATCCTGTGAAAGCGTTGAGTCTTGAGATGGAAGCAAGGGGACTCTGGGGTGCTGGATATATCCCGCCCTTTCCACCTGACGATTTAGAGGCACAAGAGTTAGCAAGGTATGAGTATATCGTTGCGTTTATGCCCAATGCAGAGGATAAAGTGGTGTTGGACGCTGTAAATAAAAGTATAGAACTCAGGAGGCATTTTGATGAGAAATATGGTTTTTTTTCTGCTAGGGCCTGTGATTTAAGGAGATTAACGTGGCCCAATGACGAGAATCCTTCGCCTGATTGGGAAATACTTGTTAATTCTCCAAACTATCCATCAGAGTATTTTAATGGAGGTGAACTAAGATGATGAACCAGAACCTAACATTTCAGATTAAAAAGGAGAAGATCATGTTCAAGAAGTCTGCAGCGTTTCTTATTTGTGTTTTTATGTTTTCTATATTTCATATTTCGGAGCAGGCATATTCATATCCAAATATCCCTGCTGGAACGTCACAAGCCAGAGAATATAATGGTATTTTAATAAAATTGGGTAATAGAAAGACCAATTTGTTAGCAAGAAAGACAGATATTTTAGCATCACAATCAGCTATAACGACACTTGATTCAAGTTGGAAAAGTAACGAGGATGCGATTAAAGCAGGAAACAGTGCTACAGTGAGTGCTGCTTTAGGCACATTTGTTAGTACGGTTGCAGTTATTCCTACAGTTGGAACGTCTACGCTTGCTACTGCTTCATCTGCTGGTTCCGCTTTCTTAAGTGCTTATAATACATATAGCACCTCGGCTGAAACGGGTAATAAGACTTTAAATAGAAATTCATTTAAGGTTGGTTTTGAGAAAGCATTTTCAGGTTATGGCGCTGCAGTTGCATGGCAAAAGTCCGAACATGAATCGTATACGAGGATTTATGTTAATGAGTATTTGAAAATGCAAGCAGAGCATAGTGGCGGACTGTATACTTATGTGGGTTCTCAGCAGTCCGGACCCCATACAAAATTAGCACTTTATAGTCTTATCCATGGTACATCAATCACGGAAAATGGTAGTCAATTAGTGATTGGTGCATACGTGGAAAATCCAAGTAGTAAGAAAGAATCTGGATATTATCATGGATCAGCAGGTGGTCCGGACCATGTAATGTCAACACATCTACATTGGGATCAAGCTGATATAACTCCACTTGCAGCGAATAAGAAATGTAAAGGGACCAACTGCAATGATATGTTCGCAACCTACTATGAGGCATTTTCAACACACCGCCAAAAATGTGGTAAGGAAGAAACACAGAGCATATCAGATCTGCTGGCAATCTTAAGTATAGGGGACACCACCGGATTGGCGTGGCGGCAGACCCGCGCAATATTGGCTAAACGGAGCGTGGAAGATGGGTGTGGTGACGATTGGTATAGTTGCGACTCAGACCACGCAACGCAAGAAGCTAGTCATAGAGTGCGTACCTGCAAAATAGAAATTCCTCAAAGTAGCGGTGGCACCAAAACGTGCGGGGATAGTTTTAGAAGGTGTATGGAACACAAAAAGGATCATGATGAAAGCACAATTTTGAACCGCAAAACCGTGCATTCTGACACTCCTGATAGCACCACTACCGAGACGACACAAAATGAATTCCAACAACCGACACCAACGCCTGCGCCAACGCCCTCTTACCACACATGCGGTGTTCATGAGACATCTGTATCAGGCACTCATTCTGCGGCGGGGTGTGGTGTTTCGGGTCATTATGTGTGTGATGGTTCAGACCATTCATTGCAAGCGAGTTGTACGGTAACGAATGCCAGCGGGCAATCTTGCACGGTGACAAGTTTCTATGCGTGTCAATCGCACACGCATGTGTATCCAGCGCCACCAGCGATTTCTTGTGGTCGGAGTGGGTGCACAGAGACGGTCTCCTCCTCAACAGCGCATCAGGTAACTTGCTCGGCGGGCCACCAGTATTGGTCTTGCGGTCAATATGCGACCTGGCATGCCAACCACCATCGCACGCGCACCTGCAGATTTGGCAAATGTGGACAGAGTTGGCAAAGGTGTTCAAGACCGAGTTCAGCCCCTACCCCGATGTGTGCGGATCCAACGAGATCGGGACAGCGATGTTGGGCACAGTCGTGATGTCCATTTGACATAACAACAGGCAGGTAGCCGAAAGGGTATCTGCCTTTTTCTTTTGGCAGTCGGCAGTCGGCAGTCAGTAATCAGTGGTAGGTGCGTTTTGGAAACGCATCTACAAGATGTCGCGAGCTGGAGCTCGCTCCTACAAGAAAAGAGCACTCCACGGGTAGGAGGGAACTCCGATTCCCGACTATAAACGGGTCGCGATTCGGAGATCGCTCCTACAGAAGAAATGGTGTTCACTTACATGGTAGGCGTGTTTTGGAACCATGCCTACCATTGGATAGTTGCCATGTCGGGTGTCGCGTTGCTCTACCCGACCTACGACCTACGAACTGCTTTTTGTTGCTAACGCATGCTATAATATAAGTCAAAGCAATCCCTCCGAAAAGGATAACATGCACATGCAAAAGACACTGCTTTTAATTTTGGTGATATGTGTTATTTCCCAACACACCATCGCACAAGACACACAGGATTGGCATTTGTGGGGCTTACCTGACGGCGTTGCAGCACGTATCGGTAAAGGCTCAATGACCGGGCATATCGCAAATTCCAGGGATGGCAAACGTTTAGCAGTCGCGTGTAACATCGGTATTTGGGTGTATGAAACAGAGACGGGCAAATCGCTTCATCTACTGACAGGACATACAGGCTGGGTTCTAAATGTAGCGTTCAGTCCGGACGATATCTTGTTGGCAAGTGCAAGCATTGATAAAACCGTCCGTGTATGGGATGCACGCACTGGCACTGAAATCTGGACGCTGCAAGGACACGAAGGTCGGACCACAGATGTAGCGTTCAGTCCGGATGGGAAGACACTGGCAAGCGCAAGCGAGGACAGCACCATTCGTCTGTGGGATGTCCGCACGGGTGAACATCTGCGCACGTTTGAAGGACATCTGCGGAGTGTTACATGTGTAGCATTCAGCCCGGATGGGAAAACACTGGTAAGTGGAAGTTCGGACCGAATGCTGCGAATGTGGGATGTGCAAACAGGAAAAACGATTCTGCCGTTTATTGGACATAGCGATGATGTCTTTGATGTAGCGTTCAGTCCGGATGGGGAGATAATCGCAAGTGCAAGTCGAGACAAAACCGTGCGGCTATGGGATATGCAGACAATTGATCCGCTTCAGACGTTGACTGGACATGGCCACTATGTTTATAGTGTCGTGTTCAGTCCGGATGGGAAGGCGTTGGCGAGTGGGAGTTGGGATAAAACGGTTCGTCTGTGGGACATGCAGACACGGACACATCTACAGGTGTTGTTCGGGCATACCGCTGGTGGTATCAGCGTTCTATTTAGACCAGATGGCAAGACGTTGATCAGCGGTAGCAGGGACGACACCGTGCGGCTGTGGGATGTGGAAACCACAGAAGAACTTCGGAAGATAGTAGAGCATACGGAGAGTATCCGCTGCATCGCGTTCAGTCCAGATAGCAAAACGTTGGCAGGCGGCACTTGGGACAATACCGTTTATTTGTGGGATGTACAGACGTGTGCAGTGATTCGAACACTGGAAGGGCATACCGAGCCTATCAACAGCGTCGCGTTCAGTCCAGACGGGAACACACTGGCGAGTGCGAGTTCGGACGGCGCTGTCGGTTTGTGGGATATAAAGACAGGTGCAGCACATCCACCACTGGTTGTAAATAGTCGCGGGGTCAAAAGTGTTGCGTTTAGTCCCGATGGTAAAAAACTGGCGAGTGGCGACGTTTATGGCACCATCTATATGTGGGATATGCAAACAGGTAAACGGATAAAAATGATGACAGCACCTCGGAGTGGTCGGGTCAATAGCGTAGCATTTAATCCAATAGGGTCTATGTTAGTCAGCGGGAATAGTGACAACATTGTACACACGTGGAGTGTGCATGGCGGTATCCCTCTTTTGACGCTGAATAAACATCAGGATGAAGTTCATTGTGTCGCGTTCAGTCCGGATGGACAAACGATCGCAAGCGGCAGTCAGGACAAAACTGTGCGTTTATGGAATGCAATCTCAGGTGAACTGCTTCATACGTTGAAGGAACATCGCAGAGAGGTCTATACCGTAGCGTTTAGTCCCGATGGAGCTATGCTGGCGAGTGGGGATGGATATCGAGACATACTATTGTGGGATGTGCGCACCGGCAAACTCCTTCGAACATTAAAAGGGCATCGGAGTTCTATTAGTTGTGTCGTGTTCAGTCCAGACGGGAAGACACTGGCAACTGCGAGTCAAGGGGGCATCGTGTATTTGTGGAGTATAGCGTCTGCTAATGTGGATTAGGCTGTGCGTATCTTCTCTTGTGGGAGGGCTTTGAAAGCCCGATTTCCTTCTTTGTAGCTTGTAGGTCGGGTAGAGTTTGCGAAACCCGACACGTCTGCTATATGTCGGGTTTCGCTATCGCTCTACCCGACCTACTATATAAACTGTAGGAGCGAGCTCCCGGTCGCGACCTTTCTTCCGATGTCGCGAGGTAGACTCTTGCACATCCTAAATCATTTTCACAAAACGTGCCGTCTTGACCAAATATCTCTTCTTTCCGCGTAATCCGCGTTCTCCGCGATTCTGACAACTCCTGCGCGTTTAGAAAACGCACCATAGATGTCAATTTAAGGACTTTAGATATACTTCTTGGATATATATAGCCTCGTAGAGGCGGAATGTTTATAGAATACGGTGTCAGTCCCTCTTGAGCTCCGTAGGAGCGGTATGTGTATCCAATGGTGCCTCTATAAACATATCGTTCCTACGGAACTCAAGAAAAAGGGTGTCGTTTTTTCTATAAACATATCGTTCCTACGGAACTGAAGATATAAAAATCGGGCTTACAAGGTTTTCCCTCCTACAAGAAAGATAATACACTATAGTGGCCTTTAGAATTAACAGGACATTTTGAACTGTAGGAGGGAACTCCGATTCCCGACTATCAATGAGTTTCGTCGCGATTCGGAGATCGCTCCTACAGAAGAAACTGACTGCTGATGACTGACGACTGAATGCTATTCTTCAATAACAATGTCCCACAGATACACAACGCCATCAGCACTCCGACTCGCCAAGACCTTCCCATCCGACACAAATGCAACATCATTCACGCTATACCGATGCCCGCTGAACGATCCCCACCACCGAGGTGAACTCCCATCTATGATAAGGACAGACCCCCTCGATGAACCAACTGCCAATGCTTTGCCATCCGGACTGAACGCAAGACTTGAGGCAATATCACCACTGACAAGCACCTGCTTCAACTCACCTGTTGCCACATCCCACAGTAAGATGTTTCGGGTAGCACTTGACGAAGCGAGCGTTTTGCTATCCGGGCTAAATGCGATACATAAGTCGTCCGACATTCCTCCTGAAAGTGTTTGCTTCGCTTCTCCCGTCATCGCATCCCACAAACGGACGGTCTTATCCGAACTGCAACTGGCGATTGTTTTGCCATCCGGACTATAGATAACATCTTGGACACGCCCCTTATGCCCGAACATGATATATTTCTGCGTGCCTGTCTCCACATCCCACATACGCACCGTGTAATCACTGACTGCACCGATGATTGTTTTCCCATCCGGACTGTAGGATACATAGATAACACCCTTCTGAGGTGCTTGGAGTATCTTCACTCGCTTTTCCGTGTCTATATCCCATAGATGCACGATCTTTCCTGCAGATGTCGTCGCGAACGTTTTGCCATTCGGATTGAACGCGACATCATAAACCCCCTCATAATCAATTTTGTTGTATATTTTTTGGAGTGCACCCGAGGTTGCGTCCCATAAATAGAGGCTTAGATTCCTGCTTGGCGTTGCAAGCATTTTGCCATCTGCGCTAACGGTTAAACTTGTGAACTCACCATAATGTTCGTCAAGTGTGTGCTTATTTTTACCAGAGACAACTTCCCAAATATGGATACTGCCATCTGCACCGCCACTCGCGAGCGTTCGCATATCCGCGCTGAAACTGAGAGCAACCACTTCGGCAGTGTGTCCTTTGAGCGTTTGCATCCGCTCGCCTGTGTCTGTCCAAAATAGGTGGATAGTTCCCGAATAATCACCCGCGGCGAAGATACTGCCATCCGGACTGAAGACAACGCTCCGAATAGCATCTATATTTTCGGTGAGTATCTGTTTCAGTTCGCCACTGTCTGGGTCCCACAGACGGATGCTCTTGTCCCAGCTGCCACTCGCCAATGTTTTTCCATCGGGACTGAACGCAACGCTCCGCACAGCAGAATTGTGTCCTTCAAGTGTCTTTATATCTTCTCCTGTGGTGGCGTCCCACAGAGAGATGACGTTCCTATTCCCAATTGCCAGTAGTGATCCGTTTGGACTAAACGCAAGACTGTAAACCGTACTGTTTTCTATGTCTTGTGGTCTTAACACTTTTCTGTTGTCTTCGGTATACGGGTACCAGAAACAGATTCTTCCCTTTACATCTCCTGTCGCCAGTGTCCTTCCATCCGAACTGAGGGCGATGCAGTTAAAACTGTGGTGGTTGTGCATTTCTCGTTTCTGTTTACCTGTTTTCGCATCCCACACACGAATGTAACCGTGGGCATCTGCACTGATAAAGACAGTGCCGTCCGGACTAAAGGCGAGACAATAAACGCGTCCCGAATGCTTTTTTAGCAAAGCGAGTTCTTTATAGGTAGTCGCATCGTATATCCAAATGCCGATAGAGGTTGCGACGAACAGCCGCATACCGTCATCGGTATACTTCACATCGTAGATGCGTCCCTTACCGAGCCGTGCTTTCGCACCCTTGGGTAATTCGACAGATTGTTTATCCTCTTGCGCGAAAGGCGTTAGGGTGTAGCATATTGAGACGAGTAAGAGTGTTAAAAGCGTGGAAAGGTGTCTGTTTTTTATTGTGAGGTGTTTTTTCATCGGGGCGTGTCCTTTTAGGTATAGTATACCAAAAAGGAGCGCGGAATAACAAAGGGGAATGGCTATCTTCTGTAGGAGCGATCTCCGAATCGCGACCTATACCCATAATTGGGATAAACAAAGTAGTTTAGGTTTAGAAAAAAGAATAGGCAGATACCCGTAAGGATACCTGCCTGTAAAGGTTGAAAATAAAGTCAACTATTGCACCGTGATCGTATAGGTATGCTCATAACGCGTCATGTTTCCATACGTGTAAACGATCACTCTAAACACGTAATCGCCTCTAAATGCACTGGGAAACGTATAGCTGGTGCTTGAGTCGCATGATCCGTAATCGTCAGCAGATTCATTAGATAAATAGGTAGGGGTTGTGTACCCAGGCACCTGCACCTCCCAACTCACACTATAATACGATTCGCTGCCGCTCAGCGTCAGCGTCACCGTATCCCCCAAATAGAAAGGCGATCCTGTGCTGGAGGCAGAAAGACTATAGGGAGATGTAGACGAACTATCATCAGTTGTTGACGATGAGGAACTATCGTCATCAGTTGTTGACGATGTAGAACTATCATCAGTCGTTGACGATGTAGAACTATCATCAGTCGTTGACGATGTGTCTGTCGTGGTTGTGTCCGTTGTGTCCGTGCTACTGCCACTGCCGACAGACACCGTATAACTCGACTGAACAACCGACCAATCTGATAAATACGTATAAGCCGTGATGACATAGTCACCAGACGCATCGCTGGGAACAGACCAACTAAACGATGCACTCGCCGTGCTACCAGTGCCTGTGTCCGTCTCTACATTTGTTCCTAAACCCGTATCACTCGGCCCAGCAAGATACCAATAAACATACTGATAGCCAGACGGAACATTCAGACTCGCTGTGTGACTGCCCCCCGGCACCGCATTCAGAAGACCATCCAAAGGCCCTATGATAAGACCACCCCCTTGACTGTGGCGAGTCGTTGTCCAACGATGAGGATACCGAGGGTTATTGCAATTTCTATAAGGTTCATTACACCGATTCCCATTGCTATCATTCTTGCCACAGATACGGACTTTATGCTCATTTCTATTACCTGAACTACATAAAAAATACGCATCATTGCAGCCGGCAGGAGTTGCCTTGCCAGCAGGTAAATTGCTATCTGTTGGCAGCCCCGTTAAACTCGTATTCCCAGCCTGCATGCAGGACGATGTTAATGCATGCGGACACACAACCAAATGCTCTACAGGCGTTTGGAACTGTTGACCGCAATCCCCACCACACCGTTTATCTGAAGGCAGATCAGGACGTTTCCAGGTATTATCAAAATGGTGAAAATGATCAATCGTATGCGAAACTGGCTGAGACGAGCTCCGAAGATCACCAGGGTGATACCAGAACATAAACATGTTTTGGTTGTCGATTGTACTATATGCGTCTTTAGCTTTAACGGTTGCTTTGATAGTGGCAAGAGACAACGCTGTTGTACTGCTATAATCTCCTGAAGGACTATGGTTCGGCACCCGAGCTAATCCGGCTGAATTCGCTGACACGCCTGAATGCTCTGCTATGATCTTCAAATATATATCGTACTTTTCCTCGTAGGCGTTAAATGCCTTCTGATTCTCTGAATGGACCTTGTCCAGGGCACCGACAGCAGTATTGAGTGCAAGCAGATAATCAGCACGTTTGGCGGTACCACTAGCTGCACTTAAACTGTTTTTCGCTGTCTGGTATGTCCCAAAAAGTGTAGGCAACCACTCAGCAACCTTCTCTGCGGTATCATCACTACTATCCCGATTAGCTCTCCTAACCAGTTCAGCGATGAGAGTTGCGGTAGCACTATCAACAGTATTCCATGTGTCGTCTTTAATTGCTTGTTCGTTAGTACTCCATTTACCTAAGAGATCATCTACAAATGCCCTTGCCTCGTTATAACGGTTCTCCCATATGTCCTCTTGGGCATACGCGTTGTTGCGATTTTTCACCGCTGTTTTATACGCGTAATTGTTACTATCAGGGTTAGGGTACGCCTGTGCAAGGGGCAACCGAACGAAAAGAGACACAATAAACAAAATAGTTACACACAGTGTTATGTTTCTTGTAAACATCAAAAAGTTCCTCCATTTGTTGACTCGGCCCGCAGACCGGTTAATATCAATAATCCCACATACCTAATGCTTTCAATTGGCGCCTCGTTTCTGGATTACCAAAATACTCTGACGGATGGCTGTTTACGTTGCCCTTGCTGTCGGAAACAACATACTTATCCACATGGGGCCATGTGAGTTTCAGTAAATCATATTTGCGCGCACCATACGGATACGACATAATAGTTTCCTCCATCCGACTCATATCTCCTGATGCCTTAGCATATATCCTTGTTTCCTTTTCATATTCGGGAGTACCGAATAGATCCCCGAAGGTGTGGTGATAGTATTCGAACAGATATATCGCCTTGGCGAATTCTTGTGCTTCTATATCATCTGTCGGAAATGGCGGTATCCATTCTGCTGCCCAGTTGCCGCGTTCTTCTGTTTGTAGGCGGAGTGCTTTCACGGGATTCGTTTTCAGCAGTTCCACGTGAAAGGTCAAGGGACCGGTATACAATTTTTTCGGTTGTGCCTTCGGCGCATCGCGCTTTTCTTTAGACACTTTAACACTCGGTTTTGTCTCCGGCACCTCACGCGTTTCTTGTTTCGGCAGATCATCACGTGAGGGGTCTTCTTCGTGTGGGCCTTCATGGAAACTGCCATCTGCATGAAAATGCCCTATCAACTTATCGTTTTCGGCAACTTCTTCTTTGAGCTGCTGCACGGATGACCATTGCCAATACATAAAACCACCCGCAGCAATCAATATAACAATCAGGGCTGCGATGCCCCAGTGAAATTTACGGTTCATTTTAGTTCCTCCTGTTCAAGCTTGTCATTATCCCTGCTATCCGTTGTTTTTAGTGGGCAGGGTTGTCTCGGACTTGGACAAATCAAGCCCGGTTTCGGTGCCTCTTTTATCGGTGAACATTCGCGTTTGAATTGTTGTTCGCAAGCGGGCGGATCTACTTGTGTGGCATCTATTGTGCCAAACAGCAACAAACCGCTTGTGATAATGCATGCGAAAACAATAATTGAGGTGAAAAGGACTTTGTAGTCTCGTCTCATCTTGTGCCTCCTCTATCTAAATGAGTAGGTTAATTGTTTGTGACAGACCACAGAAATAGGCGGGTATGTGTCCGTTTTTACTATCTCTGTAGAGGCTGCTGGTCTCTAAAGTAACATTGACGCTTTCATAAGGTCTTTGTTAAAATAGAAACCAGCCTGTCAGAGTCTCCTTCTGGCAGTGCTTTAGCATCGGCAGTGGGTGTAATACACTGTCGGTGCATCGAAAAGCACCTCTACCGTTAGAAATTCAAATAGATCGTGAATTTCTAACGAATATCAGGTATTATACAATAATTTTAATTTATTGTCAATAAATTTTTTAAATTTATTCAAATGTGATTTGTAAAGACTTATAGCAACCTTAAAATTGTGGCAGGCGCGTTCTGTAAACGCGTCATTTTTTTTTGTCAGAATCGCGGATGAGCGCGGATTTATCGGATTACGCGGATTATGTGTTTGGCATGCCAAAGTCGTGTTTCACAGTCTTGTGTATAAAGGAGTATTTCCTGGCTGTGTGTATCTGCGTAGGATAGGAATAATCCGCGTAATCTGCGAAATCAGTGATAATCCGCGATTCAGAAAAAGAGGAAGAGGTACCTTAGCCCAACTTGCCAAAAACTTTACACGCCCACAAATAGATTTAACTTGACATTTTATATCCATTTGGATATAATTATACCATTATGGACATAAAACGAGACTTGAAGCAGGTCGTTTGGGTTGGAAACGCTGAGGAGAACTATGAGCAAAAAAGTAAAATTTGAAGAGAGTTCAGGCAATGTGTTTGCAGATTTGGATCTACCCGATGCAGAAGAATTGCATCTCAAAGCCCAACTTGGATATGAGGTGTTCCAGATTATAGAAGCGCGGGAATTAACCCAAGCTGAAGCTGCTGAAGTTTTAGGTGTGAAACAACCCGAAATCTCCCGGCTGAAGAAAGGTAAGTTTAATCATTATAGCGTTGAGCGATTATTGACATTTCTGACTCGTCTGAATCATGACATAGAAATTCGTATTATTCCCGCTGAAAATAGGGTAGGGGAACAACGGGTCATTACCGTATAAAGAAGGATTTATTTGTAGCGTAAACTTTCAGTTTGCGCACGCACGGCTCGGCACAAACTAAAAGTTTGTGCTACGGCAGAAGACAATCCGAGATTCAACAGATAGCAGTAATTTTGACAACTTCTTTGGAATATGCTAAAATAAAAGCGATATGATTTTCTATTAGGTCAAGGGAAATAATGATGTTGAACATGCGGGCAACATTTTGGTGCATTATCGGAATACTCTTTATGCTTTCCATTGCTTCTACTGCTTTGGGACAACAATCTGATTCTGCGCTGACACAATCTCAAGCTGACAAAATTATAGAAAAAATGAACGAATTAGAAAAGAATATGCTTAAAGGAATGCACGACTTAGAACTGAAAATGCGCGACCATGTTGATAAGAAATTTGGTGAACTTGACGATAAATTTGATGAACTTGACAAAGATGTTGCGGTTCTAAAATCAGATGTCAGTAAATTGTTTATGTTTTTGATAGGAATTGCGGTAGCCGTCTTTGGTCATCTTTTAATTTTCATTGGGTCAACATTTTATTCTAACTGGCGCAACAAGGCTAATTTAGTCCCAAAAGTCGCCGCCGAAATAGCAACTAAAAACGCCACCGAAAACGAACTGGATCCAGGTGTTTTTTTGAGACAAGATAATTTTAGGCAGAAGACAGAATCCGATTCCTCAATCTTAGCGGTAAAGCCTGATGACAGAAGATAATTCCACCATGAACGCTGCGAAATCTGCAATTGACTACCTCAATAGGGGTAAAGAGTTATTTGATCAGGGAGCGTATAGTGCTGCTATCTCCGCTTTCGACGAGGCGATCCGTTTAGACCCAAACTTTACAGATGCTTATATTGGCAGAGGTCGCGTAAAAGGCAGGTTAGAACAATACGTTGAAGCACTTGCCGACTTTGACGAGGCAGTTCGCTTAGACCCAGACAACGTGCTTGCTTATGGTAGTAGAGGTGCTGCAAAAATTGGATTGGAAGAATATGCTAAAGCGGTTGCTGACTTTGATGAGGCGATCCGTTTAGACCCAAACAACGCGAAACTCTATAATGGCAGAGGTGTCGCAAAAAGAGAAAATAGACAATACGTTGGAGCGGTTGCTGACTTTGATGAGGCGATCCGTTTAGACCCAAACAACGCGAAACTCTATAATGGCAGAGGTGTCGCAAAAAGAGAAAATAGACAATACGTTGGAGCGGTTGCTGACTTTGATGAGGCGATCCGTTTAGACCCAAACAACGCGAAACTCTATAATGGCAGAGGTGTCGCAAAAAGAGAAAATAGACAATACGTTGGAGCGGTTGCTGACTTTGATGAGGCGATCCGTTTAGACCCAAACAACGCGAAACTCTATAATGGCAGAGGTGTCGCAAAAAGAGAAAATAGACAATACGTTGGAGCGGTTGCTGACTTTGACGAGGCGATCCGTTTAGACCCAAACAACGCAATCTTCTATAACAACAGAGGTAGCGCAAAAAATGAAAGTGAACAATACGTTGAAGCGGTTGCTGACTTTGACGAGGCGATCCGTTTAGACCCAAACAACGCAATCTTCTATAACAACAGAGGTAGCGCAAAAAATGAAAGTGAACAATACGTTGAAGCGGTTGCTGACTTTGACGAGGCGATCCGTTTAGACCCAAACAACGCAATCTTCTATAGCAACAGAGGTGGCGCAAAACATGATTTAGAACAATACGTTGAAGCGCTTGCCGATTATGACGAGGCAATACGATTAGACCCAAATGCAGCACTTGACTATAATGGCAGAGGTAACGCAAAACTAAATTTAGCGCAATATCCTGAAGCGATTTCTGATTATGACGAGGCAATCCGCTTAGACCCTAACTACGCACTCGCCTATAATAACAGAGGTGTCGCAAAAAGAAGGTTAAAACAATACGTTGAAGCGGTCGCTGACTTTGACGAGGCGATCCGTTTAGAACGAGACTACGCAAAAGCCTACAGTAACAGAGGTATCGTAAAAAAACACTTAGGACATCCTAAACAATCTATCCTTGACTTTGACAAAGCTATTCACTTTGATCCTAACTATGCAAATGCTTATTACAACCGTTCCCTATTGAAAAGTGAGATAGGACAACATTTTGAAGCTATATCCGACTTAGACATGGTCATCCGTTTAGTTCCTAATGCTGACATAGCATATAATGAAAGAGGTGTCGAAAAAGCAATTCTTAAACATTATGATGCCGCAGTCTCTGACTTTGACGAGGCGCTTCAAATAAATTCCGATTTTTTGGATGCGTATTTCAACAGGGGAATTACGAAAAGAACTTTGGGGCGAGACGCAGAAGCAAAGCAAGATTTTCAGGAAGCATTGCGTTTAGCACAGGAAGCAGGAGACGAAGAACTGATTGCGAGAATTAAGAAACAGATGTAATATCTACTGATAATAGACATATTGTAGGTCGGGTAGAGTTTACGACACCCGACATGAAAAACTGATAAAACGAAGCATGTCGGGTGTCGTAAACTCTACCCGACCTACGCATTGGTTCAGCAAAAAAATGGCGCGCTGTGAAAGCGCGCCGACTATCAGTAACGAATTTATCGCTTCAGGTTTGCCCATGTCGTGGTAAGTTTACCCGTAGCCTCAACAGCAGCGACCCCTTCGAATCCATTATCCATAACACTGTTAATATCGTCCTCACTGAGCACCGCGCCAATGATGGCGACCTCGTCGAGGATACCTCTGAACTTACCGGCATATCCGTTGGCAATGAATAAATTAAGCGCGCTGGGAGTGGAATCTCCGCATGGGTGTCCCCCACATTTGTTCCAACCGGCTTGTGCGACAACATCACCGTTTTTATACATACGATACTGGCGTTTATCAACATCTCTGACCTCAGCGATATGTATCCATTCACCGCTGACGATAGTGCCAGCAGGGGGTCTTTGAACCTCCACATACGGCTCTGCGTTCCCGCCGCCATCGCCCCAATAGAAACTCATCACACCGTTTGGTTCCTGTGTCAAGCAGCCTTCGCCGCCGTAAGCTTTACAAACGATGTTTTGACGACCTGCACCGACGTTTTCCGGTTTCGCCCAAAAAATAATCGTCACATCGCCATCAAACTGCAGCGACTCATCGTTGCCCATATCTATATAATTTGAGCCATCAAATTCAAGCGCACCGCCAAATTTGCCATCCACCCATTTTGGGTTACTTATGAGTTCTCCATCATGACCGTTTCCCGAGGAATCAGAGGCGGTTTTACCGCCACCATCATCAAATCCCCATAAGCCTATGATGGTATCCGGGTCAATTTTGGCATCACTAATAGTTATGAATAAACCTGCTGTAAATAGGACAATGACACCGATGGAAAATAATCTAACTTTCATTGGTTACTCCTCCTAATAGGGTTGACATGCCCCTCACGCGATAACGTGAGTGGTCTGCCGAATTGATAAAATAGAAATACATTTACGGGATAGTATTTATGTTGGGTTTTGCGAATGTTCTACCCAACGGACGATTACAATGTTGAGCGGAAAACACCGCGGGGCGTAGGAGATCGCGTGATGACCCACGATGTGATGATAGCATATCAAAAATGCAAAAAAATGTCAAGCATTTTGTGAAAGTTTATCTTGTAGGTCGGGTAGAGTTTACGAAACCCATAGGTGTCAATTTAGCGGACAAATCCCGTCACACATTGTAGGGCGGGGTCTCCGCTGAATGCCATACGCGCATTCATAGCGTTGATTGGGTGCCCCGCCGTGCTTTGGAAAAGGAAACAATGGGCGGGCACAGAGACCCGCCCCTACACTCAAACTGAGGTCGTTCTTTTTTCTAAATCGCCAAAAACTTCAAATAAATCCTTAAATTGACATCTATGGTTGGGTTGAGGCACGAAACCCAACATGAACTGGCGGTAAAAGCGTTTCTTGTCGGGTTTCGCGTTGCTCTACCCGACCTACAAGAACTGCTAAACAGTGTATCCAAAAACAAGTAGTGATTTGAAACCAAAAGCATATCCCTGACAATAAATATCTAATAGATACACAATAGATTTACAAAAAAAGCCTCCCAGAGGAGGGAGGCAAGGAGGTTACGTTGATGGTTTGGGAGCGCCGATAAAGCGGCACTCCCAAACGATAACTATGACAGCACTAACCAAATTGTCAGTTGAAATAAATGTTGCTATAATTCTTCTCTAATGCGTGTAGGTATGCTTTTCCGGCTTTCTCCAATCCCGTCTTAGTAAGTTGGCTCACACGCCCCTCCGACATACCAAGCGTTTTCGCTATTTCTGCCCCCGTCAAGTCCTGAAAATACTTCAATTCAAGCACACGACATTCCTTGTCGGAAAGTTGAGCCATAATCTGCGGCAGATGTTTCCGTAGCATTTCTACTTCAAGTCGCCGAACTACGAGGTCTGCTTCCGACTCACGTTCACATGCCTCGTTCATCAAACGTGTGACTAACAGATTAGGCTTGTGGATATCCGGATCTTCGACTGGATCATCATGAGAGAAGTATTTATGTTTCAGTTCTTTCTCGCGTTCCGACCACAGGCGCGTACACACGCATGCCTTCATATAAGTGATGTAACTGGCACTGCTCGGATGTGCAGGATCATACTTCGGGGTGTCCTCTATGACGGTAAGCAATGCGATTTGACATAAATCCTCCTGAAGGCATTTCAATTGCGCGTTGCCATAGGTAACGCAAGCAACACACTTACTGATAGATACTTTTGCTGAAAGCGGATCTTCCGGTACAACATAGAACGGACATTTAGCCCGATTGTGTGGTCCTCTGTATTCTGACATCATTTTCCCCTTTCGTACGAAAATCAATGAAGTTGTTAACATCTGAAAATAATTATGCCGTTACTTAACAACCTCTTGACATCAAATCCCCGAACCTTCAGGTCGGGGATGTAGATGTCACGCAGGGCTTGACTTACATAAGAAATGTATACTGAATGAATGTTGGTTGGATCTTTCCGTTAGAAGTTCAGGTTACGGATGGTAGTCAATCTGGATCAAAGATTCAGATTGACTTTTCTTTCTTTTTACTGAATATATTTGACAATTCAGTATTGTTCTGTAACAGAATTTACATAGCAAACAATTTCTGCAGGATGCCCTACTTTAAAATATACCTTAGATATTTCTACTTGTTTGCGATTAAGATCATTGTCTATGAATTGAAATTCAGGATTAGTTGCATTATGTATGCATTCAATTTCTAATAAATTCAATATAGACTCTATATCTTGATGTTCATAATAATTTTGTAAAACATCAATTTCAACAGATCTATTGATCTCATCAATAGACTTGACATAGCATACAACATCTACAGGCTCTGATATCTTTACATATGCTCTTAATATCTCTATGTTCCTGAATTTATCGTTGTCTATCAATTTTAGTGATACTTCATTGAAAGTATAAGTATATTCATCTTGTAATGACTTTAACTCAGAACTGATATCTTCACTATATATATCATTGTAGTCTGCAATTAGATATCCCCAAAATATTGCAATAAATGCAATCATGTAGATGAGATATACGATACTGCTTTTTAATACTACCCATAAATCATCAATAAATCTCTTTTTATTCATGCTGTTTTATACTCCTTTTTATTAATGTTGATAATAAAACAAAAACTATTGGAATCAGTACTAATAAAGCCAATATAACAAATATTGCTATTTTATTTGAAAATATCTGCCAAGCACCTAATATAATTAAAAATGCAAAAAAGAACTCAAAAATGAAAGGTGCATATAACTCGTGAAATGCTAAATCAGAATAATCTCTTAATTCTCCATTTTTATCCTTATTTGATTTAGATACTCTTTTATTAAATTTAAATACAAGGTAATGTTCAATATCTTTAATGATATTATATCTAATAGAACTTGCAGTTAAATACCCTGATATATTGGAAATCCATGTATGCGAGAGTAAAGCACCTAAGATTCCAATTGCAGATATCATAAGACCAATATATCTTTTAGTAAATATTGGATCTATATCTCCATTCGATCTGGATAAAATAGGAATAATATCACTTGCTCCGCCAAGCACGGCTGACATCGCTAGAACTGTTATAGACAAAGCAAATATGTAGTATCTATTTACATTTACTCTTCTTGTGCTGGTTTCTGTAATGACACCAGATTGAATTTTATATATCTCCAAATACTGCTCTCGTTTCCACTGAGGCATTTTATTAATAATATCATTATTATCTGCGGACATAATACACTCCTTAAAAGTTTTTACTAAGTCATTAACGGACTTAGTATAATTATTGATGCAACCTATTATATCAATAAGAAGTGCATTTGGGCAACAACTTTGTTTGAAAAAGGATGAATTTCCTATTTTACCATGTTTTTAATAAAATAATCCAATCAGAAATTTGCTGCCTTTCCAAAATTCAACGCCTTCCATAATAGCAGACAGTGACTGCCTGCATCGGTATTAACTCAAGTCAAAGAAAATGAAATATAGATTTGATAGCTGGACATCGATGCACTATGCTAGAATAACGTTTGGCACGTTGGCACACAAATTGCATTACCATTAGTGACGTAACGTTGGCACGTGACGTGTTAAACGTTGTGTGACAACGGTAATATCTGATGGATGTATAATCTATCGTGTCAATGTCCATAAGCATTTATCGTGTGTGAGAACGTCCAATGTTCTCACACTTCTGCTTTTAAAAGAAAGGAGAATTATGAGTAAGCATAGTGCATATAATACAAAATCGAGTCGCACAAAGAACGAATATAAGCGTGCCAATCATACGGTGCATGCCTGTGATTATCATGTTATCTGGTGTACTAAGTATCGCAAGAAGTGGCTGTCACCTAAAATCCAAGATCGGCTGAAAGAGATTATTGAAGAAAAACAGGAGGATTATAATTACGAAGTTATCGCAATTGAAACCATGTCAGATCACATACATCTGTTAGTGTCAATTGCTCCGCATTTCAATGTTACGGAGATTATTGGACAGATCAAGGGATATTCATCTCACACATTACGGAGGGAGTTTAGATGGTTGAGGCGTATTCGGTCTTTGTGGACACCTTCTAAATTTGTATCATCTACGGGTGGTGTAACGCTGGATGTTCTGAAAGAATATGTAGAAAACCAGAAAGCCCCACAGCAACTTAAACTGTTTGATCAGATTATGGATGATATATCTTAGGTGGCAGTTTCTGAAAAGATAGTAAAAGCCATATTAAATAAACATTTACAAAGTAGTCAGATTAAAATTGCTAGTGTAGCATCTCGAATCTGTTTGAACATTAGGCATTAGTTAAAATCATAATTTTATTTGACATTGCATTTTTGCTATGTTAAAATAGATAGCGTGTTGATGACTCGTTGCGAGTCATCGAATTTAAGATTATCACAACGAGTTTCATCTGAGTTGACAAGGTTAGCAATGATACTGCAAACCTTGTCTGCAACAAGGAAGCCAACACTTGAAGAGCAGTTTGCCATTCCTCGTTAATTTAAGTATATCATGCTTGCAGAAGTTTGTCAATATTTTGTACTGCAATTTTAAGTACTGTTTCGAGTACTGTGAATTATGCACGTGCAGAATATTGGCTTTTTTGTTTAAGTGGACACGTCTATACTTGCTTTGTTCGGGGGATGGCAGCTGTTCCTCATAAATATAAATAAGGAGCAATAGCATGTTTATTCCAAGATGTTTAGGGCTTTCGATTTTGGCACTATCGGTTCTGGCAATTGGATGTGGAACTGATGTCAAACCTAATTATTTCATAGGTATGTTCAGAGATGAAGGTGATATAGATCGTCTTTCTGAATGCCTTGTAGAAACTCCTTCTGTAGAAGGTGATATTATCACAATTAAGGCAGATAGTCCGTGTCTGGTAGATTTATCTAAACGCGATACCAGTGATCCAAATATGGATGTAGTCTTTTCAGAGATACTTAATGATCCTGAACAATATCTTGATAAAATATTGACTTTTGAGGCGACTGTAAAGAAACTACATCATGCACGTTCTGTAGACTTATTTACAAATAGAATGGGCATTACATTCAATATAACGTCTCATGGTGCTGATATCCATATATTAGATGAAGATGGCGAAGAAGAAGATATTGTTCCGAATAAGAAATACAAATTCAAAATCAGAATCTATGAACTGAGAACTCATGCTGATTGGAATGGGAGATGGCATATTCAAGCCGAATTTATCGTGACTGAAGATAAAAAGATTGTCCATCAACCTGTGCCTGTGGAATAGCCGAATAAATTAATCCCAGACGGGCATCGCAGTGCCTATCTGGGATTTTTCAGTTGGTAGAATTACTGACAGCATAATTTTTGACATGTTTGTAAAGGAATGAGAAAATGCTTTATAGGAAAATTGCAATACTGATTTCGATCATTACATTTATTGTATGCTATTTAGCTGCTCCAATTATAATTGGTTATGTTTCACTTAGATTTAATGTTATTATTAATACAGATAAACAGTTCATAAATATTGCTATTGCAGGATTTATTGCTGCAGCAATCTATTTAATCATTGTAGCAAGTTTACATAAATCTGAAAAATGATATCGGCAACTGGGTTTATGCAAATCAAAATCGCTCCAGTATTTCAGTTACTGGAGCGATTTTGATTTGTGTTATATACGAACTACTATCGGATTGGAAATTCGATACTGGACTTGTCAGTGCTGACAGAACATGATCAGGATGTGAATGCTGCAAAGAATATTTTGAAGGAATTTCAAATTAACTTGACATTGTAGCAATAATTTTGTATAATTAGTTTTAGAATTAATAGATTCTTTATCGAAAAGAAAAGAGGTGCAAAATGCACCTCTTGCAAAACTTAAGAGTTCTTATCAGTTGCGTCACTTACTGATGTTTAGAACTCATATGTATTAATAGCTCAGAATATGGGGGTGTAGCTCAATTGGCAGAGCATCTGATTCTGAGTCAGGCGGTTAGGGGTTCGAGTCCCCTCACTTCCACATATTCCAAACTGTTACCATGTACTACGGTTAAACCATGCCTGGTACCGTTGTACTACGGTAACGTGTACTTATGATACCATGATCCGTACTAAATGTCAAGGAAATTTGCACTGTCGCGCGGCACGGTAATGCGCGGCTTTGTACTTGTGTACTCAATTTTGCACCTCTGCACCAATTCTATTTTCACAGTATTTCCCCTCGACTTCTCTCTATCCTGCCAATCTCTTTGCCGTGTGTCCGATTGCCGTTTCACTTGACTTTTCACACGTTGTGTGGTACTATACAGCAACGTGTGTTTTTGGGATTCCAATTGATTGGGATAGTCAGATAAAGCAGGTGTGAGACAAAAACGTATAGAATGCCCGAACCTCATTAATGCCTGTCTTGCTGGACATAATCCTTAGCATGCGACCTAGAATCCCCGTCCTTTAGGGCGGGGTGTAAGGTCAATATATATGTTTCACCAGAAATTCTTTAGTACTTTTTTCACATTTTTTTTATATTTAAGACATTATACCATAGTTAATGAAAAATTTCCACCTTCGTAGAAGCGTTTCATGGCTATTCAATTCTCCAGTAATCGCACAGGCTACATCTGTTTTTTCTTGTAGGAGCGATCTCCGAATCGCGACCCTTATTCAGTCGGGAATCCAAATCAAGAAATCAAGAAATCAACGGTATGAATGACGTTTAGTCATTCACCGGGTATGAACGCCTGTAGGCGTTCCCCGGGTATGAATCATGGCGAATGCCATAAGCGCATTCGTCTTTAGGCATTCCCCGGAGTTCCCTCCTACAATGTTCTCGGTAGGAGGGAACTCCTGGGTAGCGACCTGGAGGTCCCTCCTACAAAGAAATCGGGGTTACAAACCCGCAGCATCATGTAGAATACCAAAAGCGTCCTCTACCAAGCGCATGCTGCCTTGATTTAGACCTACGATGCAAATTGAAGAATGCCTCACGAAACCCCACGGTAGACGAGGTTTTCCAACCTCGTTGGTGCGAATTATTCAAGTAATTCAAAAATTTTCTAAAAAAGTACTAAAGAATTTCTGACGAAACTTATATAAGTACATGTAGGCATAACAACCTACACATTTGGAAAGTTTGAAATGAGATAAAAAATGAATATGCCAATCTCAAATAGAGATGGTAAAATATGATAAGGAGATTTTAAAATGAAACGCTTTTTCGTTTTCACACTCATCGCACTTTTCGCGACAACCGGTCTACTGCTAACGAACCTCTCAGCGTATGATGACGATGGGGATTATGGATACGCTGGGGTGCCTTATGAGAATGTATACGGCTATGCCTGGGTAACCGTGTGGTATGATACCGAATTCTCAATCCCAAAAAGTTACCATCATTTCTTTTTGACCAATGGTGGTGGTGTGCCCGTCGCTTGCTATAACCTCTTTGAGGCAGATGTAGACGGTCCTTCAGTTGTTCTCCCACAAAGCAAGGGGGATTTCAGATGGGTGCCAATTAATGATGAGGCATCGGATACCCACACCTTCTCGTTCGATATGAGCAACAAAGATGATGGACCCTACACGATTTACGGGAGTACTGACGTAGACATAGAAGCCGATTTCAATAATGATGGAGAAACCGAGTCTACGGAGAGTTGGGGTGCGTCAGCCTCCTATGATTTTGAGAAAGAGTAGTCCGATCCATCAAATAACAAAGCAAGCGATGCAGGATCACCCGCGTCGCTTGCCCAAAAGATTCACCTGTATAGGAGGTATGCGCCGATGAAACGCCAAAAAAACGTCTTTCTCTTACCAACAATACCATTTGTCTTTACCTTTTGTTTCCTCTTTTTCTCTATTGCGCCTGTTGTTGAAGCGAAGATCGTGTTTGTGGTAGATGATGATATTTTCGTGATGAACGATGATGGCACTGGCAGACGTAGACTGACAAAAAACACAGTGTCGAGAAACCGTTATCCACGCTGGTCTCCTGATGGCACAAGGATCGCTTTTATTCGATACATGGATAAGAAAAGACAATCGTCGGGTGAATTGTTCATTATGAATGCAAACGGGAAGGACCTGCAGCGGCTCACGGATAACAATGCCCGTGAAGGATATTCATCATGGTCTCCCGATGGCAAAAGAATTGTCTTTCATAGTGACAGAAATAGAAGAGGAAGATCCGAGGTGCATGTCATAGACTTGGAGACGCGTGCTGTTACGCAGCTAACCGGCATTGAAGGTGCTGAAAATGAGCTTGGTTCCGTTGTTCCCGACTGGTCTCCGGATGGCACGCAGATCGTTTACGGAAAGTTCATAAGCAACCGCAAACCCAACGGAAAGGGGGTCGCCGCCGGGTTCGCCCATAAAAATATCTACGTGATGTCTGCGGATGGCGAGGATCAGCGTCCCCTTTTCCCTGATCCGAAACCGGGTGCTAAGACGGTCACGATGCGGTTTTTCCCGCGCTGGTCTGCGGACGGACAACGCATTTTGTTTTATGAAGCCCAAGGTCGATTATTCGTTGCACGTATCGGTGGCGTGGCACATGCGATTAAGGATATTTACAATAGGCTTGGAGATAATTTGCTTACCGCAGGTGCAAGATGGATAGAAAATGACCGTGCCATTCTTTTCTCATTGAAGATATGGGGTAAACCTAAAGCGAATTATGACCTTTATCGCTATGAATTTAGAACGCGGAAACTCAGACAGTTGACACGAGATGCACAGGATGAGAAGTTTCCTGACTGGACAGAAGGTGCGTTGTCCGTTTCACCGCACGGGAAGTTGCCTACGCAGTGGGGAGAGAAAAAGCAGAACATTTCACAGTAGGTTGGTAGGCGCGTTTTGTAAACGCTCCGTTTGTGAATGTAATTTAACATAAGCAACTTTACCGAAAAGGTAGGAAATTATGATACACGATTTGTTTACAAATAAATGGATACTCGGTGCTATCGGCTTCCTAATTTTGTTTGCGGGGGCTTGTTACTTATGGTATCAGCACGACATAGCACCCTACAGACAAGAGGCAGCCGAAACTGCTGAGTTGGCGCGGGAGTTGGAATCCCCTGTGAATATGCAGCGCAAGACGAATGAGACAGCAAAAGTTCCTGCTTCTGATAAAACAGTGCCATCTGAAAGTGAATCGATACCGGATGCGGAAATGAAAACTGTTGACTCTGTCAACACGCCAGTAAGCCCGAAAGGAGACACACCGATAACTGTAGCAGCTGAACAAGTGCGTGTTTCACCACACGGGTTCGGTCCCTATCCGAAAATACCAGACGGGTGGCCTCAAGGTTTTTTCGATCGTGAATTAACTCGTGAGCATGAACTGTTAGGACGCGTCCGTATAAAACTACATGAGCAGGGGATACCTACGCTTGGTGTCGGTATAGATAAGACAGGTATGGTATATCCTTTTGATAAGGATCAAGTCTATATTACATTTGGGGAAACAGACTTACCAGATCTTGGTAATGTCAGATATATCGCTGACATCTTTGGAGACGCAACTGTGGTTCAGCAAATAGCGAGTAATGCACAGGCGCGGACGCGGAATTCGGGCTTGCCGATACCGATACAGATCGAAGCGGATATTCCAGTTGGTGTCCAAGTGTTGGACAAAAGTGAAGGGTTTGACCCTTATGAGTTTCTAAATCCAAAAAGGCAATAGCCAATCAATAATTACAAAAGGAAGGTAATATCATGAGAAATAAAGGTTTTTCAATCGCTATGTTAGCGTTAATCGTACTTTCGGTTGTTCAAATTCCAATTATGGCAGCGAATAATCAGCAACAAACAGATGAGGCGTTCCAGGAAGAACGGTATGTTGGCAGATACCGTCAGGCACGAGATCATGGTAGCTCAGAGCTTATTTCAGGCGCAAATACAAGTATTGCTACCTATTTCGATAACGATGGTAATCGTGAACAGTTGGTATGGACATCCTCAGCAAGTGCATCATACACGGGTGATGATCTTATGTATGTCACTGATTACGATATTAAGTCTAAAGTATTAGACTACACTCGATCCGAAGTGATAAGTCTCCTTGGTGCAAATACTGGTCGTTCTACTTTTCTTGCAGTTACGATGAGACCACCGCCAGACAATGTGAATATTCACATAGATGATTGTGAAGCACATGGGAAAGCGGATGGGACAGATAGTTTTGGTAATCAGGTGAGCACGCATTCGGAAATACCTTTTCCATAGGCGATATGTGTTCAATTCACGTGCAAACGGAGTGTTGTTCGCTTGACTTTAGTGTTCATTTGATACCACACTTTACTTCCTGCCCCTAATAGGTCCTGCAACGAGCAGCATCTATTAGGGGCAGGATTATGTCGTTAGCAAATGCTATTATAGTGGATTTTACAATTAACTTTACTTATGATCTGTGAATCAACGCTGAATCCGCTTGCGGAATCAGCGGGAGGGAACTCCGGGGAATGCCATTGGGCGAATACGCCAAATCAACGGTATGAATGCCATTAGGCATTCATACCGTTGATTTATGGGTGTCGCTCCGCTCTACCCGACCTACAATACTCTAGAATTGTAGGTATCAGCAATAGTCGGGAATCGGAGTTCCCTCCTACAAAGAGCAGACAACATTGGTAGGAGCGATCTCCGAATCGCGACCTATAATATGTTGACAAAGAACTACAATACTTACCTTACGCTGCCTGAATTGTACCATTTTCTCTGAGTCTCTCTATCAGTTCTTCCTGTGTGCCGGTACCTTTGGCAGCGTTGCAGGCGTTACAGAGGAGTTGCATATTTTCAATGCGGTCGGTGCCACCGTATTTTTGCGAAACGATGCGATCAATGGTCATGTTGCGGAATGGGAACAACACTTGACACCCTTTGCACCTACCTTCCTGTTGTCCATATAATGTGTGTTTATGTGCTTCGGCACGGGGTAACCGTATCTGAATTGCGTCCCGCATATCGTCTGTCCGCTTCGGGGGGTCGGTTCGGACAGTCACCCTTTGTGATGGATTGGGGGCAGTTAAACGAACTTGCTCTGTCTCAGCATCCAAACGCAACTTTGTGATGTCCTCCGCTGATGGCGATATGTCTATGCCAATCCACTGCCGATGAAGTTGTTCTGCTGCCACACAAGCAGTAGCACAGCCGCAGAACGGGTCAAGCACGATGTCGCCTTCATTGGTAGATGCTTCAATAATACGTTTGAGGAGCGCAAGGGGCTTCTGCGTTGGATACCCCGTCCGTTCCTTTGCTATCTGATTTATTATTGAAATATCTGTCCAATGCGATAACACATTTTTCCCCTGCCCGTTGTAATATGCTTTTCTGTTCTGCTTTTTGGAATGCCAATAAAACCTGCCATTCTCGTCGGTATGTGGATATTTCTCTTCTATTTCGTGTTCTGATAGTGCTAAATACTGTCTATTGAATAGGTTTTTAGGCGTTCGCGTGTAGAATAAAATGGTATCGTGCTTTCTTGGATATTGACCTGTCGGTGCTCTCCCTCTATCTGCATATCCCCATATAATCTCATTCCGAAAGTTGTCCTTTCCGAACACATCATCCATCACCATTTTCAGATAGTGGCTGGCAGTGGGATCGCAGTGTAAGTAGACGCTCCCTGTCGGTTTGAGGATACGGTGCATTTCAAACAGGCGCACCGTCATCGCCATCAGATATATTTTCATAGATTTATCGTAGATGCGTTCGGACGCTTGAATGATTTGGTAAAGTTCCTCGTGTTCTTCAGCGATTTGTCCGTGCCATTCGTGTTTGATGTCCTCGTCTTCCCAGATGTCTTTGAACTCTGCACCTTCGGCGGGCGAACCGATGGGGGCTTTCCATTTTTTACCAGATTTGAAGGGCGGGTCGAGATAGATGAGGTCTATACATTCGGAGTTGATACCACGCATGACATCAAGGTTATCCGCAATAAAAAGTGATCGGTTTTCTACGTTCATGCTCATATCCTCAGTGTGATAGCGTTTGCGCATATTATGCAATGTTTATCGCTATCGTGTCAAGTGCGTTTCTGGTTTGCGCCAGAGCCATTCAATCTGCAATCATTTCCTTTTTTCCCTGTAGGAGCGAGCTTCGCTCGCGACCATTGGGAATATGTCACGAGCGAAGCTCGCTCTTACAGAATGTAAGAAATGCGGTGAAATCAACGCTGACTGCTGACTGCCAATTGCCTTTGAGTTTCTTTGTAGGAGCGACCTCCTGGTCGCTCCTACAGATGCGTAAGTCAAGTGTTACGGGCGTGGTGCGTCGTCCTGGGACATTTTCATTTCAATATCAAATCCTTCACGTTTCACACGCTGGTTAAAATAGATAAGCGTGATAGTGATTGCATGTAAAGGTTTGATCAGGACTCCTATTACTGAATACAAGGACACAAGGATTACATAGGATGTTGAACCTACCTCGAAAGGTGGCGGCTTGCCACTTAAGAATCCAATAGAAGACCTCAGCACATATTCTGCGATTTTCAACACCGGAGCATCACCCATAAGTCCGAACATGCCTAACAATAGCACAAAAGAGACAACGAAGATTATACGAATTGCCCGCAGCAGTATTTTGAGTGTAAAGATTGTGCCGAACACACGCCACCACGACTTTCTGATGAGAGCACGACTTCGGCGCATCGGTTTAGGTTTCATGCTACCTTCAACGACGATGACAGGTGCATACAATTGCCAAGTAATTAGAAAATAGGTGCGCACAATCTGAGTTAGCAAAAGCAAAGAGATTATTGTTGCCACAGAAAAATATCTTATTCCCGCGGACACAATATCTTCAATAAGTAATGGGAGTGATAAAGGGATCAGATAGATAAATACATTGACAAGATAGCGAGGAGATATGTTTATGAAACGTTGGAAGGTGTCTCTTATTGTGATGTATCTTTGGAAATAGATTTCACTTGTAGCGACAATGAATACAACAATTGCTAATTCAGAGAGTAGATAACTGATAAGTTCTTCTATCAGTCCGTAAGGATTATTTTTCCAGAGAAAATTAAATAATTTGTCTTCAACGGAACCTACTATAAAATAGATGATAGAGATTCCGATAAAGAGTAGAAAATGTCTCCGATAAAGATGGAATACATTATCTATAATCTCCATCCAATTCATTATGCGAAGGTTCGTATATGTATCGGTACTATTTTCTATTGACATATTCCCCTCAGTTCAGCCAGATTGGTTTATATTTTATGGGTTTCTGATGGAAGTGTCAATGGTATAGGCTTCGCAGACTTGTAGGTCGGGTAGAGTTTACGAAACCCGACACGTCCCTTTTCTGTCGGGTGTCGCTTCGCTCTACCCGACCTACGAAACTACAACCTATCTCATAAATAGTTGGATGGCTTTGAAAACCGGATTTTAAAATCCTGTAGGCGGTGAATGCCTAAAGAAGCATGCACTTGTGGCATGCTCCATGATTCATACCCGGGGAACGCCTACAGGCGTTCATACCGTTGATTTCTTGATTTCGATCTCCGAATCGCGACCTGTCGGGAATCGGAGATCCCTCCTACAAAGAGAATCAACTCATAACGAACCAACAAATCCTATTTATGAGATACGCTCTAATATTGTCGGGTTTCGTAAACTCTACCCGACCTACGAGACTGCTGATGGTTGACAGCCAACCACCACTAAACCTGCGCGAAGTCCATCTCAATACTATACCCGTTCCCTTTCCACTGCGTTGTGTAGGGAATCCGAAAGATCGGGCTTTCCAAAATACATTGATGAATCCTATTCGGGTAGCGGTCGGGTTCCTGTGCAAAGTAGAATTCGGGGCGTTGGGCATAGAGTGTGTCTAACCTATCCAACATCTGTTTGTCAACGAACTTCGCACCGAGTTTCCATCGCCACCGATTCCCACCATACCCTTTGTATTGCACGAGTGTGCCGTCAGCGAGTTCAATCACACCGCCACCGCGGTCGGCACGGAGTGGGATAATCTTATCAAAAAATCCGTCTGGAAACGCAATCATCGTGCCGTAAAAATCTATCTCGTCTACTTCAGGGACAAGCGCGCTATCCTGCTGCACCAATCCGAGCAGGAGTTTATTCGCATCCGTGCTGCCGAAAGTAGTTTTATCAAACGCGAGGAACACATCCGCTTCGCCTGTCGTGTCCTCATCAGAAACAATCGCCGTTGCTGGTGGATTATCGCTCGCGTCATGACCGAGGTAGAGCCGAACCTTACTCGCGTTTTTCACGGCTAATCGGATACCGGTGAGTTCGGTATCTGGCATTGCCGAAAAATAAAATAGCTTCATGTGTTCATTGTTGTAGATGCCAACGGCATTACTTTCGGTGCGTCCGCTTGATGGAAAGTGATCGGTTTTCTCGTCGTAATAGATGTATGCTTGGTTTCCTTGATAAATCATTTGTGTTTTAATCCTTTTTTAATGGATTTGTTCTGCTCTTGTAGGTCGGGTAGAGCAACGCGAAACCCATGAGCGTCAATTTAAGCACATAATTACCAGATTATTTCTTGTGGTAGTTCCTTGTAAGTCCGATTTTTATATCTTGAGTTCCGTCGGAACGATATGTTTATAGAAAACGTGGTAATTAGCTTCTTGAGCTCCGGGGAATGCCTAATGGCATTCATACCGTTGATTTGGTAGGTGCGACATATAGGGTATACACATACCGCCTCTACGAGGCTCAAGATTGCGTTAACTTCGTATGCTATAAACATACCGCCTCTACGAGGCTATACATACTCTAAAAACAGAATGAACTTCCTTAAATTGATGCATAAG
Organism: Candidatus Poribacteria bacterium; assembly: GCA_028824685.1. Lineage (GTDB taxonomy): Bacteria > Poribacteria > WGA-4E > WGA-4E > WGA-3G > MSPOR6. The sequence goes on from JAPPCZ010000053.1 coordinate 88,371, forward strand.
GGTAGAGCGCAGCGAAACCCGACAAATACCAAAAGCGCATTTGGCGTTGATTTGGACAAATAGCAGTTAGTCGTCAGCCATCAGCAGGCGCGTTTCCAAAACGTGCCTACAAGGGAGGATACATGTATACATGTCGGGTTTCGCGTTGCTCTACCCGACCTACAAGAGGTGCTAATTACCGCGCGATGATGCCCGTTGTAATCTGCCGTTGGGTTTCTTCATACATCGCTTTCAACTCTTGCGCACCGATGACCAACTTGATCTCATTCATAATCACAGGCGCACCCGCTTCACCGCGTGGCGATGCGGTTTGTCGTGCTGTTTCCGAGACAAATCCTTGTTCAAAATTATCTTTCAAATCCACTGCGGAACGTCTACCGAGTGCAGTCGCGCGTTGTTGTGCTTGTCGGATACCAGCCTGCTGTGCGAGCGCATCGTTGATCGGGTCATCAAAACTACCGGAAAACAGCGCAGCAGCACCGAGTGCCAGCCCACCGCCAATCGCTAAAGCAGGATTGACCGCAGCCAAAAACGGCAGTGCCGAACCGAGTATCCCACCGATACCTCCACCGCCACCTGATTGCCCTGGCGCACCTAATAACGCATTTGTCACCGCAGTTGCAGCCCGCAGTTTCACCTGCTCCGCTATCATCCGACCGATACCACCGATAAAGTTCGTGACAACAGACTGGAACGAGTCGATTTTCGCCTGATTTGCTTGTTTTTCTATCTGCGTGCGGCGTTGTGCAGCGTCTTTTTCAATCTGTTCAATCTGGCTCGCTTTTTGACGGGAAGACAATATCTCCGACTCCTTTATCTCTTGGATACGCGTCTGTGTGTTTTCTTGGAGTGTATCCAGTGCCATCTCCATCTGTTGCGGTATTTTCACGAGGCTATCGTAAGTCGCACTGAGCAGGTCGACAGGGACATTAGAAATCGTGTCTATAATCGCCTGTTGTGCGCGTTCAAAATCTGGCACTTGTATCGGATTTGCACGCGCTGACGGGTCAAGGGGAATGTTGAGGTTTTCAAGCCCGCCAATATCTTGTGTTGGGCGTGAAATGCTGCGACTAAAAGTAGACGTTGTGCGGCGAGGTGCGGACGGTTGCTCGGGACGATCAGCACTGAGTTGTCTGTTATTTCGCTGCGGAGAAGCATTTCCACGATCAAAACGGAATTGCACACCCTCTACGGGTCGGTGTAATTCAGCTGGAAATGGGACGATCTCCGCAGTTTTTCTACGCTCAACTTCTTCGGTAATCAGTTTCTGTAAATCCACCTGATCCCGAAGTTTTTTGTTGAGTTTATGCGCCACCACCACAACTGTTTCCAACTGATAAACTTGATCTTTGAACGTTGTTGTTTGTGTCTCTGTAATCTTATTCTGTTCTTGTAAAGCGGTTGTCTGTTCTGCAACGATCGTTTTTTGTTGCTGCAGTGCCTCTAAAGCAGTGACCCGCGCCTCTAAAATCAACACCTGTTCCTGTAAAGCGGTGTTTTGTGTTTCTATGTGCGAGGTCGTCTCACCGATAATCTGCTGTTCCTCGCGTTGCAGTGCTTTCAATTCTTGAATAATTTCAGTGCGTCGTTCTTTGAGGCTGCGCGTGCCACTTGATAGTCCAGATGTGATTTCAAACGCTTTGTAGGGTGAGATTTTACGCTGTTTTTCCTGCAGGATATATCTTTCTCTTAACAGCTGGTTTTCTTCAAGTTGCGCTTCTATAGTTTTTAGTTGGGTCTGTAGCGATGCTTTGCGGGTGGCGTTAAGTTCCTCGTCTGTGAGTTTGCGGCGTTCCCTTAGTTCTCTGTAACGTTCAAGAGTCTCGGCAAGGTCCGCTTCCAGCTCCATCTCCTGACGTGCTGCTTCCTCTCCTTTACCTTTGCTGATGTCACTGAATTTCTGCCGTTCCTTTTTTGCTGTCTGATACCGTTTGCGTAGGCTGGTAACGTCAAAGCCTGCGGATAGGATGTCTTGTTCAAGTGCTTTGCGTCCATCTGATAGTGATGGGTCGCGTCTGATGGCGTTGACTGTGTTCCTGTATTCCCTCGCCATCCGTTGCGATTCTTGGCGCGCTTTTTCCTGTGCGTTGGCAAGTGCCAGCACACCGGCGGTTAACGCAGCAGTCGCACTGATAGCGATCCCGATGGGACCGGTCGCGGCGGTGCCGAGTCCGCCTATCGCTGCCTTGACACCACCGAACCCTGCTGTAACAGTGCTGATAGAATTCACTACGCCTGAGACGCGTTCCACCTGCTTATATGCGGTTCGCGCTTGGTCGCCTAAACCTTTCGACGCACCGCTTGCATCGTTGAAGCCTTGTCTTAACGTTGTGAGATCGCGCTGCAGTTTTTGGACTTCACGCCCTGTCAAATTCTTTGCGTTGATTGTGATTATTATGTCTGCCATAGTGGTTCTCAGCATTCGGTTTTTAGTTTTCAGTTTTTGGCTATCGGCTATTAGTAGTTGGTAGTCAGTTATCAGTGGTCAGTTTTCAGAATTTATACTGTAGGAGCGATCTCCGAATCGCGACGCGTTTGCTATCGGGAATCCAAATCAAGAAATCAACGGTATGAACGCCTGATGAAGATTAAATAAATATTTCGGTAATTTCTTCAGTCCCGCTGAATGCCATAAGGCATTCAGCGGGACTGAAGAGCACTTAAAATGTGCCGAATATGCATAATGAAAAATTACCGAATTAATAAATTAATCTTCATTAGGCGTTCCCCAAATCAACGCTACAAATGCCATTTAGGCATTTGGCGGGTATGAATGCCATTTGGGCATTCCCCGGAGTTCCCTCCTACACTGACTGCTGACGGCTATAATAGTATATCTGAGGGGGTGTGCGTATCTGAAATCAAACAGGCATGCTGCACAATAGATTTCCAATAGATACGCAATAGGTTTGCGGGGAAATGGCGGTTGGCTGTCGGAAACCATCAGCAGTCAGCTATCAGTGGTAGGCGGGGAAAGCGGAAAATGCCTTTGTGTTTTTTACATTCCTTTCGCAAGAGACGGGTCGGTAACAAAGAACCTCTTAATTCCGCGTCCTCTGCGCAATCCGTGTAATCCGCGATTCTGACAAAAAAAATGGCGCGTTTTGTAAAGCGCGCCTACCACAATCTTAAGGTTCTGTATAAGACTAAAAAAATAATATTTCAATAAATTGAAAAAAAGTTATTGACAATAAATTAAAATTATTGTATAATATCCATATTCGTTAGAAACTTGCGCTATGCGCGACTTTCTAACGGTAGAGGTGCTTTTCCGGTTTTCCGGAGCACCGACAGTGTGTTACACCCACTGCCGATGCCAAAGCACTGCCAGAGAATAGATCTGACAGGCTGGTGTCTATTTTAACAAAGACCTTATGAAAGCGTCAATGTTACTTTAGAGACCAGCGGCCTCTACAGAGATAGCTAAAACCTGCCTATTTCTGTAGTCTGTCACAAACAATTAACCTACTCATTTATGATAGAGGAGGCACAAGATGAGACGAGACTACAAAGTCCTTTTCACCTCAATTATTTCGCATGCATTATCACAAGCGGTTTATTGCTGTTTGGCACAATAGATGTCACACAGGGAGATCCACCCGCTTGCGAACAACAATTCAAACGCGAATGTTCACCGAGAAAGGAAGCACCGAAACCGGGCTTGATTTGTCCAAGTCCGAGACAACCCTGCCCACTGGACGAGACAGAAACAGGGACAACAGAGCAATAAAGGAGAATACTCATGCATAAACGCATTGCAATAGGACTGTTTGTCCTGATCTTTATCCTCGGTGTTGCGATTGTATTTTATCATCAATACACCGATATTCAGCAGCTCAAAAAAGAGGCTGCCGAAGCCGAGAAACTGATTGAAGGAAATGAGAAACCTGTCGCAGAGAACAACCTGCCACCTGCCCCATCGGGATACAAATGGGTGCCGCATGGCGACCATCACCACCTGGTGCCAATAGACGCACCTGATACATGGCAAGAGGGAACGCATCAAAAACCTGTACAGCCATCACAGCAGATTGTTTCTCAACAGGAAAACCGAACTTCGCGAGAAAGACCCAAATACACAGGGGAGCGAACTTACGAAGCCTATGAGAAATACGTGACCGAAGCATTTCAAAACATCAAACGCAATGAGTTTGGGCTTCCAATATCTCCGCTTCCTGCTGCGCCACCAGCTTTTCGGAATCAAGAAGAAGAGGGTAAAGCGGATAGATTGTGGAATAAACTTGCTGCCGAATACGATAAAAGCGTTATCGCAGCAGCGATCCGTATGGATGCGCGTTACGTTGCACCTGAATATACAGGAGAACTCACTTATGATGCATACCACAAGTATTTGGCAGAACGCAAAAAGCTAAAGGAGGCAAATAATGAGTAACCTTTGTCTATTCAAGAAGTCATTATGCCTTCTTCTCCTTGCGATTGCTATTTGTATTATTTCTGTCAAAGCCTCGTCAATGACATTTCAAGAGTATGAAGGTATCAGAGATGCTTTTACAAATGCAAGAACTGAATTGACAGATACTGTGAGTGATTTTTATAGTCTCAAAGGTGAACGGGATGGTGCGAAAGCCTTGTATGATCTGAATGCGGAGGAGATACGCGATCAAGGCATAGTCGCTGCACATCAAGGTGTGTCTCTTCCTTTTATTACCGCCCTGGGACCCCTTGCGGCCGCCGCGACGATTACAGAATTGCGGCAAGCTATCACAAATGCACATCTCACTGCTATAGACCTTGTAGAAGGAGTTCGTTTAGCGAAAGCGTTGGACATCGCCATAAACAAAACAGATGAACTCCGCACAAAGATTGGTGATCCTGCAAACGGTTCACAGCAGGCAACAGGATTATTCAAGGTCAGAGATGATGCTTATGATGCCTATGTCAAAGCCTACAAAAAATACTACTCTCCCACTGCAACGCCTACTCTTGCTAAGGGACGCCAAAATGCTCCGATTGATAATAAGAGTTTCTCTTATGGTTGCTTTGGTAGCGATGATTGTGATGATACATTTGGATCGCCCCATGCTGCGATGACATCACATTTCGTTCAGTGTCAAGAGAAACCGCATAAAGACCAAGAGTTTGGCTGGTATTCTTGCGAAAGGAGTTCTTGTGCTAAGGCTGAGGAACATTGGCGGCTTTGTCCCGGTACTTGCAGTAAGAAGTTCGCCCCAAAAAAGATTGGGCGCAATGGGCATTATGTCTATGTCAATAACTCTCCACATAAAGTGGTATGTGAAGAAAGAGTCTATGATGGTTTTTGGAATGTCATCACCAATCTTTGCCATATAAAGTACGATTCGGTTTGGTATACTTGTGAGCACAGTCAGTGTCCAAATTCAACTTATCACACTGATGATGACGACGACGATGATGATGATGATGATGACAGCACCGAACAGGACACGGAAGGGTTACAGACCGAGCAGACACAAACGTCTACGCCCTCTTACCACCCCTGCGGCGTTCATCAGACATCTGTATCTGGCACTCATTCTGCTGCAGGGTGTGGCGTTTCGGGTCATTATGTGTGTGATGGTTCAGACCATTCATTGCAAGCGAGTTGCACGACAACGAATGCCAGCGGGCAATATTGCACGGTATCAAGTTTCTATGCGTGTCAATCGCACACGCATGTGTATCCACCGCCACCGGAAACGACGTGTGCAAACGGGCATACCTACAATCCAAACAACCCGTCTGAGCATAACCGCCACCGAACGCGCACGTGCCGATTTAGTGTATGCGGGCAGACGTGGGAGGCTTGCGGGAGTTCAAATGCCCCGATATGCAATAAGCCATACCGCAAAGCGAATGGTTTGAGGTGTTGGGCAATAGAGTAACATTGTTCATCTGACATAACAACACAGGCAGGTATCCTTTGGGTATCTGCCTTTATTTTTTATCAATACCTATCCTTGATAACTGACCGCTGATAGCCGAAAGCCGAAAGCCATTTCCCGCAAACCTATTGCGTATCTATTGGAAATATATTGTTCACAACCCCCAATTCCTTCCATATACCTGTCTCCCTTCAGATATACTATTTTATAGTTGTTAGTTATCAGTTATCAGTTGTCAGAAAGAGGACTCCTCTTAACTGAAAACCGACTACTGAAAACTGAAAACCAAAACAGAAGGAGGGTAACCTCGTGGAAAACAATGTACGCTATTTTCCTGCGACAATCTCAACCCGTGCAATGCACCAAGATATGCCGGAAAATAACGATGATAAATACTGGATACGGGTGACAGCGAGCAACGATAAACCCGATCTCCACCACTCAATAATGGACCCAAAGACAACACTCCGCAACTTTGAAGCGGATGCGAAAACAACGCCCGGCGTAGCACTCAAAGACCATCACGCCTACCGCTCTTTTGGATACGGACGTTCAAGTGATGCCGTGCTTACAGACAAGAACGAGCTGATGATTGACTTCTATATCCTGAAAAATATGGAATATGAGGGAGAGGGGCGTGAGTTCCGCACCAGCGAAAAACTAATCCGAGCGATTGAACACGGCTTGATAAATCAAGTCTCCGTGGGTTTCTATGGCGAGCGAGAAGTGTGTAATCTGTGTAATCGTGAGTTGCGCCGCTGGTATTGGTGGGATAACGCCGACAGCAACGAATACTGCACGCATAAACCCGGCAAAAAATATGAACATAACGGCAGAATGGAGACAGCCACTTATACCGTTTTCGATGCCCATCTCAAGGAGGTGTCCCTCGTTGAGTTCGGGTCTAACCGCGACACCGCTATCGAGCAAAAACGCGAGATGCGGAGTGTAATTGAGGAGATATTGATGACAGACCAAGAATGGATTGCGAAACTACGCGATACGCTTGACATTCCATCTATTGGGGAAACTGATGACCCCGATGTGGTGGTGCGCAGCCTGCAAACTGAAGTGAAAAGTCTTCGCGAGAAAATTGAACAACTCACCGGTGATGCCGAAGCGGGCAAAACGTTCCGCGAGGCGCGTATTGAAGAAGCGATCAAACACGGTATCCGTGCGTACGGTGAGCATTTTGATGAAGAATATCATCGCGCATATTATGCCGAGCTGCCCATAGCGCAGCTGGAGAAGCATATTACGCATAATAAAAAGATGGGTGATGCGGTTTTACCTGCGGGGAGAGCCACATCCGATACGCATGAACCGCCGCCAGAAGAATTGAAAGCACGATTGAAACGTCGTGCACGCAGACGGTAGTCCAATATATCTTGTTGTAGAAGGGTTTAAAACCTTGATACTTAGATATGCATGGCGTGAAATAGAGTGGGACTGAACGGGACGACAACTATTCCAAATTTGTTGGCTACCGCAGGGTTTTAGTGTAGATAGATTTCAGGTGTTTTGTATATTGAACGGTTGCAAACATATTTCTGATACCGTGTGCATCACGCGTGATGTAGTATCCAAAAATAGCACGCTTACCGAGTTGAGAAAGGTCTTCTCTTTTTGAATTATCCGATAGAAAATCACGAAGTTGGATATAAAGCGTGTCAATCTCATCTTGAATTTCAAGATATTTCTTAAGTGTTTTGGCATCCATGCGGCGAATAATGGCATCAGCAAAATCTTCTAACTTGTTTATCGGAACATTGCAAAACATAAAAGCCTCTGCGGGATACGGTGAAGCATACGGGATAGGCAACGCATGATGTTCGGGTCCGTTTCTTACTACTATTTTAGGTTCAGCATAGACGTTATATTTTTCTTTGAACGTGTCGGTCTGTTGGTAAATTGTGCAGCCACAGAGAGCGACAGCAATAGCAGATAAAACGCACAAAGGTCTAAACATTTAAATCCCTCCTTTGAGGATAGTATAACAGGAGTTTTTTAAAATGGCAAATGTAGAAGTCATTTTGACTTTTGATGATGGGCCCGACACGCGGGCAGGTTCGGCTAACGGTACGCAACGCGTTTTGAGCGCACTGGAAAGTAATTCAACAGGACACGCAATCAACGCAGTCTTTTTCATTCAGACGCATGCTAAAAACGACCAAGATAATTATTTTCGCGGTATGCATTCGCGCGGCAAGCAAATTGTTGGACAAATGGACGATGCCGACCATATTATTGGCGTACATACAGGCATGGACGGGCAGCGCGCGCACGGAGAGGAAAACGACCACCCGGCACGCTATACCGCAGGAGAACTTGCGAACGACCTCACGCGAGCGAAAGACTTTATTAGCCGGTATGGACGACAAACTACAAGATATGTACGTCCACCGTTTGGCAACCATAACGCAGATGTACAACGTAAGTATAATGAAGCTGCTTTATACCGCATTATGTGGGATATTGAATCCGGTGACGCACTGCCCGGTAGTAACAAGACAAAGGTCAAAAACACACTTAAACGGGAAGTTAAAAGATTAGTCAAGCGAGGAGACCGGAAGTTGGTAATTCTGTTTCATGATACCGATCCAGATACGAATACCGCCGGAAACCTTGACGAGTATATCCAGACAATCACTACCGCTGTCACGGACGAAGGACATACACCCGTTTGGAATTTGACAGCAGAGCGTATCCGTCAGATTTTAGATGAATACGGAAAAAGAGCAAAGCAACAATACGAGTAGCCTCTTCTAACTGCACCGGTGTCCCCACCCGTTACTGGGAAGAGACACCGGGCATAACCCAAAAATTGGTTAGACTGTATATCTACACAACCGGGCTTGGCATATATTCGCCGAGCCCTTTTTGTTTCTATTAGCCAACGGCCACTTTTCTGCAACCTATTGTGTATCTATTGGAAATCTATTGTTCCTAACACCGAATTAGTTTCAGATACTGGTGCATTTAGATATACTATTAATTATATTAATTTTCTGTAGTGCGATAGGAAAAACGAAATGTCCAACAATGGTGAAATCTCTGTCCAAGGTTTAGAACGTTGGATGCGTGAACTCAACACGAAATTTGAAAAATTGTTTGAGTCCGTGACACGTATGGAAGAACATAATAAACAACATGCTGAAAAAAAAGGTGAGTTGCAAAAACGTGTGGAAGTCCTTGAAAAAGAAAATCAAGCTTTTCGAGAGGAACACCAATTTTTAAAAGGGCAAATCCGCATGGTAACAATCATTGGAGGTGCTGTTGTCGGCATCTCTATTATAGCAGAAGTTGTTATTTTAATAATGAAATGAAAAGTTTATGAACGCCTCCTACAAGAGAAGAGGCGCGTTTACAAAACGCGCCTCTTCTCTTGTAGGAGGGCTTTGCAAGCCCGATTTTATCAACAAAGTGTATACATGTATGCAAGTATACATGTATACACTTTGTTGCCGATAGATTTCTTGGCTGCGTGTATAGACAGATGGTAGGAATAATCAGCGTAATCCGATAAATTCGAGATTCAGACGGAAAATGGCGCGTTTTGTAAACGCGCCTACCCGGGGGCGAACCGCTAAATTGACAGTCATTCCCGCCTATATTCATGTTATAATTAAGCATAACAAGGAGGTCCGAACATGTTCAAACATTTTGCGATACTTTTCTCGGTATGCTTATTAGCGGTTGGGGGGTTGACTGGTTGCGCCAAACCCTCTCTACCTGAAATTGGGGCAATCATTGAAGTTCATGGCACACCACACATTGTGCAGGATAATGTTTGCTATTATTTGGGACCTTGGGGACCTGGTGCAACAGTCCTCAAGATTCACTACGAGGAAACGGCTAAACCACTTAAGTCGGATCTTCCAGGGTTCAGATATATAGAAGGAGGTGATCCTTACTTTCAACGGATTACATCAATTGAGTCCGAATATATAGAAGATAGACTTCACTTTTATATCCCTCTTTTGATCGAAAGTCTGAAGGATACAACACAGGGCGGTAAAGGTATGCGTGCCTTGTCCAGACTTTATGGCATAATAAGTATAGAGTTTCCGAATGGTTATGGCGACTATTATATGCATCCTACAAAAGATAAATATACGGGAACACCTTTTGAACGTGACAGCAAAAATCGTTATCCTGAATTAGACAAAACAACCTATAACAAATGGAAAGAGTGGTGGGAAACTGAAGGTCGCACTTGGTATCCTAAAAAGGATTAAAAACTATAAATGGTTCAGACAGTAAAAAGCACGCTTAGGAAAGCACGCCTACAGGTGTATACATGTATACGCGTATACATGTCCAAATCAACGCTGAATACGCCTATGGTATTCAGCGGGTTTCGCAAACTCTACCCGACCTACGAAGAAAGCTGACAACTGACGACTATTCAAACAACAATATCGTCTTGCTTGAGTTCCAACTGCAGCACAGAGCCAAGCGCACGGATGCGGCGGATCTGCAGTTCTGTCCCATCTGCACGGCGAATAATATCGCCTTCCGATATATCAGCGTTTGGCACTTCCAACAACGCTGCCCATTCCATATCTGAAATCCCAACACCGTCAACAATCTCCACGATGTCCGTCTGCGGAACAACCATACAGACAACATCGGCAGCAATAATCGTCTCGGTGCCGTGTTCAAAAGCGGATTTGCGGACGATGGTGACCGTCTCTTTGAGTTGTGGTGGTATTCTAAATTGCATAGTATTAGTTGTCAGTTGTCAGCTGTTCATGTCGGGTTTCGCTTCGCTCTACCCGACCTACAAGAACTGAAAACTACCCCCTCCGAGAAATGGGACATACTGCCGAGTCATCACGCCGTTTCGTCCCGACTGCACCGAACGGGTTTAGCCGCGTTCTACCCGTTTCAGTAGGTCTTCCCCTCGGTTGTCCTGGCGTAGCGGTTGTCCCATCCGAATCAGCGTTTGTCTTGACATCGTTGATTTTGCTGTCTACTTGAGACAGGTGAAACTCTCGTTTTTCTTTCCAGTCAATCCGTTGCACTTCGGTAGAGACCTGTAGTCCCATCTGCCGTAGCAGTTGTGGTGCGGTGAGGCACAACACCGCGGCGCATTCGTGCATCATCGCTAAAATTGCATCTTCGCGTGCTTCACCCGTGAGCGCGTCAACGTCGATGCCATCTGCAGTGAGCCGCCGCCGCACCTCTCTCTCTGCCGCCGGCACAAACGGCAATTGTGATAGATACTGATTTGAAATGTGCACATTCGTAATATCCGGCGCAATTAACCCTCGAATCCCATCATAGTAGTCGTTTATTAACACCTTTATTGACACCTTTTTTGCCATCTATCTCTCCTTTTTTGGATTTCGGCTATCAGTTTTCTCTCTTCTTGTAGGAGCGATCTCCGAATCGCGACGGCAATCGGGAATCGGAGTGCCCTCCTACACGGACGGCTATAATAGTATATCTGAAGAGGGCAGGTATCTGAAACGAAACAGGCGGTATGAACAATATATTTCCAATAAATACGCAATAGGTTTGCAGAAAACAAAGGGACACGCGTTAGAATCTGTTTATTCGCCAAAAATTGCCTCAATTTTATTAAAATCCTACAAATTTTGCTAAAATTACCTTAAAATTTACTTTTTTTGCTTGCTTTTTTTTAACATGATATACTATTACTATATATTCAATAACATAATATATTTATATAATATATATTATGTTATGACTTAAAATTGATTATTTTGTAAGACAATGTGATAATACTTGGTTTAAATGAGCAAAGGTGTGACATCACAAAAGGAGGTTTCCGATGTCCCGTGATATTCTTACCAATAAATGGGTTCTCGGTGGCGTTGGCTTCCTGATACTGCTATCTGTTGCGTGTGTGTGGTGGTATCAGCACGATATAGCAGATGAGAAAAAAGCAGCTGCCGAAACTTCCGAATTCGCGCGCCAATGGGAGAAAGAACGGAAGGCAGCCCCAAAACCCGTGACCAAAGATGAAACCAAAGCCCCTGCGGAAAACAGTGATACAACCGCAGAGAAACCCGTCAACAAAGTAACCACTAAAGTGGACAATGACACCGAAAGCGGAGGCACAACCGAAGCACTTGATCCTTCAAAGATGTCACGCTTCGGACTCGGTCCGTACCCAGAAATACCCAAAGAATGGAACGTTGTATCCAATTATTGGGAATTAGCGGCCGATAGCATAGAAGGTGAATTGCTCAGCCGTGTAACCATCAAGATGCATAACGAAGGCACACGTTCAAAATACGGTAGTGTTGGTGTTACTCCTACTGGACAGGTTATAGCTATTGAAAGAGGCAGTGTCCTTGTTGAATACGAGATTGATAAGAATGGCGAGAAACGTATATGGCGCACAATTGCACATCCCGATGATCTATCGCCAGGGATGTACACGCGCGAGAGCCAGATTTCTTCAGCCTTGAAAATTGTGACAGCTGAAGAGATAGCGTTTGATGCCTACGAATACTTAGGGTTTTCTAAGTAAAGGAGTTTTATTCATGAAAAGATTGACAGCGTTCTTCACCATTGCGATACTCGTTTGTATCGCAACTTTTGTCGCCTTTGCGTCGAACCAAAACCGCGATAAGTCCAAATCGATTTTAGTCAGGGAGGGGCCTGATGATGATTTCCCCGGTCAGTATTCATATCAAAGCAATTCAGGTGTTGATAGTCAGGGGCCTCTCTATAGCGCAGGGTATTCCAATTTTAGTTATTTTCGTAACGATGACGGAGACTTAAGGTGTAGTGCCGGAGCGGTGGCGTATGTTTCTTGCTCTTCATCTAACGCGAACTACCGAACAACGTATACGCTGTATGCGAAAGTGCCAGAGCTTTGCCAAAACCCGAATGTCAGAAACCCACAGACACTACCAAGGGATGGTAGTTTCTCTCATGGTGTATACCGATATGGTCAGACAAATGGCAATTGGTTGGCCATGGGCGGCTCAAGCGGGAGTGCGTCAGCATCAGGAAAAAATTTGTCAAATAATGACCAACACGTCACATCCGCTGCGTCACCAACACCGGAAACCGCCCGCGATTTAGAGATCAGAGATTACCCCGTGTTTTAGAGATCACCAATGATTAATGGGTACAATAGCGTAGGATATTCCGCTTGTGAATAAATAAAAGGAGGTTTCCGATGTATCGCCATATTTTTATGAACAAATGGGTTCTCGGTGGTATTGGCTTTCTGATACTGCTATCTATTGCATGTGTAGTATGGTATCAGCACGATATCGCAGATGAGAAAAAAGCAGCGGCTGAAGCAGAAGAACTGCTACGCCAGTCGGAGATAGCGAAAAAGGTCTCCAATGCAGATAGCAGGGCAGAGCAGGCAGCGGATGAAACCACTGCGGAGAGCACTACGCCAACCGCAGAGAAACAAAAATTTGATACAACTGCTGAAGTGGAAAAAGACGGAATCCTCAACGAAACCGATGCGATCCTGACACAACAAACGCAGGAAGCTGATAAAGAGGTGCGTGTTTCCCCTTATGGCTTTGGTCCGTATCCAAAGCTCCCTCCAGGTTTCCCTGAAAACTATTGGGACACGAGAAGCAAAAACAAAGAAGCTGAATTGCTTGGTCGTGTTCAAATAAAGCTTATAGAACAAGGCAAAAATGTATTAGGTGCAAGTATGCAAAATGGATTAGTCTACCCGAGCATTCCCGGTACAATCTATGTAGAATGGGATGGGGTGGGAACAGAAAGATATGTTGCTGGTATCCTGGGCGATCCCTTTACAATATATAGTATTCCGGGGTACTCGCCAGGACTGAAACTCACAGAGAAAGATATACCAGCAGGTATTGAAGTTATTAATTATCCCAACGGAGGAATTGATCCTTATCAATTCCTCGGTCTAAAGGAGTAAAAGTTATGAAAGGTTTGATGTTTTTTCTAATTTTCCCGATGTTAGTAATATTCTCAATCGGTGTTTTCGCTATTAATGGCATTATAGAAAAAGAAGCACACTTTGATCCAGAGCGGCCTTGGGCAGGCACATACCGAGTCGCCTTAGAAGCTGCCCCTGCGGATAACGCAGCAATACACACAACTTCTTATACGCATTCTAAACCTGTCCGCACAGATGAGGTTGAGTATCCGTTTGTTAGAATTGAGTATTACGCGTCTGCAAATATAGGGTCTTTAAACGAGTCCAACGGCGGAACATACTATATAGATGTTGAGGTTCCGCGTAAAGCAGTGACATCATACAATCCGAGGTACGATAGGGTATTCTTTGATGGTAGAACGCGTCAGTCAACATTAGATATACGGATGGGTAGCCCCGACATAGAGATGTGTAAGGCAAACTCCAGAATGAATGATGATAATGGTTTCTCGTGTGAAGCCAAGATACCATGGTAACACGGATAAGTGTACCAAGAAGAATCCGATTACATTAGGCAGGTATCCTTTTGGTTACCTGCCTATTTTTGAAACCGCGCCATCTTTGTTGTTGTAGGAGCGATCTCCGAAGCGCGACCCTGTTCAGTCGGGAATCCAAATCAAGAAATCAACGCTACAAATGCCATTTAGGCGTTCATACCCGACAGACGCCAAAAAGGCGTGTGGCGTTGATTTGGGGGAATGACTAAAGACGAATGCGCTTGGTAGAATACGCGTTTGGTATTCTACATGATTCGCCATGATTCATACCGTTGATTTCTTGATTTCTTGATTTGGCGTTTTGGAAACGCGCTTTGCTATCATCTGAATCGCGGATTGCACAGATTTCACGGATTATCCTATCGGACGCTGATACACACATCCAAGAAAAATAAACAGAAGATGTATACACGTATAATTGTATACACGTATACATGTCGGGTGTCGCTGCGCTCTACCCATAGGCGTCAATTTAGCGTCTAATCTTTCTTGTTGGAGGACTTTGGAAGTCCGATGCATAGTAGCAGGCACGCTCCGCGTGCCGTCCGCCCGTAAAAAGGTTACGGCACACGGAGTGTGCCTACTACTTTGCAGACATCATTTATCGGGGTTGAAAACCCGGGGAATCATGTAGAATACCATACGCGTATTCTGCCAAGCGCATTCTACCAAAGGCATTCATACCGTTGATTTACTCCAACAATGGGATATATTCTTAACTAAACGATGTTGAGATCGGTATCGGCTGCCTGTGCGTTGAGGTCAACGATATAGATCGCTTTCTTCGGTTGATACGAAATCCAACCCCAAATCTCTGAGCAGACAATATATTCAACCTGCTTGAGCATATCCCGCGTGGTTTCAATGATGTCCGTGTTCATCTGCGAGACATATTCAACCGCTTTGCGTTTGTCGTAGACGACCATAGCGTTATGTTTTGCACCGTCCGTGCCGACCTGAATTCTCTCTTCAAGATAGTCGTGCCATCCGATACGGATACCTTGTGAAAGCTGATTCATCACGGCATACTGCCCACCGAACCCGCTGGAAACAGCGTTTTGACGTTCTACCATTGAGGTTAGCATCACATTGGTATCGCCTATTTTTGCCAACTGCAGATTGGTAATGTCTTGGTCAACACCGATAACTGATGTCATCATATAGCCGCGTTTGAATTTCTTTTGGAGATTTAGCCACGCTTCAGCCGTGATCTTACCTGCTGTGGCGGTAGCGTCCAAATCCACAAGTTTGATGATGTTGCCGCCGAGATTGGTACCACCAGCCCCTTTGAGCATCACCTCAAGCCCTTCGTCTACCTTTGCCACGATGCGCTGCACAGCGATCTGTTCAACGTGTTCCACCGCTTTGTCAATGAATTCAACTTCGCGGAGATGTTCGTAAGTGAAAGGGATTGCGAGCATCCGTTTTTTGAGTTGGATCGGACGTTCAGAGGTATCAAAAGATGCCATCGGTGGATCGGCAGCTGCGGAGCGGCGTTCTTCACGGAAAGCATTTTCATCGTATTTCAGGATAGTTGCGCGATAGTCGGTTTTGCTGGTATCTGCCATGCGGGTGGTGAGTTCTTCCAGTGTGATGTCCACCTCCACATCCTGATCCCAATGTGCTAACGCATCGTAATAAGGCGTGAGCGTTGCGCCGGGTGGTGTGTCGTGGATACCTTGAAAAGTGCCAGCGCGTTCCCATCGGGTGCGGCGTTCTTCGCGCCGTGCTGCCCCTTCTAACTGCGGTCTGTAGGAGATGCTACGATACGCATTGAGGCACATCTCTTTGAGTGCGAATTCTTTGGCAGGGTCGCCGATGACATCTTCGCATCTTGTGGGCCAAATACCGGCGGCGGGGTTGCACGTTGTCGTCATATTGAGGTCTTCGAGAACGACCTCCATCGCAGACAACCGCACATCGTCCGCACCGAGTTCTTCATCTTTTTCTGGGTCGTATTGTGAGTCGAGATAGGCAGAAAACGGCATACCCGCCTCTGCGGCTTCCTCCGCGAGCGCGGTGCGTTGGTTGTGATACCTATCTATGAGTTCTCTTGTTGTGAGTAAAGGCATTCTATTTCTCCTTCTTGTAGCGCAAACTTTCAGTTTGCGTAGCATAACGGCACAAACTAAAAGTTTGTGCTACAAAACGTTGTTATTGGCTTTCAGTTCCTCTTGTGGGATTGCCATGTAGATAGTATATCTGAAGGGGGGCAGGTATCTGAAACGAAACGGGTGGTGTGAACAATAGATTTCCAATAGATACGCAATAGGTTTGCGGGGAAATGGATTTCAGTTATCAGTGGTAGACACGTTTTGTAAACGCGCTGTGTTGTCTGAACCAGGATTATACATTTGCGGAAATAAAGGGACATGTTAGAATCTGTTTAATCGTCAAAAATTGCCTCAATTTTATTAAAATCCTACAAATTTCGCTAAAATTACCTTAAAATTTATATTTTTTGCTTGCTTTTAAAAAAAAACATGATAAACTATTACTATACAGTCAATGACATAACATAATATATATATAAAATATATATTATGTTAATGACTTAAAATTGGTTATTTTGTAAGACAATGTGATAATACTTGGTTTAAATGAGCAAAGGCGTGTCATCACAAAAGGAGGTTTCCGATGTTCCGTGATTTTCTTACCAATAAATGGGTTCTGGGTGGCGTTGGCTTTCTGATAGTGCTATCTATTGCGTGTGTGCTGTGGTATCAGCACGATACCGCACCCTACAGAAAAGCGGCAGCCGAGGCAGAAGAACTGCTACGCCAATCGGAACTTTCTAAGGAGTCCGAGAAAAAAATTGAGACGGAACCAGCATCTAAACCTATTGTGGAAAGCGAGGCGAAAACAACCGCACATCAATATACAGGACGAGAGGATAAACATTTGAACATTCCACCAAGCAACACTGATGCGTGGATACAAAGTCGCTCCCAACGTGATCCACAAAACACAATTTATGATGAAGAGGACTTGATTGAAGCAGCCCAAAATACAAACGATCCAATAGTTCAGGCAGAACTCCTTCACGCCCAACTCATAAAAACATTTGGAGACCGTCCTGAAGTTCATACCATCAGGCAATACCAAATAGATACCGCCAATGGAATACCTTCGAACGTAGACAAACAAATTGAGTATCTTGAAGCACATTATGCACTTTTCAAAGATGAAAGTTTTCTACAGGCGATTGAAGAAATACGACAATCCCAAAAAGACGGTGTAACAATTATTTTTAAATGAAAGGAGATCTTAATGAAAACCTATCTACCATACCTTGCGTTATTTCCGCTTTTCTTTTTATTTATCAGTTGTGCGGAAACAGAAGATGTCAAAATGGGAAGCACAGATGGAGCAGACCTACTGCTACGTATTGAATCCCTTGTTGAACAACTTGAGAATTTGGAAATAGGCGTTCCCGAAGACTGGGAACAGACGAAAGACCCGGTTGAACGCGCAGCTTACGCCCGGTTCATGTTCAGCACAGGGATAATACCGATTTCCTTAGATCTCAGCGACATCAACCCATATCTAAATGATAGATTTATCCTATCTGAATACTATCCAAATGATAGAATTATCCAAACTGAATACTATCGGGTAGTACTCATCAAGCGATTCGGAGACATCCCACAGGTGCATACCCTCGCAGATTATACCCTCAAAGTGTTACTGGGTATCCTTTCAACAGACACGGAACTGAATGCCGTTGTGAAGGCACATGCATTCCTATTCCCAGATAGCCCAAAGCTGGTAGTTGATGACGGAGAGATACACAATCTTCAGCAGAGAACACGCACTGAGGAGCTACTTGCAGTGGCAAAGCTCCGAAAAGAAGACCCGCAGAAATGGGTAGACCACAATCGCGCACAACTTATCAAGGAACACGGAGATACACCGGACGTTCGCATGATTACAGACTTTATGGAGAAAATTGAATTGGGGCATCCAATAACCGAGGCAGAATATGAAACGTATCTCGCCAAACTTGAAGAACTCCAACCAGGGTGGCTCACACGAGATCAAAACTACGTAAAACTTGAAGCCAAAGATCAACTCGGTATTTGGATGCGAGATTTAGAACGGTGTACCCTTGAGTCGTATCGTTTGGCAAAAGCGAACGGCACCCCGTTCGATATGATCCTCTCGGATCTCAACGAGGAACACCCGCTTTGTCAGTCAGTAAAGCGCGGTGCAATTATAACATCTATTAACAACATAGGAAACAAATAAAGGCAAAACATTTATCAATGGGATAGGTGTCGTCTTTATTCATTCCTCATTTCTAAAGGAGAATCAACCATGTTTAAACATGTAAAAAATCACACAATTACGAGTCTTCTTGTATTTGTGTTTGTATTTACTTGCGTAACCGCGTCGTTTGTCATAATTGAGACAGCACACGCAGATAACAATATCGTCTATAAACACATAGAAATTACATATTACCACTGCACAACAGCAGAATTTGGTGGAACCCCTATTTATTCAAAATGTGTAACGAGGGAAGATGGGATGGAAGATGATGATCATCCAGAAGACACTAAAGAGGAAATATGGGGGCCCAAACCTGTGTATGAGTGGAGATGGTGGCCGTGGCCTCCACACAGGGTCCTTATAGGGTATAAGGACGAACTTTTGGCAGTGATACCCGTGCATACAGATCACGAGTATACAATTATCTGGGATCCAACTGTAATAATTCGAAAAACATGGCCAACACATTGGAAGTGCCGCTAACAACAGAATTTCACTTGTTTAGTGTTTGACTTGTTCGGCGTTCAGTGTAAACTTAAACCTATCGGCAGGTAACCTATGCGTTACCTGCCGATTTCTTTTGCTGTGCGTTAGTTGTGGAACTGCTTTGTAGCGCAAACTGTCAGTTTGCGTAGCATAATGGCACAAACTAAAAGGTTATGCTACATAAGGTATAATAATCCTGAGAATTTCGGTTCAGACGATTCAACCCAACTGCAGCTTCAACTCCTCCGCAAACCCGATATGAAACACAATCATATCGAAACTATACCGAAAATTGTCGTCCGTCACCCGCGGACAGAACAGCTCACACGGGCGTTTACCGAACTTACAACTGGCAAAATAGAGGTTAATCAGGTGTGCCTTCCCCGTCTCTGTCTGGCTCCACATCCGGAAACCGATTGAGCCGATCTGCCCCCTCCTGCGGCGTGTTGACGACTTGATACGCCTCAAACAGCGCATCTAACATCGTATCGGATACATCTTCAATGGGGTGTCCATCGCCGTATCCCTTGTAAGAAAAAGGTGGTTTGATGACATGCGATGCCACCATAATTCGCCTAAAATCCCTGTTCGTGCGGTCTACTTCAGCGATCTCTTCGTCCGTGAACGCTCGGTTCGGATTGTTCTCTACCCGTTCCTTTAGCGCATAGACTTCGGGTGTGCGGTCTAACAGAAGTGCCGCTGTCAATGGCGACCCGCGCAACACCTCTACCTGAAATGTTTGTCCTTCAATGTCAATTTCAACGAGTGCGCTGCGTTTGTAGTCGCTTTCCAGCACGGCAGTATCTAACACTGGGGCTGAAGATGTTTCGCCATCGTCCAATAGACGGGCTTGTCGCACGGCTTTGAGTTGTTCGTCTATCTGTTCTTGTATTTCTTTGTCCATTCAATACCTCCTGTTTTGGTTGTCGGCTATCAGTGGTGGTTCGTAGGTCGGGTAGAGCGAAGCGAAACCCGACAAAACACTGACACCTCTGGCAGGCGCGTTTTGTAAACGCGCCCAACCTCCACGGTAGGCGAGATTTCCTAACCTCGCTGGCAACCTACAGATTCGGTGCGGTTAGAAACTGCACCTACCAGGGGAAATACATGTCGGGTTTCGCAAGCTCTACCCGACCTACAAGTCTATGCTGGCGTATCCTTAACAATCTCAATTTCAATTTCATCAGGCTTATCGTCACTCAAAGGAACACCTTTGAACGCCAACTCTCGCGTAATCGGACCGCGGCTATCAACACCAATCCGAGGTGATGCTGTCAAATAACTCACAGGCATAGAGAACGTTTGGCTAAACTCTTTACCGATTTCGTTCCAGTAGTAGCAAGATGCCTTCAACTGCCGTGCAGCATTATCCTGAAATACCTCTGCCCATCTATCCTTGGACTCATCAAATTCATAGTAGACGGTCGCGTTGAGCGTAACGTTTCGGCGTTCCCCTGTCGGTGCGACGGGCAACCGAAATCGGTTTGCCTTGATACCGGGCAGAAAATCGAGGTTCTGATTGATATTCAATGTAAGGTTCGTAAAAATGAGACACGCGTCCTCAACCTCAAGCAGTCCGCCCCAGTTCGGATAAAAGACATCGGGAACGAATGGCTTATCTTTGAGAGCATTTGTGATTTTAGGGGCTTCACCGACCGTCCCAATTTCTTTAAACGGACTAAATTTTTGTGCGAGGATATCCATACTCAATCGGACATTTTCACCGATTGTCAACGTAGAGTTCACAGGCACAGCCCCTTCCGCGACCGCAGGCACTTTGCCACGCACCATCTGCATCGTCCAGCCCGGAAAAATATCATCTTTGTTCTTGTAGACAAATTTGCTTTGCGCTGGCATAGAATTGATCGTTGTTTCAACATTTTCTAACGTTTCATTAGTGAATGTTACCTTATCCACCCGCGCAAAATACTTCGTCGTTGTCGCAACACCACTATCAAATGTAAGTCCCTCCTCTTTCATTGGAATGAGCGCATCTGATTCTAATCCGACACGTCGTTGTCCTTCGACTGAAACTTTACCGAGAGTGGCATCCGCAGGTAGCGGATGATTCGCCACATCGGTACTTGTAAGTGCTATCGCAAGCTTCCCCGGTATTTTGGGTGCTGTAAACGGATCGTCATCAGTTACGCGGACAATTTCTTCTTTGAAAGCAGCTTTTTCGTAAACTTTAGTATCCGCGATAGCTGTAATTGTCGGAGCATCACCTTCACTACTCGGTTCATCGCTATTGATAATCGCACGCCAAAACTCGTCCATCTGATCAATATACAGTTGTGTTTCGATGGGACCGCTCCCCCAGAGTTGTCCCTGTTGGTCACGCGTATCGGAGCGTCTGCCTGCGATCGCTTCACTTGCTTGCAGTTCCGAGTCGAGTTCCAGTCCGAGAGAGGTAAACGGGAATCGGTGTTGCACAAAATTGTCTACCTCTTCTACTGGTGTTTCATTATCTGTTTGCCTTGCAATGGCGAACCATGAGTTATCGCCAAGACGCGGTATAAATGCCATTTTTATTTCTCCTTTTATCAGTTATCAGGGAATAGTTATCAGTTTTCAGAGGCATAGTTTTCAGTTATCAGTAGTCAGTTTTCAGTTAAGAGGAGTCCTCTTTCTGGCTACTGACTACTGACCACTGACCACTGATAACTGAAAACTACAACAGTATATCTTATGAGGAACGAACATCTGAAAGGAATTGAAGGGTGTGAACAATATATTTCCAATAGATACACAATAGGTTTACGGGGAAATGGTTTTCAGTTATCAGTAGGCGGTAGCCGATCGGAGCGTTTTGGAAACACACTTGACAGAGTGTTTACATATTTTTAGATTTTGCTATAATTAGTTCATATAAAGGAGGTTCAAAGATGAGTCGTAAATTCTTCAACAAGCGAAGGGTCCTGTCCTGGATTGTCTTTTTTGTGGTGTTTATACCTGCCTATATGTTAGCGATGCGATACAACGATATCAAAGAGGAGAGACGCGGAGAGGCAGAACGACATCAACACAAAGAGAAAGTTAAAGCGGAGGTGCTGCGTCGCCAATCGGAAAAAGAGAAATCTAAGACTGGCAGCGAGACTGAACTCGCTGATGCACCTACGGATAGCGTCAACCCATCGGAGAACACCGAGCCAACCCAGGCACAAAACGGAACCGATCCGCCTATAACTCCGATTACCGAAGGTCCCTTCAAAGGCATGACATACATAGAGGCGCAGAAACTTCCAGAATGGCATACTCTAAGTAGAGAATTATCCCAAAGGTATGAGGAATATTCAAAAAAATCGAGAATCCGTACCCACGCACTTCTTACAAAGAAAAAGGATAGACTTCCAGTAATACTCTCGGTTTTTCCGCTACTTTCGTCGGAACAACTCAAATATGCGCGTGAAAACGCATTGAATAGCATGGCAGCCGAAGATGTAGAATTTCTATTCAATGCGTTAGCCGAGATCTCAAATACAAAGACGGCAGAGCAGGTCGCTGAAGAAGTGAAGGGAATTATCACTCACTGGGAAGCATACGATATAATAGGCTGGGAACTGGATGTGGAATCGGAACAAATCCAGCAAGGACAGAGAGAACTCTACGGCGCGGAAGAATGGGAAAGACTTTTAGAAGAAGCCAGGGAAAGATTTGAAAAAAATTGATCAACTGGACCGTCCATTTTTACTTGTAAATATAGTTGCCAGTATTGGAATTGTCTATTTTATAGTAAATTACGTAAATAAGTTCACATATATTCTGTAGGAGCGATCTCCGAATCGCGACTAAAGCCACTCGTAGTCGGGAATCGGAGTTCCCTCCTACAGTTCTGATGTAAGTTAATTGTAAATCCACTATATTATCGTTCGCTGGTGATCTATAGGTTGGATAGAACAACGTGAAACCCCATAAATGTCAATTTAAGGAATCTTCGATTACATGAACCTTCTTTAGTCCCGTAGGGACGATATGTTTATAGAAAAACGGTGAACACACGCTCTTTAGTCCCGTAGGGACGATATGTAAAAATATGTCGTTGGGATAAACATATCGTCCCTACCAAATCAACGCCAAATGCGCTTTTGGCATTTGGCGGGACTGAAGACACTGCCACAATGGATTTATCCCTTAAATTGATGCCTATGAATTTTGCTCTGCTCTACCCGACCTACAAGCTAAACCGATTCGGTTGACCCATAGATATGGTCAACGATAATTCTAAACTTTATGATTTCAAACTTTGCGACAGCACCTTCACTCCCTTTCCAACTGACGAGCCGTGTATCCGCCACACCGTCAACACCGAGCCTGCGGTTACCGTTCAACAACCGACCGATAGAATAATGAATATCCGCAACCTGTTCCGTTAGAGGTGATGTGTCGTTGTCTTTCAGCACCGCAGTGAGGGCAAAAGGCAGATGCTCAACGATTGTGCCGACAGCACCGTAGCGTGCATCTGTGCCACCCTCTTCGATACTGCCATCATCGCCATAAGTGAGCAACAGCGCGGGGATCGCGTTCTGCTTATCCAGTTGCGTCCAGTTGATGAACCGTTTCTGAACTGTCTTCACAACTATAGGGAATTCTGGGCTTTCCTGTTTCAGTTGTTCAAACAGTGTCGCCAGAGCGTTGATGATCTGTGCCCTGCGGTGTGTCATTCTCTTTTTCTCCGTTATCACTGTTGCTCATCTTACCGAAGAGGAAACCGAGGATAAGCAACCATACGCCGTTGAAGAGTTCAACGAGCCGTGTGAATACATCTTTGTCGGCGATGTTTGCCTCTTCAACGAACCCGCCGAAAATGATGAGCATCCCGATCGCAACGATCGTGGAGTCCAAGTCTCTATTTGTCCATCTCGGTATACGGATATTTGATGCTTTTGTCGTGAGCAGTTTACTCACAAGAAACCCAAGTAGAAATATCAGCACACCGAGCAGTGCTATAAATAATATGTTCATTTTTATCTCCTTTTTTAGTGGCTTTTGGCTTTCAGCGGTCAGCATTCGGCTGTCGGGTTTCGCTGCGCTCTACCTATAAATCAACGGTATGAATCATGGCGAATCATGTAGAATACCAAAGGCGCTGAATCATGTAGAATGCCAAAAAGCGCATTCTACCAAAGGCATTCATAGCGTTGATTTGGTAGGGACGATATGTTTATAGAAAAACGGTGAACACACGCTTTTTAGTCCTGTAGGGACGATATGTGGATACCAATGAAAAGTCCATAAACATATCGTCCCTACGGGACTAAAGAGGTGAGTTGATCATAATGCTATAAACATTGCGTCCCTACGGGACTGAAGAAGGTTTCCAAATTTGGAGAATCCTTAAGTTGACACTTATGGGTGTCGCTGCGCTCTACCCGACCTACTGCTGACTGCCGACCGCTGACGGCTGATGGTTATAATAGTATATCTGAAGGGAAACAAGCATCTAAAAGGAATTGGAGGGTGTGAACAATAGATTTCCAATAGATACGCAATAGGTTTGCGGGGAAATAGCGGGTGGCTGTCGGAAACCATCAGTAGTCAGTTATCAGTGGTAGGCGGAGAACGCGGAAAATGCCTTTGTGTCTCGGACATTTCCTTTCATAAGAGACGGGTCGGTAACAAAGAACCTCTTCATTCCGCGTCCTCTATGAAATCCGCGCTCATCCACGATTCTGACAAAAAAAATGGCGCGTTTACAAAACGCGCCTGCCATAATTTTAAAGTTTGTTATAAGTCTTTACAAATCATATTTGAATAAATTTAAAAAATTTATTGACAATAAATTAAAATTATTGTATAATACCTCGTATACGTTAGAAATTCACGATCTATTTGAATTTTTAACGGTAGAGGTGCTTTTCCGGTTTTCCGGATGCACCGACAGTGATGCTTACTCACTGCCGATGCCAAAGCACTGACAGAGAATAGTTCTGACAGGCTGGTGTCTATTTTAACAAAGACCTTCTGAAGCGTCAATGTTACTTTAGAGACCAGCAGCCTCTACAGAAATAGCTAAAGCCTTACACATACCCGCCTATTTCTGTAGTCTGTCAAAGATTATTAACCCAACGATAATATAGTTTTTATAAACCGTTATAATATCTAATAAAAGGAGATTTTCGATGTATCGTTATCCAATGACATTCATAATAATGTTAGTTTTGCTAACATCTGTGATTGCTATTCAAGACGCCGATCCACACTGGGATCTGAAGAGAGTTTATAACGTGACCGAAGCGTGCTGGGTTATAGGATATTCGTCTGAAGGACGGACATTTTGTCAATATAACAGGTATGTGCTTTCTGAACATGATGAGACACTTGTGCACCATATGGGAGTCCACGACCCTCAAGACAATTCAGTTACTATTATTATCCACCAACCAGGTCATGACGATCATGGAACAAGGAAACAAGGTCCTTATCGTAGATATCGTGTCAGAACAGTTTACACCGATTGTGGTGAATGTAGTTAATTTTGCATCGCAACGTGGCATTAATATTTCATATTAGTGCCACAATTCACATCTATTTTGGAGATACAGCAATGAGAAAATTATTACCCGTTGTCATAATACTTATTATCATCGGCATGTTCTCTGTCATAATAATAAGAAACAACTCCAGACATTCGCATAACCATCTGCACCCACATGATCACACCACAGAAATAGTAACCACTACGGAAACACCTGTTGTGTCAGACCAATCTGAGAATGTTGTGTCAGACCAATCTGAGAATGATCAGATACCCGTTGAGAATGTAACAGTCCACAAAGACATAACAGAGAAAGAAGCTGATTGGTTAGACGCCCCCCAGCCAGAACCATCAAAGCAGAGTAAAATCGATCCCTTTACACAGCATATCATAGAACAGGAACGAAAAGAGGGGGAGGATTGGTTATTCAAGGACCCAGAAACAATGGATCCAGAAGAGGTTCGGGGACACATATACAAAACACTTTTGAAGCGACATGGCGATATTCCAGCAGTTCATGACTTCATTCATTATGATCGCGAATCGGCGCGGACTAGAGAAATGCCTATCAATGAAGAAATCAAAGGTCTTGAAGCTGTATATGAACTTTTCCCGACCGAGACTAACCGAAAAAACCTTGCATTCCATAAGTGGTTGGGAGCAAAGGGTGTCACACTGTTCGGTTTGGGAGATCTTTCTGATGACGACATCACAGAACTACGCAGCTTAGGTATTCAAGTCACGATAGGGAGCTCAAAAAACGCTCTTCGTAGGGTTACCATTTCTACAAAGTAGGGAAACATAGACGCTCTGATCACACCGTCAACAACTGCACATTCGTCGTCATTTTCGATTGCCCACCGTCCACGCGCAGGTTATCGTCAAACGGTATGAATGCCTTTATGGCATTCACCGCCTACAGAATGTCCGAAAGAGGTGCAAACGGCGCGTTTTGTAACCGCGCTTTTTTATCGTCAGAATCGCGGATTTAGCGGATGACACAGATGAACGCGGATTATTGACTTGGCATATCAAGTATTCACTCACAGAATGGTCGCAAAATAGGTATATTACACACAAGCAGAAATGTCTATTTTTCAGTATCCATAATCCGCGTTTTTCCGTGTAATCCGCTAAATCCGCGATTCTGACAAAAAAAATGACGCGTTTACAGAACGCGCCTACCGTTTAGTGAGATCGCGCGTTTCCAAAATGCGCCTATTGATTGCTGACCGCTGATAGCCGAAAGCCGACCGCCATTTCCCGCAAACCTATTGTGTATCTATTGGAAATCTATTGTTCCCACCGCCAAATTCCTTCCTGATATATCCCCTCTTTCAAATATACTATTGATATTGTAGGTCGGGTAGAGTTTACGAAACCCGACAAGGGCGAAACGTGTCGGGTTTCGTAAACTCTACCCGCTGAATGCCCAAAAGGCATTCATAGCGTTGATTTGGACCTACAGGACTCTATATTCTTGTAGGAGCGAGGTCTACCTCGCGACATATTCGCGTAGAAGGTCGCGAGCTGGAGCTCGCTCCTACAAAAAAATGATAACTGATAGCCATCAAGTAAGGCGGGCAGGTGCAGGAGATGGGCAATCTTAGTGGGACATTGTGATCATGTCGGGTTTCGTAAACTCTACCCGACCTACAATATAGTAGAAGGTGTTATGTTCATTTCAGTATTGCGACAACGACAGCGGCGATAGCGGCAGCGACAGAGATCGTAGTGAGGATGACGTGTCTTGTTTCGGCACGGCCTTCTAATTTACCTTTTATCCAGGTGATGTCGGCTTTCATTGTTGTGATGTCTGTACGGAGTGTCTCAAACATCTGTTCAAACTTGTTTTCGTTCATTGTCTATCACCTACAAGAATTTTTGTGTCATTTTCATTTCATTTTCATTTTCACCACATTAAAACATAACAACAACTTTTAATCAACTAAAACATGCCATTATCCGACCTCGCATTCAAAACAACATTCACACCCTACCGTAAACTGATAATACTCGGTGAACGGATTGATGATAAGCTGATAAAATCCATCAGTCCGTTGAACGCTGAGCTGGACTATCCCGATCTGACGACGTTTAATATCGGGAACGTCAGCATCACACTGTTCGACCCAGACGGCAATTTCAACCCGAACAATCCCGACAACTTCTGGACAGAACACTGGAATCGCACCGACCTCCCCGAACACTATAACCAAGTCGGATATAAAGGACCTGTAGAAATCCATATCGGCTATGACGATGACGGCACAATAGAAAGCGAAAAGATATTTGAAGGCGAGGTCGCCAATATCCGTGTCAACCTACAACCGCCAGAGGTGATGATTGAGGCGGTGGATGCCTCCCACAATCTGCGTCCCGTCAACGTGGACGATTTCGGCATAAAACGCCGCGTGCTGTTGCCTGTTGATACCGAAATAGAAAACATCGGCAGGTATCCCTTCCCGTTCCAGTCTATTCCATCAGAGAAATCGGTATCAGCAGAAACGAACTTTGGCAAAGCACCGATGACAGATGTCGGCACAATCCGAACGGAAGGCGCGTTGTCCCCCCTGAACTACCAGATAGCGAACAACGCAATTGAGACAGAAGGCGGACAGATACCCGATGACGATCTCCCCGTTGCGACTTTCAAGGATGTGTATCGCTACAAACGGGTTGATAAACTTGTGAAGACCTTATTAGATGCATACGGGGTGACCGCACAAGACATTGACATTCTACCGATGGAAACGGAGACAGAACACTTCGCCTCTTACGGACGACCCGGCTGGGAACTGCAGAACTTGCCGACAGACCTGCTACGGCAATGGCGTTTGAACGGGTATGTGAAAGATGTCGTCTACGACTCATCTGCGAAGAAATACTATATGCTGTATGGGCAACGTTCCGCACAGGTGCCGGACTATATCATCTCCTACGATGTGGCAAATGACGCGTGGGAACGCGTCGCAACAACAAACAAGACAATAAACAGCGCAGCGTTTGAATACGAGTTTTGGCAACTGGCGACAAAGGATTTCAGAAACTTCTTTGTGCTTGGCACGGTGTATTTTGAAGCGAACGATAGCCCTGCAAGGGGTGTCTACGACTCTTTAGACCCGTCCGCACCGAATGGGTATCATATTCAGATATTGAAATACGATCTTGACGGAGATACCTGGACAAATGTAGACAACCAAGGCGGTAATGCCCCGCAGCTTGGCTTCCACTATACCCAATTTCCGAGGAACGAAGGCTTGAATTTCACCTATCCGATGTTGCCGGACAATCGGCGTAGCTTCGTCGTGAAACAGATCGGTAACGATGACTTTCTGGTGTATCGCGGTAAAGCAGGCATCCATACCTACAAACTCTCTGACAACACAAAGGCAACGTTGAAAACTGTCCCGAATGACAGCCGGCGTTCTATGGATTTCTGGATAGGTGATGACAATGCCACAACATTTTTCGCTTGGATTACACACGGCAGCGACGATTCCACGCTGATTATTAAAGACGGAAATGACACGGAGATTATCAACAAAACATACAACGATCATCCGAATCCCCTTATAAGCAGTGAAAACCTACATCTATTCAACGATCCCCTTTTTCTCAATCGCCGCATTCCAAGCAGGACAGGGCGACTGATGACGATCTCTGATATGATTTACCACAACGGCTATCTATACGCTGTCTTACAGGTTACGCAAGGCGGCACGGGGGTGGCAGAGACAGATAGCATCGGCGTGCTGGTCCAGGTTGACATTGCGAATAAGGACATCAACATCAAAAAAAGATACGCGGACTTCCGACACGCCGCGCGGTCGCCCGTTATCCATAAAGGCGAGGTCTACCATTTTGAAGGTTCGCATTATCAATACAAGCAGGTAAGCGATGAAGCGATAGACTATCCCGACAACACGGGACATCTTGTGCAGGTGTTGGAACACGAACCGCTGTTAGGTGCAGGTGTATTAGATAAAGGGTTGTGCTGGCGTTCTGCTTACCGAGACTCAATAGAATTTAACGAGGATTTAGGGTTTGGTCGGCACGGTGGCACTGCCAGCCCGTTGGTTTCTGATGGTGAAGCAATACATCTATGGACAGGGTATGGCGATCCTGATCGGATAAGCGTGCGTCCGGGGTCGGACGGTGCCGCATGGCTAAACGATGCACCCGCAAACGATATTGACAACTATCAGTGGCTACAATACGGCAAAAAAATACGCCAACGCATACCGATACTTCACACCAACGGCAAAAAGGCGTGGGACTTGATGAACGAACTCGCACGGCTCACAAACGCCACGATGAGTTATCGCAACGGACGTTTCAGTTTTCTACCGCGTGCCACACGCCAAACAATACTCGGCGCGGATCTGCCCGTTGGAACGACAGATGCGAATGTCCGGGACGCAGGAAGGTTTGAATCCAACGACGGTATGGTGCTTATCAACGATGAACTGATGTCTTACGAGATGCGGAGCAGCAGTATGTTGGCAACGTTGACGCGTGGGATAGAAGGCTCGCAACCGACAGCACACAAAGCAGGCGACACCGTGCTATTCGTTGACGCGCTCGTGTTCAACCATCCGGATAAACAGAACCTCGGCTCGCTGAAGTTCAAGCCCGACTTTCACGGCATCTACAATCAACTCACAGCAAAACTCACACCTCTTGTTGTAGGAGCGATCTCCGAATCGCGACCGTCTTCTGTAGGAGCGATCTCCGAATCGCGACCTCTTGTAGGAGCAAGCTCCAGCTCGCGACCTCTAAACGCAGAGATATCCGTTGAAAGCGCGGAGTCTATCGCAGCGAACGGTGAAAAACCGCGCGATTTCAATTTTGATCTGCTCTCGTGGCATGAACGCCAATGGGCAGCGGTGCTTCTCAACGAATATCTGATAGAGACACAGCAGGCACAGTTTGAAGTGGAACTTGAGTTGCCGTGGTCGCCACACCTCAAACTGGGGCAAACGCTTGTCGTTGACCAGCAAGTTGTGGCACATCTGCGGTGGACACCCGTGCGTATCCTACGCATCTCACACGACTTCGACGCTCGCACAACGCGGGTAACAGGCAGAACGTTCGGACTACGCAGAATATCGCAGACAAAACTCGCTTTTCGGGAGACAATCCCCAGTTTCACCTTTGTCGTGGATAAAGAGATAACGCCTTTTGTGCTACCCGAAGCGAAAGGCGGGCTTGGTATGTTGGAACATACCTTGTCGCAACTGCCATCGGGCTTGCTGTTTGAAGATCAGAACGCCCGCACCGTCTCAGGCACACCGACCCAAACCGGCACGTGGCTTATGACCTACACCGCCACGGATATGTCTACCGTCCCGCAAACCGCACAACTTCGGTTTCAGATTAAAATCGTTGATGCACTCGCTTTTGACGGCGAAGTGCCTGATAATCTGCTGTTTCAGCAAGGCTGTCATATCGACTATCAGCTGCCTGCCGCGACGGGGGGTGTCGGTCAGATTTTCTATGAGGCGATGGGATTACCAACGTTCCTCAATTTTGATATGCGAACACGCCGTATCACCGGCATAATGCAGGAGATCGGACGATTCGGTATTCAGTATTCCGCTTGGGATTCCTCCCCATCGCCAACTTACGAGACGCAAGGTTTTAACATCGTCGGTGAACGCGAGCCGCAGTGGGCATCACTGATTGTGCCTGCGGGACGATTGACTCCAACGGCTCAATCCAAAACACACGTGGCACTCCTAACGATTGAAAGTTCCACCGTGCGCGCCTTTGACATCAACGGCAACCGCGTGCCAGCGGAAGACCTTGTATTAGCGGCATCTCCCGTATGGACAGGCGCGGTGATGACAACAGATAGACGCATATTCGTCTCTAATAGTGACGACACTGCTTATTTCTATAATCTAAATGCGTTTGGAAATGGTGAACGTGAATTGCCTACTGAAAGGATTCAGCTGGGGACAGGTGATTGGCAGGATGTGTGCATGATCGGCACGGATAAACTCGGATTTTTAGATAGAAAGACAAACGCTGTGCGTGTGTATGGCATAGACAGAACGCGCATGGCAAGCAAAGATATTATGTTTGGCTTTGATGCCGAGTTCCGCAGTATCGCCGCAAACTCGGCTGGCACGAAACTTTATGTGTTGGTGGAGAATCTCAGTGCGTTGTTGGTATGGAATATTACAGGGAATGTGAATACTGCAGGTTTTGATTACGATGAAACAATCACGATTATTGAAGGCACGGAAGATTGGCAGAAGGTGGCACTGCATCCGGATGGGCATCTATTGCTCATCAGATTGGATTCTATCCGCGCAATAGCATTTGATGGTAGTGTTCGCAATATAACGAAGGATTTTGAATTGCGATAATGGCAGCCTTGTAGGTCGGGTAGAGTGGAGCGAAACCCGACATTTACTGCCTATAAAAGCGTTTCATGTTGGGTTTCGTGCCTCAACCCAACCTACGATACTATATTGAGCCCCAGCGGGGCGGTATGTTTATAGAAAACGGATAATCTATCTCTTGAGCCCCGTAGGGGCGGTATGTTGTCACCTCAGTCCACCAGTCAGATATGTCGTTCCTACGGAACTCAAGAGGCGGTGGGTAACATATTTCTATAAACATATCGTCCCTACGGGACTAAATATGGGACAGTTTCAATCACTATAAGGGTTGAGAAGCACTCGTCAAAACGTAGATGTCTTCTTAAGTTGACACCCGGGGAATGCCTGATGGCATTCATACCGTTGATTTATGGGTTTCGTGCCTCAACCCAACCTACGATACTATATTGAGCCCCAGCGGGGCGGTATGTTTATAGAAAAGATATAGCTCTCTCTTGAGTTCCGTAGGAACGATATGTATATACAAACGCGATGAGTGCACATACCGCTCCTACGGAGCTCAAGAATGATTGACACCGTTTTCTATAAACATACCGCCTCTACGAGGCTATACACACTATAAAAACAAAATAAAAATGACAGACTCACTCCAATGGAAACCCATACAAGATTTTCTTTTAGAAGATAATCCGAATAACCGCCAATACGTTATCAGAAATATAAAACGATTTCTTGCGAACACCACAGAGACAGAAATCGAGGCGGAAGCGTATGGTAACATCACCGTTAGCATATCAAACGGTCATCTTCTGATTAATTTGCCGGCGGGTCGCGCCCCCGCGCGCGCTTACATTCTGCTCAAAGCCACTCGCAACGACTCTGAAGTGGCAACAGAGTTGGTTACCGTCCGGTTTTTCAGACCGACAACAACAACAGAAGGGGGAACAGGCGAAACTGGCACAAGAGGTGTCCGAGGACAGCAAGGCGAATCAGATAAAGGTTTCACTGGATTTACAGGCGCAACGGGTGTAGCACGACAACTGTCAGATAATGAAAAAGCGACAACATATCGCGGGTATACAGGATACACAGGCTATACAGGGGAGGCTTATACCGGTGCAACAGGTGCAACAGGCGAACAAGGTGAACCCGATTCTGGCTATACCGGCTTCACAGGCGCAACAGGGCAAAGTCAAGACCTCAGTGACTTGCTAAAGTCAACCACATACAGAGGATACACGGGCTATACAGGCTATACTGGGGAGGCTTACACCGGTCCTACAGGGGAACGAGGGTATACTGGAGACTCTGATTCTGGATACACAGGATACACAGGTGAAAAAGGTGTGACTGGAAGTCTAACGCCTAATCAGAAGGCGACAACATATAGAGGATACACGGGATACACAGGATATACAGGCGGAGTAGGAATAGGCGCACAAGGCGAAAGAGGCTATACTGGTGACCCTGATTACGGCTATACCGGTTTCACAGGCGTAAAAGGGGTTGCTCGGGTGCTTACTCATGATGAAAAAGCCACGACATACAGAGGATTTCAAGGGTATACGGGTTATACCGGGGAAGCCTATACAGGTGCTACAGGCGAAAGAGGCTATACTGGCGATCCTGATTATGGCTATACCGGCTATACTGGCGTAAAAGGGGTTAGTGGACATCTCACTGATTTACAAAAAAGCACAACATACAGAGGCTATACGGGATACACAGGATATACGGGCTTAGTGTTTAGAGGCGCACGAGGGGAACGAGGTGTTTCTGGCGCAGATGATTATGGGTATACCGGTTTCACAGGGGCAACAGGGATTGCCGCACATTTAACACCTACTCAAAAAGCTACAACATACAGAGGGTATACTGGATATACAGGATATACGGGCTTAGTGTTTAGAGGCGTACAAGGCGAAAGAGGCTATACTGGTGACCCTGATTACGGCTATACCGGCTATACTGGCGTAAAAGGGGTTAGTGGACATCTCACTGATTTACAAAAAAGCACAACATACAGAGGCTATACGGGATACACAGGATACACGGGGGGAATCTATACCGGTCCTACAGGCGAAAGAGGTTATACTGGAGCATCTGCTCATGGCTATACAGGCTTCACGGGTGAAAAAGGTCGGACTCTTGATGAAGTAATACCACCAGTTCATGGGACAAGAGCAACATATCAAGGTGCTGTGGGCTATACGGGGTATACTGGCGGAATCTATACCGGACATACTGGGAAAAGAGGGTATACTGGCGCATCTGCTCACGGCTATACGGGCTATACTGGCGAAAAAGGATCCATTCGAGTTCTTACGGATGACGAAAAATCGACAACATACAGAGGATTTCAAGGGTATACAGGCTATACAGGGGAGGCTTACACCGGTCCTACAGGGGAAAGAGGGTATACTGGAGACTCTGATTCTGGATACACAGGATACACGGGTGAAAAAGGGGTTAGTGGAAGTCTAACACCCAATCAGAAATCGACAACATACAGAGGATTTCAAGGGTATACAGGCTATACAGGGGAGGCTTACACCGGTCCTACAGGGGAAAGAGGGTATACTGGAGACTCTGATTCTGGATACACAGGATACACGGGTGAAAAAGGGGTTAGTGGAAGTCTAACACCCAATCAGAAATCGACAACATACAGAGGATTTCAAGGGTATACAGGCTATACAGGGGAGGCTTACACCGGTCCTACAGGGGAAAGAGGGTATACTGGAGACTCTGATTCTGGATACACAGGATACACGGGTGAAAAAGGGGTTAGTGGAAGTCTAACACCCAATCAGAAAGCGACAACATACAGAGGATACACGGGATATACAGGACCGACAGGAGACGCTTATACAGGACCAACAGGCGAAACAGGACCGACCGGAGAACCAAATTATGGGTTTACCGGCTTCACAGGTGCAACAGGTTATACTGGGTATCTCAGTGATTTGCAAAAAAGCACAACACATAGAGGATACACAGGGTATACGGGATATACTGGGTCAGTGGGCAGAGGTCTACGAGGTCTACGCGGTCCGCAAGGCGACACAGATTATGGATATACCGGTGCCAGAGGCGTAAAAGGTGCGACTGGAAGTCTAACGCTCAATCAGAAAGCGACAACACACAGAGGATATACAGGATATACAGGATATACCGGCCCAGAGGAAAGAGGTTTTCGGGGTTTGCGAGGCTATACCGGTGACCCTGATTATGGATATACTGGATATACCGGCGCAAAGGGGGTTGCTGGCAGTCTCAGTGATTTAGAAAAAAGCACAACATACAGAGGATATACAGGATATACGGGATACACAGGCATAGGATGTACTGGCACACAAGGGGCACAAGGGCCTTCTGGTGATCCCGATTATGGGTATACTGGGTTCACTGGCGCAAAAGGAGAAACTGCATCCCTATCAGATGCTGAAAAACGAGGAACATACAGAGGATACACAGGGTATACGGGATATACAGGTGAAGGATGTTCTGGCACACAAGGCGAACAAGGGCCTCCTGGTGATCCCGATTATGGGTATACTGGATTCACTGGCGCAAAAGGAGAAACTGCATCCCTATTAGACGCTGAAAAACGAGGAACATACAGAGGATACACAGGGTATACGGGATATACAGGTGGATCGTTCAGAGGGTCAAGAGGTGAACGCGGCTATACTGGATTTAGTGCTTATGGGAATACGGGGTATACAGGTAGCCGCGGAACCGCAGGAAGCCCTGGCAGTAGAGGCTATATAGGATATACGGGATATACAGGAAGATCGTTCAGAGGGTCAAGAGGTGAACGCGGCTATACTGGACTTAGTGCTTATGGGGATACGGGGTATACAGGTAGCCGCGGAACCGCAGGAACACCCGGCAGTAGAGGCTATATAGGATATACAGGATATACAGGAAGATCGTTCAGAGGGTCAAGAGGTGAACAAGGACAAGCAGGGAACTCTGACTCTGGATATACGGGCTACACGGGCTATACAGGTTCACATAGAACGCTGAGCAGCTTTCAGAAAAGTAATCTCAGAGGAACACGCGGATCAGTCGGACCCAGTGGAAGTGCTGCGAGAGGGTCAGGAGGGCAACAAGGACAAGCAGGGAACTCTGACTCTGGATATACGGGCTACACGGGCTATACAGGTTCACATAGAACGCTGAGCAGCTTTCAGAAAAGTAATCTCAGAGGAACACGCGGATCAGTCGGACCCAGTGGAAGTGCTGTGAGAGGGTCACGAGGTGAACAAGGACAACAAGGCGACCCCGATTATGGATATACAGGATACACGGGCGCAGCAGGTGCTGACAGAAACCTCACAGATACACAAAGAAAAAACTCACGTGGAAATATAGGCTATACTGGGTATACTGGTCCTTGGTATTACGGCAGACGAGGCACACAAGGCACACAAGGGGATGCAGATTACGGATATACCGGCTACACAGGCGCAGCAGGATCAGATCGCAACCTCAGTACTAGCGAGAAGAGAACATACAGAGGCTATACTGGCTATACAGGGTATACTGGAGGTGCTGAGACTGGTAGCCGTGGTCAAAGAGGTCCAAAAGGGAGATCGGCACGTGGTTTCACTGGTTTCACTGGTGCACGAGGGGCAAGTGCGGGAGGCAACAAACGCAGCACTTCCATCTTATTGACAGGAAAAAAAGGTCCGCAAGGTTACACAGGTTTACAAATCACCGGCTTCACAGGTGAACGCGGGCAACAAGGGCAAAGTATGCGTGGCACGCAAGGTCCGGCAGGTGATGCAGGTGAACCTTCACCCGATTTCTATAACGCACTCACACGTATCCTCAAAAACTCTGATGATATAAACATCGTGTTTGATGAGACGAATAAAACAATTCAATTCACACTGAACTAACATACTGTAGGTCGGGTAGAGTTTACGAAACCCGACACGTTTGATTCCTGTCGAGTTTCGTAAACTCTACCCGACCTACAATGCTAATGGTATGTCCACTCTAAAATTGTAGGTATCAGCAATAGTCGGGAATCGGAGTTCCCTCCTACAAAGAGCAGACGGTATTGGTAGGCGGTGAATGCCTAAAGAAGCATGCACTTGTGGCATGCTCCATGATTCATACCGTTGATTTGGTATTCTACCAAGCGCATTCGTCTTTAGGCATTCACCGGGTGTCAACTTAAGGACTTCATATCTACTTCTTGGATATGTATAGCCTCGTAGAGGCGGAATGTTTATAGAATACGGTGTCAGACCCTCTTGAGCTCCGTAGGAGCGGTATGTGTATCCAATGGCATCTCTATAAACATATCGCTCCTACCAAATCAACGGTATGAATGCCATTAGGCATTCCCCGGAGCTCAAGAAGCTAATTACCACGTTTTCTATAAACATATCGTTCCTACGGAACTGAAGATATAAAAATCGGGCGGACAAGGTTTCCCTCCAACAAGAGACAGGTTCTTAAACTGACGCCTATGGGTTTCGCGTCGCTCTATCCGACCGACAAGATGCCGTAAAAAACTGCTTGACACACTTTTCTAAATAGATTATCCTCTATAGATACTCGTGTTAGGGCAGGTGTTCTACCTCGGCACACACCCGTGCCGTGGCCTGCCCTACCTAAACCTGTAGAACGGTGATAAATGCGAGGTATCAGGGTAATAATACCCTCCCACGAGTTAATCCCTCGTATCATTGTAGGACAAACTTTTAGTTTGTCCATATTCTGCGCAAACTGACAGTTTGCGCTACACAAAATAAGGAGTTTATGATGAAGTTTTCACGTTATTTTTCTTTTGTATGTATTTTAGCGATTGCGTGCATTTTTACAGTCGGTTGTGAAAAGATGGAAAAACCGGTGATGGACGCAGTGGACATGGCAATGACAGATACAGAGACACCCGCAGAAACACCCGCTGAGATGGATGGTCCCCAACAACCTCCAGAGGAGGATACCCAACAACCCGAAACGCCACCAGAAATGGATGGGCCCCAACAACCTCCAGAGCCTCCAGAAATGGATGATACCGAAACACCCGCAGAGATGGATGTTGATGCTACCCTATCTATTTCCCCGACCGAAATCGCTTTACCCGAAGTCGGTGAACAACTTACTATCAATGTCAATATAGATAGCAAAGAACAAGTGCGTTTTTATCAGTTAACGCTAACTTTTGACGCAACTGTGCTAAAGTTTGTAGAACATTCAATTACTAACTACATACCTGATATTGAAGATTATACGTTAGAAGATTCGATGCTTGATGATGGGAAAGTTGTATTATCAACATTATCCTTTACCTCAACAGGTATCGGTGAAGGCATGCTTGCTTCAGTTACGTTTGAAGTCATTGAAAAGAAAGCGTCTACAATCGTTTTATCGGTTGATAATGTGAACCGTCCAGATCGTTCACGCTTAGATGTCGTTATTAGCGAAGACACGGTGGTTATTCAGTAATAACCGCATCAGCACACACCCTTGGTAGGCGCGTTCCCAACGCGCCTACCAGAAAATAAAAACTGCTTGACAAACATTTCCAAATAGATTATCCTCTATAGATACTCGTGTTAGGGCAGGTGTTCTACCTCGGCACACACCCGTGCCGTGGCCTGCCCTACCTAAACCTGTAGAACGGTGATAATGCGAGGTATCAGGGTAATAATACCCTCCCACGAGTTAATCCCTCGTATCAGATATATATAGTGAATTGTGAAGATATGTTGACACATTCTCTGTAGGAGCGATCTCCGAATCGGACCCTCGGAAATCTGTAGGAGCGATCTCCGAATCGCGACGGACAATAATATGCTGACGAAGCAGTAGCACAAACTTTCAGTTTGTGCATAAAAAGAACGCAAACTAAAAGTTTGCGCTACACAAAATAAGGAGTCTATAATGAAGTTTTCACGTTATTTTTCTTTTGTATGTATTTTAGCGATTGCGTGCATTTTTACAGTGGGTTGTGAAAAGATGCAGAAACCTGTGATGGACGCAATAACAGACACAGAAACCGAAACACCCGCTGAGATGGATGATACCTTACAACCTGTAGACCACCCAGAAGATGACAGCGATGGTGAAACACCCGCTGAGATGGATGATACCTTACAACCTGTAGACCACCCAGAGGATAATATCCAACAGCCCGAAACACCGCCAGAAATGGATGGTCCCCAACGACCTCCAGAGGAGGATACCCAACAACCTGAAATGCCCGCCGAGATGGAGCCTGATGCCACCATCACTATTTCCCCAACCGAAATCGCTTTACCCGAAGTCGGTGAACAACTCACTATCAAGGTCAATATAGATAGCAAAAAACCAGCGGTAGGTTATCAGTTTGTGCTAACTTTTGACGCAACCGTTCTAAAGTATGCAGAACATTCAATTCCGAACTACATACCTGGATCTGAAGATTATACTTTAGAATATTCTATGCTTGATGATGGTAATCTTCAAATAACCGTATTATCCTTTACCTCAACGGGCATCGGTGAAGGCGCACTTGCTTCAGCCACGTTTGAAGTTCTTGAAAAGAAAGCGTCTACAATCGTTTTATCGGATGTTACTGTGGACGGTCCACTTTTGTCTGTGCCAGGCTCAGATCGCGAAATTATAATAAATACCTTAGATCTCGCAATTAGTGAAGACACGGTGGTTATTCAATAATAACCGCACCGGCACACACCCCTGTTAGGTGCGTTTTCCAAACGCTCCTCTTTACCCCAACGGTAGGCGCGTTTTGGAAACGCGCCTCTTCTCTTGTTAGAGGGCTTTGGAAGCCCGATTTATTACGCCTTTTCTCTTATTGTATTTCGTAGGTCGGGTAGAGCGCAGCGAAACCCGACAAGCTCAGTCTGAAAGTGCAATCATGTCGGGTGGCGCAAACTCTACCCCATAAATCAACGCTATGAATGCGCGTATGGCATTCCCTGGATGTCAACTTAAGGATTTCCCAGACAGGGAAAACCCGCTTCAGTCCCGTAGGGACGATATGTTTATAGCAGCACGGACGACCTCATCTCCTTAGTCCCGCTGAATGCCAAAAAGGCATTCATAGCGTTGATTTGGTAGGGACGATATGTGTATCCCAACGATATATTTTTACATATCGTCCCCGACAAATATCAAACGCGTATTTGGCGTTGATTTGGACACGTCGCGTTCATGTCGGGTGGCGCAAACTCTACCCAACCTACGATTCCAACCCACCCCTTTTCCCTGCAAACTTATTGGATATCTATTGGATATCTATTGTTTCTAACCCCAATTCCTTTCAGATGCTTATTCCCCTTCAGATATAATAGAATTGTATTTCGTAGGTCGGGTAGAGCTTGCGACACCCGACACGTTATCATTAGATGGCCGTTTGATTGTCGGGTGTCGCAAGCTCTACCCGACCTACAAGACTGACAGCCGATAGCCAAATTAGGAGGGCAATAAATGCAAACATTACATCTACTCGGTATACCGCACACAATCACATCAAGACAATCCCCGTGGAATTGCTGTGCTTTTACGCAAAAAGCGATTAAATTCACAGAAATGATGTCAAAACTTGGATGGGAAATAATTCTCTATTCCAATGAAAAGTCCGATGATTTAGGGTGTGAACTTGTACCAGTTACATCTGAAAAAGACTTCCGATCTACCTATCCCGATGAAGATTTTACAAAAGAACAATTTAAGTTTGGATACGGTGCGATGCACGACAACTTTCACGCGAACACGCCCAAAGCACTCGCAAAACGTGTATCCGCTGGCGATGTGATATTAGCCAGTTGGGGAACTGGTCACATGAAAGTTGTAAATACGTTGTTAGATGAAGTCAACTCAGATTTAGGATCAAATTTATATATCGTAGAACCTTTTATTGGATACCCGACAACATTTTCACCTTTTCGAATCTATGAATCATATTCGCGGCTGAATACGGATATAGGTGCGTTGAATAGGTCGTTTGACATCAAGTTTCATGACGGGGTTGAGCACGGCTCTTATGAAGCGCGACACTATACGGACCCGAGACACGAGGATTTCGTCATACCGCCCTATTTTGACCCCGCAGAATTTGAATACAAATACGATAAGGACGATTATTACCTCTTCATTGGCAGAATAACGGAGAGCAAAGGCTTAAAAGAAGCGGTCAAATTGGCAGAAGTGATGGATAAAAAACTGATAGTGTGTGGACAAGCAACGCCTGAAGAATTTGAACAAGTAATTGGTCAACAGACACCTCCGTTTGTAGAGTTTTTAGGTGCAGTGGACATAGAGATGCGTAAAATCTTATATCGCGACGCCGAACTTGTTTGTATGTTCACCTATTACCCCGAACCCGGTGGCAATGTGTTCTTTGAAGCGATCGCAAGTGGCACACCCGTGATCACAAGCAATCGCGGTATTTTCCCTGAAGTGAACCATCAAGGGATTACCGGCTGGCGTTGCAAATCGTTCAGAAACATTGTTACAGCAGCAGAAAATATCCATCTAATTGACAACGAGGTTTGTAGAGAATACGCTATCAACAACTTCAGTTGTGATCGGGTGGCACTTATTTTTGATGCGTATTTTCAACACATCACCCGCTTACGCGAGGACGGCTATTGGCATTTTGAGAAAGGGTTATCGGTCGCTGAATTAGATTGGCTTATGCGTCCGTATACTGCGGAACAAACAGCTGAATATACAGAAACTGTCGTGAAACGCATGCAGGAAAAACGCAAAATCATAGCAAAAATAGAGGAAACAAATATAACCGATCTCCTCGCCAAAGCAGATGAAGCCACGAAGCAGGAAATCTTGAAGCACCTCAAAGAGGAAGCATAATCCATATCTTCTTCCTGTAGGAGCGATCTCCGAATCGCGATCGTCGCTTCTTCTGTAGGAGGGAACTCCGATTCCCGACCGTCGCTTCTTTGTAGGAGGGAACTCCGATTCCCGACGGTCGCGATTCGGAGATCGCTCCTACAGATTCCTGACGGTCGCGATTCAGAGATCGCTCCTACAGTTCGTAGGTCGGGTAGAGTTTACGAAACCCATAAATCAACGCTATGAATGCGCTTTTGGCATTCAGCGGGCGTCAATTTAAGGGATAAATCCATTGTGCAGTGTCTTTAGTCCCGTAGGGACGATATGTTTATAGAAAAAAGTTACCCACCGCCTCTTGAGTTCCGTAGGAACGACATATCTGACTGGTAGACTGAGGCGACAACATATCGCCCCGACGGGGCTCAAGAGAGGGATTATCCGTTTTCTATAAACATAGCGTCCCTACGGGACTGAAGAAGGTTCCCTATGTTTAGAAAATCCTTAAGTTGACACTTATGGGTAGAGCAACGCGAAACCCGACAAGAGCGAAACGTGTCCAAATCAACACCAAAGGAGACATAACATGCGAAATAAAGACCATATTTGGCGATTGCTAACGGATATTGACTATAAAGCATTACTTCCAGAAAGAGGTGCCTCAGATAAACTTGCCATCTCTATACCGCTATTTTCCTCAAGTTTCCAATTTATCAAAGAGGCAAAGTCAAGGGCGTATTTTCAACAGGTGCATGTGAAAGGCGCGGTCTGGGCATCGCTTGCGATGCTCAATAACACCGATCTCGGTGAACACGGAGTCCAAACTTATTTTCATGTAGAGGAAACTGTCTTTAAATCGGCAAAAGTCATCTTTGATGCGATGCGTGTGCCAGCGGAATATATCCGAGTCGTCAAAACGGATGATATACATGCAAGCCTGAAAAACATTAAGA
The DNA here is from genome assembly GCA_028824685.1 of Candidatus Poribacteria bacterium. Lineage (GTDB taxonomy): Bacteria > Poribacteria > WGA-4E > WGA-4E > WGA-3G > MSPOR6. The sequence continues at coordinate 131,008 of JAPPCZ010000053.1, forward strand.
ACCTACGTTACGGTAAAAAATTCGCCTGTTTGTTCGACGATCTACCGATAGACAATTGGCTCGTGATGGATTCAGATGCCTTTGCTTGTACCCTTGACAAAAAAATCAAACTCTACGCCCTCTTTGATTCGCCCTGGACCGAAAGCAATCCTATAGCATTCAATTATTATTTGAACCCGTTTGACTACAAACACTGGATAGAGCGGATTTACAACGCTATCGGTAAAATCCCCAAAAAATCAGAACTGTGGGAACAGGAAGTCGCTGCATTTGAGGATGTCGGCTTAGAAATAAACAACAATTCGGACATCGGGAAGGAACAAGTTATCCGGCCTACCAACAAAACCGTCCTATTCGCATTGAATAAGAACTCCGAACTTGCCGACTTTCTCCGTCAGAACCTCAACAAATGCTGTGAAGATGAATTCCTAATCGCTATGTGGAGTATAAACCGACCCATTCTGTCCTTATCTCATGCAATAGGTCTTCCGATGTTTTATTCAATGGGAGCGTATTTGAACAACAACCCTCTCCAATACATGCATCATGTCATTTATGAAGCGCATAATGCTAATCCATTTTTCAACAGATTTTACAAAGACATGACACGCCATATCCCGTTACCACAGACGAAACAGTTAATGGCATGGAAAAATCTATTTGAGGTCAATAAATAAACATGATTCATTACCTAATTACCAGCACAAGAAGAGCGGGGACACGCTATCTATGCTCTATGCTTCAAGGACTAAAAATCGGAAATCCGAAAGAAATTACGCTATATGAATATCCCCACCTGAACAGCATAGAAAAAATATATGAATCGGGGGCTGCTAAAGGTGTTTGGGGTGGGGTCCTTCACAGATGCCATTATAAAGAAGTTTTAAAGAGATTAAGGGTGTTAAGTGATATAAAAGGGATAGACGATTACACAACACTGTTTAAGATTTTCCCGAATATTAAATTTATCTATCTCCATAGGATAGATAAGGTAGCGCAAGCAGTTTCTTTAGAGAAAGCACTACAACTTGAAGAATGGTGGATTGTGAATCAGAGTGGAAATCAAGCCAAAAATGTAAGGTTTAATGAGACGCGAATTCGAGAGCATATTGCCAATTTTTATTTGGCAGATTCGGAGTGGTGTGGTTTTTTTCGCCATAACGGCATAATTCCATTACATATAAGTTATGAAGAATTGGAAGAAACGCCTGTACTTCAATTGAAAAAAATATGTGATTTTTTGGATGTTGAAATTCCGTCTAAAATCGATTGTGTTATCAATAGACCAGCAATGCCTCAAAAACAATTTAATCATGTGAATTCTAATTGGATAAACAGATTTTTGGAAAGGAATTCTGTTGATCAATATATCCCATTCCAGAATAAAAGGAGGTGATTTCAGTGAAGGCAGAAGATTACGGCACTGCTGTTACGCGTATTCTGACACGCGGCAGTGAGGCGAAAAAGAAAATTTCCGGTATAAAACCGGATGCGAGCGTTACCGACCTTCATTCCGAAGTGCTGAGCCAACTTGACGAACGTATTCGCAACGCTATTGATAGCGTCACACTCGACTTTTTGTTGGAAGATGACTCGGCTGATAGCTCTGAGGATAGTAATTAATTTTCAGAATAGGATATCCTTGTAGGAGGGAACTCCGGGGAATGCCTAAATGGCGTTCATACTGTTGATTTGGATTCCCGATCGTCGCTTCTTCTGTAGGAGCGAGGTCTCCTCGCGACCGTCGCGATTCGGAGATCGCTCCTACAGGACACCTTCTTTGTAGGAGGGAACTCCGATTCCCGACTGTCTAACGCGTCGCGCTTCGGAGATCGCTCCTACAGGATTTTGAAAGTCCGATTTTTATATCTTCAGTTCCGGAGGAACGATATGTTTATAGAAAACGTGGTAATTAGCTTCTTGAGCTCCGGGGAATGCCTAATGGCATTCATACCGTTGATTTGGTAGGAGCGACATATAGGGTTATACACATACCGCCTCTACGAGGCTCAAGATTGGGTTAACTCCGTCCGCTATAAACATACCGCCTCTACGAGGCTATACATACTCTAAAAACGGAATGAAATTCCTAAAATTGATGCATAAGGGTAGAGCTACGCCCAATCTACTGGAAGATATTCTGATTTTTCTCTCCCCACAGCGTTGGCAACTTCAGGAAGGTTTTCCGCAAACTTATTGTTTATCTATTGTCATGGATGCATGTTTGGTCTCAAATATCCATTTGCTTTTAGATATACTTTTTAGTAGTCAGCCATTAGCTCTTAGGGTAGATTGTGGTCTCCACAGTAAAAGAGTCTACTGGGTTAACTGGTGTTTCATATACTGGACGGTGGCAAATGCAGTTTTTAGATGGTTTTCAGTGCGTATCCTGTAATAACTGTTTAAGACTCTATACGCGTATCCCTCTGGCCATGTATAAAGCGTTTTTGTATCGTCCATGTTGAGCGTGTTGCGGAGTTTAAAATAAAGTTCGTCAACCTCATTTTGGATCGCATGGTATTGTACAAGGTTTTTGGCATCCATACGGCGGACAATGGCATCTATGAATTGTTGTAACTCATAAAGGTCGAGATTACACTTCCTGAAAGCCATAGCGGGACGGGGTTCAGCATCAGGTATCGCGATCACCATATTACTGTAATCGACGACAGGCTTACTGTAAATGTTATATTGTTCTTTAAACGTGATTTTCTGATGGTGAGTTGTGCAGCCACAGAGAATGACCATAATAGTGAATAAAATGCACAATCTAAACATAGAAATACCCTCCATATTTGGATATATTATAACAGGAGATATTACAAAATGGCAAGAGTAGAAGTCATTTTGACTTTTGATGACGGTCCCGATACACGATCGGGTTCAGCAAACGGCACGGAGCGCATTTTGCATGCACTCGAAAACAATCCAACAGGACATGCCTTAAACGCTGTCTTTTTCATTCAATCGCACGCGAAAAACGATCAGGATAACTATTTCCGCGGTATGCATTCAGAAGGCAAGCGGCTTGTAAAAAAAATGACGGATGCCGGTCACATCGTGGGCGTGCATACGGGTATGGATGGTCAAAATGCACACGCGGAAGAAAACGACCATCCCCACCGCTATAATGCGGAAGAACTCATGAACGATCTCAATCGCGCGAAAGATTTTATACTTCGCTTTGCGAAGCAAACGGCGCGGTATGTCCGTCCCCCCTATGGCAACATGGACGATGAAGGGAATGTCCAGCGCACATACGATGAAGCAGCCTTGTATCGGATTATGTGGGATGTTGATTCCAAAGATTCGAGAGCAAACAGTGATAAGGAATCAATAAAAACGGCACTCACCGAGCGCATTGAGGAACTCATGGATCGTGGCGACACGAAACTGGTTATTTTGTTTCACGATACACATCCCGTTACCAATAAAGCAGGCAATCTTGGTGAATTTATCACGACTATCACCGACGCGATTGAGGACAAGGGACATACACCTGTTTGGGACTTGTCTACAGATCGTATCCGTACGATTTTAGACGAATACGGTGAAAACGCCAGATAACAGCAGTTTGGTTTGTAATGTATAAAAAGTATGCGTACCGCTTACGGTACGTATACTTTTATAGAGCGTATCTCATAAATAGGATTTGTTGGTTCATTATCGTTGATTCTCTTTGTAGGAGGGAACTCCGATTCCCGACTGTCTAACGCGTCGCGCTTCGGAGATCGCTCCTACAGGATTTTGAAAGTCCGATTTTTATATCTTCAGTTCCGGAGGAACGATATGTTTATAGAAAACGTGGTAATTAGCTTCTTGAGCTCCGGGGAATGCCTAATGGCATTCATACCGTTGATTTGGTAGGTGCGACATAACAATATACATATTTCGCCCACTGGAACTATCATGCAATTTGTCAAAGTCTCAGAGAGGCAAAAGGTGTATCAAATGCACTAATGTTACTCGCTAAATTCCCGACCGTCTAACGCGTCGCGCTTCGGAGATCGCTCCTACAGACAGATTCCGAATGGTCGCGAGGTAGACCTCGTAATCAACGGTATGAATACCATTTAGGTATTCACCACCTACAGAAGAAAGAGGTTTGAAAATGTTTGAAGACCCTAATTATATTAGCCACGACAGAATAGAATTGCCTCTACGCTTTACTTCTGACATCATCGGCATTGATAAGTCGAACATCGCACTAAAAGCGGTGGCAGGAGACGATGCCGCCCTTATGGATTACCACATTCTTAGTGGTTTAGACCAAGCCAACACCCCAGTAAAGAACGAATACACAATCGTTCTCGAGCCAGCACCCAACACCTGGGGCGCACTCCTTGTCCAATTCGTTGGCGCAGTGATTGATGAAAACTCATTAAATCAATCATTACCCACAATTACACCAATCCTAATTTCCTATAACAATTTAACACCAACGGGACGGGACTTTGGCACGCCATACAAAACAGAAGATGGTTGGTGGAATGTGAGCGTAGATTTCGTCAATCCTGTGATGGGATTTGCGACACAAGATTTAATCCTCGGAATTCCCGCGAATTACCCTGTTCTGTATCAGGCACTCACGTTAGATGTGAAGCCAACTGAACCGCCACCTGCTTACGGCCCCAAGTATGATTTCGCGAGATCGCAGCAAACGCATTGCATCGGTGATTGGAAGTATCTGGCAGACGATACATCTACCGAACAAGCAAAGTATTTTTGGTTAAAGTTTGAAACCGATTTAGATGATATGCCAGAGATATTTTTGCGGGAACAGAGTCTACGGACAGAAAATGCCTTACGTCCTGTTTCTGTAGGATAATATTACATTTTTTCGTAGGTCGGGTAGAAGCGGTAGCGAAACCCGACATATAACAGACGTGTCCAAATCAACGCCAAATACGCTTTTTGGCATTTGGCGGGAACGATATGTTTATAGTTTGTATCTTGTAGGTCGGGTAGAAGCGATAGCGAAAACCCGACATATAACAGACGTGTCGGGTGTCGCTTCGCTCTACCCGACCTACGCACTATGCTCGCGACCGTTCGTCCGATGTCGCGAGCACAGCTCGCTCCTACAGAGGATAGCCATTCCCTTTGTTATTCCACACGCCTTTTTGGTATACTATACCTAAAAGGACAACACCCGATGAAGAAAATATACCTCACACTCATTCTCATTTCAACGTGCTATCTTCCCACCCTGTTCGCTGAAACTATCGGCATACCCGAAGCTGCAGTCGCTCGGCTCGGCAAAGGACGTATCTACGATGTCAAGTATAGTCCAGACGGCACACGGTTCGCTGTTGCCACATCAGCAGGGATTTGGCTCATCGACGCGACCACCTATAAAGAACTCGCGTTCCTCACCCAAAGAGGTATTGCCATGCATAAACGTATCGTCTTTAGTCCGGACAGCCGTGTCGTCGTAAGCGCAGATAAATATGAGTCAATTGCTAATGGCTTGATTCAGCAGTGGAACGTCAACAATCGGTGGCATCCGCGCGGCATTCGGACGAGCGGCGAAATCTATAGTCTCGCTTTCAGTCCGGATGGAAAAACATTAGTGTCGGGGAATGACGACATCCGTTTTTGGGACCCACAGACCCGCGACCTAAAAATGGAACTCCAAAGACCATCAGAGGTAAAAAAATGGGCGTTAATCAGTCTCGCTTTCAGTCCGGATGGTAAAGTGCTGGCAGGTGCGTTCTGGAAGACCATCTGTCTGTGGGATACGCAGACAGGTGAACATATACGGACATTTGAAGGACACGAAAAAAGTGTGGAGAGCCTCGCGTTCAGTGCAGATAGTAGCACACTCATAAGCGGGAGCTGGGACGGGAGCATTCGTTTTTGGGACACGCAGACAGGAAACCAACAACATAAACTGGATATTGACATAGAGGATAGTATTTATTATAAAGTGGCACTCAGTCCAGATAACAGTCTCTTTGCGGTAGCTGGCGGTTCGGGAACTATCGGTCTGTTTCAGACAAAAACAGGTGAGCGTATCCAAACATTCAAGGGACACAGCCGAGCCGTGATGGCACTCACCTTCAGCGCGGATATGCAGACGATTGCGAGTGGGAGCTGGGACGGGAGTATCCGTATTTGGGATGTCGCCTCCGGTGAAACCACGCATATACTTACCGATTATTATGGCGAATTTTCTAACATTGCGGTGAGTGCGGACGGCAAAACAATCGCTACGGCGGGGAAGGATAAGACCCTCTATCTATGGGACACAACATCTTTCACGCTACAGAAAACATTGGACATCTCCGATATTTTTCTGGTTAACGACTTAGCGTTCAGTCCCGATGGGACAACAATCACTGCTGCCGATAACTATCTGTCTGTCGTTTTGTGGGATCGAGAGACAGGTGAACTGACGCATATACTCAGCGGACATCAGTTGCCAATAGCCAGTATTGATTACAGTCCGGATGGCAAAACAATCGTCAGTGGGAGCGAGGATTATACGATACGGTTGTGGGATGCAGACACTGCCAAACAAAAGAAAATTATATTAGGGCATGAAGACGGTATCCTAAATGTCGCCTATAGTCCGGATGGCAAAACGATCGCAAGTAGTTGTTCTGACACTGTCCGCTTGTGGGATGTGGAAACAGGCAAAGAGAGGAAAAATCTCTCGGGACCCTTTGCGTCTGACCCGTGTTTCGCATTCAGTCCCGATAGTAAAATGCTCGCCACCTCTGGTCCCAGGCGAACTGTCTATCTGTGGGACGTGGAGACAGGCGAGAATATAGGTTATCGTGCTGGATACGAGTCTATGATAGAGACGATTATCTCAAGTATCGCCTTTAGTCCGGATGGAAAACTGATAGCAACTGGTGCAAGGAACGGGACTGTCACTGTCTTAGATGTTGATTTAGATGCAGACGATTTAACTCAGCATCTACACACTTTTGAAAAGACGCATAAATCGGAAGGACATCGGTGCTGGATTGCTGATGTCGCATTTATATCGGATGGGAAGGTGCTGTTAAGTCGGAGTCGTGATGGTGTTGTATATCTGTGGGATATTGTTATTAAAGAATAGCATTATATCGTAGATCGGGTAGAGCAACGCGAAACCCGACATGAATCAAACGTGTCGGGTTTCGTAAACTCTACCCGACCTACGACAGTCCAAACCCCTTTGTTATTCCACACACCTTTTTGATATACTATACCCAAAAGGAGACACACTGATGAAAAATATATTCGCAACAAAAAACAGATACATCCTAATCTTATTAGCACTCATTTTCGTTTCAACGTTCTATCTCCCTATCCTTTTCGCTGAATCCCCTTCACCTAAAGGAGAAGCAAAAGCAAATTTTGATACGGGTCGCATCTACGATGTGGCGTATTCACCAGACGGTACACGGCTCGCAGTCGCAAATTCTGAGGGGATTTGGATATACGATGCCACCACCTACCAATTACTCCGTTTGGTGAAGAGTCGTCGAACCGGGGTACACCTTATTGTTTTCAGCCCGGACGGGAGCACCATCGCAAGTGAGGAAGAACTCTCCAGAATCCATCTTTGGGATGTCAACACAGGAAAGCATAAATATGAACTTGAACGCGGCAGTTGGATCAGGACTTTCGACTTTAGTGCTGATGGGGAAACATTCCTGACAGTGGGCGTACACGGAGCCTTTACTTTTTGGGACACAGCCACCGGTGTTAAAAAGCAGCAAATCATAAAACCGAAAGAATTTATTAATTCTTACTGTTCTGTTTTCGATCCGAATAACCTTATACTGGCGGTTTCGAATCTGCACGCCACCATCGATTTGTATGATCCGGTGAAAGGCGTAGTCAAAAAAACGCTCACAGGACACAAAAGAGGTTGTCATCGTATCGCGTTCAGTCCGGATGGCAAAACATTGGCGAGCGGAAGTGATGATGCCGATCTACGAGATGAAGATGGGAATTTCCGTCGTGATAGCGGGAATCTCCATGTGTGGGACACGGTGAAAGGAGAACTGAAACATAAAATTTCTGTGGAAGGCATGTATGGTATTTATAGTATCGCTTTTAGTCCGGATGGCAGTCTATTAGCAGGTGGTGATGAATTCGGAAATATCCATTTGGTGAATCCAAATACAGGCGAATATAAGAAGAAATTTGAAGGACATGATGGATTGGTTCCTGCCATCGCCTTTAGTTCCGATATGCGGACGTTTGCGAGCGGTAGCAGAGATGGCACCGTCCGTATTTGGGATGTCGCTTCCGGCGAAAATAAGCGGATACTTTACTGATATGGTGAATTCTAAAAGTTGTGCTACAACACGTGGTAGGCAGGGAATGCCTAAAGAAGCATGCACCAAATCAAGAAATCAATGCTACAAATGCGCTTGGCGGAATGCGCGTTTGGCATTCTGCATGATTCAGCGGGTAGAGCGCAGCGAAACCCGACCTACAAGATGTCGCGAGCAGGAGCTCGCTCCTACAAGAAGAAAATCGGGCTTACAAGGAACTACCACAAAACATCTATTACTAAATTGACGGCTATGGTGCGTTTTGGAAACACACCGACAACTGATAACTGACCGCTGACTGCGAAAAGAAAAGGCAGATAGCCTTTCGGATACCTGCCTGTAAATTTATGGTGACGCAGGTAGCCCCCAACACTTCTCACCTTGCCGTGAGGCGGCTCTACACATCGGTGCCCCACCGGTACACTTTTGCCACGTTTGCTGACACGAAGTAAATTTACACGTCACCACGCGATGCTGATGAAATAGCCAATTCGCATATTGCCCGCAAGACCAATACGTGTGCCCCGCTGCACAAGTTACCTGATGCTCTGTTGAGGAAGAGACCGTCTGTGTGCACCCACTACGACCACACGAAATCGCTGGTGCCGCTGGATACACATGCGTATGCGTTTGACACGCATAGAAACTTGACACCGTGCAAGATTGCCCATTGGAATCAGTAGACGTGCAACTCGCTTGCAATGAATGGTCTGAACCATCACACACATAATGACCCGAAACGCCACACCCCGCCGCAGAATGAGTACCTGATACAGATGTCTCATGAACGCCACATGTATGGTAAGAGGGCGCAGGCGCAGGCGTTGGCTCCGGCGCGACATACTGATTTTCCGTCTCGTCATCATCGTCATCATCGTCATTGCTGCTATCAGGAGTGTCAGAATGCACGGTTTTGCGGTTCAAAATCGTGCTCTCATCATGATCTCTTTTATGACCCATACATTCTCGAAACTTGTCAGGGCAATTATATGATGTCCCATCTTTTTTCGGTATCATTATCTCGCAATCTTTCGGGTTATGTTCGTCACGCTTATCTTCTACATCATCATCGCAAGAATACCAAGCATCACCACACCCATCAGCCACAGAGCGCCTATTCAATTCAATTATAAAAGACTCTGTGGTATATATATAAGGAGTGTGCAGACTTTCTCTAATCAACTGTGGAAAGCTTTTAGCTGTGCCACATTTTTCACGGTGTGTAAAAAATGCTTCACTCGGGGTCCTATATTTATCATTAGGATCGTCTTCACCACCACCACCTTTACACGGATATTTATAAGGGAGATTTTCAAAATCCCAGTTACCCTTTGAGTATACTGTATGTTTCCCTTGAGATGAACTATCGTTTGGGTGAACCCAACCATTTACAAGAGGCACAGTTGGAGGAGCAGGATTGACGGCAGCATCTAATTGCTTCTTTGTATATGCGACTTGCGCCCCACCCTCTGAAATTGGCCTGCATATTAGATGTGCTACACAAGCATCTAAATAAGCGCCATAGGCTGGAACATATTGTTTATGAGTGTTTGAAAGTAGATCTCTATAGGTATCCATAGTAGAAAGCGATTCATTGATTGCTTTTAGGTATTTATCGCCCCCTAATGTCATTGACGTTAACTCCCCTATAGATTTCGCTGACTGATAAGTACTAAAAACAGATGGTAAATATGCAATCGGTGGACTTTTTGCACCAATTGTAGCTACAAGTGAGACGAGCGCACCTGTCACGCTATCAATAGTTGCAGATTTCTTTTCTGCCACCTTTGTCTCGTTATCGTTCCAATCAGATATAAGTTCCAGAATAGCAGATTTAGCACCTTGAAAAATAGGATAGTTATTTTCCATGATCTTATAAAGAGCGTCTTGAGCACTATAAGCATCTACCCAAGCGTTCCTTGTTTTCTCGTGTTCTGCAGATATGAAAGGGGTTAAATTCAAATGTGAATGTGCATTAGATACAAATAACAGAACTGAAATTACAAAAATACAGGTAAACATTTTTTTCATCACTGTTTATCTCCTATTTGTGAGTTAATGTAAAATGTAATAAGTTGAAAATTGCTAACATTTTATTTCATTTTAGAAATATGATCTGGAAAGTAATCAGATTGAAATTGAGCCCAACCATTAAATTTTCCCATATTGCTACCGTGATAATGGCTCATAGGGAAACTAAGATTTATCCAACTAATCTTTGATAAATCTGAACAACGGGCACTTAATACACCGTATTTCTCTTTAAATCTTTCTGATTCATATACAGTATTTACTAAGCCTTCAACGTATATAGGGTTATCGTTATCGCGATTGTATATATGATGATACATCGCTTTAGCATACTCC
>JAPPCZ010000086.1 GCA_028824685.1 Candidatus Poribacteria bacterium
ATATCGTCCCTACGGGACTAAAGAGCGTCTCAACTAATGAAGGATATTTGGACAAGCCTTTATTCATGTGAAACAATTAGTTACTAAAAGTTATTTGGCACAACTCGTAAGTATAATACATCTGCACGGCATTTTCAATTATATATCTTGAATGGGTATGTAAAGTTTTTGTAGAAATATGCAGATAAAACTTGTAGGAGCGATCTCCGAAACGCGACTCCTACAAAGAGTAGTGTTCTGTAGGAGCGATTCCAGTTCGCGACCACACCACTCCCCTGCGAAAACGAACATATCCCTCCCATAAAAACCCACTGACAACAACTGAAAATTGACAACCGACAACTGAAAACTATTCCCCTGCAAACCTATTGGATATCTATTGGAAATCTATTGTTCCGCACGCCACAAAAACTTTCAACACCCATCCAGCATCAGTTATAATATCGGTATGAAAAATCAAACGCCCCTTTACAAAAACATCCAAGATAACCATTTGAAAGAGCAGGAATTTGTTCTATTTAAGCAAGAATATGCCTTGTATAATGAAATGTTATCCGAGCTTAAAGTGGAATTTCAGAAAGCCAAGAAAGAGGTAGACGACGCTGATAGATCCAAGAAAATGTCTCAATGCATTGTCAACCACAGTAGACTCGTGCTATCAAAAGACAGAATGTGCAGACGCGAGAACATTGAGCGACATGGATACGAGACCAATATGCGTATCTCCGAATGGAAATATAAGAAAAAACACACAGCACAGCACAACCTAAAATCGAACCACCAACCAGCAAAATCCAACATTACTGAACAATCCGACAAAATAGAACAACCTGACGAAGAACTGCAAGAATTCACGCATCTGCATCCCGATATGGAGCAGTATCAATCCTGTCTACCCAAGCAAGATGCTAAAGATGATACTGGTAAGAGCGATCTCCGAAACGCGACGAAAAGCGATGACAAAAACGATACCGGTAGGAGCGACCTCCGAAACGCGACCAAGGACGATCTCCGAAACGCGACTGCCAGCAAACAAGCAACACCTAAACAAAAACTGCCCCGCATCACATACAATCCCGATGGATTCCGTCCTCACGGGCAGATGCGCGACCTATTCAAATCGCACAAAAATATAAAAATAGCAGGCGGCACTTATGACGCAGGCAAAACATTTAGCTGCGTCGCATACATAGACCAATTAGCGAGGAACTACCCCGGCGCACGCCTCACCTTCGTCCACCGCAGCCTCAAAAGAGTATACAAAAACATTGTCCCAACCTACGAAAAATATCTCGGATTCCGACCGAGAAGTCGCGCCGACCCGAATCCCACACCCATCACACGATACGGCGGCGAACATCCCGACTTCTTTCAATACTGGAACGGTTCACGCATCTACATGAACGGATTAGACAAACCGCAAAACCTGCTATCCGACTTCTTTGATGCAGCATTCGTCAACCAAGCAGAACTCGTCTCCTTTGATACATGGGACGAACTTACCGCAAGAGTATCAGAACGCGCAGGTACACTGCCAATCGCATTCTTAATCGGTGATTGTAATCCCAGCACACCGAACCACTGGATACGCCAGCAGACAAAAGCCGGAAAACTCGCATATTTCGAGATGACATTCAGAGACAATCCCGAAATATACGATCAACAGACTGGCGAGCTAACCGAAAAAGGCAAGCGGCGCGTCCAGAGGTTACAAAACCTTGAAGGATTACGATACAAACGCGGATACGAAGGCAAATGGGTATCAGGCGAAGGACTCGTATTTGACACATTTCTGCCTGAAGTGCATGTCATTGACAACTTCACGATCTCAACGAAGTGGGCACGTTATATCAGTATCGACTGGGGATTTCGCAATCCATCGTGTTGTATATGGTGGGCGCGGTCACCAGATGACCGCATCTACGCATACAAAGAGATATACAAAACAAAGCTCACAAAACCCGATTTCATACGGATGATAAAAGCGAATTGTGATGCTTCAGATCGTATCCAATACGCAGCGGTAGACAGCGCGGATCAGGATGCCGTTGAGCAGCTACAGCGAGCGGGATTCCGTGTTAGACAACCTAAAAAATCGCGTTCTACACAGATAGACGTTATCAAGGAACGTCTAAAGGTAGACGCAACGGGCGCACCCGCAATCTTTTTTTTGCGGGATAGGCTTGTCCACCCGCCGGATGAAGATTTGAAGGACACATATCGTCCGCTTGAAGTTACAGATGAGTTCATGAGTTGTACTTATGATGAAAATATGCGTGGCACAAACAGGGATGACGAGGCAATCAAAGGTGATAACCACGGCATAGACAGCACCGCCTATTTTATATTGAGCCTACAAAATAGGCAAAGTATCGGCAGTGGGCGCGTCGTTCACGGCACCGTGCAGTTGGGGTAACCCTTCGTCCATCGGGTAGAGTGAAGCAACACCCATAAATGTCAATTTAAGAATTTTGATTTGTATTATGCAGTATCTTTAGTCCCGCTGAATGCCATAAAGGCATTCATAGCGTTGATTTGGTAGGGACAGAATGTTTATAGAAAAAATGTTGTCCTCCGCCTCTTGAGTTCCGTAGGAACGGCATAGAAAGATAAACATATCGTCCCGACGGGACTAAAGAAGTTAATTGCCACGTTTTCTATAAACATATCGTCCCGACGGGACTGAAGAGATATACTCAAAATCGAAATTCCTTAAGTTGACAGCTATGGGTAGAGCGAAGCGACATCCGACACGTTTCGTTCATGTCGGGTTTCGCTTTGCTCTACCCGACCTACAAGACTAAATTGACGCGCTGTTTCACAAAAATCAGCAGAAAATAAAAAAATATAACAATTTTTCTTGACAAATTTATTTCAAATAATATATGATAGAATTAATACTAAATTAATTGAACACATAGACAAGTTTTCTGTTTTATGACATCAAACACAAAAAGCATCCGTTTATGGCCCCTATACATCGTCGTTAGTCTCACCGTTTTAGCGTTCGGGTTAGTGTGGTCGATGGATGCAGGTCAACGCGCGGACAAAGTAGCCCTTACGGTTTTAATACTTATCATAACGGTTTTTCTCAGTATCGTCTGGTTGTTATGCCTTTCCCGCTTGGCATGGCGAGTAAAATCCTTATCTTTTGGTGTCATCCTTCTGAGCATTGTTGCATTTGCAACCCTATTCCGTTTTTATGGATTTAGTGGTGACCTCGTCCCGATATTTGAATGGCGGTGGCGCGGGGAACCAGAGAGTTATGCCGCTTTAGCCGAAGCGCAAACCCCACAAGCTGCAGAACTTCAAACAGATTTTCCGCAGTTCCTCGGACCGGACAGAAACGCTATAATCACCAGTATCAAGCTCAACACGGATTGGGAAAACAATCCGCCAGAATTAGTTTGGAAACAACCTATCGGTGCTGGATGGTCGAGTTTTGCTGTTGTAGGTAACTCTGCGATTACACAGGAACAGGAAGGCGAATGGGAAAAGGTAGTCTGTTATGATTTTCTCACCGGCAAGGAAAAGTGGACACATAGAGATAAGGCAAGGTATTATACATCACTTGGTCAACTCGGTCCACGTGCAACACCAACTATTGATGGCGACCGTGTCTATACTGTTGGTGGCACAGGTATTCTCAACTGTTTGGATTTTGAAACAGGTAAACAGATTTGGTCTACGAATATCTTTGAAGAAAACGGTGCAAAAGCCCCGCCATGGGGTGTGAGTATTTCGCCACTTGTTTATGATGAACTTGTTATCGTGAGTGCTGGCGGTGCAGTGGCGTATGACAAAGAGACAGGCGATATTGCATGGACAGGACATAGACATCGTAGCGGATACAGCTCACCCGTTCTGATGACCTTGGCAGGTACTGAGCAGGTTGTGTTATTTAACAACGGTCTTGTTACATCTCATGAACCGACTACCGGCGAACTATTATGGAAACAGCCGTGGCCAGCCGTAGAATGTGCTGCACAACCGACACCCCTTCCTGGAGACAAGCTTCTCGTCTCCACTGCTTACGGTGTCGGTGCTAAATTATTTCAAATCTCAACAGGTAACCCGTCACAAGAATTCAACGTTAAACTGTTATGGGAAAGTATCCGATTCAAAGCCAAATTTACCACGATAATTTATTACGAAGGCTATTTATACGGGCTTGATGACGGAATCTTCGCATGTATAAATCCGTCTGATGGGACCCGCCAATGGAAGCGAGGACGTTATGGGCACGGACAGACACTCTTGATCTCAGATGTGCTGTTGGTGCTTACCGAATATGGTGAGATTGTTCTTTTAGAACCGAATCCAGAAGCGCATAAAGAACTTGCGCGATTCCCTGCGTTAGATGGGCAGACATGGAACAACCCAACACTCGTTGGTAATTACCTACTTGTTCGTAACAGTCGAGAAGCAGCTTGTTACCGGTTGCCAACTGAATAAACGGCATCCGCGTTACAGCATCACCGCAATTTCATAAGCTATTATACCCCACATTTATCGGGGACATTTTACATAAAAGAGGAAGACAAGACACTGATGAAAACTTATGTTTACAATTTTATTGGATTATTGGTTTGCTGCGGACTCATCGTCTTACTCTGTGGGACTACAGTAGTCCATGCTGCTTACGATCCAACAATTGATTCCCCACTTGAACAAAATATAGATGTCTTTGTGAAACAATTCCGTCGTAAAGGTCCTTTGGCTTCAACAGATAGAACCAGTTTTGTTGTCTACGATCTCTCAAGAGGTAAGAAATTGGTTTCTATCAACGAAGATACGCCGAGAATGGCTGCCTCGTTAATCAAAAACTTTGTGATGCTTGCATACTTTCACGAAGTAAAACACGGCCGCTTACGGCATACGGATAAAAATAAATATCATTTGAAGAAGATGATTCAAGCCAGCTCAAATGTTTCAACTAACTATTTTATTCGGTTAATAGGCGGTCCATATACCGTGAATCGTAGATTGAAAGCTAACTATCCTTACTTCAAGCAGACAAAAATTATTGAGTATATCCCCACAAATGGACGTACGTATCGCAACAAGACAAGCGCCCATGACCTGAATAGGTTCTTTGTACAATTGTGGCATGAAAACCTTCCTCACTCCAAAAAGATGAAGTATTACTTTGAACTGCCGAATGGAGATTATATCTACAAAAAAACTCGCATTCCTTCATCTGTTAAAGTTTACAATAAAACAGGAACTGTTTACGGACTGATAGGAGATAGTGGTATCATAGTTATGCGTGATCCCAATGGTAAACTCCGTCCTTATGTCTTTACCGGATTGATTGAAGATCGAAGCAAACCTTATGGAAGACGGCGTATCTCCTTTGGTGCTTGGGTTAATCAACGTGCAAATGTTCTACGCAAGGTTTCGGAAAAAGCTTACGGTTACATCTATAAAAGCTACGGTGGGCGGTGGTAGTGCTTTGTCAACATATCATTGTAGGTCGCGATTCGGAGATCGCTCCTACTGGTGAACTGCTTATGGTAGGAGATAACTCCGATTCCCGACTACTTCCAAGACTCATCAATTATCGCTTGACAAAGCAGTAGTTTTATTGCTCGCTTAAAACTTATTCAAGGTATCTCATGGCATCTGTTGTTAACATCGGTAGGCGTATAGAACTCGTGCCGATTGATACGCATTTCAAGGATATTACCATAGCACTTTACCGCCAACAACAAGGTGAGCGTGCTGTTTTCCGAGTGCATACCTACAGTCGTGTTGAAGGTGCTGCAACACGGATTGAAAATGTAGTACAGTCAATGAAGATATTAGGTGGCATGCAAGAAACTTCGGATGGGCTGCTCCATTTTCCTTGCGGTGAAAGACATGAAGCAGCATGTCGACGTGTATTTTTAGAAGCATGCAAATTCCCCCAAAACACATCAGTTGAACCACGCCCCTTGAACACACTGGATAAAAAATCTAAACTAACTATTACTGTTGACTCTGTGGGAAATGGCATCTACCGCGTTAAATCAAATGGAGAAGGTCGTCCTGCTGCACGTCGAGTTTCTGCGATTGCTGCCGGCTTGATAAAATTGGGTGAAATGGAAGCCGTGGGCGATGAAGGTGATTCTGTCGCTTTTGCATGCGGACATTCGCACGATGCCCTTGTGGGTCTGTTGTTAGTGCGTGCGCCAAACGTCCGAGTAATCATGCGTGAAGAGGAAGCAACTGCTTCGCGTGGTGTGTTATCTGCACCAAGTCAACAGACATGAGGAAATTCTTAATGCATAATGAAAATATCCAAGTCGTTAAACCGATGAACGGGCGTGAACGTGTGCTCGCTGCCCTCCGCAATGAACCCACTGACCGTACCCCTATTTGTAATCCTACCTCTGTTGCCACCGTCGAATTGATGGATCTGGTTGACGCACCCTTCCCACAAGCAAATCGTGAACCAGAACTCATGGCAAGACTCGCTGCAACCGGCTACACAGAACTCGGATTTGACACGATTATGCCGGTCTTCACGATTATCCAAGAATCAAGTGCACTCGGTTGCAAAATCCAGTGGGAACAGAAGGATAACTGGCCCACCGTCAAGATGCGTGAACCGATTTGGGAAGATGTTGACGACATCACCATCCCTAACAACTTCCTAACACATCCTGATACGCAATGCGTGCTTGAAGCGATTAAAATCCTAAAGAAAGAATATGGCGATGAAGTCGCAGTGATCGGCAAAACGATGGGACCTTGGTCGCTTGGGTATCACTGCTTCGGTGTAGAACCGTTTCTATTGCTGTCACTTGATGATCCCGGAAAAACAAAACTTGCACTGGATAGAATGAAGGAAGCGACTGTGCAGTTCGGTATTGCCCAAATAGAAGCAGGTGCGGATGCCCTCACACTCCCCGACCACGCAACGGGCGACCTCGTTAGCGGTGAATACTATCAACGTTATCTCCGCGACCTACACATTGAATTCGTGGAACGGATTCCGATACCGCTTATCCTACATATCTGTGGACGTACTGTGGACCGGATGGAGTACATCGCGCAAACTGGCATGGCAGCCTTCCATTACGACTCCAAAAATGAACCCAAAGAATCGATGGACATCGTTCAGGAACGAATCGCACTGGTTGGCAATATCAACAATCCTGAAACGCTCTTTGCCAAAGAACCGGAAGCCGTTAATGCGGAAGTAGTCAAAAACCTTGAGGCAGGTGTGCCGCTGATTGGTCCGGAATGTGCTATCCCACTCCAAACGACAATCGAAAACCTGCAAGAAATTCCGAAAGCTGTTCAGGAATGGCATAAGCACAGTCATAATTTTTAAATTTTTCTTAAAAAATTTGATATTTCCAAATGTTTTGTGTATAATATTCAAAATAGCGATGGAAATTAGATATTTTTGGCAATTTTCTTATAAAAAAGTTTGACATTGTTCGGAAATCATGATATACTATATATCAGATGGATTTATTTTTTCTTTATGGGGAACGAAAATGAGAAGCAAGTTGTTATTAAAAAATAGACGTACAAGGTGCTTATCATCTAAGCAGATTATCTCACCACATCAAATAAGTATGTTTATTTTGATTCGTTGTGCCCCCCCCCCCCCCAGCGAAAATCCGCTAACTTTTCATAATTACAAATCTATACTTGGAGTCTTCACGATCATGGCACTGCCTTTGTGTGTGCGTTTCGTTTGGACTCTTTTTTTGTTGCAGGTGGGGTTTTGCGTCCAAAACACAAGGCACAGAAAAACTGTTTATCTTAAACAAAAGACGTGTTAACATGTGACTTATACATTAGCGTTCTAACTTGAGGAATCTAAAAAAAAGGAGATAACGAAATGAAACTTTTTTCTAACAAACTTTTTCTCGGAGGACTAATAATAGGGGGTTTGATTCTTACCCTTGGTGTTTTCCTTATTCTTGATGCGATTTTAACCCCTTATTTTTATAAAAGGAAGCTCCCAGAAGATACTGCCGGGATACTCATCACACCAAAAGGGAATAAGGCTATATACAACTCACCAAAGAACAATACTGCAACTAAGACCGAAAAGAACGCTACCAAACCTGATACTGCTGGTATCTACTTTGAAGGCACTACAATTCCTAAATTGACAGAACAGGATTTGTGGGTTGCAATGATGACATGGCATAAAGGACCACAAACCGTTGAGGCACTCATGGCATCTTATCATGTAGCGTACCTCCAAAGTAAACGGCATAGAAGGATAGATAAGGTAATTCCTCCCGAACAGTGGCTGCAAAGCTTGTTTGATAAAGGTTACACCATCCTTAATTATATTGAATATGCTCAGTATATGGATGCGAGAACTGCAACGGATAGCCTTGACAATCCAAAGGTTAGACAGTTGTATTCAGAGACATTTGGAATTCCTGAATCGGACATAGAAAAACTCAAAGAAAGATATCTTGCGGAACACCTTTTTTTTCTAAAGCGCAAACATGCATTTGAGCGCACAACGGATGAACCTATTACGGGTGGTTACTATATCGGAGACAAAGTTCTCCCTATTTATCAAAGTCGAAAAGTTGTCTACGTGCGACGTGGTGAAGACAAGTTTTCTGCGCAGTACCTCGGTACAATTCTTAACCCAGAACAACGTTTCAATCTCATTTTCAGAGGAATTGAACCTGAAGATATTGAGGTTATCTACATTGATGAAATGGGCAATCAACTCTCAGAGAAACCTGAACCTGTCACCCGCGAAGAGGTCCGAAAAATGATGGCAGAAGGTGAAACACCACCTCCTGAGGAATGGTGGGATCCAAACGCACCTATACCAGACGCTGAAGACTTTGAGGAGTTCCTGCCCCCTGAAAGGGAGACCGAATTGGATTTCGGAAAACAACGCGCCAGAGAAGAATTCGAACGCGCCAGAGAAGAATTCGAACGGCACGCAGAAGAAGTCGGACGGCAACCCGAATTTGAACAGTTCATGCAAGAAGTCAGACAACTTGAGAAATTCGCAACTATGTCCGATGCAGAAATTGCAGCCGAACTTGAAAAACAGCTGCGTCAACAATTGCTACCCGGACTTCCGACTGAGGAAAATCTTGAAGACGCACTCCGTGAAAAAATTACTCCAAAACCACTAACCCCTGAACGTTTCAACAAGGCAAAGCAAATTTTGCAGAACTACGGACCAAAAGAGGGATTACGAAGACTCGCAAAGGCTGATCCAGAACTTGCTGAGTACTTCCTCAGAAATCCGCAAAAGGTGCCGCCCAAACGTTCACAACCTTCAAACACTGATGACTCACGGAAGGAGTAACTTTATGAAAAACATATCCACCTTATACAGTATCGCCATCATTGCGGTTGTGGGAATCTTTGTATGCTTTATCAGTTACACAAGCGGGACAGCACCGACGGACACGCCTCAACAATCGACATACACGGTGAAGTCTAAACAAGCGTTAAAGAAGAAATCCTGTGCTTGTTGCGATGAGAAACAGAAGAGCACGCGTGAAATGATGCGTCAATGGCTCAACGAAGAAGCACAGGAGAATTCTTCAAACAAAGAGGTTTCTGCGACAGTCGCAGACCCGAAAGAGATCGAATCTTTCGGTGATTAAATTCGTTTTTTGATGATTCAAATGTCATTTACAAGTAATTGTATTAGCAATGTACACACATATTCTGAATCACAGTAAAACGTAACAATGACGCATGAGAATAGTTCTCTTGCAAAATTGTATCTAATTCAAATGTAATTAGATCATACATATATTCACAAAGGAGAATCAAATGACTTCAATTAGAAACTTTTTGCCAAATAACGCGCTTTACTTGGCTAGCGTGTTACTAATCACAATCATTACTTTGCAAATCGTTATTATTCCTCGACTCAATGCTGATGACGTAGAACCTTTACCTCTCGTTGATGCTGTAGCGTGTGCAAGTTCTGTTCATGCCTATGTAACAGTTACTCCATATGTCGCCAATTGGAGTAGTGTTAATATACATGACCATGGATTGTATTATGAAGGGATTGCAATAGGTCAAACTCCAGAAGAAAATATTACAAGTTGGGTTGCTATTAGGGATGAAAATGGAGAAACCGTTTGGGAATTTAGGGGTAACCAAAAGATTTGGATTCAAGTAGTATTTGGTGATGTCAGCGTAACTAAAGGACTTTCCGCGCAGGAAGTTATAGGTCTATATCTTGAAAGAGGTAAATCGATACCAAATGCCGCCACGATTGGTAATGGTGCCTATTTAGATGATTGGTATTCACTTAGAAGCACCTGCTCAGCAATGTGTGAGGGTAATTTAGATACTGACACCGACTGGTCTGGAGCTGAATATCACAGCTTCATGATCATAGGTTTTACAGCTTGCGATAACGCTTCACCATTCTAATGATTGTAACGTTTATGTTAACAGTCGGATAATATTCGTTGTCCGACTGTTTTCTATTAAAAATCGCAGAAAATAAGATATAATAATGTTGAAACAATTCCATCATACGTTGCTGGATCATAAAAAGACTGTTGTATGGATTTTATTAGGACTATGTCTCTTTACCGTTGTGAATATTCCGAGACTATTGTCCTTAGATGCACATTGGTCTGGCGATGAAATGTTGTGGATAAATCGAAGTGCGGAGTTCGCTGCTGCTGTCGATCAAGGTAAGTTTTCTGAAACCGTCATCGCTCACCATCCTGGCTTGATGACGATGTGGATTGCTGGGCTCCGTGTCTTTTTTATAAAACTGCCATTAGATATTTCTGTTCGCGCGCAATGGTTCATTAACCTGATTCTTGCTAGGCAGTTTATTGGTATTTTTGTATGGGCAGGTATTGGCATTGCCTGCCTTTTAGTTTATAGACTCTTTGGGAAGTGGAAGGCACTTGTCAGTTTCGCGTGTCTTGCCTTCTCTCCGCTTTTTTTAGCACAAACACGACGTGTTCATACAGATGCGCTTGCGACTGTATTTATCCTCTTAACAGTGCTGCTTCTCTTGCTATACTGTATAAACCGACAACGTGTCGGTTATCTCTTATTTTCGGGGATTACCTTTGGGTTGGCAGTTTTAAGCAAGAGTTACGCGCTCATTTTATTGGCATGGGTGCCGCTCTGCCTCTTCCTATTTCGTCCTCCTTCAGAGAAAAACGGGGGACACTTTTCAAAGTATATCACCGAAATCCTTTGCTTTCTCAATTGCACGTTGTTAACGGTGCTTGCAGTCTGGCCTGTTTTTTGGACACCCTTTTTTGGGATATTGGCACTATGTCTTTTAGGTCTCACCTTTGTGCTACACAATACGATAAAAAATGAGCATTGCCCTTTCGCGCTTATTGCAATAGCATGTGCTGGGTTAGTTCTTGTTGGCGTGCGTGCAACCCAAACCGTCTGGCTTGTCTTAGATAAAGTCAGTTGGGCAATCACAACACCTCACGAAATAGAACACTTCTTTTTAGGAAAGGTGGCTAATGATCCAGGATGGCTTTTTTATCCTTTCGTGCTAACCATCAAAAGCACGCCCTTAATGCTACCACTTGCATGCCTTGGATGTTTTCTCCTTTGGAAGTATCGGAAAAATTCTGTAGAAACAACTCAACAACTTAAACTTGTACTCGCTTTAATAAGTGTCTTTATCCTATTTACAGTGTGCCTTTCACTCACAAGCAAAAAGTTTAGTCGGTACCTATTACCCGTTTTTCCGATCTTGGAAATAGTTGCTGCCATCGGTTTTGTGGAGTTTATTCGTTGGTGCTTTGAGCGTTTCAGGATTGAGACAACTGCTATTAAACGCGCACTTGTAGGATTTGCATGTCTCTGTTTCTTTCTCATCCAAGTTTTACCTGTACTCATGCTACATCCCTACTACGGTACCTATTACAACCTTTGCTGGAAAGTGACAGACATTACAAAGATAATCACTGTAGGAGATGCCTCTGGCTTAGATATCGCCGCAAACTATTTAAATCAGAAATCGAATGCGCGTCGCATGCAGGTACAAGTATCACCGTTATCATCAACGTTGGTAAGATTCTATTTTCACGGACATGCCTATCGTGCAGATAGACGCATTTCGCAAACACCCGACTATGAAATCGTTTATATCCGAGATTCACAGGTTGGACGTGTTCCACAAACAGGCACCCTAAATGGGGAACTTGAACACGTTATAACCCTCAACGGCATTGACCACGTTTGGATTTACCGCATCCCAAATAAGAAAAATGCTAAAGGGTAACGCATCGCCACTTTCTCACGCGAGGAGAAAGGAAACTGTGAAAATACTCCGCCAGTCCTTTGGCATTTTGATTGCAATCACGCTCCTCTTTTTTCTAATCAAACCCTTCGTTCAGACACACACCCAATTGGAAGATGTCACTTTACAAATTCAGTGGCGATGGTTGATTTCCTCGTTTGCATTCCTTCTTTTTTATCGTAGTACTTATATTGTGCCTTTCGCAAAACTCTTACGTGGCGTAACTTTACCTCAAGTCTCTTTTCGCGACGCGTTTACACTGTTCCATCTTGCAAACATCACTCGGTATCTACCGGGACGGATTTGGGGTATTGTTAGACTCCTCATACTGAGCGAAAGGTTTGGGTTCAGCAAAACCGCTGTCGGCGTAAGTCTCACCT
Organism: Candidatus Poribacteria bacterium; assembly: GCA_028824685.1. Taxonomy (GTDB): domain Bacteria; phylum Poribacteria; class WGA-4E; order WGA-4E; family WGA-3G; genus MSPOR6. The sequence goes on from JAPPCZ010000086.1 coordinate 12,625, forward strand.
TGCACGTCGGCATAGAGACTGCACTCGGCGGACTTATCGCTATGTCATTGATCTTTTCAAAACAGATGCGAACCACTGCATATCTTGTACTTGAAAAGATTTCAGGTCATGCAGTGCTTTTCACACTAATCGTGATTGGCATCGTTATAGGTATCCTGTTTTTGATTCCAAAGATGTCTTCCAAGGCACGGCATTTCCTGAAAACACTCCGACAAATAGGAACACCCCTCTTACCTAAACATTTTTGGAAACAGTGGCTTAACATTCTTCAAGGCCACACTCTGCTTTGGTGCTGTCAAGGTCTCGCCTTTTTTCTCTTTGTCAAAAGTCTTGCCTCTGTGCAATGGAAAGATGCTGGCGTTCTCTCAGCGTGCTACGCCTTTGCATGGATTGTCGGTTTCCTAAGTTTCCTCACACCTGGCGGTTTAGGCGTGCGGGAAGGGCTACTTGGGTTGCTATTAGCAAACTATATGCCCACATCACAAGCAACCCTTATTGCCCTATTGTGTCGGGTTTGGATGTTGTCTGCCGAAATTGTTTTAGCGGGTCTCGCCTTTTTTCTCCACAAAACGGCGGACAGACACAGTTGAAACAAACTAACTTTGTTGATAATGGCTTTTATATTGCAAGTTCGGACAACTTGACAGTCCGTCCCCCATCTTCTGCGGATTGGTCAGCGGCAAAGACAACACGATGCGTTTCAAAAGCGGTATCAAAATCGGTCAGCGGCATCGGTTCGTTGCGTCCAATGCTATCAATGAACGCTTGGAACTGCGGTTCATACGGATGATCACTGACATCACCAGAGTCAATGAGCGATGTTTCCAAGTTGCTCCATCTGCTTTTTTCCATGCCTTTAATCTTCGCTGAGTAGATGCGATTGTCAAGCAGACTCCCTTCGCTTCCAACAAGATGGATATGGAAATAGTATGGCTGCAGACAATCAACACAAGAGGTGACCTTACCGATTTTCTGCCCGCCCTCAAACTTGAGGAGACTCACACTGGTTGTTTTGTATTCGTACGGTTGGAATGCTTCACCTTTAGATTGCGTGTGATAACTGGTTACCTCTTCAACATTGCCATCCATAAAAAAGAGAAGTGCGTCAAGTGCGTGACACCCGGCAGTGAGTAAGGTGCTGCCACCAAAGTCCTTTTTGATGTTCCATTCATATTGCCCATACCAAGGTCCGATGCCGTGATAGTAATCTACCTCTGCGTAGTGCAGTTCACCAAGCAAACCGTTGTCGATTATAGAACGGATCATTGTGAAGTGTGCACTGTAGCGGCACTCAAAACAGACGCATACATTAGCGCCTGTCGTTTTCACTGCATCGCGGATAGCTAAAGCATCTTCGTAAGTGATGCAGATCGGTTTTTCAATGATGAGATGTTTTCCTGCTTTTGCTGCAGCGATTGCCTGTTCTGCATGAAAAGGATGCGGTGTGCAAATATCTATGATGTGGATATCTGGATCGGCGAGCATCTTTTCATAGTCAGTATATGCTTTTAGCGGCGTGCCGTAAGTATCCGCTAAAACAGATTCATCGTGTTCGCGGCGTGAACAGATAGCGGTGACATCCGCTCCAGTAACGGCTTTGAATGCCTCAATATGTGCGCCGGCGACCCAACCGAGACCCACAATTCCAACGTTTAGGTTATCCATTTAATAACTCCTTTTTCTTAATGGTTTCAGATATTTTAGCACAAGTGCGGAATTTATTAAGACAAAATTTTGTTGATATAAATTTGGTGTTTTTTTACAATAGGTAATATCCGGTATTAATTCGTAGCATTAATTCGTAGGTCGGGTTTCGCTTGCGACACCCGACATCCTAAATACCAATCAAGGTAATGTGCATGAGATATCGCCGAACAAGAATCGCAGGCGGAACATACTTTTTCACTGTCAACACTTACAATAGAAGACATATTCTTTGTATTCCAGAAAATGTAAAACTACTTAGGCAAGCGTTCCGACATACGATGCAACGGCATCCAGTAGAAATCAATGCTATAGTATTGATTCCAGATCACCTACACTGCATCTGGACATTGCCTGAAGGCGACCATAATTACTCAATGCGATGGCAACTAATTAAAAAATACTTCAGTCGTTATTGTCAAACTAAGTATGAAGCAGTTATTTCCAAATCGCGTCGTTATAAAGGTGAGCGTGCATTTTGGCAGCGCAAATTTTGGGAACACACGATTCGAGACGAAGATGATTATATTAAACATATTGAATATATACACTACAATCCAGTTAAACACGGTTTAGTGGCTTCTCCAAAGGATTGGGAGTATTCAAGTTTCCACCGTTATGTCAAGTTGGGTTTGTATGATAAAATGTGGGGTTCTGGTGAAGATATTATATTTGATTCAAATATAGGTAAGGAATAGATCACACGTAGGTCGGAGAATTGTCGGGTAGTTTCACTTTTGAAACCCGACCTACGAACTGATGAAACATGTCGGGTGTCGCTAACGCTCTACCCGACCTACGAACTTAACTGATGATGCCATTTAGCTTCTCAAAACACCAAAAATATTTTGACATAAAAGAGAGAATATGCTATAATATTTTATAATTGGCAAGGCGTGTTTTAAATAAAATTGACAAGTCTTTTCACCCACCTCAATTTGCATCATAAGGAGATGATTCCGATGGACACCAAAATTTCCGATGATTTCCCCCTGAAGTTTGAAAAAGAAGGGTTAACTTTCGACGATGTTTTGCTCATTCCTGCGGAATCGAGTGTGCTACCTGATGACGTTGATACAAGCACGCAGTTGACGCGGAATCTCCGTCTTAATATTCCTATCAGTAGTGCTCCGATGGATACCGTCACTGAATCTACCCTTGCGATTGCGATTGCGCGGGAGGGTGGTATCGGCATAATTCACTACAACTGTTCTATTGAGGAACAGGTATCTGAAGTTGATAGGGTAAAACGTTCTGAAAGTGGGATGATAAATGATCCGATTACACTAACAGAAGATAAAACGATTCGTGATGCGCTTGAAATAACCGCTCGTTACCGCATTGGTGGTGTGCCTATTGTAACTGAAGATGGTTACCTTGTCGGTTTAATTACGAACCGAGACCTGAAGTATGAGGAAAACCTGGATCTTCCGATTACTGCCCGTATGACACCTGCCGACAAATTGATTACTGCCTCCCCAGGTGTTACACTTGAAAACGCGAAACAGGTACTCCACAAGCATAGAAAAGAAAAATTACCTATTATTGACAACGAATCCCGTTTATGTGGATTAATCACAATTAAAGATATAGATAAAGTGCAGATGTTTCCGCAATCTTGTAAGGACGACAGGGGTCGGTTGCGGGTTGGTGCAGCGATTGTGCCATCAACCGCTTTGGAAGACGTTGAGATGTTGGTAGAAGCGGAAGTAGATGTGCTTGTGTTAGACACGGCACATGGTCATTCCAAAAATGTAGTTCGGTCAACAGAGTATATTAAATCAGAGTTTCCAGATGTTGAACTTGTTGCGGGGAATGTTGTTACCCCAGAAGCGACGCGAAGTTTGATTGACGCTGGTGCGGATGCTGTGAAGGTTGGTGTCGGTCCTGGGTCTATCTGCACGACACGTGTGGTGGCTGGTGTCAGTATTCCACAAATTACTGCGATTTATGATTGCGCACAGGAAGCAGATAAAGCAGGTGTGCCGATTATTGCTGATGGTGGTATCCGCTATTCTGGTGATATAGCGAAAGCAATCGGCGCAGGTGCAAGTTCTGTGATGATTGGTAGTCTACTTGCAGGGACAGATGAGAGTCCGGGGTCTACAGTTATCTATCAGGGTAGAACTTATAAGATTCATCGTGGGATGGGTTCATTGGGTGCTTTACGAAAACGAGGGGATGCCCTTGGAGAACAGGTGAGTGATGAAGAAATGGCTAAGCTTGTACCACGCGGTATTGAAGGCAGAGTTCCCCATAAAGGCAAACTGAGCAATTATGTTTATCAGTTAGTGGGTGGGATTCGATCCGCTATGGGATATTGCGGTACGCCTGATATTGAGTCGTTACGTAGAGATGTCCAATTTGTTCGCATGTCAAGCAGTGGTTACCGAGAAAGTCATCCGCATGATATTGATATTACAGAGGAAGCACCGAACTATACAGTTGCGAATCTGAACACATAAAGTATTGTGACTCAGTAGGTCAAACAATAGAAGAACTACAATGAAACTTCGTGTACAAACCCTTACAGTTTTACTAATGATAGCCGTTATCCTATTAGCAGGATGCAATGGGGATAAACAGAAACCACCCGAACAAGTTGAGATAACGTTGTCAGAAAAAGCACAAGTGGAAACGGTGCCGTCCACCTTATACCCATCCGAAAATCCATACCAAGACCTAACGGTCACAGGAACAGCACCCATAAGCGACTATGTGGGCGGCATTAACGGTGATTTTCTATGGATACCCGAATTTGAATATGAATGGGAAATTGAGGAAATGCCGCAAAAAACCTTACCTGTAGCCCCTAATCATGCGGAGAAATTTGCGCGATATGAAAAACGCGAAAAAGAATTGTGGGACAAATTTAAAAAAAGCATGGAAGGCGTAACCTCAGAAAAAGTCATTGATGACAGGTACCGAGAACACCAGATAGAATTGAAAAATCTCAAGGCAGAGATCATGACCGAAGGTATAGCCCCTTTGAATGCTGCAAAGTATCTGATGGCACATAATATACGCACTGAACATATAAATCAGTATGCGCAGCAAGCCGTTGATGAGAACCCGGACGATTTTCACACACAACTCATTTGGACATTTGCTCAATATTCTTCTTCTGATGATCCTATTGAAAATATTGCTAAAGTGAAAGAAGGGTATCGGCGTTTATTGGAAATCCGTCCCAATAGTGCTTACGCGCTTTATAATTTGGGAAGGTTAACGCATTCTACGGATGCGATACCTTTCATGAAAAAAGCATATCAATACGCCCCTGATGTGCCGACCGACCATCCTGCATCTTTGAAAAGTAGTATATTATTTTCATTAGCTCAAAAATACTATTATGAAACGCGTGAAGATACGAAAGCAATGGAAACGTTGCAGCACATGTCTAAATATAATCCAGAATCCGCAGAAAAGTGGATTATAATGATGAAAACAGAGAACAGACTGGGAATTGCTGTAAGATACCCAAAGGAGAACACCAATGAAAATCCGTATTGAAAACTTCACTTCTTTATTTTTACTCGTTGTTATTTTACTTGCTGGCTGTAGTGGCTGCGCACAGAAAAACGCAAAACTGCCACAGGACGAAACACCGATACCGGAAGTTGAAGTCGAACAACCCCAAACCCCTGATGGCGTACAGATGCCTGTTAAAGTGAGGCAGGTAAAACGCCCCACGATTGCAGAATTATATGCACCAGACGCAAACGAACCGAAAACGCCTGACGATTATTACGGTGACCCGCTTTATTATGTCCGGGGTGTTGAATATACACATATCGGTTCAACAGCGGGTATAGACGACTCCGCAATAATTATCCCAAGCGAGAAAGCGTTTGAACCGATTGAATCTTTTATTGCAGGTTTATCGTTGCTTGAGAAAGCGAAGTATTTCGCCAAGCTTGAAGCAGCAGACAGTTATCATGACGAAGCCTTCACATACGCCCAACGTGCGATTGAAGTCGACCCTGATAACTTTGAGGCACATCTCATTCAGGCGGAACTTCTTGAACGACTCGGTACCGATGCAGAGGTAGAAGCCGCTTATAGAAAACTTCTCAAATGGAAACCCGATTCCCTGCGTGTTTTATTCAATTTGAGTTTCTATGTAGCAGACGTTGATGAAAAAATAGATTTGCTTGAAAAGGTTGCTGAACTTGCACCGACCTACCGTCGTGGACGGGCACTCTTTCTGTTAGGTGACTTATATAGGGCACAAGGTCAATACGATCAAGCAATTACCTTACTAAAAAAGGCACAAGTCGTGAACCCTGCTGCTGCTTTTTTGGGATTAGGGCGGGTGTATAGAAAACAAGGCAACTACGAGAAAGCAATTGACGCCCTAAAACAATCATACGCAATTGATCCATTAAGCAACCCCCTGGGCACTACGTTAAGAGAGATTAGTGCCATTGAAAGTATAATGGATAAGTAAAGCGTTTTTTGATAACATTTTTACATCAAGGAAAGGGAGAATTCTTATGAAACGGACCCTACTTGTTTTTACATTACTTTTAACACTTTTTTTATGGATTTCGACGACACCTGCCCCTGTTCAAAATCCACCGAACAGCAATACGCCGTCGATTAGCCTGAGTGCACCTCAAGACTGGATACCGACGCGCAACAATATATGTATCATCACTGTGGCATTAACGAATGCCCCCGCGAACAGTAATCTCACCTTTCAATTAGAGTCCACGAACTGGCCTGGGTATTGTATGAACGCCTTTGACGCAGCAAAGGCGGTAAACGGGTCCCCGGACAAAGAGGATGACCTTAAGTTTTTGGAAAGCAGTCAAGAAGGCAATCAGAATGGTGTTACGCTGGCTTGGGATGTGCCTGGCACCGAATCCGATGGCACCGCTATTACCGAAGGCAATACCATCTTTGTAAGTTGGGGGAATGTCGCACCGACATCATTTGTCTTGAAAGTGAACTGTTATGATTATGGTGCGGTTGGTAAAGTGGTTGCTGGACTATACAAAGGGGGCGGGCTTAACGGTCCCCAATACGCGAAGACTTCAGTCATGGTCCCTTATGCACAAGGCAATAGTAAATATATCGCACACGCGCAAAAAAGTCAGACCGGTTGGCAGAACTGGGACGGCACTGAAAGCGAAGATACAGAGACAGGCCCAGTTCAAATACGAATCACGGGGATGGTCTCACGGCATTTGAGGAATACAGAGGGTTTGAGACCCCTAATGGTGGACATGTCCGCACCAGTCCGACAAAAAAGGATGTCTTTGTTTATACAAAAGACGACAGTAGCTCGAATAGTATGAACTTATCTACCTATGGTGTCGGATGGGCAACAAAACTTGAGAGTGCAACTTTCAAGTCACATTTCATTACTGAAAATCAGGTAAAGGCAACCAGTCGCACTCTCAATTACAATGCTTGTCGAAATCACGATAGAACAAACGATTTTTATATCTTCAATCAAAAGGCGATTAAGATAGAAGAAAATGTGTCAACCAGTGGAACGAATTTAGGGGTTGTGCGATTTGATAGGAACAGACCAGATATACAAGGCCCCGCCCGCGCATTAAGAATTATTATCTATGTAAAGGTGATTGATAATGCAATCAGAGACCATAATACCAACAACCCCAATGATCAGAAAGATGTCACGCTGCAAATCAACAAAACGATTGGACATGAAATAGGACATGTTTTGGGACTTCCCGAAGTTAACAAACGCTCTATTGGTTGGTCAAATTTCAGATTCCGATGGGAAAACACCAGTCAGGAACAAGATTTTAGTGATACACAGTTCGGACAAAAAGGTAGAAGTCTTATGATGCAGGGGTTATACCATGCATCCACTGATAACTATCGGGAGTTTCATGATTCTCAGTATTACGTCAAACCTGGAAGCATACTTGGCAGTGAACGTATACCAGTGAATGTAAGCACTTTACCCAATTTCGATACATTTGAGTTTGATACACAGAACACGCCTTACCAAGAGGAACAAAATAACCAAAATCAAGACCGTCAGCCGCCGGGTGATACAAATAATGAAGGCAGTCAACTTGGGAATCAAGGCGGCAACAATAATAATGGCCGTAGTGACACCGGCACAGATAGTAGTGGTGGCACAGGCACAGGTAGTAGTGGCATTGGCACTCGTAGTAGTAGTGGTGGTGGTGGCACTAGCACTGGCACAGGTAGTAGTAGCACCGGTACTACGAATCCACCGCCATCGCCGACAGATTTGCGTGTGTCTGCTGGCGATGGTCAGGTCAGTTTATCCTGGACAGCACCAAGCGATACTTCTATTACCGATTATGAATACCGGTATCGCGTGAACGGCACCCTAACCTGGGGCGATTGGATATCAACAGGAAGCACCAGCACAAGTAAAGATGTTACAGGGTTAACCAACGGTACGACTTATGAGTTTGAGGTTCGTTCTGTGAAAGGCACGAGGCAGAGTTCGGAATCAAATGCTGTGACCGAAACACCTCGCGCGCCAATCATTGTGGTGGTTGTCCCGGCTCCTGTTTGGAGTGATATCCCGGATCCGTATAACCTGACGGTAGGTGATAGTTTTAGTTTAGACTTGAGTAGTTATGTGACGGGGAGTCCGACTATAACGAAAACGAGTGGGCGTATACCTGCGGGATTATCATTTAGTAGTGGCGTCTTGAGTGGGACAGTAACAGGCGTTGAAGATCGCGACCTCCAATTTACAGCGACAAACACTGGAGGTTCTGCCGAAAGCGAGTGGGTTAATATTGTCGTAACTGCCGCTCCTACGCCAACGGTGTCAGCACCAGTATGGAGCGATATACCGGATCCGTATAACCTGACGGTAGGTGATAGTTTTAGTTTAGACCTGAGTAGTTATGTGACAGGAAGTCCAACTATAACGAAGACAAGTGGGCGTATCCCTGCGGGATTGTCCTTTAGTAATGGTGTTCTGAGTGGGACGGTGACAAGCGTTGAAAGTCGTGGTATCCGATTTACTGCGACTAACTCCGCGGGTTCTGCCGATAGCGAATATGTCAATATCGTAATAACAGCTCAATGAGTTGACGTTCCTACTGCGGATTTAAAGTTTAAGCGTGATCAATCTTTTAGTTGGATTTGAATAATTATCTGGTAAGTGATACAATACTGAGAGAAACTTACGTTTGTATACAATATTACGTAGAGATGTCCAATTTGTTCGCATGTCAAGCAGCGGCTAGAGAGAAAGCCATCCGCACGATATTGATATTACAGAGGAAGCACCGAACTATACAGTTGCGAATCTGAATACGTAATTGTTTTTAAACAAGAGCTATAAGCTGCGTGATAAACCTTCATAGTTGAAGGTTTCAATTGATTTTTCATAGATTGTAGGTTGGGTAGAGCGCAAGCGAAACTCAACGCTATAGAATGTTGTCCAGATTACACCAAATGCAAATGTAACGTTTGTCGGGTTTCACGTTGTTCTACCCGACCTACATAAGATTTACACTTAAATGAGAATACGTTTGTGTGGGCTATAATCAGAAAGGAATCCGCTTATGAAAGTTAACGAAGAGATGTCATTTTGGGATAGACTTTATATCCCAGCGTTGATTAAGGGGATGTTTACAACGTTAAAACACATTCCCAAGAAGAAACTCACAGTTCAGTATCCCGAAGATCCGAGAAGTGTAAATGAACGTAATGATCGGTATCGAGGGGTTCACAAACTCACGACAACTGACAAAGATGAAATTAAGTGTGTTGCATGTTTTTTATGTGCAACGGCTTGTCCCGCAGATTGCATCACGATACAAGCAGCACCAGCACCGGAAGGTTGGACGACGAAAGAAGGCTACCAACGCGAAAAATATCCGGATGTTTTTGAGATAAACATGCTGCGTTGTATATTCTGCGGTTATTGTGTTGAAGCGTGTCCTGAAGATGCTATTCGTATGACAGGGTTAACGCTTCCACAATATTTTCGTGAACGTCAGGAAGAAGGTGAAAAACTCGGCGGTGCTCGTAGTGATTTCATCTTTAACCGTGATATGTTAGTTGCAAACAATGACATTGCTCAGGAAGGACTTAGCGTTGATGCGCGGTAACTATAGGGAACTTTAGAATTAACAGGACATTTTGGGACGTTTGTCGCTATTCGGAGATCGCTCCTACAGGATCAAAGTATTTTGTTGCGATTCGGAGATCGCTCCTACAGGATCAAAGTATTTAGCGCGCTTGTAATACAGTTGGTGCCGCTGTTTTTAGAAAGGAAGGAAGGCACTGTCTGTAAACGGACTATGATTTCACACCCCCCGTTTCCGAATAAACAATATCAAATACTCTACGCGGACCCGCCCTGGGATTACAAAGGTCAACTCCAGCATACAGGTTCTGGAGGTAGAGATAGTGGTGGCGCAATTAGACATTATCCGACCATTTCTATATCAGAAATGGCAGAATGGAATATTGCGGCTATCTCTTCTAAAGATTGCTTGTTGTTTATGTGGAGTTCATCGCCACATCTTGACCAAGCGATAGTATTAGGAAAAGCTTGGGGATTTAACTGGGCGACAGTGGCATTTGTATGGGATAAATGCCGCGTGAACCCAGGATTTTATACAATGAGTCAATGCGAATTGTGTCTTGTTTTTAAACGCGGGACAATTCCACAACCGAGAGGTATGCGAAATATAAGGCAGTTTGTGCAATCGAAGCGGACGAAACATTCCGAAAAACCGGATGAAGTTCGCCGCCGTATTGAGGAGATGTTTCCTGAACAGAGCAAACTGGAGCTTTTCGCACGCAAGGAAGTTCAAGGTTGGGACGTATGGGGACTTGAGATTAAGCAAGAATTAAACACTGACATTGGTTCTTGGGAGTCCTAACTAAAGAATAAAAGGAGAACAGATACTAATTGACACATGCATGATATATCTCTTAATTTTCACTCTAATTTACTTTTTACATTAACTGAAAAAATCAAAGCCAGTGTTGAGGGACGGATGAGTTGGGGAGACACTTTTGGCATCGGTCTCGGTAGCAAGAACAATAAACATTTGATTGTTTGGACACCAAAGGTTACATCTGAGAGCCAGATTCTTCCGGGTTTTGACTCCGAAGATGGAGAACTCACTTTAAAGATGAAGCATCGTCCGGGAGCTTGGGTATCCTGGATTGATGAAGCAAAGGTGCAAGCTTCAGCACTTGACGATTATGATCGCGTTCAGAAAAGTGTGCAAGAGTTAGAACGCAACGCACGGCAAATCACCGATTTTGCTGATGGTGTTCTTGCTAACATTACCGTCCAACACTTAGGAAAATCTCTTACACTTTCTGAACTGACGGAAGAAGTTTTACAGTCGCGTTTAGTAATACCGAGTACTATTAAAACAGGTGGTTTTGTTCTTGCGAAGACAGGAGATGCCGAACGTTCTTCCGCTAAAGTTGTTATCCCTGAACAGACCCATATCCACAGAGTACATCTCAACGAAGATGTTGTGCTTGCAGAGGTGGAGAAAGAAGGTTATGACACGGTTTTGGTAGTGCTGCGTACTCACATTAAAAAGTATCCTGATCTCGTTGATTTAGGATATAGTTTAACGCTTCATGAGCGTTTTTTGGAGGACGATGCTTCAGAAACCCAACCATCTGTTCGGATATTATCAACAGCAGCTGTTTACGATCCACTTGAACCGAAAACGTTAAGACTTGTTCCAATTACATTCGACGCGCCACCTAAAAAAATTGAGGAAACTATAACTGAGAGTACCTCAAAGATTGAAGACTATATGGTCAAAGCAAGTCAGCATGCGTATCAATTGATGACTCAATTTCACCAAGGTGTTGAGAGCCGACTTAGGGCTTTGATGCTCAATCGTGGGCAACGGATTCATGATAAAGTATGGGATGACCTCGTTATTCGTGAACTGCGTAATACGATTGGTGCGTTTTCTAATTTCTATGCAGACTATCTTGGTGAACATTTTGAGGAGGAAGCAACAAAGACAACGACAGAGTTATTTAGCGAGAGTATTGATCCAATAATTGAATTTTGGCAACTACAAGAGAGCCAACAGTTTACGCTTAACCACATGATTCAATCAAGTTATACATTGACGAATCAAATATGTGATAGAGCAGCGGCACTTTTCCACGACCTCGTGTTTGAAACAGATTTCATTGCAACCGGACTTGTTGCTCTGGTTGAAGCAAAGATTTTTGAGGGTGACGTTCCGTTAGATGAAATCTATCTGCCAGAATGGACATCTGGTACTGTACGTGAAAAGATGACTCGGATCGGTTTGCGTTCCACTTTGCATCCAATGCAAATTGAGAGAATGCGGAACGTCTGGCTCACACTACTTGAAATTGCTAATTTTGCAAGTCAACATAATCAGGATTTTGAAAAGTTTATTCAACCGCTTGAAAATATTCTGTTAGTGACGAAGCCTGCAACTACTCAGCGGAACAACCGGACGAACCGACAAACACAATCAAAATTCCCAGGATTTGAGGTTACAGACACGGAGTTTGAAGAACTCCTAACGCATGTGAAAGATCATTTTCCAACCATAAAGCGATGGATTGAGAAGGCACCGCGAGAGACTGAGAAACTCCAAACGTATTATAATACATTGTGGATTTTGGTACTTAATGGAAAATATCGTGAGAAACTTTTGGGAGATTTCAAACCTACCTGTGACATCAACCTTAGTGTGCCGGATCAGACGAAGAGGTTAATGAATCTTACGTTGGGAAGCCAACTTGTTGTGGAAAACGAGAAAGATCGGAAGGTTTTGGAACGCAATCTCAATCGTGCACTTGTTGCGAAAACAGGACATAATCTGCGTGACATTACAACATCTGAGAAACTTGCTATTCACGGAGATGTTACACTTTCTCTACTCCGTCAAGAATTAGTTCGGTACGATGAAACGTTAGCCAAGCGTGCTACCCGTCTCACAACCCCGACACGGAAAGGCAAAAAACGGAACGCTGCTCAAGCGCGTAACAACGGTAACGTTACCTCCGAAGCAATTCAAGCAGAACAGGCGAAAGTCACCGATATGATTGCCTTTTTGAAACCTTATGGAGAATCAGAGGTTATAAGTACGCTCGCGAATGCCGGACTTAATAGAAGTGCCGCCGAACTTGAACAAATTCGGAAACAACAGGTATTGAGTTTTGATTTAAGTGAACTTCCTTCAATAGGCGAAACGTGGCTCACCGAAATCAAGACGTTGGAGGATTATCCGAATCTCCGAATGTTCCTGCTTCAAAATAAGTTGCCGATTTCAACGACGGGCCGTATTTTGATGGAATTACGCAATATTTTGTCGGACTCCCTTTTTAATCAGGTATTAGGCCTAATTCAAGAGGTCAAAGAACTTGAAAACAATAGTTATGAAGGGGAAGTTTTAGATCAATTCGTTGCCTATATTTCTGAAAAAGTGTGGCGTTGGGAATTAACACAAATTACATCTGAGGAGCTTCCGGTTGTGGTAAAGGAAAAGGTATTAACTTCGGCTATCTGTTATGAAAAAGAGGTGGAAACCTTGATGGAATACGTTGAACGCTACGATGAATTGCTGCAGACTAAACTGAAAGCCGACTCTGAGATGAACGTTGAGCGTGAAAACCTTGAATCACGATTTCAAGAGATCGTTGAAACTCTTTTATAGGAATTAACTGTATGAAAATCGCATTATTAGGATCTGGTCAGTTGGCACTTTCAGTTGCGTGGGGTATCTGCCATTCGGAATTAGCACAAGAAGTTGTTTTTATTAGTACTCAATCCAGCGGCAAACATGGGAATCGTAGTTCAAGAAATTCGCGTCCAATAGCCGATGGTGTGGAAGATCTTACGCTTGCAACTGCTATGAGTGCCAGTGATACTGCTGTTTCATTTACAGATTCCGGTGAAGAATTATCCGATTCTGACGTAGTTGTTTTGCTACCTGCATCCGTCCCCTTTGGTTTTCACTCGGCACAAGCATTGAAAACAACGAATCTTTCCATAGCGCGTCAGGTTGTGCCGAAGGTGCTGGAGTGGACGCAAAATGCCAAAATTTTAGTCGCTATGCCTTTTGCCAACTATATATCGGCATGGATACATCAGACGCACGAGGCAGACAACGTAATTGGCGTTGCAAATGGTGTTTCCACGGCACATCTAAAATCAGAAATAGCAACTCGGCTTGGATTGTCAGTGAAGGATGTATCCGCATTGGCAATCGGAAACGATGAAGTGACGTATCCGTTGCCGCAGTATTGCAGGATGAATGGTATCCCGCTTACGCAATTGATGGATGAATCTGACATTGAAAGTTTATCGGCAACCGTTGCTGAACGTTGCCCATATACTTCAGCGAGTGAATGGACTTTGGTAAGTCATATTCTTCAGGTGCTGTCAGCAATCAGTCTTGACAAGAAGCGGGTTATGAGTGTTGGCACACGAATTTCAACAGATACAACATCAGTATTTCTTAACGTTCCATCAAAAATCGGTAGTGATGGTATAGAGCAGATTATTCCATTAGAATTGACAAATCCTCAACGCGAACAGTTTACGCAACTGGTTGCACAGAGTGCAGCGTCGCAGAATTTTGGTTGAACCTAAGTTTTAAATATATGTTGAATGTGTAAAGTTTTGTCAAAGTCTTGTACCTCTTGTTGTAGGGGCGGGTCTCTGTCCCGTGGCTTATGAGATAAGTTGGAATTGAAATGATCATATCTAACATTGGCGAGAAACGTTTTGGCTCAATTATGGGTGCAATTAATATCGAATTTGTACGGGATATACTTGTCGCACCTATTGCAAACACAGAGCATCATAGTCTTGCTGTTGTAATGCCAACAGTGGATACAAAAGATAAAATTGTACATATCAGAACTTATATCAATAAAGACGCAGCTATAAAGGCATATTATGACTTAATGGAGGCGATTGAAGATGGAGAACACGTTTGGGAAGCATCTGACGATTTAGCTGTTGATAAAAGTTGATTATGCGTATAGAGAGTAGTCGGGAATCCAAATCAAGAAATCAACGGTATGAATGACGTTTAGTCATTCCCCCAAATCAACGCCACATGCCTGTAGGCATCTGTCCAAATCAACGCCACATGCGCTTTTTGGCATTTGTCAGGGGCGGTATGTTGTCGCCTCAGTTTAGCCATCAGGATATGTCGTTCCTACGGAACTCAGAGGTTGGTAACATTTTTTCTATAAACATAGCGTCCCTACGGGACTAAACATAGATCGGTCTCAATTATAGCGCGTGTTGATCCATATTTTTAAATAATTTGAAATTTCCTTAAGTTGACACTTATGGGTTTTGCTTTGCTCTACTTGACATACGAATTTGATTTACATTTAGGTTGAGTTAAATATAGCAGATGAGAGAAATATATCAAAAAATCCCAGAATTGATTGAATTGGATCAAGTCGGTGCTTACTGCACTGTTGTTGAGACCAAAGGTTCAACACCGCAGAAACCGGGGGCAAAGTTGTTGATCCTACCGGATTTGCGCAATATCGGTACGCTCGGTGGTGGCTGTGTAGAGGCAGAAGCACGCCGACAAGCGATTGGGTTAATGCAAGGTGGTACACCTCGGTTGCTTCAGTTTCAATTGGATAGTGATTACGGCTGGGACGATGGGCTTATCTGTGGTGGGAATATGAAAATCTTCATAGATTTGCCACAAACTCCTGCTGAGGCTGAGATGTTTACTCGCCTACAGGAACTTAACGCGGAGAAAGTACCACTCATTTGTGCAACCGTTGTAGAAAGTGAACAGCAAAGTGTAGATGTCGGCATGAAAATGATCTTTGCGACTAACGGTGAACGGATCGGCACATTGGGTAATTCAGATTTAGAAGCGGATGTGGAGAACCAAATTTCCACTATTCTTGAGGAAAACCGTGTAGGCATGTTCCAACAGAATGAAACTACGTCAGTTTTCCTTGAACCGCTTCAGCCGAGACCGACTCTGCTTATTGCAGGGGCAGGACATGTCGGTCAAGCACTTTGCCATCTTGGTAGTTGGTTAGATTTTGATATTGCCATTATTGATGACCGTGCAGATTTTGCTTCAACTGAGCGGTTACCTGAAGCAGACGAAATTATCATCGGCGATATTGCAGAAGAACTGCGAAAATATCCGATTAATCATTTAACGTATGTAGTTATTGTAACACGCGGACATCAGCACGATGAGTCTGCGCTTCATAGTGTCGTTGAATCGGATGCCCGGTACATTGGGTTGATCGGTAGCCGCAGAAAAATAAAACTGATATTTGACGATCTGCTCGAGGTGGGTATACCGATTGAAAAATTGCAACGTGTTTATGCACCGATTGGGTTGGATATTAATTCCAAAACTGTGCCAGAGATAGCAGTAAGTATCGTTTCACAGTTAATTCAGGTGCGCAACGGTGGAGAAAAAGGGCAATCTTTTGAAGCACAGCCTGCTCGGATGCCTACCATTAAATTGTGAGGGTTGAGATGAATCATATAAATTTGGATAAGGATAAATCCTATACGCTTGCTGAAGTCGTAGAGTTTGTGCAGACAACGCTTGAGGCAGTCAAAGAAAAATCTGAACATTGTGAATTCCAATTTACACCAACAGATGTTTATTGGTTGTTGCATGATATGCTTGGGTATGTAAACCATAATGTTACAGGTGAATTTGCTTTGCGGCGTGTGGACAAAGGAACTTACCGTGTGCAATATAGGACTGAAGAAGTACAGAAACAGAGAGCGGCAAGAAAACTGGAAGATGAGGTGCGTCAAACGGCTGAGTATTTAGAAAAGTTAACGGGACGCCGCCCTCCGTGGGGTTAATTTGTCCGTTGCTTATATAAAGACTTTAAGGGAGTATATTTCGTGAATCAGGAACAAAAGGTAACAGTTGAAGATATTGAAATGTCCGTAGATGATTTAGATGCTGAAAAAGCTGCTGACATCTTTGAGGCGCATGGATGTCTTGTCGTGCGGGGTCTTATGAATCCCTATATTAAGGCGATCCATGAGGATATTGAGTCTGCCGCTGCTGAATCGTTATCGCTACTTGACGAGGCACAGCAGATTGTTGAAGGATGGCGTACACCGAATGGTACGCTTTTCATTCCTGCGCCACAAGGATATGATCGTGATAAGCAGATTATGGTGTTGGCAGTGAACTATCAGTCAAGCGCGGCATTCTTCCATTCTGCTTTTGATGAAAATGCTATAAGTATCGTTGAGGCGATATTAGGACCGAACGTTGAAATTTTCGGGAATGGACAGTGTCTCTATAAAGAACCGGTCGGTGGACATCCGAAGCACCTACATCAAGATTCTGCTTACTTTGAACATCGCTATCAGGGACCTGTCGGTATTTTGAATTATGTTGTGGATACTGACCTTGTGAACGGTGCATTATACGTGGTGCCGGGATCACATCGCCTTGGACAACTGAAGCATGTAGATACTTTCTCGCATCTCGGTTTGGAAGAGGATGAGTGGCCCTGGGAGAGCGCACTTCCTGTTGTTGGTAAAGCAGGGGATTCAATCTTTTTTAATGTCAAAACGGTGCACGGTTCTAAACAGAATATGTCGGACAAACCGCGTCCGGTTTTCATCAATCGTTATCGTCGGACAGATGACTTTGTGATTATTGGTGGGACAACAACTACAAATCGGGCGGAGGCAGAGAAGCGAGCTGCGGCAGCAGAGGAAGCGAAGAAATCTAATAGTGATCGTGGTTTGATGGTGCGAGGTTTCCGTCCATATTCTGCATAAGATGAACAATTCAATTTGTAAAACCGTTCCATCACTGGAACGGTTTTTCTTTTGGTTTACGGTTTGATATCCCAGATCAGCACCGTCCCATCTGAACTTCCACTGGCAAGTGTGCGTCCATCAGGACTAAGCGCAAGGGAATTCAACCCACTATGTCCAGAATAAGTTGATTTGATCTGTTGTGTGCTCATGTCCCAGAAATGGATTGTTCCATCACTGTTTCCATTTAGAAGTGTTTTTCCATCAGGGCTGAAAACGAGTGAAGTGACCGCGCTACGTCCCCATAAAGTAACATTAGGTGGGTCATCTTTTTTACGTGGTAGACCTGGCGGATCTGTGAAGAGATCGTTTCCAATAAGAGAAGTTTTGTGATTGCCTGTGGTTGGATTCCACAAATGGATAGAGCCACTACGACATCCAGTGGCAAGCGTTGATCCATCAGGGCTGAAAGTAACGGTTAGAATACCTTCTGTATGTCCTTCAAGTGTGGCTATAAGTTTTCGGTTGTGTACATCCCATAGACAGATGGTTTTGTCTGAACTCCCACTCGCAAGAGTACGTTCGTCTGGACTCAAAGCAATAGAAAGTACATGGTCCTTATTTCCTTTGAGTGTCGCCTTGTCGTGCCCAAAGATTGCCCCTCGCAAACCATGAAAGAACGAGTCACGCGCTTTGGTTTTGGCATTCCAGAATCGAACCTTTCCATCCAAACTGCCACTTATAAGCGTTTTGCCATCTGAATTGAAAACAATACTGTTTGGATGGCGCGGAATGCTCCTTCCAAATGCTTTACCGTGCCCTTTAAGTGTAACCTGATATTTGCCCGTAGTTGCATCCCATAAAAGGATTTCAGCTTTTGAAGCAGAACTCTGTGTACTAATACTTAAACTTGCAAGTGTTTTTCCATTTGGAGAAAAGGCTACGGATTGTATCCATAACGGATATGGGTGACCAGTAAATACTTGTTTGACATTGCCTGACGATACATCCCACAGTCTTATGTTTTCTCTCTCATATCCACTGGCAAGCGTTTGTCCATCAGGGCTGAACACTATAGAATTTACCACGGGTTTGTGCGCGGGCAAGAAGTGCCGAAGACCGCATTTTTGAACATCTGTGGTGTCTATATTGAATAAAAAGATACCGGATTCATTTCGCCAAACCTTCCCTCTTGCAGCGAGCGTACGTCCATCTGGACTAAACATGAGATAATAGAATGTCCCATTTTCAGTTAGTATAAACTTAGGTTGTGCAGTTTCAGGATCCCAAAGCGCAATTTCGCCATCACTTGCGACTGCAAGGGTTTTCCCATCGGGACTAAACGCCATAGATCCAGCACTTCTTCTGGGAAAGTTCACCAACTTTGGTTTGCCATTGGCAATTGCCAGCATTTTTACATACTTTGCATCTGCGGTAAGTGTGTTCTTCAGTTTGCCTGTTTGTGTATCCCATAGCTGAACCTTATAGTCATTCCGACTCGCAGTTGCGAAGGTTTGTCCATCAGGAGATAGCGCATAAGGACGTCTGAAAGTGCGTTCAAGCCCCAACCTCATTTTGATTTTGCCGGTATTCGTATCCCAAAACCGCACCTCGTCTCCGTTTCTACTTAAGCCGTAGAGAGCACTTCCATCAGGATTGAAGACAATATTTCTGACATCTGTTGTATCCTCCAAGCTTACTTTAAACTTCGCCGTTTTGATATCCCAAAGCCGAACCTTTTTTCTATTACTACTCGCTAATGTCTTGCCATCAGGACTGAACATCATACTCATTACAGAATTATCTGGAGTAGAAATCATACGATTTGTTCCGTTTTCAATATTCCATATCCGAATTGTCTCAGTGTAACCTGTACTGGCAAGCATTCGCCCATCGGCACTAAACGTAACAGAATTACCACTTCTTGTGAAACCCTCAAATGTCGTTTTGAGTTGATTGGTATGCAAATCCCATAACTCAACCTTCCTGTTTCGCGGAAGTGCGTAAGTTTGGAAATCGGGACTCAAAGCAATTTTATTTATACCTATGACGTTTGCGGGTGATAGGCTAATCTCTTTTCCTGTCCTGACATTGTAAACCCAAATACCGATTGAAGTCATGACTGCAAGTTGCGTGCTATCGGGTGAAAAATGATACGATCTCCCTTTTCCGATAGTTGTGACATAACTTTCATAGTTACTCATTTTTCCTTTGCCGAGTCTTAGCTTTGCACCTTCTGGCAATTCCCAGCGGGTGTAGTCGTCTGCGAAGGTCGGAGAGAGAAAAGTCATGGTAAGTAGTAGTATTAAAATAAAAACAAGTATAGGTCTCATAACCTTATTCCCCTAATAGTATTTTTACACCATAACCTAAGTTCCCGCCTATAAATGAAAAACATCATCGGCACGGTTACTAAGGAAAGTGCAATTCACTGTTCCTATACATACCGCTCCGCATGAAGATTAAATAAATATTTCGGTAATTTCTTTAGTCCCGTAGGGACACTATGTAAAAAATATGTCGTTGGCATACACATATCGTCCCTACGGAACTGAAGATCACTTAAAATGTTCCGAATATGCATAATGAAAAATTACCCCAATAATAAATTAATCTTCATACGGGACTAAAGAGATGAGGTCGTCCGCGCAGCTATAAACATATCGTCCCTACCAAATCAACGCTATGAATCATGGCGAATGCCATACGCGCATTCGTCTTATGGCATTCAGCGGGACTGAAGATCACTTAGAATGTTCCGAATATGCATAATGAAAATTACCAAATTAACAAATTAATCTTCATCTGGAGCGGAAGAACGAACTAACTTTTTCTATAAACATATCGCTCCTTCTGGAGCGAAAGACTGGACACTCTAATTATGACAGAACCTATGGGTTTTCAATAGGTAGCGACTTAGGATATCATAAACCTTGATTCCTGATTTTGGGCTAACCCATCTGATACAGCATGAGATAGATAAGGACACCTGTCACTGAAACATATAGCCAGATCGGAAGGGTGATTTTTGCGATGCGGCGGTGCTTTTCAAACCTCTCACGCCATGCCAAGTAGAGCGTGCGTAACGCCAATGGCACGATTGCGAATGCCAAGATTATGTGCGAAATCAAAATCGTAAAGTAGACTGGACGTATCCATCCTTGTTGTGTAAACTTGGTTGACCCTGCATTTGCGTGATATATACAATAACTAATCAGAAAAAGCACGGATACAGCAAATGCAGCAAGCATACACTTTTTGTGCGCTGCAATTTTCCGTTGCCGAATTAGGACATAACCTACTGTCAACAGGATAGCGCTGATTGAATTTAAAGTTGCATTGACGGTTGGTAAATCTGAAATCTCAAGCACGTTTACTCCTTTTCTATCGGGGCCAGCGGTATGCCTGAACGCCTTTGGAATTTTCCAGTGCAAACTCCCACCGTTTACACCATGTTCCATAATCAGTCTGGCAAGCCTCTGGACGCAAGCGGCTCCGCATCAGAAACGCAGGATAGTAGGGTCTGCCCGTTGGCTGATAAACATCATGATAACGGAGATCAAAACTCCATCGGACAGTCTCAGATTCATTCGGTTTTGCACTGTGGAGTGTGTAATTGTGGAATAGAATAACACCACCTGCCCGTATCGGCAATACCTTCGGTGTAAGGTTTGGTGGTTGATGTTCAGGTAGAACCACTAATCCGGCATCGTTCCAAGTGTGCGTGAACAACCCCATTTTATGACTGCCCGGTAGCACTTGTAGACACCCGTTTTCCAACGTTGCATCCACAATCGGTATCCAGATAGTTAACATAAAATATGGGTCGATATCGGGCCAACAGACGCCTGCGTCCTGATGCCAAGGTGTCGGATGACGTTGCCAAGGTGTCGGATGACGTTGCGCATCTCGTTTCGGCAAGACAGCGCGGATATGTTGAATAGGATTGCACACAATCTCAGAACCGACAAAAGATTCAGCAAGGTCAAGGATTTTCGGGTTTTTGAGAAAGTTGAATGTCGCTTCCCCACGCGCACGCATGATATCTAAATCTCCAGTTACTTCTGATGCCTCAGCAGCGAGATGTAGCAGCCGCTCGGTAAAAGGTTTATCGGCATAAGTAGAGGTAACTTTTCCTTCCTTGTGCAATGTTTCAGCGCGTTCAGCGATAATTTCTGAGTATTCTGTTACCACAGGACCTAAATCATTCTCGTCTAACACATCTTCAAGTAGTAAATATCCGTTGTCATGAAAAAATGAAACTTCAGATTCGGTTAAGCGCATTATTGTGTTCTCCTTGTGTTATAGTTTATCCCCATCTTTGTTCAGGTGGATCGAAGACAAAACCGTGAAAGAACTTTCGTTGCTCTGGCGAGAGTTGTGAGTTATAGAATGCTTTCGGATACCCCCAATGCTCTTGGGAAGCAATCATCCACGGATGTTCGTAGGCATAATAGAGCATTTCACGACATCCTTGCGGTTTGGTAAAGATACCAGCAGAATGCCAGAGCGCGTTGTGGAACAGAATCGCACTCCCCGCTGGCGCACAAACTTCTAATGCCCCCGGATATTCATAAGGGTATCTCAAGTCTTCATGGTTCGGGTCATGCATGGCTTTATGACTGCCCGGTATGAGCCATAGATTGCCTTGTCCGCCTTCTGTCATATCTGTTAGATAGTAGCCGAGTTTAAGTTGTAGTAATGGAATTGGACGTAAATTGCGATAGCCATCATCGTGTCCATCAATGTGCCATCCCATTGGACGATCCATAAGTTCTGTACCGTGCTCAATAATGGCGTCGGATGCGTGGTGGTGCGGCATCTCATTGAGCAGTCCTGTGACGTAAGGCATCATCGGTTGCCAATCCAGCAGTTCCAGGAACAACGGATGATCACCAAGTATGTAGAAAATG
This sequence comes from Candidatus Poribacteria bacterium, assembly GCA_028824685.1. Classification (GTDB taxonomy): domain Bacteria; phylum Poribacteria; class WGA-4E; order WGA-4E; family WGA-3G; genus MSPOR6. The sequence goes on from JAPPCZ010000086.1 coordinate 34,990, forward strand.
CGTGTGCTTTTTTCTCCATTGATATGCGTCATTCCTGTGTGCGGTATGCCTTTTGTTTCACATTCCCGACGTTTCTTGATGGATTCAGTGAGCGCGTTTCTAAGGGCAGCGATATGCGGACGCTCAAGAAAATGCTCTAACACTAAATAACCGTTATTTTCGAAAAAGAACCGTTGGGCATCAGTTAAATCATGCGTCATGTGCGTTACCTCTGCTGAGTATAGTTTTGATGGTGTTGTTCTGACACGTAATCATTTAGTGTGGATATACATGTCGGGTTTCGCTGCGCTCTACCCGACCTACGAAAAGACTAAATTGACGTTTATGGCAGAATACGCCAAATCAAGAAATCAACGGTATGAACGCCATTGGGCGAATACGCGTATGGTATTCGCCATGATTCCCCGTGTGGTATTCTGCATTGGTTAGGAAAACGCATCATAGATGTCAATTTAGTGAATAACGTTTACTCACCTGATATACCTTTCGCCCCGCTGGGGCTAAAGATATGGTAGACACAATTTTCTATACACCTGTCGCCTCTCCGAGGCTTTAATAAATCACATCTACAGCACTGGCAGTGCGGAAGGTTTGTAGAAAAATGTTGTCCTTCTCCATTTGAGTTCCGCACGAACGGCATAAAAAGATAAACATATCGTTCCTACGGAACTCAAAAGCCTGTATACAACCGTGGTCTATAAACATATCGTTCCTACGGAACTCAAAAAAAGGTGTCGTTTTTTCTATAAACATATCGTTCCTACGGAACTCAAGATGCAAAATCGGGCTTACAAAGCCCTCCCACAAGAGAGAATCAGGTAATTATATGCCTAAGTTGACACCTATGGGTGTTGCAAGCTCTACCCGACCTACGAAAAGACCGCACCAAGACGGTAGGTGCAGATATTCTTAAATTTTACTATAAATCAAACAATTTTATAGCGTTTTTTCCAAAGATACGAGCGCGGACGGTATTGGGAATATCCATCTCCTCTATCAAACCCACAAACCGCGGCATATCAACCCACGGATGGTCTGTCCCAAATAGTAGGCGATGCTCGCCAGCAAACTGATATGCGTAGTGCAGTGCCTGCAGCGATGGCGACACAGTATCCAAGTAAATCCGACTTAGATATGCGCTTGGCGGTTGTGTAATATGTTCCCTTGCTCTACCTAACACCTCCGTCTGATGGTCTATACGTCCGCTCATATAGGGCAAAATGCCGCCCACGTGTGGCATTACAAGTTGTAGGTTTGGATGACGTTCAAGAATGCCACTTAAAATCAATCGTAACAAGGCAAAACTGTTGTCTACCTGTAACCCCATCATCCCAATCATCCAGTGATCTTTGATTGCTTCACCCCACGTTGGTACTGTGGGATGCATCACAATCGGTATTTGGAGTGTTTCGGCATGTGTATAAATAGGTTCAAAGTGTAGTGCATCAACCGGTTCGCCTCCGATATGTGAATAGAGCATTATGCCGCGAAATCCCAACGCCTTAACTCTATCCATCTCCGTGATTGCTTCATCGGGATTTTGCCACGGTAGGCATGCTAACCCCGCAAAACGATTTGGATATGTGTCTACAAGTTCTGCGATAGCGTTGTTGATTGCTTGTGCGCCTTTGTTGCCCAATTCTGGTGAAAGCATGCACGGCGGTGGTATGTTGGTGCTGAGTAGTGCCATGTCTACGCCTGCTGCGTCCATATCCTTGAGTTTGCGTTTCGGGTCGTAAGCCTCGTCTTGTAGCCGAAATGTTTGGACATCGCCATAAGTAACGATAACCTCATTGCCGCGACGAATTACTTGTGGTGGATGTGGATTTTGCGCGAGGATTTCAATGTAGGCTTTTGGGAATATGTGGCTTTGGCAATCAATTCGCATTTTTCTCGTCAAAGATTGTCATTTCTATATATCTTTAGTATGCCACGTTTAACCCTCTTTAATCAAGGAATCTTTTTCAGGAAACACACCACTTCCTAAGTGGTAGGTGTAGTTTCATGAAGTTTAAGAAAATAAATCGGTAATTTTGCGAGGTTAGGGAACCTCACCAGCAGAGGTGGACACATGACTTGTGCAGACAGAAATTACCGAATTAAAAAATTAATCTTCATCCAACCGAACCGATCAATATCTTGCCACTGCTCCCAATAATCCTTGTGTTTTGCGGCTTGTGATGCTATCATTTGGCAGGATAAGGAGGACAAGCGAACCGTGATTTACAAAGTAAGGAACTGGGCAACCGTCGTATCGTTATTTCTATTTCTGTTGCCGCTGGCGTCGGCACAACTCACGTCAAACATCTGGAAGAAATTCATCGGCGAACCAGTACCTGCGGGAGTACCTGACCTGATTGACTATTCCTACGCAGGTTACAAAAACGGCGAGGAGGCGATACCTGAAGATTTTGACTATACAGTCTATGATGTTACGGATTATGGAGCAACGCCTGATGACGGGCAGTCGGACACGATTGCGATTAGAAATGCACTTGATGCCGCTTCTGCCGGTAGAAGTATAGTGTTTTTCCCACCCGGACAATATGATGTTATGCTTGATGATGACGTAAAAGAACCGTTTGTCGTTAAAGGACATCATGTAATTATTCGTGGCAGTGGTGCTCAAGGTGCTGGCAGCGGTGGAACAACTATTAAGATGCACAACGAGTTTGCGGAAGGTGAGGACAAATTGTTTATTACACCACCTGTTGATAATGGTTGGAGTAATAGACCCCGCGTTGTCGGTTCATTTCCAAGTGGAATGAAATCCTTTGATGTAAACAATGCAACTCCACTTATAGGACGCCAATTTATCACAATTAGAGGAGATAATCTATTTGGAGAAGACTATGATAAACTCTCTTCGCGCCCATTAACGGATTTGCCTGATTCGTACACAAGAGTTAGAGAAGGTTTGAAAGTTAGAGAACACCATGAAATTGATAGAATTGAGGGGAACCGGGTCTATATCAAAGCCCCTCTGGTAACGCATCTAAAACCCGGTATGAGCGTTCTTTGGCAAGATTTAACAGTCGGTATTGGTTTTGAAGATTTACATATTGATGGCAGTTTTAATGAAGTTTATGAGCATTTAGTTCAACATGGACGTGGTGGCATTAAATTATCAAAAACTGCACATTCATGGATTCGGCGATGTCGGATTTCTAATGTTATTGCTGCATTTTTAATTAGTCAATCCTATTGTGGATCGGCAGTTAACAATATTGTTGATGGTAGATTTGGACACAATTTAGGCGGTATTTTTGAATCAACATATAGCATTGTAGCTTTCTTACAAGATCGGACGGACAGAGGTATGGTGCATGGTCCAGCAGTATCGCATTACTCGGCAGGAAGTGTTGCATGGCATGTTAGCGGTCCATTAGCAGGAGGCCCTGATACGCATGGCGCACAGTCGCGCCATTCGTTGTTTGATAATTGCAACAGCATCAGCCATCACACAAGTGGTGGTGGGCGAGGTAGTTTGCCGCATCATTTAGATGGCTACATAAGGTGGAACAATACTGTCCTTTCCGGCACCACCTTTAACCTGTGGGTACCCGACGGTTCCACCTTCACTCAAGGCAGCCTGATCGGATACAAGACGTTGGGAGGTTCCGTCCCGCGAAATGCCTACTTTGAGGGATTTGGCACACATGTTTTTCCTACTTCCCTTTACGAGGCCCAACTCGTCCGGAGATTAGGCACACTGCCTATGTGGGTTGATGCCGCCAAAGAAGCGCATAAAGCGTTCTTTGAAAGTATCGTCATTGATCCGGGTCAATCCGAGCAATCTACCAATACCCCTGATGGGTCCTTAGATTTATCACTGGGTGGTCGGAAAATTCTTGGTCCGTGGTTATGGGTAGTGGTGCCGAATGCACAATTGGACGATGATACAGACGTGCTGTCAAAAGTGAGTGGGGGTGCTGTTACAGAACAACAGATCGCGACTATTGGTGCAGTACCAGGCGACAAAGTTGGCGAAAATGAATGGACTTCGCTCAAGATTGCAGCCAGCGGTGGCAATAATATCACCGAAATGACGAAACATCTCGGCTGGAACGGAAACAACCGTATCATTTATGGGTTCATCACTTTAAACTCACCTCAAGAACAAAATACAAGGATGTTTGTTGGCAGCGATGATGCCGTAAAGGTCTGGCTCAATGGCGAACTCGTGCACAAAGAAATTGTTACGAGGGGCGCCGACGGTTACCGGAGTTCTTCCCCTGTGTCCCTAAAAGAAGGGAAAAATACCCTATTGGTGGCTGTTGGCAACGGCACCGGAAATTGGAGCGGTTTTTTTGGTTTTCAAAGGGATGCGGAATATACGGTGCTATCTCCTACCGGAGAAGAAATTATACTTTCAGAAGAAGGCGGCCCAAAGATAGAGGGTCCATGGTTATGGGTGTTGGTGCCGGATGAACGTCTTGACAAAACCACAGACTTGCTTGCAAAAGTGAGTGGGGGTGCTGTTACTGAGCAACAAATCGCAACTCATGTTCCGAAACCGAAAGATAAAGTTGGGGACTATGAATGGACCTCTGAAAAAATAGCTGCCAGTGGCGGAAATAACATTACCTATATGACAAGACGTCTTGGCTGGAACGGAAACAATCGTGTCATTTATGGTGTAATTGGGTTAAATTCGCCACGAGAACAGAATATAAAAATGCACGTTGGCAGCGATGATAGCGTAAAGGTCTGGCTTAATGGTGAACAGGTTTACGAGAAGATTGTAGTAAGGGGTGCCAATGATTATCAAGATTCTTTTCCAGTTACCCTAAGACAGGGTACAAATGTCTTATTAGTCGCTGTTGACAACGGTGGTGGCGGTTGGAGTGGTTTTTTTGGTTTTCAAGGGGATGCGGAATATACAGTGTTACCTCCTCACGGAGAGGGTGGTCCGAAAATAGTTGGTCCGTGGTTATGGTTGCTATTGTCGGGACAACGTTTTGAGGAAAACATAGACCTGCTGGCAAAAGTAAGTGGTGATACTGTTACTGAGCAAAAGGTTGCCGCTACTGGGGTAGCTGCAGGTGACAAAGTTGGTGACTACGTGTGGACCTCTGCAAAACTACCTGAAAGCCGCGGAAATAACATCAACAATATGGTAGATGCTCTCAACTGGGAAAAATCCAATCAGAACAATGTCATCTACGGTTCCATCACGTTGAATTCACCGCGGGAACAGAATACAGGAATATTTTATGGAACCGATGATGGTGTAAAGATCTGGCTTAATGGCAACTTGGTCCGCGAGGATCTCAATAAATGGAGTGCTTACGATTACAGAAGTAATTTTCCTGTCACTTTAAAAGAGGGAAAAAATGTGTTGTTGGTTGCTGTTGACAACAGTGCTGGTGGTTGGAGCGGATATTTTGGTTTTCGATCAGATGCTGAATATACTTTAGAACCTTCTGCTGGTATCGGATATGCCATTTTCAATGATATGATCTACCCCGGAGATACGTTTACGTTTGATATCTATGCAGAGAATGTGACCGATTTATCAGAATGGCAGTTTGACATCGCGTTTGATCCCTTACTCCTCAAAGCAATTGAGGTGCGAAAAGGCTATTTTCTGGAGTCGGCGGGGGGTGTAACCTCCTTTCAGGAAGGAACAATTGATAATCAGTCCGGTAAAATTATAGGTTTCAGTGAATCGGAACCTAATGGCAACAGTGTCAGTGGTACAGGTTTGCTGCTGTCGGTAGCGTTTACAGCAAAGACTGGTGGTGAGACACAATTGACGCTCAATAATTTTCAGTTTAATGCAAGCGGTGGTCAAGCTATTTCTGCTGGTCCCCTTAAGGTTTCTCTTGTGTTGAAGGGTAAGCTGATTTGGGATGTGAATGAAGATGATTGGGTTAACATATTAGATTTAGTTCTCATTGCCCAAAACTTGGGAAAACCTGTATCCGTTGATTCGTTAGCTGATGTAAACGACGATGGGATTGTTAACATCTTAGATCTCGTTCTTGTGGCACAACATCTTGGGAAATCAACAGCGGCAGCGGGACCTTCCGCTGTTGCAATAGAAGGCTTGGAAGGCGTAGATCCTGCGACAGTTCAAGGGTGGATAGAGCAGGCAAGCGCCGAAGATGATGGTTCGCTTGCTTTCCGACAAGGCATCGCGAATCTCGAACGGCTTTTGGCATCCCTAATTCCTAAAGATACAGTGCTGCTGCCTAATTATCCGAATCCATTTAATCCAGAGACTTGGATACCGTATCAGCTCTCCGAATCAGCGGAAGTGACCCTGAGAATCTATGCTGTGAATGGCGCATTAGTTCGGACGTTGACATTGGGACTCAAGCCTGTTGGTATGTATCAGAGTCGTAGTCGTGCGGCACACTGGGATGGGAAAAACAGTGTAGGTGAGTCTGTTGCGAGTGGTGTGTATTTTTACACGCTCACTGCAGGAGAGTTTAAATCAACGCGTAAGATGCTGATTCGGAAGTAGTAGTGATTGATAAAAGGAGAGTTCAAGAACCATGATCAATAAAATCAGAAAATGGATAGCTGCATCGTTGTGCCTGTTTCTGTTATTGTTATCGCTTGTATCAGCACAACTCACACTGAATATCCGGAAGAAATTCATCGGGGAACCTGTCCTCGTAGGCACACCCGATCTAAAGGAGATATAAAATGAATTTCAAACAAAAATTAACCTATATGCTTATCGGAAGTCTATTCACACTTGCAGGATACTTCCTTGCATCTCTTACAAATCACCAGCCACCAACAGCACACGGACAAGAGAACACAAACAGCGTCATAGACAAAATCGTGTGTAAAAAAATAAAAATCGTCAATAGTTTTGGGACAACGATGGCTGTCATAAAGGGAACTCAGATCGGTGGATGGATGACCTTGCATAACAGACAGGGAGAAGTAATTACTTTAATGAGACCAGGAAGGTATAATATCTATGCAAGTCCAGGGAGATATGATGGTCCTATTGATGAAGTAGAACAAGGTGAAGAACTTCTTCATATCGGCCCTATGGCAATTAACATCAACAACCTTGATGGGAAGAATGTTGTAAGTCTGGGGATGGGCATCCCCAGTTTTGCAGGTTACATTGATGTCAAGAATAAAGAAGGCAAAGACTTGGTATCCATCAGCGCGCAGGAAGGTCGCCCAAACGATGGTCTAATCAACGTCTACAACCATAAAGGAGAATGGCGTTCAATCAGTAAGGACTGATTGTTCCAAATAAAATAAGTGTAACGAGGAGAAATTAGTTTTACCTAATAGCAAGCACTTGTAAGTGGGGATGAAAAACGGTACAATTTTGATTAGGACTCAGATTAAATAATTAGAAGTCGTTAAGTTCTTGTAGGTTAGGGTGAACCCAGGTGAAATCCAACATTTAGAACCTGTAAAATCGTTTTTTGTTGGGTTTCGTTCCTCAACCCAACCTACAAGAGGGTAGAGTTGTTATAAACATATCGTTCCTACGGAACTCAGTTAAGGGGAGTTCCTGTTTTCTATAAACATATCGTCCCTACGGGACTGGTCAGTAATTTGGCGAGGTTAGGAAGAAATCAAGAAATCAACGGTATGAATGCCTTTTTGGTATTCGCCCAAATCAACGCCACATGCCTGTAGGCATCTGTCCAAATCAACGCCGAATGCGCTTTTGGGCATTCGGCGGGTATGAATGCCATTGGCTGAATGCGCTTTTGGCATTTCAGCATGATGCCCCGCCTCGCTACCGGTCAGTAGTTTGGTATAACAATCAAATTTACATACTGCTATGTGGGCTCCACTTTATCATATAATCAGGTGGCATTTCATGGATAAACATAGACATAGAACGTTCACGGTCACCATAACGGTAGATAGTGGAAGATAGATAGAGTTGATCCTGTGCGCGAGTCATTCCCACGTAGAACAGGCGGCGTTCCTCCTCAATTTCTTCTTGTGTCATACCCTGTTTCCACATGGGGAAACTTCCCTCCTCCATGCCGATGATGATGACAACAGGAAATTCAGTGCCTTTCGCAGCGTGCAAGGTCATTAATGTTACCTGCTCAGTTTTATCATCCATTTCATCAAAATTGGTTAGCAATTTTTGGTAATCCAAGAAGTCGGAAAGACTATTTCCAAAACCGACCTTACCAAATTTCAACAAGAGGTTTCGGAACTTCGCTTTTGCTTCTATCCATTCTGTATCTTCACGGAAAATTGGTAAATCGGATTGCTGCAACTGATTGATGAATTCTGCTGCTTGTTCTTTTTCTACGGAGTCAAAGGGAAGGTCGTCGGGGAAAGTGGCATGATGTGCTTTGACAAATCGTTTTGCAGCATTTAGAAATGCGCTCACTTCGTTCAAGTCATTGCTTTTGTCAGGGACATCTACTTTAGAAAGCATACCAACTCCAACGAGTGGCAGAAATTCTGTGAGCGATTTCACCTCACGTTTTTGTAAATCAATCCTTATCAATTCTTTGAAGATTAGTCTATTGGTTTCAACATCTTCCATCGCTCTGTGTAAACGTCCATGTTCAATCCCAAATTTTTCAGCGAGTGCCTCAATTCCACGACGTTGACGAGGTAAAAGTTTGCGTGCCGTAACAAGTGTATCGTAGGATGGATTTGGTAAATTCCTTTTTAGATATGTCTGTAAGTCACGTTCAAGAATCGGGTTATCATACCGAGCGACATTGTGTCCAATTAGGATACGATCCTGAATGAAACTACAAAATTCTGGGAGAACTATTTCAATACTCGGTTCATCCTTGACATCCTCTGGACTAATTCCGTGAATCCTTGTGACTGCCTTGGGGATGTATCCTCCGGGTGGTCTTACCAATCGTTGAAAACTTTCAATTTCATTACCAATAGCATTGAGACGTTTCGCGGCAATTTCAACGATGTCTGCCTTTTTGGGATTGACACCTGTGGTTTCCAAGTCGTAGATAACCATATCTGCCATGTTTGGTGTTTCAAAACGGCTCAGTAGGCGTTGAAATAGTTTAAGCGCAGCAATACTCCGCACGCCCTCTGATCGTAGTTGAATCAAACCTGTCGCTTCAGAGGAGACGGTGCCGATAAGAATTGTTCGTGCTGTCCCGCTTTCTCCAAGTTGAGCAAAGTCTCCGATGAGTAGATTTACTGCGTTTGGATTTAGTATTGGTTCACTTCTGCTGAGACCTGAAGTCGTAGGTTGCGAACCTTGTACCTCAACATTTGATTCTTTAGGTAAAAATTGGATTTGCACATTTTTATTTAGATAGGTCTTTAACGTTTGATGGATAATCTCCGCAGCACAGTATTCATCAATTCCGTAGTTTGCTATAATCTGAATCGATTCACCTCGGTCAAGTGCACTATAAAGTACATCTTGTGCAAGTGCCAGATTCTGCATCTGTGGTTGTACTTCAATGACCGACAATTCTTTGGCACGGTAGGGAGAACGGAATAGTTCTAATCGGGCAAAGAGTTTTTGCACGATTATATCAATTGTTTCTCCGTGAATATTTTCGTTCAATGCATCAAGTTGTTCCCAAAATCGGTGGATATTTCGGCGCGTTAAGGGTCCGACATCCTCTGGATATTCTTCAATATTCTTCAAAAGCTCTGCCAACGTTAGTTCTTTGCGTTGTGCTAACCACTTCAGGCGAACCCAAGTCAAATCGTCAATCCGTTTTTCAGGAAAATTGATAGCGTATTCAAGGTCGCGCGGGAGTTGCCATTGGACAAAACAGAGATAGGAGAGAATACCTTTGAGATTTTCATCATCAAAGGAATTAGTCGCTCTAATCCGCTGAAATTCAATGCCGGTTCTTAGTAACTCTTCTTCTAAAACATCTGCGAGTCTATGCGTCCGGTAAAAAACTGCAATATCACGATAAGAAAAATTACGTTGCTTCACCAAGTTTCGGATGATCTTGATAATATTCCGTGCCTCTTCAGAGGGAGTGCCGAATGTATAGTGATAGATATTCCGCCCCTCATCCTTATGGGTTATGAGGGTATGCTGTTGCTGCCGTAGCGGGTTTCTCGCGATAACCTCCTGCGCAGCGTGTAAGATCGTTTCACTACACCGATAGTGGTCATCTAATGTAACAACTTGTGGATCAAAATCAGTTTTGAAATTGTCAATATACTCTGGATTTGATCCGCGCCAGCTGTAGATAGATTGATCCGCATCTGCAACAACCATCAAATTGTGTTCTGGAGAAGCACAGAGCAGTTGTAGGAGGCGATATTGGATGTTGTTGACATCGTGATATTCGTCAACGAGGATATGGGAGATGGTTTGATGGTATTCCTGCTGCACCTCTGGTGCTTGTTCAAACAGTGTCACCGTTTTTAGGAGGAGGTCGTCAAAATCGAGGGCATTGTACTCAACGAGTTTGTTCTGATAGAGTTTGACTGCATTTTCAACATTGGTTTCCACATCAGGATCGTCTATTTCAATGAGAACATCTGGATCAATGAATAGGTTATCTGTTTCGTTGTCAAGTTTGCATTTTGCATCGCTGATGATATTCCGTAGTCGCCATGGCGGGTAGTTGTCCGAATTTAGATTGAGTTCGTTGACGACTTCCAATAATATTTCGTCTTGGATTTCTTGATCAAAGATAGCAAAGTTTTCGCTCAATCCAATATGGTGGGCATGCTCTCGAAGAACCTTGACACAAAAGGCGTGGAAGGTGCTGACTTTGATGTTAGAACCGTGCGGTTCACCAATTTCGTTATTGACGCGATCGCGCATCTCTTGTGCGGCTTTATTGGTGAAGGTGATCGCAAGGATGCTTTCCGGTTTGATTCCATGTTGGCGAATGAGGTAGGCGATACGGTGGGTGATGACTTTTGTCTTGCCAGTGCCGGGTCCTGCAATAACAAGCATAGGACCGTCTTTGTGGATTACTGCCTCTACCTGTTTTTGATTCAAATCATGGAGCATGTTCATCTCTATCGCCCAGTGTTTTTTAGAAGAAATTATGTTGTTTTTAATGTTGAATGTGACACAGTACTACGCTACGTCGGGTTATACAAAAAGCCAATTTTACGAATGTTAGTATATCTTATTTAACAGGAAAATACAAGTATATTGTCAACAAAGATAGTACTATATAATAGGGTTATTCAGTTTTAAGAATAATCGGTTAATAGGTTTTACTGAGAGTTTATATTGTAGGTCCAAATCAACGCTATGAATGCCTTTTGGCATTCAGCGGGTTGAGTTTACGAAACCCGACATGATCGCACTGTCACACTAAGATTGTCGGGTTTCGCTTGGCTCTACCCGACCTACGATAAAATCAAATCATTAACGTATGTGATAAAATGCCTCAGAAATATGGAAAACTGAATAATCCTGTACTATTAACCTTCAGTTTACTCGTTTTGGTTAAGTAGTCGTGACTTGAAAATATCAATCAACAAGATAGTCCTTAAGTTCTTCTAATACGACCGTTGCATATCCACCTGCGGGCAAGGTAAAACGGAGGCGTAACCCCATATCAACGGATTTAACCTGATGTAATTCCATTTGCATGCGTAGCGGACGACGCGTTCCCGGTAACCGAATTCCTGCTACTTTGCGAAATGCCTCAAATTTTACCCCTTCTGTATCAAGTAGTTCCACCTCTAATGTGTGTGCTTCACGAGTAGGTTGCCGCATCTTGTAGCCGAAGATAGGACCGGATGGACTAATCTCAAATGCATCTGCGCGCGGTTGTTCCACGGAAGCATTTTCAATAAGGAACGGTGCTCCGTTGCTGTGCTTCATTGCAATATCACCGTCCCAAAGTTGCCTCAAATTTGGCATTCGCTTCTCCAAAACACAATTAAACAAAGATGCCTGATATGCGGATAAATATAATTTTCGTAGTCGATGTGGAATACAGGCAACTGCCTTTTCCAATGATCCTTGTACTTTCGCCCGTTCTATGCGTTTTGCCAGTTCACTGAATTGTGTAGTCTCGTCCGAAAGCACGTAATGTAGTGCTTCTTCCCACTCACCTTTCATCAATGCTTTGCCTATCAGATGTGAGTCATGCTTATTGCCAAACCGTTGCGCGCCGAACCGATTCGGCACTCCATCAGTTGCTAACTGCGCCATATTTTTTTCAATAACTGGTAACGCTGTCTGTGAAACATCACGCAATGTGATCTCAAACCTATTGCCGCGAAGATGTCCTACACGCAATTTATGTGTATGCCGTTCTGCCCACAAAATCTCAATTTTCGGCAATTCTAACTTCAAAACCTGTTCAGGTGGAACACCTTCCACAGATAACACTTGTGTTGTGACGGCTTGTTTATCTTTTAGTCCAGCATATCCAAAATTTCTGGAGTTCACTTGCAATGCGCGTGCGATTTGATTAATTGCTTCTAACGTGCTGAGATTCCGTTTTCGTATTGCAAAATATGTGTGCGTGCCTACCCGTGAAGGTTCATAAAGTGGTAGTTCTTCAACAATGAAATCATCTGGTGCAAATCTCATCTATTTTCCTCTGTCTTAATTGTAAAAGGGGGACTTCTATCTGTCAAGTTTTGCAATTAAGGTTGTTATACCATTTCTATTAATTATTGTCTTATTTTAAGGTTATTCTGATTGTAATGTCTTAGGACACAAACTAAAAGTTTGTGCTACAAAAAGAGACATTATATGTTAGAAATGGTATTAGATCTCTATATTTCCGATTGTTTATTCAATGTGTCTCTTCTGTAGGAGCGAGTTCCAGCTTGCGACCATGTTCAAAATGTTGAGGAAAACACAAATATTGAATGGCCCGCGGCAATAGATGTATAAAGTTGTGACAATTTCTGAATCGCGGATTTGCGCAGATTTCACAGATTTCTCGGATTTAGGTGATGTCGCGAGCTGGAGCTCGCTCCTACAGAAGAAATCAGATGAACGGTTCTAAACAGTGATTTGATTGCCCTTGACATTCCCCTCTGAATATGCTAAATTAAACGCATCAATTTAATATAATAGATATAGTTCACGTGAAAAAATAAGGTAAACACACATGCCAAAAATTAAAATACTCTCAGCAGATGTGGCAAATAAAATTGCCGCGGGCGAAGTCGTTGAACGCCCCGCGTCTGTCGTCAAGGAACTCGTAGAAAACGCGATAGATGCTGAAAGCACAAGTATCCGAGTTGAAATTCGAGCGGGTGGAAAACGACTCATCCGCGTCTCCGATAATGGCAGCGGCATGGAACGCGAGGATGCTCTCCTTGCTTTAGAACGCCACGCTACAAGTAAAGTGAGCCGCATTGAAGACCTTGAAAAAATCCATACTTTCGGATTTCGTGGGGAGGCGTTGGCAAGTATTGCCTCTGTATCGCAATTTGAACTCCTCACCCGCACTGCTGATGCCATTCAGGGAACAAAAATTAACGTTGAGGGCGGCGTTTTCCGTTCGGTTGAAGAGAGCGGGTGTTCACCCGGTACACATATATCCATTAACAATCTCTTTCATAATGTGCCTGCACGTCTCAAGTTTCTCAAAACTGACACGACTGAGATCAACCATATCATAAAGCAGGTAACGTGGGCTGCGTTAGCACATCCGAAAATACATTTTTCACTATCACATAATGGCAAATCAATTTTGGATGTGCGTGCTTGTGATTCTAACCTTGAACGTGCCCGCCTCCTGTATGGCAAAGAATTTGCCGATAATCTCATAGAATTTGATGAGGAACTACCAGATTTTAAACTCTCTGGTCTGCTTGGAAAACCTGATTTCACGAAGCCGAACCGTGAATATCAACTCTTTTTTATGAATCAGCGACCCATCCGCAGTCAAATGCTCGGCGCTGCACTAAAAGAGGCACTCGGTGCAACTATTCAGAAGGATCGGCAGGCGGTCGCCTTACTCTTCCTTACACTTGAACCTGATACTGTTGATGTGAACGTACATCCCGCAAAAATAGAGGTGCGGTTTCGCAATGAACGGACGATTTTTAGTGGTATTGTCAGAATGATTCGTAACGTCATTCACAAAGAGAAGTTTATTCCGAAGATTGAAACTCAGCCTACATCTACTGAAGAAGTTGAAGTAGAAAATAAAACGCCCCGTACACCACAACAAATCCCTACGCCACAACCCCGACCACAACCGACTTTTTCCACAGGTAAAACAGTAGAACCCATTGAGACACCACAGCAAGAAGATGTCCCAATGGAAAAAGTTGAGACTGAAACGCTTAATACACAACCTACAGTGGACGAAGACATCAAACCTACTCCTGAAGTTCCCAGAACTGTTGTGCAACCTCCACAACAAGCGATACCTGAAGGGGCGATGCTTAAATTGCTTGATTTTGAGAATGTTGAACTGAAGGCGAACCTATTTAAGACCTATATTGTTGCTGAGGGAGAAGATAAAATCTTCTTCATTGATCAACACGTCGCTGCTGAGCGGGTGCTTTATGAACGTTTCGTCAATCAGATGAAAACTGACGGTATCCCGGTGCAAATATTACTGCTGCCTGTTACGCTTGAAGCTACACCGCAACAAGTTGCTATTCTCAAAGTCCACGAGGAAATTTTCAAGAAAATCGGGTTTGAGTTAGAAGAATTCGGTGCAAACACTATACTTATTCGGGCAATCCCAGCACCATTGCCAACCCGAACTGCTGCGCAGACTGTTACCGACTTGCTTGACAAGCTCCCCGAACAACCGCATACCGAGATTGAGTTGCCCGAAGCACTTGATAATGCTTTGGTAACGCTCGCTTGCCGCTCTGCTGTGAAAGCTGGTGACACATTGGACACCAAAGAGATGATTAACCTCATTCGTGAGTTGTCTGAGGCGAAACACCCGTTCAATTGTCCACATTCAAGACCTATCATCATTGAAATGGGGCGGGATGAATTGGAACGCCGGTTCCATCGGTAAATTAAGGCTACAGTTATCAGTATTACAAATATATGTCATTTGGTGGTTGTTGTGTTCAAGACTGTTTAGAGGTCCGGCAGTTTTTGTATCATTATTTGGTTAAAACCCTCAAATCTCAAATAGGAAAATAAAATGATTAAACCTTTTTTTGCTGTTTGTTCTTTTTTTACGGTTTACGCCTTATTGACAAATTTCAGCGGTATCCCGATTGACCACGATCACGCGCTCGTGTTTATTATCAGACACGAGGAGGGTGTCAGTAATGTTAACACTTATGCTGGTATCACTCAGAAAAAATGGGAGATATGGCGTAGCAAACAGGGTGATATCCGCCATCTACCCAGATATGTTGGAATGCTTGCAGGTGACCCCAAACTCCATCCTTTAAAAGACCCGGAAGCCAATATAACTGTCATCAAACGTTTCTATTATGACTCTCTGCATAAATGGCACGCGTGGGACATCCACCCAGCACTCCAGCTGATTTATGCTGATTTCGTTACATTAGTTGGACGCGAAGCGGTAAAGGAGATACAGAAACTCGTAGGAGTTGAAGCGGACGGTATGTGGGGTGATGCCACTGCAAAAGCCGTCAAAATATTCAATGTTGACCTTGAAGCAAAACGTTCTCAGAATCCTGGCTACGCGTGGCAGATATTCCTCCGTTTTGATGCCCAAAAACGTGACGTTTTCCAATCGTTAGCAAAAAAGAATCCAGAGAAATACGCGAGTCACCTCCAGAGCTGGCTCAAACGTTCGGATGACTTGAAAACCTACATGCAACCCATTTTGACAGGAAAAAATAATGGAAAAGGCTAAGGTAGGGATAGAATAATACCATTTCTATACGATAATATTACATTATTTCGTAGGTCGGGTAGAAGCGGTAGCGAAACCCGACTTTTTATAGCATCATATGTCCAAATCAACGCCAAATGCGCCAAATCAAGAAATCAACGGTATGAGCAGAATCAACGCCGAATGCGCTTGGCTGAATGCGCGTATGGCATTCAGCATGATTCGGCGCCTGTAGGCGTTCCCCCAAATCAACGCTACAAATGCCATTTAGGCATTCCCCGTATGGTATTCGCCATGATTCCCCGTATGGCATTTGTCGGGTTTCGTTCCTCAACCCGACCTACAATATATTATGACAATTTGTCAATTAGAAATAGTATAACAACCCAATAACTTTTTGTGATACCTTATATTGCAGATCAATTATAGTAAAACCCACAATTACCTCGCCAGCATAAGTGTATAAATAATTCTAAAATCTAACTTTGAAAATTTCAATCCGCGCAATCCAGCCATTTCGTTAAAAACCAATATTTTATAGTGGAAACCATAATTACTTGCACACGATTGTAGCGTAACCTGTTAGGTTGCGTACACTCTGCACAAGCTGGAAAGTTTGTGCTACGGCACAGTCCAATAGGTCGGTTTAAGTCCTACAGACCAAAAGTGTGCATATATTTTGTATTTCACTATAATTACAATTTTCAGAATTATGCGACCGTTTTGCTCACAACCCGCGTCATTATATATAGAAGGATGACTGAATTTGGTTATCTCTTCTTGGAGGTGTCTGATGAAAAACAGTGATGTTGAACTGGTACATAGTATTCTTGCAGGAGATGATTCTGCCTTTGCAAGTTTGGTGGAAAAATACCAAAAGCAGGTGCATGCGCTTGCTTGGAAAAAAGTTGGTGATTTCCACATCGCTGAAGAGATTACACAGGACACCTTCCTCAAAGTCTATCAGAAACTTTCTACTTTGAAAAATCCAAATCAGTTTTCTGGATGGCTTTATGTAATTGCGACGCGTCGCTGTCTCGTGTGGCTTCGTAAGAAACGCATGGAAATAGAATCGCTTGAAGACATAGACAGTGAAATGATTGAAGAACCGACATATTCACAGTATGTTGCTGAGGAGCAAGCAAAAGTCACGGTAGATGAACAGCGTAAAGTCGTTAAAAAGTTGCTTGCAAAACTCAAAGAAAGTGAGCGGACGGTAATGGTACTTCACTACTTCGGTGACATGACGTGCGAAGAGATCAGTCGATTTTTGGGTGTATCTCCAAGTGCGATTAAGAGTAGACTCAGTCGTGCCAGACAACGTTTAAAGAAGGAGGAACCGATGATTCGTGAGGCACTCAACAATTTTCAAATTTCTGCGAACTTAACAGAGAACATAATGAAAGAAGTGTCACATCTTAAACCCACTGTGTCTTCTGGAAGCAATCCTTTGATGCCGTGGGTGTTGGCTGCTTCTGCTTCTATTTTTATTTTGTTGATGCTTGGCATGGGCAGTAAGGAATTAGCACATTTCCAGCAACCGTATAGTTTGGACATGGAGTCTGAGATGGCAATAGAAATTATTGATGCATCTATAGTGCAGAATATTGAGGCGAAACCGGATGTTAGAAATCTGCAAGGAAGAAATTCCGATACTCGCGGTAAAGGTAATAGCACGGGACAGGAATCAAATCAGGTTTTAACTGACCAAGTTGATTATACGCAATGGGCGCTACCCGACGGTGTCTCAGCACGCCTCGGTAAAGGTAAGATAACAGGGAATATCGTTTTCTCTCCGGATGACACGCGCTTAGTGGTTGCAAGTTCTATAGGGATATGGATTTATGATGTGCGCCCCGGCAAAGAAAAAGAACTTGACTTACTCACAGGACATACTGGTCGTATTACTTCAGTAACATTTTCTCCAGATGGCAGGACACTTGCGAGTGCAAGTTGGGACGATACGGTGCGTCTATGGGACACAGCCACAGGAATACATACAAGCACACTCAAGGGGGATGGAGGAAGGGTCACGTCTATTGCGTTTTCTCCAGATGGCACGACACTCGCAAGTGCTTGTTGGGATTCGGCGATTCGGTTGTGGGATACACGCACTGGGGAAAACAAAGCTACATTCACAAGACATACAGATAAAGTCACTTCTGTAGTGTATTCACCCGATGGTTCTACACTCGCGAGTGGCAGTGATGATATGACGGTGCGGTTTTGGGATATACAAACCGGAGAACACAAAACCCTATTCACAGGGCATACGGATAAGATCACTTCCGTAGCGTTTTCCTTAGATGGTGCTATATTAGTGAGTGTAAGTGCTGATATGACGGTGCGATTGTGGGATGCGCACACGGGGATAAAAAAAGCTACACTCTCAGGACACACAGATGGTATCAACTCGATAGTGTATTCCCCGGATGGTAAAACAATCGCAACTGGTAGCCAAGATAAAACAGTGCGGTTGTGGAACGCACAAACTGGAAAACACGAATCTACACTCTCAGGACATACAGGTGGTATCACCTCCATAACATATTCTTCAGACGGAAACACTCTCGCCAGTAGCAGCTTTGATGGAACAGTGCGATTGTGGAACGCACAAACTGGAGAACACAAGAATACATTTTCAGGACATACACGTTGGATCACCTCTATAGCATATTCTCCAGAAGGAGACATTCTTGCCAGTAGTAGTTTTGATGGAACAGTACAGTTGCGGGAAACACAAACAAGAGAAAACAAAACCATACTTTCATGGCATGCGCATACTGAACCTGTTTATTCTATAGCGTTTTCCCCGGATGGTAAAACAATCGCAACTGGAAGCCAGGATAGAACAGTGGGACTGTGGGACACACGGACAGGACAACAGATTTCAAGGCTCATTGGACAAACCAATATGGTGAATACCGTAGTGTATTCATCGGATAGTAAAACAATCGCTACCAGTGGTATGGACGGCAGTAGTGTGCAATTGTGGGATACTCAGACAAAGCAACAAAAGACCACACTCAAAGGACATAGAGGGCCCGTTACATCCGTTGCGTTTTCACCGGATGGTAAAACAATCGCCAGTGCGGGTTGGGATGCGACGGTGCGATTGTGGGACACACAGACAGGAAGACACATTATTTCCATATTTACCGGAGATGGAGTATCGGTCATGGCTGTAGAGTTTTCACCGGATGGAAAAACAATCGCAACTGGAAGTAGGGACAACACAGTGCGGTTATGGGATGCGAGCACGGGGGACCACATAGCCACACTTACAGGACATGCAGATCGGATCGAATCCCTTAAATTTTCTCACGATGGTACCATAGTTGCCTCTGGAAGTGCAGACGGTACAGTGCGATTATGGGATGTTCGCACAGGAACGCATTTCGTTACGCTCTCAGGACATAGGGAAGTTGTCGCATCTGTAGCGTTTTCTCCAGATGATGTGACACTTGCCAGTAGCGGCACCGATGGCACGATTCTGCTATGGAAACTTCGTTAGTTGCTACCGATGTAGCCACAAAAATGAAGATTACAAAACCCAAACCGCCATCTGTCCTGCTTCACGGTTGCACCACGCATAATACGGAATTGCAGTCACATCCGTCTGTTTCAAACTCGGTTTCGGCAGGTAGAGGCTGTTTTCCCAATCTGACGCATCAAAGACTGTACCTGTGCCACGGATTAAGGTAATCCCACCGAGGCGTTCACTGTCAAACACTGCTTCTATGGCTGCATCGTCAATGATCGATAACGTTTCAAAAGCACCTTCAGGATTGTCAATATCCTCAAAACAGTAAACCAGTGGTCCACGACGCAGTGCTGAGCGTCCAAGATTATCTCTCACATACGGATGCGCATAGATTCTTTCTACAGGCATATCCAAGTTCAATTCCACTGTGTCGTTAGACTGCCACTCTCTGTCAATTGATAGGTATCCATTAGATACAGCATTAGCATTGTGCGATTCTCCGTTGATGCCTACCTTAAAATTGTTACACCAATCCGGTATCCGTAAATTTAATGCGAACTTTGCAGGTTTCTCAGGGTCAATTGTTATCTTGACATCTCCTGACCACGGATAATCAGTTTCTTGCGTTAATTTCAGGGAAACATCCTCTGCGCCTGTAGCAGAAGCAGTGCCACCAACGTAGAGGTTAACCCATAAATCTTTTTCAGATTGTGCATAGATATATTGCCCAAGAGAACCGAGCAGGCGTGCGATATTTGGAGGACAACACGCACACCCGAACCATGCATGCCGCTCCCTTCCACCACGACTTGCCAACGGATTCTGATAGAAGAAACCTGTGCCATCAAGTGAAACACCTGAGAGTGCGCCGTTGTAAAGGG
Organism: Candidatus Poribacteria bacterium; assembly: GCA_028824685.1. Taxonomy (GTDB): domain Bacteria; phylum Poribacteria; class WGA-4E; order WGA-4E; family WGA-3G; genus MSPOR6. The sequence goes on from JAPPCZ010000086.1 coordinate 55,038, forward strand.
CGGTTTCCAGCACATCAATAAAACGTGACTCCCCTTTCAATAGGAACATGCGATGTGCCCAAAATATCAATCCGATTGAAGCACACGTCTCAGCATAAGCGGAGAAATTGGGCAATTCATAATCTTGTGTGAACCCTTCATTGTGTCCAGATGGACCTACACCACCGGTAACGTACAGACGTTTTTCTACATTTTCCCAAAGTGCGTCCAAGGCGTTTGAAATGTCAGTATCACCCGTTTCAAGCGCAATATCCGCCGCGCCGGCGTAGAGATACATTGCTCGTACTGCATGTCCTACACATTCTGTCTGTTCTTTTAATGGTTTATGTGCTTGCGAATATGTGCCTTCATATTTACCATCCCGCGTGTAATGATGTTGATACGCGCCGAGACCACCCGGCAAATCAGGACTTTCTAATTCCTTCTCAAAAACATGCGGAGATTCCCCGCGTGTCATGACAAAGTATTCTGCGAGGGACATGTAACGCGCTTCACCTGTTACGCGCGCCAATTTCACTAAAGCGAGTTCAATTCCTTGATGCCCCGGCAAACCATCACGTTTTCCATGCCCAAAAGTATTATCAATCAGATCGGCAAACCGGCAAGCAACATCAAGCAGATTCTGTTTTCCTGTTGCTTGATAGTGTGCGACACCTGCTTCAAACAGATGTCCCGCACAATACAACTCGTGCATCATTCCGAGGTTTTGCCATCTTTTTTTGGGCTCAACGAGAGTGAAATAGGAATTTAGATAACCATCTTTTTGTTGGCTTTTGGCAATTGTGTCAATAACTTCGTCCAGTTCTGCTTCCCATTCAGGATTGGGATGTGTTTGCAGGGTATAAGCTGCTGCTTCCACTAATTTGTGAACATCAGAATCGTTAAAGAAGATGCCTTCAAAGTTGCCTTCCATCAAACCGGCAGCTTTGGCAAAGTTATTAATCCTGCCGGTTGTTCGGCACTGCTCAAGTTCATGTGGGATGGTTTTTTCTGAATTCGTTGCTTGGCGAGGTGACCAGAAACGATCTGTAATAGTGACATCTGTGAATGGTATTGCTTTCAAAATATTATCCTTCTTGTTTATGATGAATATAAAAACGTCAGATTGACATAAGCGTATAATTAGAACCCGACACATTTTAGGCAGGCGATGTGCTGTATTGTTGTTGGGTTTCGCTATATCTATTCTGATGAATGTGTCATTGAAAAGCAGGCTTTTCTTGGCAGACTGAAAAGTTCTTGTTCATTCACCGCTCTACCCAACCTACGGACTTTATCAAGTTCTATTTTGTAGGTCGCGATTCGGAGATCGCTCCTACAGAAAGAACGGATAAGGTAGGAGGGAACTCCGATTCCCGACTATTTTTAAGCCCTCAATTACCGCTTGACGAAGCACTATGATGTGGTTAGAAACCGCACCTACGTTGTTATGAAAACAGGAATTACCGAACAAATTGGGTTTATGCGGGATTAGCGGCTTCTCATGCTAATTTCTTGGAACGCTTCTGGAGATAAATATTCTCCTAACACTTTCTGAACGTCTGTTTCTGAAAGTTTTTGCGGTGTGATTAGAACGCATTTGTTCCGCGAATTCTTCTTCCAAGATTCTTCAAAATCCTTATAGGCTAATCTGCGTTTGGTGAGGTTGGTAGGGTCTTGAAGAGATACCATGCTTGATTGATCGTTGTATTCGGACAACGGCAAAATTTCTGGGGTTCGTCCTTGAAATCCAACCATGACAATAGGAGTCCATCCATTTGCGATAAATGCCTTCAGTACATCAAACGAGCAGTTGGCTATTACAGCACTATGCCTTACTGTCCTACGCGTCGTGGTTTGAAAATCATCCAGTGCATCTCTGCTGGTGACGCGCGGGCGTTGTTTGAAAGCGTTTCTGATGTAAGCATGCTTCTTCAAATCGACAGTAGCGGATTCCGGTAATTTTGCTTCGCTTTGTGTGGATTGCGTTGTCGTTGTATCTTCTGCAGTGGTGTTTTCTGTTTCAGGGATATATAGTTCCCCTTGTGGTACTGGACCGCAATTAATTGACAGAAGTGCGAAAGTAAGCAGGACGACAAAAGCACACAGTGCTGAATATAAAGAACTATTAAGGAATATATGACGAGTTTTTCTTAAAAAGTACGGAAAGCGTTTCATGATTCATTCCTCCTTGCATATAAAACAGTCCACGTGTTGTTAATCGATTTTAACTGCGACTTCTCGTTTTTCTTTCCATGATTCTACGATTGCTTCTGTGATTCGCATTGCTTGTAAGCCATCTCGTCCTGTCGGTTCGGGTAGGCGATCATTGAGTAGATCATCTACTAACGCTGCCATACGCAGTGCAAAAGTTCCATCAAATGCAAGTTGCTCCATCCGAAAAATGGAGGGGCGGTATTCCTCAACGACTTGATTATCGCGTTTCATCAGTGTTGCTTTACTCAGGACGTTATCAACGACGATTTCACCAGCGGCACCGCAAATCTCCAACCGTTCAATCGGATGAATAAAATCGCTATCCCAACTTGCCAACAAGGTCGCGACTATTTCAGTTTCATATCGCACAGAGATAGCCATGCTTGTATAGCATGCATCCTCACCTTCGCGTGCCTCATGTTTTCTTGGTTTTGCCATCTCAGTACATACAGCAACTATCTCGCCACCAAACCAGCGTAGTAGGTCAAGGGCATGCGTTTGCAACTCGTAGAGTAGGTAATACTCACCTTTCCATGTGGAGGCGGGTCCCCCTTGTGACAATTTCATATCCAAGTAATAGGTCTGTCCGATAGCACCAGCGTCAAACCATTTGCGTGCCTGCACATACCCGGGTGCGAACCTTCGGTTATAGTCTATCGCGAGGTGTACGCCTTTCTCATCTGCTTTTGCAACCATCTGTTCTGCTTCGTCAATCTCAAGCGACAGCGGTTTTTCAGAAATAACATGTTTTCCAGCATCAAGACATTCCATCACAGGTTCAAAGTGTAAATGGTCAGCGGTCACGACATCAACCAAATCACATTCTTCGTTCGCAAGCATCTCTTTAATAGACGGATACCACTTGGCAATACCGAGTTCTTCAGCCCGTGCTTGTGCTTTGGCAGTATCAATATCGCACACTGCTACCAATTCTGCCCCTTGATGTTGGAGGTATCCTCGTTGGTGTAATAATCCGATCCCTCCGCAACCGACTGCTGCAACTTTCAGTTTTCCTGCCATGATCGTGTTCTCCTTGTAATATTCTGATACCGGTTTGGATCTCTGCCATATCCATTAATAATAAACGATACACGAAAAAATAGCAAGAGAGAATTGTTATATCTTACTGCAAAAAATTTGACATACAACACAGTCTATGGTAAGGTATTAAGAATAAATTTTCTGTAAAGGCCGATTCGCTAAATTACAATGAGGACACCTAAATGCCGCGTTTAAGACAGTCAGAGCCATCTATGATGGAACTTTACAAAGAGGTAAAAAAACAGCATGAAGATGCGATTCTCCTCTGTCGGGTTGGTGATTTCTATGAAGCATTCTATGAAGACGCTGAGTTAATTTCTCGCTTGCTTGAGATTGCCCTGACATCCAGAAGCCATAAAAATCAAAAGACACCCCCGCCACCAATGGCTGGCATCCCGCACCATGCACTTGACTCTTATCTCTACAAATTAGTTACGGCTGGACACAAAGTTGCGATTTTGGATCAGACTGAGGATGCGAAAGTTGCGCGTGATGAAAATCGCCTTGTCAAACGCGATGTTGTCCGAATTGTTACGCCTGGGACTGTCACTGATCCAAAAGCACTTGAGCATAAGACGAACAATTATCTCATCTCAATTTATCATCAAAAAGATACTTACGGCGTTGCTGTTGCGGATCTCTCTACAGGCGAATTTCAGGTGACTGAACTTACAGATTTTTCAAAACTTTGGGCAGAGATACACCGATTTTCACCAAAGGAATGTCTTTTTTCAGAGTCTTTTGAAGATGAAAAGATGTTTGAACAGATCAAGGTTGAACTGAAAGCAGTGGTCAATTTACTTCCTGACTGGCGTTTTGATTTTGATACTGCTCGGACAGAACTGCTTCAACATTTCAAGACGATTTCGCTTGATGGATTTGGATGCGAACATCTTCCTACCGCTATCTGTGCTGCGGGTGCACTCATCTATTATCTTCATGAAACGCAGAAACAGGAAGTTGAACATATCCTTTCTCTGCATACCTACACGCTTTCTGATTTTATGGTGCTGGATGCAGATACGCAACGTAATCTTGAGTTGACTGCATCTATTCGCGACGGTTCTACAAAAGGTACGTTACTTGAAGTGCTTGACCAAACAGTGACATCTATGGGGGGTAGAAAACTGCGGCAGTGTTTGTTGCAGCCGTTGTTAGATGAAGGTGGAATTATAGAACGACTTGACGCGGTTGACGAACTTAAAACACAGATAAATCAACAAGAGGAGTTGCGGGAAGCACTTGAGCAGATGTCCGATATAGAACGTCTCATCACTCGCATCAGTCTCGGTTCGGTGAATGGACGCGACTTACATTCACTCAAGGATTCCCTTCGTCTTATACCTGCTGTTAAGGAGCAACTGCAAAATTGTCAGACATCGCTGTTGACTTCTCTGAATGCGGAATTGAATCCGATGGCTGCGTTGGCGGAATTGATTGAACGTGGGATTCATCCGAACCCGCCTGCGACGATTCGTGAGGGCGGTGTGATTAGCGATGGGTATAACGCCGAACTTGATGAACTAAGGCAAATTGTGGGGCAAGGTAGAGAATGGATGGCTCAGCTGCAAGAAGAGGAACGAAAGCGCAGTGGGATAGCGTCTCTTAAGATTGGATTCAACCAAGTTTTTGGCTACTACATTGAAGTGACGAAACCGAATCTCAATATGGTGCCTGAGCATTATATCAGGAAACAGACCTTGCGAAACTCCGAACGTTTTATTACACCTGAGCTGAAAGAACAGGAAGCAAAAGTTTTAAACGCGGAAGATCGAATACAAACGCTTGAATACGAACTGTTTTGTGAGATTCGAGACGAGGTGGCAAAATCTACAGAGGAAATACAGAAAATCTCAGCAGTGATTGCAATGGTTGATGTCATCGCAAACTTTGCATATTGTGCATCAAGATACAACTATGTAAAACCGACTGTGGAGAACAGTGAGGAGATTATTATCCGAGATGGTCGGCATCCGGTAGTAGAACAGATATTTATCCAAGAAGGTTTTGTGCCGAACGATACGATGCTCAACTGTGGTGATGAACAACTTCATATCATCACGGGACCGAATATGAGTGGAAAAAGCACCTATTTACGGCAGACTGCCCTTATTGTCTTGATGTCACAAATAGGGTGTTTTGTGCCAGCATCTGCCGCGAAAATTGGATTGGTAGACAGGATTTTCACCCGTGTTGGCGCATCGGACAATCTTGTGATGGGACAGAGTACTTTCCTTGTGGAGATGAACGAGACAGCGAATATCCTCAACAATGCCACTCGTAAAAGCCTCGTTATTTTGGATGAAGTCGGGCGCGGGACAAGTACGTTTGATGGGCTTAGTATCGCGTGGGCAGTTTCAGAATATCTACTTGATGAGAAAAAGATGGGGGCTAAGACGCTTTTTGCAACGCATTACCATGAACTTGTTGAACTGGCGAGTAAGTACAAACGCGCGAAAAATTATAACGTCGCCGTCCATGAAGATGGAGAAAAGGTGACGTTCCTGCGAAAAGTTGTACCCGGTGGTGCTGACCAGAGTTATGGGATTCATGTTGCTCGACTTGCGGGGTTGCCACATACTGTGATTTCACGTGCGCAGCAGATTCTTGAGGTGCTTGAGCAACATAATCTGAGTGTTGAGGCAGATAGTGCATCAGAAAAACCTCAGAAAACAACGCAGACTATGCCGCGTCCAAAACGCCGCGTTACTCGGAAAACGTTACAGAGCGATTCGCTTCAGATGGCACTGTTCACACCTAAAACACATCCACTTGTGGAAGAAATTCGGCAGTTGGAACTTTCGCAGATAACACCTTTAGATGCTGTGAACATACTTTACGATTTAAAGGCGAAGGCGGAAGAATCATGATTTATGGTAGATTTTAGAATTAGTTAAGTATTATTCGCCTGTGAATCAACGCAGGATACGCTTTTGGCATCCTGCGGGAGGGAACTCTGATTCCCGACTACAATGGTTTTAGTCGCGATTCGGAGATCGCTGCTACAGGTGAGGTATCCAATTATTTCAATAATTCACCATAATACCTCACCCAGCGAGTGGTGTGTAAACAAAATGATTGGTATTGTCGTTCAAAATCAAACTTCTTATAAAGTTCAGACGTTTCGCGGGAGACACCAAACCTGATAAATGCCCAAACGCGCATTTGATATTGATTCCCGCACTATCCAAAAAGGAGAGGTTACTATGATTATGAAGTGGACAGGAAATATTATCCTGATAATTGTCTGTTGTTTGTCTATTGCGTGTGAGCGGACCGTTGAGGTGCTCAGGCCAGGCACAGACGAGAAAAGTATTGAGGCACGCCAAAAGGCTGTGGATGGTATAAAAAGGTATATTCAACGCGAATTTGAGTTATTCCAATCATTTGAACAACTTGCACAGGAAGAAGACGCTTTAGAGGCACTTTTAACCTTACCCATGAAGGCGGCAGAAATTTTCAAGGAAGAAACAGGCGTTGAATATCCAAGCCCTGAATTACAATTTCAGCTTTTAAGCATACAAATCCAAGAAAATCCTGCTGATGTAGATGCACACCTTGAATTTACAGACGTGGCGGAAGAAATTGATATTCATGGTGAGATAAGTGTAGATATTCTACACGTGATTGACCCGCTTCAAATGCTTGACCTTTTTGAAGAATGGATATACTTGTCGATGCTACACCCAGATGCAACGGAAACAGAATTGTTAGCACTATTCCGAGAATCCGCAAAGAGTGGTCAAACAACCTTCAGTTTTGTAGTAATCTTACAGACTTATGCAGATGCATTCCCTGCAGAAGAACCGCCATCTACAGCAAACTGATAGTAGGTCGGGTAGCGCATGCAAAGCCCATAACAGTCAATTTAAGAAAAATGTTGGGTTTTTCTTGTGGGAGGGAAACCTCGTAAACCCGATTTATTACCAAAGGTAGGCGCGTTTTGTAAACGCGCCAAAATTTGTGCTAAAAATTGGTTAACGGCGCGTTTATATGAAGATTAATTTATTAATTCGGTAATTTTTCATTATGCATATTCGGACATTTTAAGTGATCTTCAGTCCCGTAGGGACGCAATGTTTATAGCAGCGCGGACGACTCATCTCCTTAGTCCCGTAGGGACGATATGTTTCAAAGCACATCAACAATAAATATGCCGTTCCTACGGAACTCAAGAGGCGGTGGGTAACATTTTTCTATAAACATATCGTCCCTACGGGACTAAAGATAGGGTATTCAATTTTTTCTATAAACATATCGTTCCTACGGAACTCAAGAATCATAATCGGGCTTACAAAGCCCTCCTACAAGAAACATTAGACGCTAAATTGACAGTTATGGGAAGATGTTGCGAACCCAACCTACAATGACTATAGAAAACCGTAACATTATAATGTTACGGACTCACCGCTCCGCGAGCATTCATAGATAGCCATGTTGAGCGCGACAGAACGTCTGCCTTCATACCCGTCAACTGCTGGTTCTGCGTCGTCGTGGATCACTTGGAGCGCGTCTTGAATTACATTGCTGGGGTAAGGCGGAAGTTCAATGTCCGGTTCTTTGCCTTCGGGGAACTGCCACATTTCAGGTCCAAGACCAATGATTCCATCTTGACCGTGGATATGAATCATGGAGACACTACTGCCGGGAAAAGTTGTAGTTGTTAGTACGTGTCCAAGCGCACCGTTTTCAAATTCTAAAATTGCGGAGGTCATGTCCTCGGTTTCACAATTTTCGTGGTCGTAGACATCAAAATGTGCACCGATGACTCTTTTGACGGGTCCCATAAACCAGAGCATAAGGTCAATGTAGTGTACACCTTGATTCATGATGGAACCGCCGCCGTCAAGTTCCCAAGTACCGTGCCAACCGACGTAGTAACTATCTGGACGTTTCCATTTCATACGTAGTTCGCAGAGGAGGGGTCTACCGATTGCGCCTTGTTCCAGTGCAGCCTTGATTCGCCGATTGTGACCACCGTATCGTTCTCCGAAGTCAACGAGCAATTTGACGTTGTTGTCTTCACATGTTTTGATGAGCGAATTACAATTTTCAACGCTGACATCCATCGGTTTTGTGGTGATAACATGTTTTCCCCGACGTGCTGCTTCTTCTCCGAATTTTCCGTGGAGACCGCTGGGAGTCATAATCATTGCGACATCAATATCGTCACGGTCGAACATTTCCAGTGCGTCGTCGTGGCTTTCACATCCGAATTTTTCTTCCGCTGCTTTACGCCGATCTTCAACGAGGTCCGCAACTGCTACAAGTTCAGCACCATCTGTGCTATGAATTATACCTGAACGATTCATGCCCATACCTAAGCCGACAACGCCAAAACGTAGATTGTTAGCCATTAAATTTCTCCTAATAACGTGTCTTTCTCGGATTCTCCTGATGAAAGTACTCAATAATTCTGATCGCCAGACTGAACTATGGTAAGATTATACAATTAATTGGACATTTTGAGTTGTCCGAGGGAACTCCGATTTCCAATTATTATTGAGTTTTATCGCGACCAGGAGGTCGCTCCTACAGAAGATGTGTCTATATACTTCTATAATTCACCATAAATGAATATCTGGCAAAAGTTCAACTAATTTTCAACATTATAGCACATAAGCGTCCAATGCGATACAAAAATCTGATATTACTTGCAATTTTATCTACCGTGCTATTGGGAGTAACAGTAAAAGACAGCAAGGTACAGGAAATTAATTCTGATAATAGAAATGTGCGTTTTACGGATGTGACAGCAGCACTTGGCATCCAATTTCGTGATGTGAATGGTGAAAATGGGAAGAAATACTTTATAGAACCGCTTGGAAGAGGCGTTGCACTTTTTGACTATGACAATGATGGTGATTTAGACATCTACTTTGTCAATGGTTGTGATTTACCAGGGGCAACCTCTCCAATTCCACCGAAAAATATACTTTACCGAAACGATGATGGTAAATATATTGATGTGACAGCAAATGCTTTTGTCGGTGATACCGGCTACGGATTAGGGTGCTGCGTAGGGGATTACAACAATGATGGCTTTGTTGATCTTTATGTGACAAACTACGGCAAAAATGTGCTTTATCAAAACAACGGTGATGGCAGCTTCACAGATGTGACAGAGAAAGCAGGAGTGGGTAGCGACCGACTTAGCAGTGGTTGTGCTTTTTTAGATTACGATGCTGATGGATACTTGGATCTCTATGTTGTCAACTATGTCCAATTTGATACGGGGACAAACCCAGAATGTATGCGTCAAGGTATTCCTGTGTATTGCACGCCTGAAGCACTTAATGGTGAAGCAGATAGGCTTTACCACAACAATGGCAACGGCACATTTACTGATGTGACACAAAAAGCAGGGATTACCGCCCCTCCTGGAAAGGGATTGGGCGTTGTTTGCGGTGATGTGGATAACGATGGTGATGTTGACATATTTGTTGCAAATGACACTACGCCGAATCTTCTCTACCTTAACGATGGAGATGGCACTTTCACTGAAGATGCGCTTTTTGCGGGTGTGGCGTTGAGTGAAGAGGGGCGTGCTTATAGCGGGATGGGTGCTAATCTTGGGGATTTTAACAACGACGGTTTTCTGGATATTGTGATAACGAATTTTCAGGACCAGGTTAATAGCATCTATCAGAATGCAAAAAACGGGTTTTTCAACGATGTTAGTTTTGCCACAGGAATTGGTGAAAAAAGCCTCCCTTACTTGGCGTGGGGTGTTGATTTTGTGGACTTTGACAATGATGGTTGGCTTGACCTATTTGTTGCTAACGGACATTTAGATGACAATATAGCAGAGATTGATCCTGTCGGGACATATAAGCAAGTCAATCAGATTTTCTGGAACAATCGAGATGCCACATTTAGGGAAGAAAAAGTAGCGTTGCCCCCGAAAGTAAGCCGTGGTGCTGCATTCGGAGATATTGATAACGATGGTGATATAGATATTATCGTTGCTAACCTAAAAGACACACCAACTGTTTTGCGAAATGAGGGTGGAAACAACGGGAATTGGCTCAGTATAAAGTTGGTCGGGACGCATTGCGCTCGTGATGCGATTGGCGCGCGTGTGACGGTTGTGGCAGGGAAATTGACACAGATGCGAGAGGTGAAAAGCGGTTCAGGTTATCTTAGTCAGAACGATATGCGGTTGCATTTTGGGTTAGGAGATGTTAAGCAGGTTGACTCGGTGACTGTCCGCTGGATTTGTGGACATGTTGAGACTATCAAAGATATTGATGCGAATCAGGTATTTGTAATAAAGGAGAAGCGGTGATTACACATGGTTCGCGAAATAATCGCAAGATGCTTGCAAACCGCATGCTTGGCATTCAGGCGTTTTTTGACATACTCTTGCACCATGCCGCACAATCAAGGCGTGGTATTCATTGAATAGTTCTACTTCGTGTGGTAGGTTATCCATAAAAAGCGCGCGAAGTCTTTCATAGTGAAAGTTCCCCTCAACCCATCCCAACCGACTGAGAAGTCTATAGGTATAGGTATCCACAACAAAACTCGGTTTTTCTGCGGCATAGAGAATAATTGAATCGGCAGTTTCGGGACCGACACCGTAAATTGAAAGCAGTTCTTCGCGTAATTCGGGGACATCTTGCTTAAACATTTCTTGCATCGGGCGTTGGACGATGTGTTCCACGAAGGCGCGCACCTTTTTCGCTTTCATTTGAAAATAGCCAGAAGGGTGTAGAAGTTCCTCTAACTTGTCTTGGCTAACAGCATGTATCTGTTCAGGTGTAAAAGCGTCTGCCGCTTTGAGATTGTCAATCGCTTTTTCTACATTCCGCCACGCAGTCGCTTGTGTTAAGATAGCACCAAGTGCGACTTCAAAGGGTGTATCTGCTGGCCACCACCTAAGCGTGCCGTGTTCCGTTTGAAGTTGATCGTATAGGTCAAGCAGTTTTTGATTAAGATTTTCTTCATAAATAATGCGCATATCTGTATAATTGTATAATTCCTAATTTGGACAGTGAGGATAAAATATGAATATCAGTTTTAGTACCGGTGTTGGCGGTGGAGCATGGGGTCTTACTGAATGTGCCGCGTGGGCAATAGCCAACGATTTTGATGCAATCCGTCCCTACAATAACGGTCTTTTTGAACCGAACCAGATTATACAATCAGGTGGCGAGGAAGTCAAGGATATTTTGGCTAACACAGACATTTACCTCGCGGCTTTAACAGCACATTGCAATCTTCTGGATGATGATTTAGAAAAACGCGAAAATGCTCGCGATGCGTTGATGCAAGCAATTGAAGCAGCACACATCCTTGAAATTCCAGCGATAGTTACTTATGCGGGAAGTCCTGTTAGTTGGCATTTTTATGGGCAATTTTCTTCGGAACCGGGGAATCCGGGTGATCGTTCTGTGGAACTTGTCCGACGGTTTAAAGAAATGTGGACCCCTATTGTACGATTCGCTGAAGAAAAGGGCGTCCGACTTGCATTGGATTGTGCAGTTCGTATGGGAAATATCGCATGTAATCCTGAAATGTGGGAACGTATTCTTGACGCTGTGCCATCGGATGCATTAGGACTATCGTGCGACCCATCGCACTGGCTATGGATGGGGATTCTTCCCGCTGAAGACGCTATCCGCATGTTCAGCGGGAAATGGTATTATGCGGATGTTAAGGATTGTGAGATAAGTCCCCGTATGCTGTTTCGACAAGGCATCATCGGGAATTGGTGGTGGCAGTATCGGGTACCTGGACGCGGGCAACTGAACTGGGGCACGATTATTGGTGCGTTGCTGGAATCTGGATATGATTATGTTCTGTGTGTGGAGAATGAGGACCGTGGGGCACCGGGGTTAGAAGGGTTTGCGATCGGTTGTAGGCATCTTCGGCAATTCCTGCCAAATTCTTGAGTGCAATAATCTGAATCGCTGATTATGCTGATTACACGGATTGCGCGGATTTTAATATGCATAAGATAAAGGCAATCTTGTAAATCTAAAAATCCTGAAAATCTTGGTTCAGACAAAAGGAGAATCTTGCATTATCGGACTTACAAAGTCCTCCCACATGAGAGGTGGTTGATGTTCAAAATTTTACACATGCTAACCCGACAGAGGCTAAACGTGTCGGGTTTCGCTGCACTCTACCCGACCTACAATACTACTTGAAATTGACTCCAATTTGTGATAATTTATTAGTAAATGAATAAACAATTACAACCAAAATCACATAAAATTGCTATTCTTGCCGAAGGGTCATTCGGTGTCTTAGAATCGAAGACCGCCACAGTTTTGGTGCGTTATCTGCCTAACAACGTTGTTGCTGTCATTGATAGTACCAAAGCTGGAAAAGATGTAAGTGATATAATAGAGATTGGCGAAGGAATTCCAGTTGTCCGTAATCTTGCTGAGGCAATGCGGTTTGAACCGACGATGTTGGCTATCGGCATAGCACCCCCTGGTGGTGAATTACCAGAGGCGTGGCGTGGGATTCTCCTTGAAGCAATCAGAAGCGGATTACACATCATGAGCGGTCTACACCATTTTTTGAGTGAGAATGCTGAACTGGCGGAATTAGCAAAGGCACACAACGTGGTACTATGGGATGCCCGTAAACCACCAGAGGACTTACCTGTGGCAACTTGTAAAGCTGCGGATGTAGATGCGACTGTAATCCTTACTGTCGGTTCGGATTGCCGTGTTGGGAAGATGTTATCTGGCATAGAGGTTACAAACGCTGCAAGGGAAAAGGGACTTAATGCTGAGTTTTGTCCGACGGGACAGAACGGCATTATGGTTTGGGGTTGGGGTATTGCGATTGACGCTGTTGTTTCTGACTTCACCGCTGGCGCGGCTGAGCAGATTGTGCTTGAAGGAGCGAAAAATCATGACCTTTTAATCGTTGAAGGACAGGGCTCGTTGGTGCATCCAGGGTATTCGGGGGTAACGTTGAGTCTGCTCCATGGTAGTATGCCTGATGCGATGATTTTCTGTCATCAACCCTCGCGGAAAGAAGTTGCACGATATACGGTGCCTTTACCCTCTTTAACCGAGATGATAGCACATTATGAGATGCTAACTGCGCCAATAAAACCAGCAAAGGTAATCGGATTAGCACTCAATTGTTTTGATCTATCTGAAAAGGAGGTGCATGCGGCGATTGCTGCGGCAGAGGCGGAGACGGGACTGCCTGCAACAGATGTGGTGCGGTTTGGCGCTGAGAAGTTGGTTGATGCCATTCAGAAGGAATGTGGAAATTTCTAATCGTCAGACTCGTTGTCGCCAAATTATAGTAAAATGCATAAACATCAAATACTTCGATTTCGCGCGGTGACCTCCCACGTGCCTTGACAATTCCCATCGGCATCAATTACATAATAAAACGGATGTAACGCAACACATGGACAGATGTGTGTGGGACAGACATATATTTCTTGTCCGATGTGTATCTGTTGTGTGTCTTCAGGGATGTTTATTGCCCAATGTTCCTCGTGTTGTTTGTCCACTTCAGCGTTGTCAATGTTGAGGATAATGCCGCGCACGCCATCAGGGTCAGCGGCGATTGCTTTATGTCCCAAATCAAGCGTAATACGGTTCGGGGTAGGTATGCTAATGACGCGGCTCAGTAGTAGTGCGGCGGGTGTAAAGCCGAGGTCAGGATAGCGGTTAGTGTAACCGTAGTCATGAAAAACAAACGTTCCGGGCGATGTCTCTACCCCTGGTGTTTCAGCATAGATAGGAAATGTTGGCGTGCCACCCATCACAATCAATGGCATGGGGAGTCCTTTTGCAGAAAGCATATCTTGCATTTCCTCAACTTGTGCAAGGCTTTGATTGCATGCGGCTTTGCGGTCTGCTAAATCCTCATCGTGAATATGTCCGTCGTATACATGCAAACCCCATGGCTGTAAACTATCTGACTGCTCAATTGCCTCGTAAATCTCCATAGCAGTATCGCCGACAGGCACACCGGTGCGATGCATGCCTACATCAAGGTCAAGCATGACTTTAACGTTCAATCCGAGTTTCTCAGATGATGCAGAGAGAGCACATACTGCTTCTTGATGGTCAACAATCACCTTGAAATCTGCATTTGGATATCGCTGCTGGAGTGAAAGAAAGCGATTGATATTAGGACCTACCATTTGGTACGCGATTAAAATATCCTCTATTCCGTTTTGCGCGAGCATTTCTGCTTCTCGTAGCGTGGCGCATTTATGCTTGAGGATACCCGCTTCCCGTTCCATTTCAATAATTTCAGCTGTTTTGTGCGTCTTCGCATGCGGTCTAAGTTTTGAGACATCACCTTCCACAGTTGTTATAGCGTGTTCTATATTTTGTTGCACCAATGGGAGATAGACAACAAGTGCGGGGCTGGGGATATTTTCAACGTTCTGTATGCGATATTTCTGGTCCATTTCAGCACCTCTTTTTCCTATTTAGCGACCGTTAAACCGATTCATTGCTGTAAGAATACCATCTTGGACGTAAGTTTCAACTGCTTCAACTGCGCGTTTAACAGTATCTTCTATCTCAATCTCATCTTCTTCTGAAAATTTTGAGAGGACATGATCAGTTAAGTCGCCGACAGGTTCACCGATACCGATACGTAAGCGAGGGAATTCAGTTGTGCCCAAGTGATAGATAATAGATTGCATGCCTTTCTGACCACCGTCACTTCCTTTCTGTCTTATCCGAATCGTCCCTGTGTCCAAGTGAATATCATCATAGATGATACAGATGTCTTTAAGAGGAATCTCAAACCGTTTGATAAGTGCCGAGACAGCTGAACCGCTATTGTTCATATATGTCATTGGTTTAGCAAGGATAATAGGGGAATCGTGTAATATGACCTGCACGACGAGTGATTGGCAGATAGAAGTTACGCGTTTCGTAAATACATTTTCGGTATTCTGCGCTGATTGTATTTTGTCGTAGATAGCATCAATTACTCGGAAACCGATATTGTGTTTCGTATGCTCGTACCGTTGTCCGGGGTTGCCGAGTCCAACGATGAGTTTCACAAGTTTCTCTCCGTTTACAGATGGAGTAGGCTGTTCAAGAAGGGTTTTCATCAAAATCGCAGCGGTTGTGAGAGATTTAAGTGTCCAGCAAGCGTTTTCTTCTCTTTACCGTCAATAAGAATCTGGACATGTATAATCTCGTTTGGAAACGCGTCAAAGACCGTTTTAAGAATGGCAGTTACTGTTAATAATTCAGCTGTTGTACCGCCGATATGTCCGTCTGCAAGATGGTGAGAAAAATCCAAATATGCAGTTTTTTGACTATCTATGTAAGCTTCGTTAAGTAACGTTCCTCGTGGAATTGGGTTTCTGTAATTGGGAAGTGTTTCTTGAACAAGTGCTGAAACTATCTGTTTCAACCGTTCAGTTGGTTCTGAATAGAGCCGAAGTTCTACTTGAACAGGCGTAATTTCAAGTGATGTCGGATTTAATAGAAATATGTTTACTTGTTCCGGTGGTGGCAATATATCTGTTGGGTTGGCGGTATCTGGTAGTTTTGATGGAGCATCTAAAATTCTTGTTCGTTTAGAATGTGCGATTAGCACAAGCGTAATGGCAAGACAGATTATAATGGCAACTAAAGTGCTACCCCATACCATAAAGAGTCTTGAGTGGAGAATTTTTCGGAGAAGATTCACGTTTTTGCTCCAATAGACATTTATTCTTCTCTTCTTCTGCTACAAGATGAAGTATACCGGTTAAAAGCGAGTCTCAAGTCTTAGTTAGTGTCCGAGGGTTTCCTTTCTGAAAATCCGTTAGATTTAGATGGTTGATTAACCGATGCGGAGTATATCTGGATGGCACGTATGATAGCAACTGCAAGCTCAGAGATGTGGTCAGGATTGGAAAGTCGTTTAGCATCGTCTATATTTGATAAGTAACCAAGTTCTAATAGAACAGCTGGCATGCTGATATCCGACAAGGTAATTATAGGGAATTCAGTAATAACAATTGGATTTTCAGCCAAAAAGTTCAATTCTTTTTGGAGGACATTGGCAAAATTTTTGCTCTGTTTCAAATAATTGGCTTGGTTAAGAATATTTAATCGTTTTTTTCCAAATCTTGGCATCTCACTTGTTCTAAATCGAGGTTGTCCGTTTGGGTTATTGATATAGAGACGCATTCCTTTGTGATTTGGTGAGAACGAAGCATTGCAATGCAGGCTAAGAAATAATCGTCCTTGCTCGCGGTTCGCAGTTTGGACACGTTGAATCAGCGTTTTTTCTGTATCTTGGTCGCGGGTTAGATGGATTGAAAGTTGATGTTGTTCGCTGAGTTTTTTAATTTCTTTTGCAGCAGCCAGAACGATATCTTTCTCAAGAAGTCCATTTTGACTTTTACAACCGAGATCACCTTCCCCACCATGGCCGGGATCAATAATGATTGTCCATTCGCGAGTGTCATCTGATATATCAAGTGCCCATGCGGTTTTTGGTATTATCCTAATCCGCTGAAGGTTAGGATTGTAGAGTACTTCAACATCATCAAGATGTTCCAATATCTTCCGAAAAAAATGAATGGGCAACATAGGCTGCCCTTCAATCGCTAAAGGTGGTGCGGGGAGAGTAAAAGTTTGTTTTCCAGAATCAATGTTGACTGTGGTATTTCCCATTCGCAGTCGGAGTTCCTTACCTTTAGTTTTCAAGATAAGCTGTTTCCTTGGGCGGTGGTATTCGTGTGTCATCTCCGGATCGAAGGCGGTTTTGAGTGTTTCAACAGGCAGGTAGACTATTTCTTGATGAAGTTTGAATTCTACTTCGGCGAGAGTTTCGCCCTCACCATCAACAAAACGCACGGTAGATGCATGAGCAATACCGTGCGTTACAGAGATTAATATGAGAATAAATAGAAAGATGGATAAAGACTTAAATGAGGGGAACCACATGTTAAAGTTATTCCGCGTCTTCGTCATCACTACGACGTCTACGCGAAATTAGCTCTGGTTCGGTGCGTTCTTCAGCGTCGCCATCTTCAGCGTCGCCATCTTCAGCGGCACCTTCTTCGCCTTCTTCACCTTCCTCGCCTTCTTCACCTTCTTCAGGTTCTTCGACTTCTTCAACGTGGACGCGCGGCTGGGTGACGGAGACTATCATTCGCTGGAGTTCGTCTAACACTTCAACTTCATCATCAAGTTCTACGTCTTGGACGTAGATAATGTCGCCTATATCTAAGTTGGTCACGTCTACAGTAATTTCATTTGGCATTAATGCGGGTAGACAATTAAGTGTTAGAGCGCGAAGTGGAAATTCAATAACACCGCCTTCCTGTGCCCCAGCAGGTGTGCCAACTAAAACTATAGGCACAGCTGATGTCACAGGTTCGTCTAAAGAGATTCGAATAAAATCTGCATGGAGCAAAACCCGCTTTTCAACTGTGTCACGTTGAATTTCTTTGATAATGGCGGGTTCTATGTTACCTTCGGTGATTTCCATATTTATGATTACGTTTTCACCATAAGTTCTGAGGAATTGTTTGAATACCCGTTCATTTATTTGGAGAGCAACGGAATCCTGTTTGCGTCCATATAGAACGGCAGGCACATCACCTGCGCGGCGAATTGCTCGTGCGCTTTTTTTCCCAAAACTACTTCGTTGTTGAACGTCTAATTTTGCTTGCT
The DNA here is from genome assembly GCA_028824685.1 of Candidatus Poribacteria bacterium. Lineage (GTDB taxonomy): Bacteria > Poribacteria > WGA-4E > WGA-4E > WGA-3G > MSPOR6. The sequence goes on from JAPPCZ010000086.1 coordinate 72,902, forward strand.
GCATTTTGATCTTCTAAACCTTTTTGTAAAAATGAAAGAGCAGGGCGGGTAGGATTCGAACCTACGCATGCAGGTTCCAAAGACCTGTGCCTTACCGCTTGGCCACCGCCCTTCAATTATTGAATACGCACACCAACAGGATTGGTTACTGTGGTTGTGCAAAAACTGACGTTGTTTTTAAAGCGTGATTCGCATTGCTGTGCTGTAGCGATGTTCTCTATCAAAGCGAACATCGTCGCACCACTCCCCGACATCAACGCGCCATAACATCCTGTTTGTGTAGACAGCTGCGTTTTTAGCGTGGTTAATTCGGGATATTTGGAAAAAACCGGTACTTCAAGAAGATTATACAGGTTCTTGCCAACGCCGACTACATCACCCTTCTTAACACAAGTCTGTATAATTATACTTTCTTTTTTCTGTTTTGTCAAGGTAATGTCTAAATTTTTGAATATGTCGGCGGTTGAAATTGCGATGCCAGGGTTGATCAGGACAAGTGGAACATCAGATAACGCTGGGAGTGGGGTTAAAATGTCGCCTATACCGGTGCCGAAAGCTGCGCCTCCATGCAAGCAGAATGGTACATCCGCCCCTAATTGCGCGCCGATTTTCAATAACACATCTTCTGATAACCCCAACGCGAAAAGTTCATTTAAACCGTAAAGGACAGCCGCTGCGTTAGCACTGCCGCCTGCTAATCCTGCCGCAACAGGAATCCGCTTGTGAATCTGTATCTCAAGTCCCCCGAAGCCACCAACTACATCGCTGAGAGATTGTGCGGCACGGTAGGCGAGGTTTTGGGAATCGGATGGGACGCGAGGATGATCACATTTGACCGTAATTCCTGTCTTTGTTCCTTTGCGAAGAATAACCTCATCATGCAGATCGATTGAATGAAAAACCGTTTCAAGGTTATGATAACCATCCTCTCGTTTGCCGACAACATTTAGATGGAGGTTGATCTTGGCATGGGCGCGAACCCGTAATGTTTTGGGTTTGTTCATTCAGGAACATCTGTCTCCTCAAGTTCCGATAACGGTATAATTTCCATATCTTCGGTCAGAAAAGGTTGAAAATCAAACCTGCTATCGTCAATTTCAATGTTCAGTTGGACCTGTGTCATTTTCACAACAACGCGTGTTTGTTCAAGTGGACGTTCAATTTCAACCTTGTGAGGTCTCAGGATGCCGTCAACTTCACGATAATCTTCAAAAACAACACTTTGATGGAGCAGTCCATCTTTGTCGTTGATACGCCATTCAGTGACATGTGGTTCACCGTCTTGAACAAGAACGGTGATATTCTCTGTGTGTCCTTCTTTCACACCGGGACGGGTAATGATGAACTTCTGCTCGGAACTCGTGATTTTTAACTTCTCGGTGCGTCCGTCAAGGAATGGATTTGCGAAAATTGCACTTAACACATCTGAAATGCGTAGATCGATACCGAAGATTTTTTTCAAGATGCCATCAGATAACTCGCCTAAATATGCTTCTTGTTCATCAAGGAGTACGAGCAGGAATTGATCTCGTTTTGCAATTGCAACGCCTTTTGTTTCGTTGAAACCTCCCAAAGCTTGTATATGAAGGAGTTCACCGCCATCCTCAGATTTCTTGTACCATAGTAATTCGCGGAGTTCTTCAGGTTTGCGATCTGCTTCCTGAATCGTCACCATCATCTTAGTAGTTTTTAGGGATTCAGTTAGATCATATCTCGTTTGGAGCGTTTCTAAGTGCGAAGAAAATTCCGACATTTCCACAAGAGGGAGGTCAATTTCATGAGTTTTAGGAGCACAACCTATAATCATTATCACCACTGATAGAAACAGAGGAAAACTGGTAATCAGACGCTTTCTCATTTAGAAAACCTCAGACATCGATTTCTCAACGATATTAACTGCTTCTTCAACATGATTGGCATTAATATTGAGCGGTGGCAAGAATCGGAGTACATAGTCGTTGGTGCAGATCGTGACTAACCCGTTTTCAATACATTTGGCTGCGAGCGGTTTTGCATCCTCTTCCAAAACAAGACCTCTGAGCAACCCTTTGCCACGGACTTCTTTAATTGGGTACTTACCTTTGAGTTCCATCAGTCCACCTGCGAGATAGTTCCCCATTTTTACGGCATTTACAGCGAGATTTTCTTCAAGGATAGTTTCTATTGTTGCTACGGCTGCAGCAGAGGATAAGAAATTACCACCGAATGTCGCTGCATGGGTGCCAGGGACAAAACTTTCTGCTACTTGTTGTTTTGCTAACATTGCTCCAATTGGGACACCGCTACCGAGTGCCTTTGCCATCGTAATCACATCCGGCACAACACCATAACTCTGGTATCCGAAGAATGTGCCTAATCTACCCATCGCTGTTTGCACTTCGTCAAAGATAAGTAGCAAATTATGTTTGTCGCAGAGTTCTCGTAATCCTTGTAAATAACCATCGCTTGGGATATTCACACCGCCTTCGGACTGAATTGGTTCAACTAAAATGGCGCATGTTTTTTCACTGATAGCGGCTTCAGTTGCATCCAAATCGTCAAACGGGACATATTTGAATCCCTCAAGCATCGGTTCAAATCCGACGTGATATTTCGTCTGTGCTGTTGCAGTAATCGTCGCCATTGTTCTGCCATGAAACGAATTGTCCATGGTGATGATTTCGTAAGCGTCTGTTCTACCGCTGTCTTTGGTATATTTACGTGCTAATTTGATAGCTGCTTCGTTTGCCTCCGCACCACTATTACAGAAGAAACACTGGTCCATATCCGAATTTTCAATTAGTAGTTTTGCTAATTCTGCCTGTGGTTGTATGTAGTAGAGGTTGGAAGTGTGCAAGAGATTGTCTGCTTGCTCACGAATTGCGGCAACAACCTTGGGGTGGGCATGTCCTAATCCGTTGACTGCTAACCCTCCTAAAAAATCGAGATATTTTTTGCCTTCTGCATCCCATAGGTAGGGTCCTTCGCCCTTGACGAATGCAAGGCTTCTGTCACCATAAGTGTTAATGATATATTTTGTTGCCATTGCTTTAATTTCTGCTGTTGTCATAAATAAATCTCCTTGTTTTCTTTTGGTAGGTACGGTTTGAAAGAGCGCATTTAGCGGATATTCAAAATCAAACTTCAAATTTATTACCAATTTGTATAGGAACCATCTTCGCGTTGATAACCGTGGGGTGGTCCGTATTCTTGCGTTGACACGTTAGTGAATGCTTCCTCGTTGAATTCAATCCCGAGACCAGGGGATTCAGGAGGCAAGAGATAACCCGATTCAAATGGTACTTGCACCGGAAATTCATCGGTCAGTGAAGACATTGGAGCACGTGGAAGTTCCTGCACACCAACAAGCGATGATGCTAAACAGAGATGCAGACATGCTGCAGTAGAAACAGGACCGAGCGGGTTGTGCGGTGCCAGATGGATGTAATGCGTTTCGCACCAGCCAGCAATTTTTCGTGCTTCTGTTAATCCCCCAGCAATGCACAGGTCAACGCGGCAGTAATCTATCAGGTCTTCTTCAATGACTTCTCTGAAGGTCCATTTGCTATCAAATTGTTCACCGACAGCAATTGGGACGGAGGTTTGTTGGCGTAATCGCCTGAGACTCGCTGGATTTTCGCTTCGCAGTGGGTCTTCAATGAAGAATGGGTTGTACGGTTCAACCTTATTACAAAATTCAAGACTATCCGCTGGGTCAAGACGGGTATGTACATCAAAAAGTATATTAAGGTCATCACCCAATGCTTCGCGGACTGCTCGCACCTCTTCTATTCCGAACTGCACAGCACGTCTTGGTTCAAACGCACCTGTACCAGTCCTATCAGCCAAACTCAATCGCACAAATTTCCATCCCGCTTCGTATGTTTGCCGACAACTTTCAACGAGTGCGTCAAGAGTCCCACCACCGTTATGCGGATAGCAGACGACCTTGTCTCTCGTACGTCCACCTAAAAGTTCATAGACAGGAACGTTTAGTGCTTTTCCCTTGATGTCCCACAAGGCAATATCTACAGCACTGACAGCAGCGGATTGAACGACTCCGCCGGGGAAAAATCCACCGCGAAACATGACTTGCCACAGATGTTCAATCTGAAACGGATTAGCACCGATGAGAAAAGATTCAAATGAACGAACAACTTCAGCTAAGGCAAGGGAGCGGCGTCTTATGCCGCCTTCACCGACACCGTATATCCCTGCATCGGTTTCTACTTTAACAAAGAAATGTCCTGATGCTGAAACGAACGATTTGACATTGGTAATTTTCATAAATACCTCATAATGTGGGCGGACGAGCGATGCAAGGAATGAAATCAAAGCGTGATTACACCGCATCTAAAGTTGGTGTGTTGTCTTGACAATAAACCGGGCGGAAAAGTGTTTTGCGTTTGAACGGCATCTCTTCAAGGTGTTTTGGGTGCGGTTCCCATCTGTGCCATTTGTTACCGACGGTATTATAGCAGCTGAAAATAGCGACGCGGTCGTGTGTTTCATCTGTCCATTTTGCACCGGTATGTGTAATCGCCTCCGTGAAAACCAGCATTGAACCAGCGGGACAACTATAATCCTCCCATAATGGCGAATTTCGGTCTTCAGTTGATTGTGGGGCAGGAAACGCACCTTTGTGACTTCCTGTTAGGAACATTGTTCCGCCGCCGCGTTCTTTGACGGGGTTGAGTTCCCACACAACGCGTGTCAAACCGCTGTGTGCTTTATCGTGGTGCAAGTGATATGTGTGTGAATTGCCGGGGAAGTTGAGCATGCCACGTCCGCCGTGTGGTCGGAAGTTATCGTGTCCGTTTCCGCGAATTGTAAGGAATGAATTTTCTAATCGGAACCCGTAGCAGTTCTCGTTTGCATACCCGGATGTTAAAAATTCGTTCATGTAGCCGAACACAACTGGATGGTCGGTTAACGCCTCTAAGGGACCACCGATTGATGAACGATGATGTTCTGGAATTGACTCTTTATCCTGTTGCAGTTGGTAACAGAACTCGCGCATCTCTTTGACTTCTGTTTCACTTAACACACCGGGAAACAGTAGCCATCCACGTGTATCAAAGAGAAAACGTTGTTCCTCTGTAAGTGGTGTTGGCGGTAAATTGTCAGCATTCATTGTAGGATTTGGCATAAGATTTTCTCACTATAACATTACACCTCATAAGGTGAATTTCTTTTATTTTTTGTATCAATCGGCGCGTTTACAAAACGCGCCTACCAGCAGATTTCAATGTATCTCATCCCTTTTGTTTTATTATCCGTATAGCCGTTCCGTTTCTTGTGATAACCATGTGCCGTAATCGCGCGGCATCTCTTTAGGTGCGCCGAGTCCGTTTTCGTCGCGCCATCGCAATAGAGGATGATCCCGATTTTTCTGCGGTAATTCTACCCGTGTACCGTAAATAGCAGACTCAAATATACCCATTAATATTTCCATCACATGACGTCCCTCTTCGCCGCTGCATTCATGTTCTCGGTTTTCGTCAAGAGCGTTCACATACTCGTCAACAATACCGTAATCATCGGCATCTGCGCCTTTATCTTTGTCAAAATGTTCAGGGAAAATAGGTGTTAGTTTTTCCCATCGGTCATGTGTGCCATCAGGCACAAAGTGTGGTGTTGGTAACCACCACGCCCCTTTCAATTCAGACCAGAACAATCTTCCTTCACTGCCGTAAAGTTCTAATACATAGGCGTCACTATCCACCTTTGGAAAGCGTTGTTGAATTAGTGTTCCTGTAACATTTCCATCAAATTGAAGTGTTGAAGTTGTATACTCGGCTACGACTGTGCCCATACCTGCTGGGGATGGAAGGACATCTTCTGGTTTTAGCTCGCGTCCGCCTGCTGTTGCCTGCGTCACGACGCTGCGGCAATGTCCACCGAAACGGAGCATATTGTTGACAACATGCGTTCCGATATTCATCAATCCATAGCCAGCGTAATACCCCTTTCCACACGCGTAGATATAGCGCAAGTCGCCTATTTTTCCTTCATCAAGCGCTTTTGCGACTGCCTGCATAGTGGGACTGACTCGCCTTTGATGATGGACAACCACGCGAGCGTTTTTTTCTTTTGCTTTGGCAATTACTGCATCTGCCTGCACTAAATCAACACAGAGCGGTTTTTCTACTTCAATGTTCACACCGTGTTCAAGCACACGCATACAGAGCGGATAGTGCATTTCAGTTGCTGTCGGGATTGCGACAATATCGGGCGTAGTCTGCCGAATCATTTCATCTAAATCGGTGAAATGTGTTGAGACGTTGACGATCTTACCGAGTGCGTCTAATCGTTCCTGAACAAGATCGCAGAGTGCAACGATTTCGGTGCGCGGATGTGCATGATATGCTTTTGCTGCGGAGGTGCCACGACTTCGGCATCCTAATATGGCAACGCGATAGGTTTTCATAAATGTATCCACAAAATTCCGTTTGTATATAGCGAAATCGCTTCCTTAACATTCTCTCTAAATACTAAATTGCGAACTCTATTTTGTTTAATGTTAACCTATTTTGAGGATGTAGTCAAGTTTTAATCTCATGAACGAAAAGGTCGTCGATATCAAAAAAGTTGTATAATTTACGACTTGTGCCAGTTAACTTATTGTTTTTGTTGCTTTCACGGATTTTGGGTTTTGTACTACAAACATATCGTCCCTACGGGACTAAAGAGTATTTGTTTGGTGTTTTCTATAAACATATCGTCCCTACCAAATCAACGCTATGAATGCCTTTATGGCATTCAGCGGGACTGAAGATAGAATCAACTAATGATAAAAACTAACAAAACGCCATGTAATTGTGAAACAATATTTTACAATTAGTTATTTAGCACAACTCGTATAATTTACTGGCAGGACTGTTCTGTTCCGCAGCAGATTTTGATTCTAAAGTAAATTTTCCTGAATAACACCGAATTTTAAACACACTAACATGTATTAAGAGGTGCAATTCATTGCGTCTCTTTCTTGTGAGAGGGAATGTCAAATGTGCATTCAGTCTTGATTTCACAAATACTATAGTAAACTTTAGAATTTACGGGACGTTTTAAGATGTAGGAGGGCACTCCGATTCCCGACTAACAGTGGTTTCGTCGTGATTCGGAGATCACCCTATAGAATATATGTGAACTTATTTACATAATTTAACCTAAGTTGCTACCTATAAGATTTCAAGCAGATAGACCTTGTTTTTTGCTAAAAAAACAAGCATTTTGCACTGATTCTGATGTTTTCTGTTATAAATCGGGGTTAAAAACCCCTCCTACAAGAGCGTTCGTAAATAAGTGGCAACTTGGGTTAATTTACTATAACATAATTTACTATAAGAGGTGTAATTCATTGCGTCTCTTTCTTGTGAGACTGAATGCCGAATGTGCATTTAGTCTTAATTTTACACATACTAAAAAGGAGTTAATCATGAAAACCTATTTGATGTTTACATGTATCGCAATAACAGTTCTATTTTATTTGGGGTGTGCTTCGGATGAAGATAATACTTCATTAGAAAATCCAGCATCCCTTCAAATTCCAGCGGGGTTGAATGCAGCACCTCTGGGTGATGATGTTGTGCTTGAAAATATGTATGAAGCAGAAGCTACCAAACTTGCGGATAAAACACCTGTCCAAATTGTAACTGTAATTGAAGGCACTGGACGAGTGACTCTTGAAGCGCGTTTTCGCGGCGTTCGCGACTTGGGACTCGGATATCCTGTTTACGAATGCGAGTTGATGGATGATGTCGCTGAAGCAATGGGTGGAATTGCCCAAGGCATGTCTGGCAGTCCGGTCGGCCCACCAGGGCGTGTCATGGGTGCATTGGCATACGGAGACTATTTTTCAAAGGCACCTACGCGCTTTTTGGTTACATCCATTGATGCAATGGAAGCCTCAAGATCGCATCAGACATTTGGGGATTTACGCAATGCTGAACGTGCCCCAGCAGCTCCATCGGGTATTGTTTCCATGTATACACCTGTGAAAACACCGCTAATGATTACTGGCTTACAGCCACATAGACTTGAACAACTCAATTCATATCTGCAGGGTTCTCGTTATGAATTCCTTCAATTCGTGGCTGCCATTGGTGGTGCACCTGCTGCGCCCAAAATCACAACCACAAGTTTGAAAGCTGGAGATATGATCGGCGCTGCTATCGCAACAGGTGATGTTATCAATGCGATAGGGTTCGGAACAGTGACACAAGTATATGACGACGGGACATTTGTTGCTTTTGGACATCCATTCAATGGTGATGGTAAATCTGCAATGCCGGTGTATAGAGCTGTCGTCAATGGAATTGTGCCAAATCTGCAGGCATCCTATAAATCCGTCGCTGCCTATGGAAATCCAATCGGAACGATTACTAAAGACCTTCTACCGGGCATTGTAGGTGAATTAGGTAAAATGCCTGATATGATACCTGTCAAGATTACCTACGACGCAGGTAATGGTGAACTAATTGAGAAACATCACAAGGTCGCCTATGGACAGGAAACGTTTATTCCTACCGTTGTATGGGTAACGATGGACGCACTCCGCCAAGAAATCAGTCCGCGTACAGTGGACTCAACAATTCAACTTCATTTCAAAGAGACAGATAAGATTTTTAGCAGATCCTTCCGAACAACAGCAACGGATAGTAGTTTTGAAGGTTTATTCCAAACACAATCCGTTATCGGGGCATTCACGGATATCCTCACGAACAATGCAGGCAAAGCAACATTGGACCGTGTTGATATCACTGTCAAAGATACGCCTCAGATTTGGCGTGCTGAGATAGATAAAGTGATTGTGCCGGAGGAAGTTATCGCTGGTGAAAGCGCAACGTTTACGATTGTGCTACTCCCGCACTGGAGTGCAACTGAAAATGGTCGCACAATTCAAAAAGAGGTAACCATTGACATTCCGGAGAATTTCCCGGAAGGGAAAGCGCGCCTCCATGTTGAAGCCCAGTATCAAGAGGGTGATTTTTTCTTTGGACCTGGCGATTTCGTTATTTTTGATGATTTTGGTGATTCTGATGAAGGTCCACCTTTACCGCAAAATCTTGATCAACTCATTGATGAGCAGGTGGCAGCACAAGTTGATCCTGGTTCTATTCTCATAATACTTACGCCGCCAGATGATTTTGGTTATGATTTTGAATTACCGGAATTTGATTTTGAATTACCGGAACTGGACGATATAGAGATACCTGAACTCCCTGAGATACCTGAGCTCCCGCCCATTGACGATGTTCCACCTTTAGATGACTTGCCGTCTTTTGAAGAGATTGAACCAGCGGAGCCTGTTGAAATCGAAATTATTATTGACGACTTCATTTTAACTGGGTCTAAACGTATCACCGTGGATATAAAAGTACCCGTTACAGAAGATGATTTTCCACCGGATATCCTTGAAATCCCAATTCCTAACTTACCTGATGGTGAATAAACATGAACTTTTAGATTTTCACACCTCGCCTCGCGGAGGCGTTTGTAAGTATCCGCACTATGAAAAACTTCATAGAACTCCTCCGTCCTGCGCGGAGACGTTAAATCCGCGTATCTATTCAGATGAGAAATCAATGAAGATGGTACTACGCTTTTGCAAATTAGAAATCCTCAATTGGGTTGATAAGTATATACAAAACCAATCCGAAAATGGAGATATTCGTTTGCGAATAAAAAAGATTATTAGATGTTTGGAGGTACAGATAGATGTTATATTCCAGAGTCCATCAAATTTCTCGGTATTTTCTGAAAACTTTCATACTCATTTTGATTTCTTATTTGATTGTGCTGGTATACGGCTGCAATCAAAACCGAAGTAAAGACTTCATTAAATTGGATGCTTCACTGAGAGATGTGCTGCCTAAAATCACCCTTATTGTTCCTGAAGAGAAAGGCAAAGATGGAAAACCTTTAGAAATCACTGTAGGTAGTACATTCAGTGGTGAAGGTGAGTATACTGTTGGTGCTGGTGAAACTCAGAAATTCACGTATACATTTCACAAAAAGCATGTTCTTGAAGGAAATAAGTATATCTATGCAGTAGTTTCCTACAATTGGGGCGGTACAGGCACGTTTTATTACCTTACCGCAATTAATAAAATAACACTTAAAGGTGATCAGGAATTCCTACTCGGAGATCGCGTAAGAATAAAGAATTTAGCTATGACTAAACGACCAATGGGTTTTGTTTCTCTCAATTACATGGGAAGAGAACCTGGAACAAGCATGAGTGAAAAACCTGATAAGGCGATTGAACAACACTTTACAATCCATCAAGGAAAACTTATGGATGTGAAATTTGTTGGTGAAAAGTGAATAAATATCGCGATATTTATTGAGGATATATTGTTTCAGTTATAACGGGACAAACTAACCTTTTCAATATAGTGGATTTTACAATTAACTTTACATCTGAACTGTAGGAGGGAACTCAGATTCCCGACTATTAGTGGTTTGGTCGCGATTCGGAGATCGCTCCTACAGAATATATGTAAACTTATTTACATAATTTACTATAACAAGATTGCATAACCGCAATATCTGCCTTAAGGGTAAAACTGATACATCGTTGTGTTTAGTAGCACGTTTAGGATACTCCACGTACTTCCCATTAGATAATCACCGAGTACTAACCCGAGAAAGAACGGAACAGCGCGCCGATAACTCTTTATTCCACCGTGGCGTAAGATAAGCCATTTCAATGTCAACGCTATTAACAATGGAATCCATAGGTCAGACATCTCTTGGTTGCTTGCCATCACGTATCCGAGTGGATGGAGTGGTAGCCAAAAGAATTTGACCCGCAGAAAAGTTAGCCCCATCATCACAGAAAAGCCGATACCGATGAATATAACCCCAATCCAGTCCGTGTCAAGTGGATAGGTGATCCAATTTGTTAATCTGCTGAAGTATTGCCTTCCGTATCCGAGTGCCCACGGACCGTAATATCCTGAATCAGCACCGAATTGGTAGTAAAGGTGAAGTTGCGCCCAGAATGCCACAAGTCCACCGAGAACAGTCGCGATGATAATGGTGTAGAGCATGCGACGTGGGTTAATTTTGGCAACCTCAGCGATTTTAAATGCCTCCAGTTGATGCGGCATCTGCTGTGGACGGTAATCACGATTGAAAAAGCAAACTGAGAGCGCAGTCAAGTTTTGTGCCCCGAGGCGGTGCGTACCGATGATAGTATTCAAAATGTATCGGGGAGCCTGCCAATGATAGGCGTGGACAAAGATGCCGGATTCGGCACGGATACGTGTTGTAACTAATGGCGTAATGAGAAATAGGACGGCGAAAGCTAAAGCAATCCATATTGTCATGCCTGCTTTGTAAAGCAAAAATGCAAATAGCAATACGCCTATTACAAATCCCCAGACTGCTACCCGATACGGCATCGGTTCGTTAGAAGATAATGCGGGTGGTTCTCGTCCACGTTTTAGCGCACTTTGCAAAACCGCTTTGAAATGGCGTTTGCCCGTCCACCAAAAGAAAAAACATAACCCGATAAAAGCACCGATAGTTTGTTCATTGAGATACGGAAATCGTGGAATACTCTTCCAACCGACAGCGTCTGCTAAAGCCACCTCGTTACGATAGATAAAATAGAAGAAGGTTGTAGAGAACAGCACATCCAACGGCATGAGAAACATAATGCCGATGGCAAACGGATAAAAAGCGGTAATGATAGTGCCGTAGAGACTTAACGGTGGTTCGGAGAATCTAAAGAAACGACGTGTTACGGGAATATGTGGAATAACAGGATAGAGATGGCTTAATCCATTGAATAGACTGATACCTGCAGCAATTGCGAATCCTATCCACATGCGCTTATTCCGAAAGAAACCGGATTTTAAATCTGTCATGGCAAGCGGTAGTTGAATGACAGGAAACGTCAATCGTTCACGTTGCGACCATTGTTGACGTAAAATGGTGTTAAGACATAGAAAAATAAAAGCGATCACCGTAAACAGCAAAAGCCATGCACCAACCACTGGCACCCATACTCTAAGATGATGCGGCAGATATAGGCTTGAATCACCGAGATAGTAGCCGCGTAGTGCGTCTTTATCCGACACAGTCAGCCATTGTGGTAGGTGATGCCAGAACAGTGTTTGCCACTCGTTTTCTTCTGTAGCAAACCAAAAACCGTGTCCAAGCACGGATAGAACAGCTTGCAAGATATCGCATCCTGCTAACGTTGTGGCAAAACTTAGCGTTACATATAGGAATAACAACTCACCTTGTCCGAACGCGAAATTGACTTTTAGAAGGCGGATGACGATGTTAATAAGTAGAATCGCTGTGAGAATAAAAATTACATTGGAGAATGGCACTACCCAGGTCGGGAAGGTATAACGGACCAGTTCCATCTGGATGAGAAAATAGCAGTTAATCGGGGCGGTAATCGCGAAGATGAGGAGCACGCGCCAAGTTAAGAAGCGCTGTTGTGAGGGAGAAGTCAATTTGTCTTGCCTCTGTCACATCTGTAGAATGCTTCGTCTATTTTATCAGATATGCAGGGAGGATTCAAGTAAATTGAGAGGAGACCAGAATCATTCAATTCTCCAGTAGTTTCGATCTTTTGTCAAATATCTCTTCCTGTAGGAGCGACCTCGAATCAACGCCGAATGCCAAAAGCACATTCGGCATTGATTGGGCAATGAATTGCGCGACTACGAACAAAAAATAATTATAATATCGGGCTTGCAAAGCCCTCCAACAAGAGTAATTTGTACAGTTACCAACGTGCATGCACAGGTGTTTCTTGTGCCTTTTCATACAGTTCTGACCATTCTTTTGTGCCATCGTCAAAGGTGAGTTCAAGACGTGTGCCTTCAACGTAAGCATCTCCGTTTCCAGCGTTGAAATAACTCAAGCCGTCTCCTGCCATGTGGATACAACTTCCATCTGGATAGACAGCAGTTTTGATTATCCGTGGGTGTGGATGAATAGTATATCCTTCAGCATCTAATTCTTCAGCAGGAACACGGAATTTCTCAACCGCAGCTTCGTCGACCTCAACACCTAATCCGGGTGCATCGGGAACTGTGTGACAACCGTCCGAAACTTCTATCGGTTTTGTGAGCAGATGTTCACTATAGAGATTAAGGCAGGTGATGGCGGGCCAGGTGGCATGCGTCAATACACTTCCAAGATGTGCAGCCCAGGTCGTTGTCAATCCGTTACCGACGATTTGTAACCAGAACGGCATATCGGCTGCTGCACTGAGGTATCCATCGTACATTGTCCGAGATTTGCCACCACCGATCACAAAACCGTTGCACACATCTTCACGAATACACGTGGTATAAGGCGGTGAACCGAAATGCATTGCAATAGGACAATCAACATTTTCACGAATCTGTTTGTTTCCCTCTACATCTCCTTGCGGTATTGGCGATTCAAAGATTGCTACGTTGGGATGTGCGGCGAGTTTTCGCAAAATAGGGATAGCGGTCTCAGCATCACGCAGGCAACCGTTCGGATCTAAATCAAGTTTGAAATCAGCAGGAACAACTTCTGCAATAGCCTCTACCTGCTTGACAATATCCCACCAGGGACGCGGTTTGTTTTTAAAACTGGTATAGCCTTTTTCTACAGCATCTGCTGCTTCTGCCGCCCAATTCTCAGGCGATGAGTCGATGCTCCACCACGAGATAGGTACAGCCTCACGACACTGCGTGCCGAGCAGACGATAAACAGGCACTTCCAAGATTTTTCCGACAACATCAAAGAGTGCCATCTGCAGCCCGGCACCGAGAGAGTCATCGTTCATGTGCTCAGCGGGGCTTTGCCCAAGCACGCGTTCGACGCTTGAGTCGCTGACACGTGAATAGGTATAGTGAATGACCGTCTCGCCCCATCCGATGTGTCCTGTATCAGTTGTTACTTTGCATAGTTCAAGGAGTGACCAGTTGTAAACGGTTGATACGCTCTGGGTGGTGATTTCTTGTTGACGCGGCGTAAAGGGGACATCAACTAAGATACGTTCTATGTTTGTGACTTTCATGAGCAAATTCCTTTATGGTAGGTTCTATCTCAACCTATTCTTCTTACTCTGTATTAGAATAGGTTTTTAATTTATTTTGCAGTGTCCGCAGACTAATTTGCAATACTTCTGCTGTTTTTCTTCTATTTCCATCCATTTGGTCTAAAGTTTTTAAGATAAACGTCTCTTCTACCTGTTTCATCGGTATTCCAATAGGGAGTGTGAGTGTTTGTTCCACTTCGGGTTGCTGTTTTTCTTCTGGCATGTCAATGTTTTGGACTTGAAAAGTCTGAATTTCTGCAGGTAGGTGTTCAGGTAAAATCTCTTCTCCTTTGGCAAAAAGGACCACGTGACTCATGACGTTTTCAAGTTCTCGTATATTCCCGGGCCATGCATAGTTATGGAGTGAGACAAGTGTTTGCGGTGCTATTTTGTGTTTTGGGTGCCCAGGTTCTTGACTATATTTTTGTAAAAAATGTTTTGCTAAACTATGAATATCTTTTCTTCGCTCCCGCAATGGCGGCAGATAAATATGGACCACTTTCAATCGATGGTAAAGATCACCACGAAACGTTCCATTTTCAACAGATTCCTGAAGATTACGGTTGGTAGCCGCTACGACTCGGAAATTTACTGGAATCGGCTTCGTGCCGCCGATTCGTTCAATTTCGCGTTCTTGAAGTGTTCGTAAAAACTTCGGTTGGAGGGACAAAGGTAACTCCCCGATTTCGTCAAGGAATAGGGTGCTATTTTGTGCTTGTTCAAACCTACCGATACGTTGCGACTTCGCATCGGTAAAGGCACCCTGCTCATGCCCAAAGAGTTCACTCTCTATCAGGTTCTCTGGAAATGCAGCACAATTGACTGCAACCATCGCTTTTTCTGAGCGGTTGCTGTTTTTGTGCAATGCACGTGCTATCAACTCTTTACCTGTCCCTGTTTCGCCATAAATTACCACTGTTGCATTCGTGTTTGCCACCTGCTCTATTTCGGTGAGAACTTTAAGTATCTGTGGACTTTCACCGATAATCTCGGTATAATCCCCGTGTAAGATATTTCTTGATGTTTGAGGGGTATCTCCAATCTTTTCTGTTTCTATTTTCGTAGGCGCGCTCAGCATCCACTGAGTATCAGTCGTATGCACTGGTCCCAACAAATATGCATCTGGATTTGCGTTTATAATTTGATGTAATTCCTCACTGTCCTTGCTGGCGGTAGAGACTTCGTAACCGTGCTGTTCAAGCAGATCACCTAAACTTTTCACAGTATCGGATGGTTCACCAATAATAATTATGTGCTTTGGATCAATAGACGGACATTTTTTGTTTTGCAATTTGAATGTTTTCCACTTTTCAACGATTCGGTATCTACACTCAGCAAAATAAAGGTGTGTTAGATTGTTATTTTCATCTGATAGCATAGCAGATTTGCGAAAAATGTCAAGTAAATATTAAAAAGATTTGGTGCGGGAACGGACACAAAAAGTTCGGGAATATGGTTACATCAACGAAGTACAATAAACAGGCAGGTAACGCATTGGTTACCTGCCTGTGGTCTATTCCAGTGAAACTCGGACACTAATCCTCCATCACCATACCATCTTGATTGTATTCGCCATCACTGGCACCTGTTGTTTCATCCTTGATAAACGCTCTGGCTTTGTAAACAAGGTGATCAGGTTGCACAAATGTATAAGTATTGTTGACTTCAGCAAATTCACGACAACCACCTTCATACGTACTCATATTATCATCATCCATTTCAACACCAAAGACCCACCACGGGGCATTGTCTGCTTCCTCTATTTTCGCATGGAGATTGTAATATCCATTACGATCCCAATGCGCCGCAGCGATACAGTGGACGTGGACGCTTGTGGAGCCGTTATTGAAAAAACCGGGTGGATCCCAATTTTTAAAACCATGTGTAGATGCATAAACACTTCCTGTCAATTCGTTGTTAGCGGGCCAATCATCAGTGTGTCCGTAGTATACAACAATTGCAGC
The DNA here is from genome assembly GCA_028824685.1 of Candidatus Poribacteria bacterium. Classification (GTDB taxonomy): domain Bacteria; phylum Poribacteria; class WGA-4E; order WGA-4E; family WGA-3G; genus MSPOR6. The sequence continues at coordinate 88,892 of JAPPCZ010000086.1, forward strand.
CAATGTAAATATAATAAAAAACGCGAGTCCAAAAAATTTCTTTAACATAAGTTTACTCCTTTTTTAAGGTAGATCAAGATATTGATATGGATCAATACCTGAAGAATCTAAATCTAAAATACGTAAGTGTGATGGTGGGTTTAGAAGGTCTGTTTCGGTATAGAAAACTTGTGGACCTGATTTGGTCCGTGCAGGATATCGGACCATTTTCCCATCCGGCCCCTCATATTCAGCAAAACGCACATAGACCGTATCATGGTAGTGAGGATAAATTTTTCCATTATAGGTGCTACCACCTCGGAAGTTTTTATCTCCATCTGTCCATAACTGTACAAGTACTCGAGATAAGAGTTCAGATTGGGGGCGTAACGCTTCTGGCAAATAAGGTTGATCCCTCTGCCACGATACGGTAGTAGGATAATCCTCTGGCACCTTTGGATAGGGCCCGAAGCCATGCGGTGACACGCGCACTTCCTGAGTACTATCCTTTGCCTGCGCTTGTTCTGTCAGGTTGGTAGAGGTATGACCGGAGGGAGTGTCTTCTACCTCACCGTCGGTTGTTAGGTTTATAGGTTTGTCTGTGGTTAGCGTTGTGCGTTCCACAGAACCATCGGCAGCTTGCTCTGCTTCGCTATCTGTATCTGAAATCTTCTTGGCTATTTGCGATTGGCGTAGCAGTTTTTCTGCATCGGCGGCTGCTTTTTTGTGTGGTGCGATATCGTGCTGATACCACAACACACACGCAACAGATAGCACTATCAAGAAGCCAATGCCACCGAGAACCCATTTGTTCGTCAGAAAATCACGATACATTTTATACTCCTTTTGTTCATGTTTTCCCACGCCCATGTGCGTAGGATATTCGTTAGAAACATATGAGCAATTTCCGTGCCAATTCAAGAATCCCACCGTTAAAGCATTTTACCGTTTCTTTTACTACGCAAAATTTGCGTAGTGCGAAAATTTTGCGTAGTAAATCAGGCAAATTTTGCATACCTTCAGAAAATATTAGTGCGAAATTGGTAAATAATACCATTTCTAATTGATTTTTTCATTAATACATGAGCCAAAGATTTAGTGCGGGAGTAGACATAAAAAGTTTGGGAATATGGTTACATCAACGAAGTAGAATAAAATAGGCAGGTAACGCATTGGTTACCTGCCTGTGTTGTAAGAGATAATTTTTTGTTAATGTGAACTTGCATTAGGGCAATTGGAATTGCCATCTGTGCAGTCGCTACAATTCGGTGTCATTCCACAGTCACGGTATAGGTTTCCTCATAACTTGACATATCTGAATATCGGTAAATGACCGCTGTTATCAGAAAATCTCCGGTATGCATGGCTCCGCTTGGAAACGTGTAGGAAAGACTCGCTTCCGTTGACGTTCCATCACCGTAGTCATATTGTTGATATGTGCCGTAGGTGCTTGTCTCCCCGGGAGCCTTCACATACCAATCTATACTATAGTAAGCGGAATCTGTGGTAAGATTCAGTGTGACACTGTCGCCAGGTTGAGGTGTCTGATCTGAATTAGCAAGGGAAATACCGGGGGTTGGGACTACATAACCCTGAGCCTCTTCCCACTCATCATTTTCATCAAAGACGTCCTCCTTTTTCTCATCGTAATCTCTATAAAGGACAGTACTACCGTCGCTTTGCTTGAGTTCAACAGTAGCACCTGCTGTCCACGCTAAATCTGGCAGACGCGCAGCTGCCGGTAAATCGAAGGTAATGTGATCTTCTTCACGAAGATTTCCTTGAAAACCACCTTGGAGAAGAACATCGGATTTGAAATTATCACGCCCCCAATTATTACCGTTTGCTTCCCTTACTGTGAGTGCAAGTGTATAATTCCCGGCAGCATCTGAATTTAACGCTGGATTATCACTTGCATAAACGATACCGTGAATATGGAGCTCATTGAAAGCTCTCCCGTGTACATCTGTGTACACATCCCCTGTCGGATTTAATTGTTCAGTTTCACCACGACACACAACAATCACCATTAAAGTCAATACGAGTCCGAATGTAAAACAAAATCTATTAAGCATTATTTATCTCCTCATTTTTTATCTAAATTTAGGTATTGATACGGATCAATACCTGAAGATTCTAAATCTAAAACGCGTAGACCCGGTGGCGGGTTATAGAGATCAGCCCGCGTAAACTTAACATGAGTCCCTGATTTTATATGACCGATACGTCTCACTATTTTCCCGTTTGCGTCTCTATGTTCATCCCAATTGACATAGACAGCATCATTGTAGTGAGGATAGATTTTCCCTCTGTGAGTGCTACCGCCGTAGAAGTTTTTTTCGCCTTCTGTCCATAGCTTTACAAAAACTCTACTCAGGAGTTCGTGTGTTCTATCCGGGTTATCGGGATTCCTTTCCCATTCTACAGTGAGTGGATAATCTTCGGGCACCTTTGGGTAAGGCCCGAAGCCATGCGGTGACACGCGCACTTCCTGAGTACTATCCTTTGCCTGCACTTGTTCTGTCAGGTTGGTAGAGGTTTCACCGGAGGGAGTGTCTTCTATCTCACCGTCGGTTGTTAGGTTTATAGGTTTTTCTGTGGTTAGCGTTGTGCGTTCCACAGAACCATCGGCTGCCTGCTCTGTTTCGCTATCTGTATCTGAAATCTTTTTGGCTATTTGCGATTGGCGTAGCAGTTTTTCTGCATCATCTGCTGCTTTTCTGTGTGGTGCGATATCGTGCTGATACCACCACACACACGCAACAGATAGCACTATCAAGAAGCCAACGCCACCGAGAACCCATTTGTTCGTCAGAAAATCACGATACATTTTATACTCCTTTTGTTCATGTTTTCCCACGCCCGTGTGCCTGGGATATTCGTTAGAAACATATTAGCAATTTCTGTGCCAAATACAAAACATGCACTGTTAAGGGATTTTATGAATTTCTTAATAGTGCAAAATTTGCATGGTATGCAAAATCTGCACGGTAAATTGTGCAAAATTTGCGTAGTTTGAGGCAATTTCTGCAGAATTTGGTGAGTGCGTTGGTCTTGGAATGTCAACTTTGGTATTGACACAAACATCAGGCGATGCTAAAAGAGAGAATTATTATTTTCTTCGCAAGTTTTGCTGGACAGAAGGAAATAGGCGAGGTGAAAAACCTCACCTGGAAAGAGAAGTTGGAAGGATGTATCGGAAAAGCGGGTAAGTCTACCGATTTGGTCGCTGGAAGCGGTACACACCGTTTTGCTTTGTGCCGATGTAAAACGTATTGCCATCAACGGCTAAGGAGGTTGCCATGTGTGGCATTTCTGGGATAACCTGTTTCCATGTGTTTGTCTGCTTATCTGCTTGATAGATACCGCTATCACATACACCGTAAGCAGTTTCGCCATCGACTGCAATATAGTCTATCAAAATTATATTTCCATCAACATCGGTGAGGTCGTGCCATGTTTCGCCATCGTGTGAACTCATAACCCCAACTTCTGTCAAGATGTAAACTGTTGAACCTGCAAACTGTATCTCCCTGAAATATCCAGGAAATGCAAGGTTGGCAGTAATGTCGCGCCAAGTGTCTCCGTTGTCTTGTGACAAGAAGAGTTCTCCGTGCCGTTTACCGGCATAGACGGTGTTCCCAGATGCAGCAAGCGCGAATCCTTTTTCACCACTGGCTAAGATACCGTCGTGATCTTCCAAATCCAAACCTGTGTCGTGCCACGCCGTTTCACCGAACCGCCATCTAAAAAGTTTATGCCTATATACCATGAAGACGGTATCGTCAGCGACTGTAAACGTGCCATTTGTCCTCTGTTCGCCAGCGATCTTATCTTGTGTGGCAGTAGCAAACCGCTGCTCTATCGCTTTCACCAGATCAGGATTGTTCCCTACCGTCACAATATTATCCCCCGATGCTGTCTTACGCATTTTCATCCGTTCCGTTCTAAACTTTTTCATCTCTTTTTCAATGTCAACGTTAGGATTGTTTTTTATTAGCTCCTCAAACTTTTTCTCCCATTCAGCCTTAGACTGTTCTGCTGCTTTTTCAGATTCGATCTTTAACTTTTTATCCAATTCCGTGTGTAAGGTGTCTATTGCAAAATCTGGTACACCTTCAACGGGTAGGAACACATCACCGTCATCAGAAAGACGAAAGAGCGTGACACCATCAGGTTGGCTATTGCTTGCATAAAGCAGACCATTGGCTGCTGCAACTTTCATTTGCGTTCTTCTAACAAAAGGCAAAGGTGAAGCTTTTTCGTCAGTACTTATTAGGTCAACATATTCCCACGACTCCCCACCATCTGCGGATTTGAGCAGTTCAGTAGGTGTTTGCGCGAATAGTACGTTTTTGCCCTTAATCAAATTTCGAACATGAGAATTCACTATTCCGGTCGTAAATGGATGCCACGTGACGCCGCCATCTGTGGATCGACTTATTCCGCTAAGGCCGGGGCGGTATAAATTGTTTTCGTCTAACGCGATAGTAGGAGACACGCCAATCATCCTAAGGTCATCTTCAGGAGCCGTCCATGTTTTGCCACCATCTTTAGAGCGTAGACCGTGACCAGACAATATCAATGTGTCTCCGACTGTAACAACCTCAACAGTGCCGATTGAATGTCTGTGGGCCTTCGGCGTAATATCGGTCCATGAATCGCCAAGGTCAGTGGAAGAGAATACTCCTCCGCGAGGGGGTCCTATCTCCATAGGTCCCCGCCCGGCCATAGGGATCGGATGTCCAACGATTGTGCCTGCATAAAGCCTATCTTCTGCGGCTGCCAACGATTTGATACCTTGTGATGTCGGCACTTGCAATTTTTCCCAGTCATCGGTAAAACGGAAAATCCCTTTACTTGTTCCAATAAACAATGTGTTGTCAATGGCAAGTGCGTCCCAAATGCGCAAAGCCATGTTACTAAAAGCGAGTACATCTAAAGGGAGGGAACTGGGAGGAAAATTGGGATTGTCTGCAGCATCACGATTAGGACGGGACTTGAGATTGACCGCCTCCGGGATATCGTCACCTTGTAAGGCACGCAAGGAATCTCCTATAAGTTCCCACGCATGACCGACATCCTCAAAACGAAGACGAAAGACATCTGTTCTAAGGACGAGGTACATCGCCGTATCCGTGGCAACCAATGCAACGGCAGTGCCGTCGGGGCGCCTGCCGAGGTTATCCCATGTCTTACCCTCATCAATTGAGGCTAAGATTTCATTGGAAGTAAGGAGGTAAAGGGTGTCATCGCGTTCCGCCATCACTCCATCAAATATCTGATTCGGACTGCTGGAACTAACAAGTGTCCACATATCTGCTTTCTCTGTGAGTTTATAAAACTCAGTTCTTGTAATAGCGTAGAGGGTTTGGTCAGACGTAAGAAAGAGTTTTACGCCTGAACCACCAATACCTGCCGGTCCTTTTGTCTGAATCCATTCAGATTTTGCTGCAGGAAGGTCGGTCTCTTCTGCTTTCGCAGCTGCGAAAAGCAGTGATTCCGCTTGGAATCCAGTTTCTCTGTTTTTTCCAAGTGCGTCAATTTTTCCGAATCGTGTCAGCGGGTCGGATTTGCGTTCTAATTCACGGACAATAGGCGTGTCAACCAATTCTATTTTTACCTCTGATGCCGCTGCCAAACTGTAGGGCTTCTGGAAACGCGATAAAGTACGAGGTCCCATTCCCACCATCAGCATCACCAAAAATACCGATGCGAATGAGAGTCCCCACGGCATCCAGGGCTTGCTGACGGAAGGAGATGCAGGTTTAATACGTGCGATTTCACGCATGATTTCGTCGGTAAGAGTTGGCGATAATTGGAAGGCATCCGAGGCATCGTGGAGTAGGTGTTCTTGTTTCTCCAGTCGTTTGCGGGCACGGTGGAGTCGACTCTTAATGGTGTTTGGTGATACACCCAAGAATTGACTGATTTCTTCACAAGACATTTCTGCCAAATAGTGCATCGTTACGACGGTGCGTTCGCTCTCAGGAAGTTTCTGGAGAAGACGTTTGACGGTTTCGCGCTGGTATTGGATTGATACTGTTTTTTCGCGTTCTACTTCATAACGTGTATAGCACAATTCCTCAAGCTCCGCTGTGGGCATAGCGTCCAGAGATTCAGTTGGTTGCTGCTTTTTTCGTCGCCATGCGATACAGTGCCGCGAGGCAATTACATACAACCACCCTGGAAAATGTTGAGGCGGTTTCAAGGTAGATAACTTTTTGTATACTTTTAGGAAGATGTCTTGTGTAATCTCTTCCGCAATGTGAAAATCACCAATCTTTCGCCATACAAGGGAATGTACCCGTTTCTGATATTTGTTTACGAGTTCGGTAAACGCTTTCTGGTCACCATCTAAAGTGCGCTGGATCAGTACAAAGTCGTTGGTCTTCATGTGTCACCCCAAAATAAGAAATGTCTTTGTAAGTTAATAACGCGTGCCGTAGATTAAAAGGTTGCATAAAATGGCTTTTTCTATAAAAGCAAGGATATGTAGGGTTTTGATATTACAGTCAAATCTCAATCCCGATACATTTTCTTTGACAGAAACACAAGACGATGGTATGATAAATGGATAAATAGAATAGATGTGAGGGTTAGTCGTTTCGGATAAAAACCTGCAGGGCGTAGGTGTGGTGACCTGCCCTGCAAATGGGTTTTATAGAAAGGTTTTAGTTGTTTTCAGCACCTTCGTTAATCCAATCAATAAAGAGTTGGATCTGTTCTCCGTTGAGAGGCGCAGCACCGAGCGGCATTTGCGGTGCTTTAGAACCATCAATACGTTTTACAACAAGGCTACCCTTTCCGTCACCAGCGACAAAAGCAACACCGCCGTTTCCGCCTTTTTTGAAAGCATCGTAGTTGGATAGGTCAAGACCTCCAGCACGTGCCGCAGCCGCATGGCAATTTGCTGTAGCACAGCTCTCAGCGAGTATTGGAGAAATATCATCCTTATAGGAAACCTTTGGTTCTTCAACAACCGGAGGTTCACCAACATCTGGAGGGTCAACAACGGGTTCTGTAGGATCAGGTTCTGTCGTTTTATCACCTTCTCCGCTGACCATCTCTGTAACGGGATCACCCTCATCACCACAGCCAGTTATGAAGCCCATGGTAAGTAAAAGGCTAATGGAAAATATGATAAGTAAAACGGAGTAGAAACGATTTAAATTCAAGTGTATCAAGTTTTTCCTCCTTTTTGAGAAAAACACTCTTATGATAAAGTAGTCTATTTTATGTATAGCATATCACGATAGGGAGAAGATGTCAACATGAAAATTTTGATTAACTCGGATATTACATTGGAACAACAGCAGCAGATAGAAGCGGTATCAGATGCGATACAGATTGTAAAACCACAAAGTTCGGCAGAAACAACGCGCGAAATTGTGGATACCGACATCGTGTTCGGTGGGTTCAACCGTTCACTTTTTGAAAACGCGGAGCAACTGAAATGGGTGCAGGTGTGGGCAGCAGGTGTTGACGGCATCTTGTTTTCAGAATTTGTGGATAGCGATGTCATTTTGACAAGTGCGAAAGGATTTGTCGGAACACATCTGGCAGATCAGGCGTGGGCATTGATTTTAGGATTACTTCGTGGCGTTGGTCGTTCGGTACGGGAACGGACGTGGGACAATAAGATGTCAATCCGTTTGGCTACGTGGGAACTGGGTGAGCGTACACTTGGTATCGTTGGTCTCGGTGGAACGGGGATTGAGGTTGCGCGTCGGGCACAAGGGTTTGAAATGCATGTGATTGCTGTTGATCCTGAAGCCGTAGAAGCACCAACATTTGTCCATGAAATCTGGAAGATGGACCGATTTGATGATCTACTTGCAGAGTCTGATATCGTGTGTATTTGTGCCCCTTTGACACCAGAAACAGAATGTATGTTTAACGATGCAGTGTTTCAAAAAATGCAATCACACGCACTGCTTATCAACGTAACACGCGGCAAGATAGTTGATGGGGAGGCACTCATCCGTGCCCTAAATGATGAACTCATCGGTGGTGCAGGGTTGGATGTTACGCCTATAGAACCACTTCCAGCTGATAGTCCGTTGTGGGATATGCCGAATGTGATTATTACGCCACACGTTGCTGGCGGTTCACCGATTCGGATGGATCGGACGGTTGCGCTATTCTGTGATAATCTGGAAAGATTTCTCGTTGGGAAACCGCTTCTTAGTGTGATTGATAAGCGGAAAGGGTATTAAGTTTGTAAATTTCACCACAGTGTAAAGTTAGCGTTTTGTTGAATTTTTGATTTCACCCCAAGTTACAGCCATTTTATTTGACGGATGCACTGCCAACGAATCTTCAACCCAGCGGGGTCGTCTTGGTAAACTATCTTAAGAAGTAATTAAAGGACGAACTTTTTTTGACGCAAACGAGAAAATGTAAAGACCGTAGTCATCACCAAACTTCTTTGAAGCGGAGAATACGAGATGTTGTCCATTCGGAGACCAATTCACTTGATAAAGAAGCTTAAACCCTTCGTTATCAACAACTCTTCTATGGTTGGCACCATCCACATCAGCAACAAATAAACCTTCGTGTGATGTATACGCAATCTGTTTACCGTTCGGCGAGAATTCATAGGTCGGATAAGTGCCTAAAACTCGAGCACTTTCATAAAACGGTTTATGTTTTTTGGGATTCTGTTTACCGTTGATATTCAGTTCCCAGATTTCATGCCTGTTGGTTGCCAATAAATTGTAGAAGACAGATTGTGAGTCAGCTGCCCATACAAATCCATAAGGTTTTTCGCCAACTTGATCAGGCAATTGACGGTGCCGCCTTCCATCTGGGGAAATTAAGAATAGTTCAGTATCCATCCGGTGTCCTCTTATTGGCCCTAATGCATTGCCAGCGTAGGCAATCCACCTTCCATCAGGCGACCAAGAAATATCAGTCATAGCCTGAACTTTCAATTTAAGGGAACGGATTTTCTTGCCGGTGTGTAGATGCCGGATGTAGAGTGAATCTCTATGATCGGGAACTGGAGCGATCTCAGCGAAAAAACGTCCATCCGGAGAAGGTGCGCTCCAACCAAACGGTCCAATCAAGGTTGGTTCGGTATCATTTGGACGCATCATATAGTCATCACCACCGAGCGAAAAAACAATAAGACCTCGTCCCCAACAAACCAGATTGATGCAAAAAACTGACAGAATTATGACTGACAATAGAAGCGTTTTGTTTCTGGTATACATAAGGAAGTCTCCGATTTTATTTTACTATCAGTAGTCAATCGTTAAGAATCTTTTGTATATGCTATTATGAGCAATTCTCGTGCCAATAATACCATTTCTAAATGATTATCTTGCATTCGTACAAAATTACCAGATTATCTCTTGTGTGAGGGCTTTGTAAGCCTGATTTATTACCCTAAAGAGGCGCGTTTTGTAAACGCGCCGTTTATAGCGTCTGATGTCTTGGTTCGGCGCGTTTACAAAACGCGCCTACCAGGTGGAGGTCCGCTAAATTGCCGCCTATAGGTTTCGCTGCGCTCTACCCGACCTACAATCCACTCGCGTTTCGACAATATTTCGGTCTTAGTGTTCTCAGACACCTACGATTAAATCGAAATAATGTATATTATCAAACTATTCAAATTCTGAACACCTGCCATGCAATTTTTGGACAGTTCCACAGAAAGCAAAGATTGAGCTGCTTAATCTAACTCAGCGATTTTGACCAGTTGTTTCCCGATGTTGCCACCTTTGAGCATGCTAATAAACGCCGCGGGTGCGTTTTCAATGCCGCCTTCTGCGATTGTCTCTCGGTATTTTAGTTTACCCTGTTTGAGCCATTCTGCCATTTGAACGAGAGCATCAGCATGCCTGTCCACATAGTCAAATACGAGAAAGCCTTCAATTCTTGCGCGCTGTGTAATCAGATGCCAAAGAAAGCGTGGGCCGGTCTCAGGGTTTTCCAAATTGTATTGTGAAATCTGTCCGCAGATAACAACGCGCCCTTTGACTCTTAAATTGGGAAACACAGCATCTGTGATCTGTCCGCCAACGTTGTCAAAATATACGTCAATACCGTCGGGGTAAAGTTCTGCCAACTTCGCAGGATAATCTGTGACGTTCTTGTAGTTGAATGCTGCGTCAAAACCGAGTTCGTCAACGATATACGCAATCTTTTCATCTGAACCTGCTGAACCGACAACCCGACACCCTTTGATTTTGGCAATCTGTCCAACAACTGAACCGACCGCACCTGCAGCACCTGATACAAACACTGTCTCGCCATCTTGAAGTTTGCCAACCTGAAGTAGACCGAAGTATGCTGTCAATCCGGGCATACCGAGTATACCTGCACCCGTTGATATTGGGGCGATTGATGGATCAATCTTGCGTAACCCTGCGCCTTGTGTGACACCGTATTCCTGCCATCCGATACTCGCGTTCACTATATCCCCGACCTGAAAATCGGCATGTTTCGATTCAACAATTTGTGCGATCACACCGCCTACCATAACTTCGTCTATTTGGACGTTTGGTGCGTAAGAACGCCTTTGATTCATTCTCCCTCGCATATACGGATCAACTGAGAGATAGATGGTTTTTACAAGCACTTGTCCATCTTCTGGTGTCGGAATTGAAGTTTCAGCCAGTTTGAAATCTGATTCTTTAGGGTATCCGACAGGTCTCGCGGCTAATGTAATTTGACGATTCATTTTAACTCCTTATATTGAACTGGACTGGGTCTTCGCCGTGAATAACAATTAATTCGTGTTTTGGGGAATCCCAATCAAAGACTTTGACAATGGGCACGATGACGCGCACAGCCAACCCGATGCGTCTTTTATCGGAACGGTTTGCCTCCGAATGATGGAGCGTGCGTTCATTGAATAGCACAAATTCACCGGGTTGCATCTCCAGATTGACGAAATTGGTTGTATCAATGAAATCAAGGTCTCCCATCTGATTGAATGCCATCTCGGAAGTGGCTTTTACGTGTGGGATTACTTTGCGGTGTGACCCTGGCACAATCTGCAGACAACTATTTTCTAAAGTAGCGGAATCAATAGCAATCCACGCTGAGATGATTATTGGCGGTTCAAGGGGCCAATAGTTGAAATCTTGATGCCATGGTATTTCTTTCGCACCGGGTTCTTTGACGAAAAAGTTGGTGCGCCAAAGTAACAGATCTGGTCCATAGAGCGATGCCATACGTTTAACGATGGCAGGATGTGTGGCAAGGTCGTTAATCAATGGATAGTCAAGATGGCGGTTATGCACTCTGTTTTTGTGGTCAGGCGCGTCGGTTTCAAGTATATGTTCAATTTCAGGTTGCATTTTGAGCATCTCTTCTGGACTGCAGAGTGTATAAGGTCCGAGGTAGCCCTGTTTCCGAAATTGATCCGTCTCTTCTAAGCTTAATTTATGATTTGTGTTTGACATTATTATTCCTTCCAAAGTAGTGAGTAAAAATTGTATTTTGAAACTATGGTGAAGTTTGTAACTATTGATAACCCTAATAGCACGCTTACAAAGCGCGTCTACTGGAGTATCCAATCTAAATTGTAGGTATTAGCAATAGTCGGGAATCGGAGTTCCCTCCTACAATACACAAGGCTAAAGTTCGCAGTTTACTCCTGACAGACATGTACCTTGATTGCACCAGAGGTCTTATCGGCAGAAACACGGAATGCTTCCTGAATTTCATCCAGCGGATAGTAGTGAGTCACCAACTTTGTTGCATCAACCTTTCCGCTGTCTATCAACTCAATAGCGGCTTCAAAGTCGGTTTCCATGCCGCTATACCCGTAGCAGTTAGAACCTGTGATAGACGCTTCTGACCAGACGATAGTTGATAGGTTTACCTCAAGCGGTTTGTAGTAGCCAGCAACGAGGACGACAGTGCCCTGTTTTCGAACAATAGTTGTGGCAGTGTTGAAGTTTTCAGCACCGCCTACTGTTTCAATAACAGCATCAAAACCGATGCCATTTGTGATGTCGTTGACGTATTCTCTGACATCGGTGTTGCCAATGTTGACGATATGATCGGCACCGAGGGATTTTGCGAGTTCTGCCTGTTGTTTATACTTGACGGTTATCAGAGTTTCTTTCACACCTGCAGCAACAGCATCTGCCAAGCAGAATTGACCGATGGTGCCGCCGCCGATAATTGCAACCGTGTCACGGGAGTTTGCACCTGAGCGTGCCACAGCACGGTGTGAAACAGCGAGCGGTTCTACAAGCGCGCCTTGTTCAAATGTCATATCTCGTGGCAGCTTGAACAGACCTGAGTGATGTGTTGCAGTATATTCAGCAAACCCTCCGTGCATATTCGGTGAGATCCATGCTCTGCTGAAACAGAGATTATATTGACCCGTTTCACAGTATTTGCATGTGCCACAGTGTGAAAAACATTCTACTGCAACTTTGTCTCCAATCTCAAATTGGGTCACGCCATCACCGAGCGCAGCAACTGTGCCGCACGTTTCATGACCCGCGGCGTGTTCATGGGATTGTCCCCAATGCCCGAAGTAGCTATGGAGGTCACTGCCGCAGATACCTGTCTGTTTCGTATCAACGAGGACAAATCCGGGTGGCGGTTCGTTACGTTCAACTTCTTGGATTGCAATTTGTTCAATACCTGAATAGATAGCAGCTTTCATTTTGATAGCAATTCTCCTTTTTGGCTCGCTGTGATTAGTTCAATAATAGCCTGCTTATCGGTTTTTCCAACACCTGTTTTCGGTATTTCATCAACGATAATAAACCTGTCCGGTATCCAAAATTTAGGAAATTCGCTGGCGAGGTGGCATTTGAGTATTTCTGAGATATTTTCATTAGTTTTTGAAGAAAGGACAACGACAGCAATTGGACGTTCACCCCATTTTTCGTTGGGAACACCGATGACTGCTGCGTCTCCTACATGTGGATGTTTTAGCAGAACATTCTCTAATGCAACAGTAGAAATAGACTCACCTCCACTACGGATAAGTGCCTTCGCTCGGTCAACAATCTGCATATAACCTTCGGGGTTGATAGTTGCAAGATCACCTGTTCGCAACCATCCGTCAGCAGTGAAATGCTCTGGTGTTGGCTGATTCTTGTAGTAGCTGCTCGCTGTCCATGGACTTCTTACCTGTATCTCTCCGATTGTCTTTCCATCCCAAGGGAGTTCCGTGCCGTTTTCATTGACAAGACGCATCTGAACACCGGGGATTGGTCTGCCCTGCATCGCTTTTATTTCCCATTTTTCATCATCAGGTAGGTTTTGATGTGCTTTTCGCAGCGTGCAGAACGTTCCCGTGGGTGACATTTCTGTCATGCCCCAAGCGTGGCGCACCTCAACCCCAAGTTCCTTCTCATAAGCCTCAATGAGTGAAGATGGCATCGGTTCACCGCCGACTATTAGTCGCCGTAATGAGGATATATCTTGTTTTCTTTTTCGTAATTCAGGCAGAAGTCTTGCCCAGACTGTTGGTACGCCTGCAGCAATGGTAGTTCTTGTATCAGCGATGCAGTCAACGATTCGCTCATGGTTAGCATCTGCTAACACAATATCTGCACCGACAAACATGGAGGCGTAGGGTAATCCCCATCCAATCGCGTGGAACATCGGTACAAGCGGTATGACTACATCCGACTCGGTTAGCCCAAACACATCTGCTTGATTGACTGCCAGAGTATGTAGAAACATAGAACGGTGTGTATAGAGAACCCCTTTCGGTTCACCGTCTGTTCCGCTTGTGTAACATAGTGCCATTGCCCAATTTTCGTCCTGAATATCCGAGATATAATTTTCGTCTGCTTCGGCAATAATATTTTCATAATCAATAGAGAGGTCGGTGAGGTTTTTATCATGGACATGATTCGCATTAAAGAGAACAACACGCCTACAGTCAATCTTATATTGTAGTTGAGAAAACTGCGCGGCACACGTTCCGTCAACAAAAATGAATTTGTCGTCTGCTTCTTCCACTATTTTTGCGAGTTGAGTAGGGGCAAGCCGCACATTGAGTGGGTGAATAATTGCACCAGCATAAGGAACTGCACAATAGATCTCTAAGTGTTGATATGTGTTGGAAGCGAAAGTTGCAACTCTATCACCTGGGCGTATACCCAATTCGGTAATCGCGTTTGCCAATTGTTTGACACGGCGGTATAACATAGCGTAGTTATAGGTATGCACCTTTCCATTCGGCAATAGTGTGTGAACCTGCTTTTCGCCATGGATACTGTGTGCATGCTCTAAAATCTGCGTGAGTGTCAAGGGATAACTCATCATTGTGCCAAGCATAATTTGCCTCTAATTGATAATATAAACACTATTATAGTTTAGCACAAAACTGAGTTTGTTGTTAAAAAATCGGTATGTTTGGATTACAATAGACATTATAATGATTTAATCAGAAGCGTCTGATAACGCCAAGACCGAAATATAAACTAAAAGTAGATAGGTTGTAGGTCGGGTAGAGCTTGCGAAACCCGACATGTTGACACTGAAACGCTATTATCAAATGCGTGGATTGTTCCTGCGATTTCCCTGTGAAAACCACCCAGTTTGCCTTGAGACCTTTATATTGTCGGGTTTCGCTTCGCTCTACCCGACCTACGAACTAACAAGTGGGAAATCAAGTATAAATAACAGGTTTCGGCAATTAGATTTGCATTTTACAAGAAAAATAAGTCATAATTATAGTGTTTATACAGAATACAGATGAGCATCAGGGGTTCATCATGATCCGTTCATTTCTGTAAGATATTACAGAAATTTCTAAGAGTTCCTAAGGAGGAAATAAATGCTAATTTCAGAGAATAATAGGTATTTCTGGAGTGTTGTCGTAATTTTATTCGGCATCGTATCTGTAATACCGTTGACAGCAAATGCAGACGCTCTTAAAGTGGTTGTTCAAGACCAAAATGGGAGTGCAATTCCATCAGCAAAGGTGCTGATTGGTAGTGAAGAACAGACAACAGATGATAACGGCGCAGCCATGTTTAGTGATGTGGCAGGTGTGCAGGCGGTGCAAATAACAGCACTCGGTTTTGCTGATAGGCGAGTGAATATTACCGCTGGACAGGAAGAATTGACGGTGATGCTTGCCCCACTCCAAACCATCGAATCGGTAGTTGTGGTAGGTACGCGGAGTATTGGACGGCGTGCATTACAAGCACCTGTGCCGATTGAAGTGGTTGAAAGAAAACAACTTAGCCTCACAGGACAATCTGAAACTGGACGTGTACTTCAGATGTTAGTTCCATCCTTTAACTTTTCCAGTTCATCAATTAGTGATGGGACGGATGCGTTACGTCCTGCGACACTGCGAGGTTTGGGGCCAGACCAGACATTAGTGCTTGTGAACGGCAAACGTCGTCACAAAAGTGCGCTGCTGCATATCAATACTTCGGTGGGTCGTGGTACTGCTGGCACGGATTTCAACGCGATACCGTCTTCCGCTATCAAACGAATTGAGGTACTACGTGATGGTGCCGCTGCACAATATGGTTCTGATGCTATCGCTGGTGTAATCAACATTGTGCTGAAAGATGATGTTGACACGGGCGACGCGAACCTGTATTGGGGACAAACATACGAAGGTGATGGCGATACATGGATCGGAAACGCCAATTACGGTATGAAAGTAGGTGATTCTGGTTTCCTCAATCTGACGGCAGAATGGCGCGACAGATACCGCACGAACCGCGCGGGACTCACTGGCACGCGTCAATATGACTGGATAGAAGAAGATCAGGGTAGACCTGCTGACCACATGCTTGAAATTGAAAATGATGATGGCACGGTGACAGAAAAACCTGTATGGTTTGATTCACGCGAATACACATTCGACCGTCAAAACTTCCGTATTGGGGATGCCGATTCTACACAAAAGGTCGGGTTTTACAACTTCGGTTTACCAATAATTGGTAGTATGGAGTTATATTCATTTGGTGGATACTCCACACGTCAAAACAACAGTGCTGGTTTTTATCGTAGGGCAAACCAATCAGAGCGAACAGTAACTGACATTTATCCTGACGGTTTCCTTCCCGAAATTAATACAGATATAGAAGACGTCTCTCTTGCATTTGGTGCGGCATGGACACATGAAACGACTGATCTGAACGTTGATGTGAGTGTCAATCACGGTTTAAACACGTTTGACTTTTTCATTTCCAATTCTATGAATGCATCTTACGGTGCATCGAGTCCGACCTCTGCCGATGCAGGTGGATTTGAACTCTCACAGACAGCGTTTAATTTGGACGTTACTTATCCGCTGGCGTATCAATCTTCACTGATCAATTTGGCAGGTGGTGTAGAATTCCGGCGTGAAGGATACGGTATCCATGCTGGCGAACCTGTTTCATGGATTAACGCTGGACTCGGAGCGGAAGGTGCCGCTTCTGGTATCCAAGTCTTCCCCGGTTTCCGTCCGAACCAAGAGACAGACGAAAACCGAACCAACATTGCAGGTTATGCTGACTTTGAATCATATCTGAGTGGAGAACCCGGAAGTGGACTTCTTGTCGGTGCAGCCGTGCGTGGTGAGCAGTATAGCGACTTCGGGACAACCATTACAGGAAAAGCCACAGCCCGTTATGACCTTACGAAACAGGTTGCGGTACGTGCTGCAGGTAGCACCGGTTTCCGTGCGCCTTCGCTGCAACAACTCTATTTCAATAACATCAGCACACAGTTCAAAATAGACGCTGATGACATTGATGGCGATGGTAACACAGAGGAACTAATACCGCTTGAAGTTGGCACATTCCGCAATGATAGTGATGCCGCACGTGCACTCGGTATTCCTGAATTGAAAGAGGAGATAGCGTTTAATGTGTCTGGTGGTGTTGTGTTAAAACCGATTGAAAAATTGTGGTTGTCAGTTGACGGTTTCCTCATTCAGATTGACGACCGTATCGTGTTGAGTGGTAGTTTTAGTGCTGACAAAGTTCCTGACTTAGTTGAGGCGGGAGCTAACAGCGCACAAGTTTTCACGAATGTTGCACAAACACGCACACAAGGTGTTGATGTCGCAGCGGGTTATCTGCACGCTTTTGACAACGAATCACTTCTCAATTTGAAGGTTGCGTTGACTTATGCAGACACCGAGGTTATCGGTGACGTGGAAGCCCCCGAAATTCTGGTTGGGTTAGAGGATACACTCTTCCCATCGCAGGAACGTTCTATGATTGAAGAGTGGCAACCGAATACTCGCATTAACGTTAATGCAGATTACATTATTGGTGATCTCACTATCGGTGGAGCGTTGCGCTACTTCGGTGAGTATACTGTTCAGGAAGGCAGTGGTGACGATCCCGCACGTCAAACCTACGGTGGCAAATGGGTCACGGATGTCCAAAGTAATTACCAGTTGAATGAAGGACTTTCGTTGACCATTGGTGCAAACAATCTGTTTGATCAGCTTCCAGATGAAAACGAGATCGGACAGTCACGCGGAGGAATATTAGAAGATGGCGCGGGACGGGTCATTGTTGACTCTCCTGGTGTGTTCACGTATTCAAGAAGGTCTGCACCGTTCGGTTTCAACGGTGGACTTTACTACGCGAAGTTAACCTATAGTTTTTAAGATGATTTTGTGGTTAGTGGTCTATCTACTCTAAAATTATAGGTCGAGATTCGGGGTTGCTCCTACCGAGAACATTGTAGGAGGGAACTCCGATTCCCGACTATTGATGATACATATAAGTTTTAGGATGGACTATCCATTAGTCTGAATAACAAGGCGCGGTGAAAACCGCGCCTTTTTTATAATTGTGTTTTTAAACGGACCAGCAAAACTGGATCTGCCTCTTTTATTACACGATATTATCATAATTTTATGAATAAAACGAAAAAGAATTGCATAATAGAGCTTAATATGCAGGACTTACGCATTCCCCTTAAAGTCCCCTTGAATGAAGTTTAAGAAAATAAATCTGTAATGTGGCGAGGTTAGGAAACCTCGCCAGCAGAGATAGAAACCTGCGTTGTACGGACAGAAATTACCGAATTAAAAAATTAATCTTGATATAAGGGGAGTTTAAGGGATTAAAAACATCTAAATGACTATTTTTGGATAAATATACTCCATCTCTGCTCAATTTACGCCCATCCTAAAAGGTTAAAAATAAGACATATCCACTTTTTATAAAAAATCCATGTAATATTCTAAAGTTTTCTGTAATTTTTGCGTAAAACTAAAATTTTGTTGTGTATGTTTTTTTGAAAATACCCTATAATATAGTTACATTAAGACATATAATTTAATTTGAATTTTATTCTTTTTTGTCGTATAATAACTGATAGAATGAACGCACTTTGCTCGTTTTCAGGCGTTACGGTGTTTAACGTTTAATGTGAATGCCACACGGGGAATGCTTAAAGACGAATGCGCCAAGCACAATTCATTGTGCGTTTTTTAGTGATATATCTCAATTCAGAAGGAGTTTATTATGAAAATTTTAGTTATGAATCGAAATCTAATTGTATTAACTTTCGCAGTCTTGCTGTTAACATACGGCATCCAAGGCATTAGTTATGGTCAGGAGGCACCTGACACCATTGCGGAATTCGCTGATGCGAATTTAGCAAAAGCAGTACGTCAGGCATTAGGTCTTCCTACTGGAGATGGCGTTGACCTCCTTAGAATCCCAAAAGCGGAATTGGTAAAACTGACAAAGTTGGATTTAAGCCATCACAGTCACAGTTCGGTGTACAATCTCACTGGTTTAGAACACGCGACACAGCTAACATTGTTAGACCTTGAGGGATATTGGGCGGATCATAACATAAGTGATATAACCCCGCTCGCACAACTTACACAGCTAAGGGAGTTAAACCTTTCTCACAATAACATAAGTGATATAACCCCGCTCGCACAACTTACACAGCTAAGGGAGTTAGACCTTAGCGGTAACAACATCAGCGATTTGACACCCCTGGCACATCTCAAGAATCTGGGATCAATAACTGCTGGTGGTTTCCGAGGTTCTGCCAGTGAAATTCCACTCATAAAAGTCACATCCTCACAATTGTTGGTAGAAGCAACGCTGAATGGAAGTTCAGTGATATTAACACTATTGCGGGACGGCACGGCTTATGACGTTTCCACTGACAATATCAAAAGTGCTTTAACAGTATCAGGTATTGACGGTGTGTCTGTATCCGACATCACTCGTGTGAGCGATACAGAGATCATAGCTGTGCTTGAATTCACTGGGAACTTTGATACTATAACTCCGTTGACCTTCGCTATAGAGGCTGAAGCGATATTGGGCTTTGATGCGCGCGCGCTCACCGGAGAAATTAGAGTCTATCCTGAAGGAGGACCAACAATAACGGCATCAACGTCTCAACCTTTGACTGTCGCAACGTTGGACAGTGTCAGCGTGACCTTAACGCTGAGCAGCGGGAATTTCAATTACTACCACTACAGAATTGGAAATGTATTCACGATTTCTGGTATTCCGGGTATTAGTATCGGGGACAGGGACGATATAGAAATAGACTACCATGATAGAACAAAGGCTGGTATTAAACTCTATTACGATGGTGGCATAATCGCCACTGATACTATCTTAACCCTTACCGTGGGACCGGGAGCAATAGCGAATTATGACGGTCCGCCACTTACTGTGCAGATTCCTGTTAAAGGTGTAATAGAAGCAGAATTAGCAGAATTATCTCGATCAATGGTGGCATCAACACCGTATCCTTTGACAGAAGCAACGTTGAACGGAAGCATAGTAACACTCAAGCAGACCATTGGGAATTATTCTTTTGAAAGGGCCGTCGACTACCAAAATGTAAAAGTATCTGGAATTAAGGGGGTCACTATTGCAAGGGAATGGGTGCCTTATTTTGGGTGGCACGGTGATCTAGTGTCGTCTAACGTTGTGAAAAAAGTTAGCGACACAGAAATAACGGTTGAACTTAGATTCTCAGGTCGTATTGACAAGGATACCACCTTAATATTGACTGTGGAGCCGGACGGGATAGTCCCTTACAACGGTCCTCCCCTCACTGCAGAAATACCTGTCTCTGCGACAACTGAAGTAGAATCTACCGGGGACTTGGTCGCATCAACGCCATTTCCACTGACGAAAGCGACACTCGATGGCAGCCCTGTCGTGCTAACACTGCAAAATCGTTCCTACGCCTATAAAGAGGATGAGGACTACGATGATTTTAGGTATGTAGGCATATCCGGAATTCACGATGTACAGACAGCTGAGTCTAATGGAGATGGAGATATTATCCGCCTAAGTAGTTCTGAAATATTGGTTCGGATTGACTTTCAGGGCGACTTTGACGCTGATGTAACACTCACCTTCACAGTCCCGGCAGGTATCATTGAAAACTACGACGGTCCCCCGCTCACAGCAGAGTTACACGTCAGCGCCGTAACGGAATTGCGAGTGCTAAGTCCAGAATTACAGGGACAACCGATGTTCTGGGTAAATACACAGACCGGTAAAATAGGGTCTTCTGAATATTTTGATGCTATTACGAATGAGGTAACAGTTCTCACTGTAGATAGAGCGGCCGAGAAACTCTACTGGGGTGAACGTAGTAAGAGTGGCGGTGTCATCAAACGTGCAAACTTTGATGGGACAAACGTTGAGGCACTCGTTACACTCTCAAACGTTCCTCGCGGTATTGTTATTGACTCATCGGCAAACAAATTGTATTGGACGAACTCGGATTTGCAAATCCAGACCGCAACCCTCGATGGTAAAGACATCAGCACCGTCATCCAACTTGAGGAAGATATACTTGAAGAAACGAAAAAAAGTTGTAGTTCCAGCAACACTTTCTTTTTCTTCTTTCTTCCCATTTGGCATACGACAGGAGGATGCAGCACGGAAACAGTCCGCATCAATCTGACCTCTCCGACAGACATCGCTGTGAACACAGCGGATGGCAGGCTGTACTGGACAGAATTTTCCGGACGCATCCGGCGTGCAAACCTTGATGGCACAGGACTTGGTACACTTTTGCCTGATATAGGAAGTCCTTATGGTATCACCGTAGCAGATGATAAGATTTATTGGGCAGAGGAGATAGATGAGGATTCCGGTAAGGTCCAACGCGCGAATCTTAACGGAACAAACGTTGAAACACTCGCGACAGTCCAAGGCCTGCCTGCTGGCATTTCTGTTGACACTGCAGCAGGTAAGATTTATTGGGCAAACTCGCTTGGTGGAATCCAGCGAACGGATCTCAACGGTGGTGAAGTTGAGGTTGTTGTCTCAGGTATATCCTCACCGGGTGACTTCGTATTGGTCCCAGGCGCACAACCGACAATACCTACTACACCAGAAACACCTGCAATCACAGGTGCAACAGTGAGCATCTCCCCCGCTTCAGTGGCATCGCCTGCTGTCGGGGAACAGATAACCTTCAACCTGAACATTGCAGGTAGCGAAGCAGTTGCAGGCTATCAGGCAACCGTGCAGTTTGACACAACCGCCCTGCGTTATGTTTCAGGTGCCAATGGTGATTACCTGCCTGCTGGTGCGTTCTTTGTAGAGCCAAAAGTGGAAGGCAATCTTGTTAAACTCAACGCAGCATCTCTCGCTGGAGAAAGCAATGGCGATGGCACGCTTGCCACACTCACCTTTGAGGTTATCGCAGGGAAGGCATCCACTTTGACGTTATCTGATGTGCTGCTTACTAACAACGCGGGGAGTACTTCTGCTCCTCAAGTTGAAAATGCGGAGATAACTGGACCAACCGGTCTCAAAGGTGATGTGAACGGGGATGGGACTGTTAACATTGCCGATTTAGTGTTGGTCGCCTCAAACCTTGGCAAAACGGGTCAGAATGCTGCAGATGTGAACGGAGATGGACAGGTCAACATCGCCGATCTCGTCCTTGTCGCTGGCGCGCTTGGCACAAGTGCTACCGCTCCTTCTCTGCATCCTCAAGCCCTTGGGACGCTCACAGCAGCAGATGTTAAACAGTGGCTATCTCAGGTGCAGCAGCTAAACCTCACGGATGCGACATCCTTGCGTGGTATCTTGTTTTTGCAGCAACTCCATAAAGCACTGATTCCCAAAGAGACGGCACTGCTTGCAAACTTCCCGAACCCGTTCAATCCAGAGACGTGGATACCGTATCATTTATCAAAAGGCGCGGATGTCACACTGCATATCTATGCGATGAACGGCACGTTGGTGCGGACGTTGACACTCGGACATCAAGCTGCAGGTATGTATCAGACCCGAAGCCGTGCGGCGTATTGGGATGGCAAAAATGCGTTGGGTGAACTTGTTGCAAGTGGTGTGTATTTCTACACACTCGCTGCAGGAGAATTCACCGCTACGCGCAAGATGTTAATACGGAAATAAATTTTTCCAAACTCAGGTGGTTTCTGTGTTATTCATACAATCACAGAGACCACCCTCTCACAATAAGGTGAACAATCTATGAAAGCAACACTATATTTCACACTCACATTACTCACTTTTGTAACGCTTGTGTTTGTGCCAAACAGTTTCGCACAGGAATATGTCGTGCGTGTCATCTATTTTTATCCCAACGACATTGAACCGCAGGAAGATAGCGTCAACACACTAAAGGCAATGATAAAGGACATCCAAAAGTTTTACGCCGACGAAATGGAACGCCATGGGTACGGCAGAAAAACTTTTAGGCTTGAAACGGATGAGAACGAAAATGTAATGCTCCATTACATGAAAGGGAATTTCGACCATACACGCTATAACGAAAAAAGTAGGTCTAGAAATGAAATCAGAGATCGATTAGATTCCTCAAAAGAAATTATCTATCTGATTTGGGTGGATAGATATGCTCCCGGTGGACGGGTAGGGGATGTTGGAGGTTCCGGGAGTGGTACGTCGGCACGCGGGAGCGCATGGATATTTCCATCCAACTTTGACAGCGGAGTTCGTTACAGGGATGCATGGGAAACTATGGCACACGAAATCGGACATGCCTTCGGATTGGGACACGATTACCGAAAAAATGCCTATATTATGTCTTACGGCCCAGGTAAAAGAAATGAATTGTCACCGTGTACTGCCAAATGGTTGGATGCACATAAGTATTTCAATGATACCGTAACGTCTATCAACGATAACACAAGCATTCAAATGCTTCCACCAAACCCCGCCGAATCGCTGGCAATTCGCTTCCGATTTAATATATCCGACACTGACGGACTCCATCAAGTGATATTTGACGCACGAGGAGATTACGGATTGGTCGAATGTAAGGAATTAAGTGGTCATAGTAGTACCGTAGAATTTATTACGAATATGTTTGATTCGGGCGATACAAGCAAGTATGGGCTTTTGATTATGGATAGGTATGGAAACTTCAGGTATCATGGATTTCAGGTGCGTCCTATTGATGTGCTGCCTCCCTCCGAGGTTGTCCCAATACCCGATGCGAATTTAGCAGCGGCGATACGCGAAGCCCTCAAATTAGCACCAGACAGCAACATCACGCAACTGGATATGTTAGGACTACAACGGATTTATTGGAAAAACCCTGGTCGTCAGATAACAGATCTAACGGGGCTTGAACATGCAATCAATCTGCGCAGCTTAGGGCTGCACGGTAATCAAATCGAAGACATAACACCCCTCGCAAAGTTGACAAAACTGTCCGACTTAAGGCTGACAGATAATCAAATTGAGGACATAACACCCCTCGCAAAGTTGACAAAACTGAATCACTTACGGTTAGACGGTAATCAAATTGAGGACATAACACCCCTCTCAAAGTTGGCAAACTCAAACTTGCGGGAATTAAGACTATCAGATAATCAAATCGAAGACATAACACCCCTCTCAAAGTTAACTAAACTGATCGCCTTAGAACTGTCAGGTAATCAACAAATTCGCGACCTAACCCCTCTCAAAACTTTAACAAACTTGATTTCGTTAGAAGTGAGAAATAGCCCAATCAGCGACATCACGCCACTGGCAGGATTGACCAATTTAGTTGGATTATATCTCCCTGGTAATCAGATTAGCGATATTACACCACTTGCAGGACTCACAAATTTACAGTGGTTATGGCTTTATTCTAACCAAATTAATGATGTCACCCCACTTGCAGGACTCACGAATTTACGCCAGTTATACCTCATGAGTAACCAAATTAGCGATGTCAGTCTACTCGCTGGGCTAATAAACATTGAGACATTGCGCCTTGAAGGAAACCCAATTAAGAACAGGAAACCACTCCTTGAACTCTTGAAAAAGAATCCGGATGTCAAAATCTTTCTCAAAAACAGCCGTGAACCGCTGCCCGTTAACCTATCCCATTTCCGCGCAGAACACACTAATGCAGGTGTTATCCTCAAATGGACAACCGAATCGGAATTGGATAACGCAGGTTTCTACATCTATCGCAGTCCAACAAAGGATGGTGAATTCAAGGTTGTCAACCCGACTATGATACAAGGGGCAGGCACAACAGGTGAACGCAACGAATATATATGGACAGATACCACTGCTAAACCCAACACTGTCTACTATTATCGGATAGAAGATGTGTCGCATGCGGGTGAGCGGGAGCAGTTAGCCGCTGTTCGTTTGAGAGGTCTAATCTCTGCTCGTGGTAAACTGACTACTATTTGGGCAGATTTAAAAGCGGGACACTAATTTCTGTGGTAAGTGGGCTGTATTTCTATACGTTCACCGCAGGCGATTTCACTACCACGCGGAAGATGTTGATACGGAAGTAGGCGCAGTTTCCGAAGCATGACTTTTTTGAAGGCGCGGTCAAACCGCGCCTTTTTCTATTGCATCTATTTGCAGAAAGTGATAAATTAACGTGAGTTTGCACAAGATTTGAATTTATAGGAGATCAAAATGCATCGAAAACTTTTTATCTTTGGTTTAACAATACTTTTCATCGGTGTTATAATAGCGATAAGTATTCAGTCCGTCGAAAGTCAGAACGATATGGTGGAACGCGGAAAATATCTCGTTGACGCTGTGGCGGCATGTGGATATTGCCATACGCCGCGTGTTCGTGCTGAGTATAATATGAATATGTACCTTGCTGGACATCCTGCAGGTGAATCTATACCGCGTTATAATTTCCGCATGATTCAACAAGGCATTTTTATGCTGACTGCTCCGCAGTTAACTGCATTTTCTGCTCCATTTGGCACATCCTTTGCTTCAAACTTAACACCTGACAATGAGACAGGTTTAGGAGAGTGGACAGAAAAGATGTTCATTGATGCGATGCGGACAGGGCGTCATCAAGGTAATCCGAACAATCGGGAAATCTTACCACCGATGCCGATTAAGCACTATGCGCAAATGAGTGATGCTGATCTCAAGGCTATTTGGGCATATTTACGCACGATAAAACCTGTCAAAAACGAAGTCAATCCTGCTTTAGATCATCAAGGACGTCCTCAGTAAAATAATGTGTGTTTTATTGGGAGTTAGCAGATTCAATTATATGTCGTAACCGAACAATAATAGGATTTATATTAAATTTGGAGAACTTTTAATGGCATCAAAGAAAGAACAGGTCCGCGTTTGTGTTGTGGGGATGGGGATTGGTAGACCTAATGGGGCAGCACTCTCCCGAAATTCGAGAGGAAAAGTCGTCGCACTCTGTGATCTTGACGAAGAACGCATGAAAGGTTTTGCAAAGGATTTACCGGGGAAAGTTAAACTCTACACTGATTACAAGGAGATGTGCAAATCATCTGATATTGACGCAGTGTTCGTTGGGACACCGAATCAGTGGCATGTGCCGATAGCATTAGAGGCGGTTCAGAACGGCAAACATGTTATGGTAACAAAACCGCTTGCAGATTGTGAGGAAGCAGCGGAAAAGTTAGTAAAAGAAGCGGAAGCAGCGGGAGTTGTGAATATGATGTCGCTTTCAACCCGTTTTGGTCATAGCTGCCAACACCTTGGCACACTGGCGCGTGAAAATTATTTTGGTGAAATATATTATGCCCGTGCTCGTAGCGTTCGTAGAAGTGGTATCCCTGCTTGGAATCTCGGTTTCATTCAAAAAGGTGGTGGGGCATTCCGGGATATGGGAGTGCATGTGCTTGATTCGGTCTGGTGGATTATGGGTATGCCGAAACCTATCTCAGTGCTCGGTGCTGCTGGAGCGAAGTTTGGGCCACGCGGACTCGGCTATTGGAATCGAACAAAGCCTCCAAAAGAGACGTACGAGAAATATGATTCTGATGATTATGCAGGCGGTTTCATTACCTTTGAAAATGGAATTGGATTACAAGTGGAAAGTTTCTGGGCATCACATCAACCTGGCGAATTTCAGATTGAACTGTTCGGAACAGAAGCTGGAGCCACACTGAGTCCGTTGAAAGCATATCGGACGGATAAAGAAGGCGAATTTGAAGATATAGATATAACCTTGCCCAAGAGTAAGTATAACGAAGCGTGGGATGCGATTGCGGATCATTTTATTGAATGTATTTTGGACGATGTGGAGTGTAAAGCACCGCTCCGCCACGGGTTGATTGTTCAACAGATGATGGAAGGTTTGCTTAAAAGTGGTGAGACGGGCCGCGAAGTACATCTTGAGGTTGAATGAAGATGAAAGTTGATTTGTCAGCGTTACGTGATGATTTTTCTCAGACTGGTTTTGCTATTGTTCCCAATTTGTTTACACGAGACGAGATGCAACGGCTAAAATTAGAGTGTATCAACATTCTGGAAACGGTTAAGAAAGACACGGGGTCAGTTGCGGAACATGGTGTTTGTGTTGGTTTAGCGGCACGGAGTTCTGTCTTTCAGGAAGCGGTCGGTGATGAACGGCTACTTGATATATTAGCAGAGATTCTTGCACCGGATATTGAATTCCTGAGCGACAAAGTCGTTTTTAAGAGTGAATCAATGACCTTTGCGAGTCCGTGGCACCAAGATTGGCACTATTGGCATGGTGCACACAAACATTCAATTTGGGTTGCGCTTGACGATGTTACTGTTGAAAACGGATGTCTCAAGTTATTTCCCGGTTCGCATAAATCTGCAATTGTGCACGATGGTGATGCAAGCGATGGACACGGATTTGGAAACCGTTTACGTCCCGATGCAGTGGACGAAAGTCTTGCTGTTACTGCTGAATTGGAAGCAGGTGGTGCAGTCTTTTTCCACGATCTGACGCTACATTCGAGCCATCCTAACGTCTCTGGAGAGGAACGTTGGGTTTGGATTCCTACATATCGTGATGCAAAAGCTGAAGACAACGACTATCCGTGGGCAGTTGCTGCGAAAGTTTTGCGTGGGGAGAAGTAATAATCGTAAAACTTCCAATTATTGATGTATTTTATTTACCGCTTCCTTGTGGTGAAGTGCCAATGATACACTATTCCCAAGAAAATCCATTCAAACTTAGTTTTATAGTAAATTATGTAAATAAGTTCACACATATATTCTGTAGGAGTGATCTCCGAATCGGGACGAAACCATTAATAGTGGAGAATCGGAGTTCCCTCCTACAGCTCAGATGTGCAGTTAATAGTGGAATCCACTATAATGTAATACAATATTGACTCTTAAATAGAAATATGTTAAGATATCTAGGACATTATGATACCTAATAATGAAGAAATACAAAAAGAGAGGTATGAACAATACCTTGCCGAAGAAAGAAAAATATTCGATAGCCTATTAAGTAATGACGTAGAGTTTAATAGGACTATGAGATATTTTTCTGGAGGTTTATTGGTATTAATGACTGCATATATAGACTGGAATGGTGTTAATAATGTAATTCGGTTTAGCACTTATACACCGTTTATTTTGTCTATTCTTAGTAACATAATTGCTTATGTATATGTTAGAAAAAGTTTACAAAAACAAAGCGAATTCAATGAAGATTATTACATAAATAATATAGAGGCAGCTCGATTTTATGAAAGCAAGTCAGGTAAAAGAGGAAATCGCCTAATTCGTCTTTCCATAATCTCTTTTATAGTCGGTATGCTTATATTTTTAGCATTTTTAGGATTTGGTATCCTAAAAATAAATAGAGGTTAATACAATGTCAAAGAAAAAACAGCAAACCCAGAACACAAAGGAGAGTAATAGGCCTGAAAAGCAGTCATGGACAGTGCCTAATGTTCCACCTGTAGCCAGACCTGTTAATGTGACTCCACCACAACCGAGCAAACCTGAATCACCTAAACCAGCAACTAAGCCTGAATCGCCTAAACCAGAGGCAAATAAGCCTAAGAAATAGTTTCATCTTCAACCTAAAAAGTAGACCTCAAGTCATAGATATGACTTGAGGTCTACTTTACCAGCTTAACAAATAAATTTCCCACTAAAATCGGACAATTTCAGAGTCCAAAACGACTAATTGCGATATTGTTACGTAGGAGCGATCCCCGAATCGCGACCTTACTCATAGATCTGGATGGACACAGCAAATAGACAAAGGAAAGATTATGTTTAAAAACCTAAGTACTGGTGCAATAGGCATTCATGCAAACATGAAAGAAGGTTTAGCATTAGCAAAAAACGCTGGATTTGAAGGGCTTGACCTGAACATCGGTGAAGCGAGTCAACTTGCTGAGGAGCACTCTGTCCAATATGTGAAAGACTTGTGGGCAGAAGCTGGTATTGCGATGGGAGGTTGGGGATTCGGTGTTAATTGGCGCGGTTCTGATGCTGATTATTATGCAGGATTAGCGCAATTACCTGCACGCGCGGAACTCGCTGCTGAACTTGGATGTTTCCGTACGACTACCGTTGTCGGACCTGCTTCAAACGATATGACATATCAGGAGAATTGGGATTTTTCGGTTAAACGACTCCGTTCTGTTGCTGAAATTCTCAAAGTTCACGGTCACTCAATAGGTCTTGAATTTATTGGACCGGCGACAAGTCGTAAATCTGCAAAACACCTTTTTGCATATTCTATGGACGCAATGTTAGGTTTGGCTGCCGCAGTGGGTACTGGAAATGTAGGATTACTCTTTGATACGTGGCACTGGTACACCTGCCGTTCCACAGTTGACGATGTGCGGAAACTTTCCGCATCAGATGTTGTTTATGTCCATATCAATGATGCGCCTGCAGGCATTGATCCGGATGAACAGATTGATAGCATCCGTTGTTTGCCTGCTGAAACAGGCGTTATTCCGCTTACCGAATTGATGCAAATCCTTGACGGTATCGGTTATGATGGTCCTGTAACAACTGAACCGTTCAGTAAAGAGGTGAACGCAATGGAACCTGCCGATGCTGCCAAAGCGACAGCGGAATCACTTAATCAAGTGTGGCAGAACGCTGGACTATAACCCTGAACTCACCCAGGGAAGGGACAAAACGTGCAACTTATTAATAAAGAAAATATCCTTGCCATGACGCATTCATGGCAAGGTGATCGGTTTCCTGATGGACGTCCTCGCGTTCCCGATGATATTCTGCAGCGGATGATGGCAATCTCTATAGAGCAAGCGTGGGGTGTTCTCAATGGAAATGGATATAAATTTCAGTTTGCTGGCGATTGGATGAATTTGCATCCGAATAGGATTCTGGTCGGTAGAGCGGTAACATGCGCTTTTGTGCCGATTCGTCCGGACTTCAACGATGCTATTTCCGCACAAGGTGAAAAAGAGGGACGCGTCGGCGGGCAAAACTCGTGGGTGATTGATACGCTTGTCCAAGATGATGTCATTGTCGTTGATCTTTTTGGTAAAGTCAAGGAAGGCACATTCGCTGGTGATAACCTCGGAAATTCCATCTACGCCAAAACAAAAACAGGCATGGTAATTGATGGTGGTATCCGAGATTTGGATGGTATCTATGAATTGCCCGATTTTGCTACGTTCGTGCGCGGAGTAGACCCAACCGGCATCGCAAACGTGACACTCACCGGTATTAACATCCCTATCCGCATTGCTGAAGCAACCGTTTTACCGGGGGATGTGGTTTTAGGTAGACGTGGCGGCATCATTTTTATTCCACCGCATTTTGCACAACAGGTGGTTGAACAGGGTGAGGAAGTGCAACTACGCGATCGGTTCGGACATCAACGTTTGCGAGAAGGTGTCTACACACCTGGTGAAATTGATCGAAAATGGTCAGAAGAAATTGAAAAAGATTTTGCAGAGTGGCGCGCTACGCAAGAATAGGTTACTTTAACGTAAACATTTTCCAACATCAAAGGTTGGTTTACATTGCGGGATTATGCTGATATTGTCAATAGATTGAACGATTGGGACTTGCCGTTGGATTTAATCGGAAAGATTCACGATTATCCTATTTATCAAATCTGCCTTAAATCTTCAGCAAGTGCGCCAAAGAATATTTTGATCACGGGAGGGGTGCACGGCGATGAACCGGCAGGCGTAGAAGCGGTATTACAGTTTTTAGCCCGTGACAACACAGAACTCCTAAAACAGTTTACGTTTGTCGTAATTCCGTGTGTTAATCCCTACGGTTATGTTCACGATATACGAGAAAACAGCGATGGTGTAGATATTAACCGCTCTTTTGAAACTGAGGAAGTTTCTGAAGTGGCAATCGTCAAAAAAGCACTTGGTCAAACCCAATTCTCGTTAGCAATAGATTTTCACGAAGACTATGAGGTAACAGGATTTTACCTTTATGAAGGCAAACGGGATGAACAGTATATCGGACCTGAAATCGCTAATGTTGTGAAATCAATCGGTCCAATAGATACTGAGGATTCGGGAGAAGACGCTCCTGACATTGCTCAAGGTGTTTACAAAGTTGCCTCAGAATGGGGCACGCAAGGTTTAGCACCCTACCTATTGCATTTCCATAGTGAACATGTCATCATCACTGAAACGCCTACCGTCTGGCCGCTTGAACAACGCGCAGCGCTTCATTTAGGGGTTTTAGATACCGCTTTAAAATATCACTGAAAGGAATATAGATGGAAGAACAATCAATGCTATCAAACGTAAATA
This sequence comes from Candidatus Poribacteria bacterium, assembly GCA_028824685.1. GTDB lineage: Bacteria > Poribacteria > WGA-4E > WGA-4E > WGA-3G > MSPOR6. Next base: position 119,766 of record JAPPCZ010000086.1, read on the forward strand.
CTGCATCACATCCTTCGGAATTGAGAATTACTGACATGCGTATTGTGCGAACGCAAGTGGGTGGACCTATCTTGAAGTTTGATACGAATCAAGGTATACACGGTCTTGGGGAGGTTCGTGATGGTGCGAGTCCGGCTTATGCGTTGATGCTCAAAAGCAGAATTTTGGGTGAAAACCCATGTAACGTGGATAAAATCTTTCGGCAGATTAAGCAATTTGGTCATCATGCACGTCAAGGTGGCGGTGTTTGCGGTATTGAGATGGCACTGATGGACCTTGCAGAAAAAGCCTACGGTGTGCCGTGTTATCAACTCGCAGGTGGGAAATTCCGCGATAAAATAAGATGTTATAGCGATACACCTTCGCTCAAAGACCCTGAAGCGATGGGTAACAAACTCCAAGAACGTATTGACAGAGGGTTTACATTTCTGAAGATGGATATTGGAGTAGGATTGCTTCGTGGCACGCCCGGCACTCTCTCTGCTCCCGATGGACATTTAGATACACACAATCTGAAGCATCCGTTTACCGGTATCCGTCTGACAGAAAAAGGTATCGGTATATTGTGTGAGTATGTAGAAACGGTTCGGGATGTTATCGGTTATGAGGTGCCGCTCGCTGTGGATCACTTCGGACATATCGGGATTGAAGATTGTATTCGCCTTGCAAGAGCATTGGAGAAATATAACCTCGCGTGGTTGGAGGATATGGTGCCGTGGCAATATACCGACCAATACGTTCGTCTTTCCAATTCGTGCGCGACTCCCATTTGCACAGGTGAGGATATTTACTGTAAAGAGGATTTTATGCCGTTGTTTGAAAATCGGGCGATTGCGATTTGTCATCCCGATATTGCGACATCGGGCGGGATTTTGGAAACAAAGAAGATTGGCGACCTTGCTGAGGAACACGGCATTGCAATGGCACTCCACATGGCAGGCACACCTGTCTGCGCGATGGCGAGCGTTCACTGCGCTGCTGCGACATCAAACTTTATGGTGTTGGAAAATCACTCGGTGGATAATCCGTGGTGGGATGAGATGGTAACCGGCCTACCAAATCCGATTATTCAAGATGGTTATATTACGGTGCCTGAAACGCCAGGGTTGGGTATTGAACTCAACGAAGAGGTTATCCGAGAACATCTGCATACGGAGGAAACAGGATATTTCGTTCCGACAACTGAATGGGATGCGGAACGTTCGCATGATAGGTTGTGGAGTTAGGATAATACACCTGCTCGACTTAGCACATTTGCTAAATTCTTAGATGCCCCACATCTATCCTTACTGATAGGGAATTTCCTATTGCCGAACTGAATCTTTTGGCGTCTAAGTTTTTTGAATTGTGATTGGTGACTTCCACTTCCGTGGAACAGAGCAGGAACACAAATAGTTTTGATATCTACTGGAATTATGTCTTTCATAATTTTGTCTTTCGCAAAATCTGCTCCACCTTGCAATTGTTCTGCTATTTCTGTCGCGCTGTTGAAAGTGCCACCTTTGTGTTCAATTAAAACTACAACAAGGTAGTTTTCAGTTGAACTAATATAAAAGAGAATCTTGTCACAATGTTTAACAACTCCTCCGTGCGCTTCAAATGCAAGGTCAACATTTACCACAACTCGCTCTCTTGGCACATTATCTGTGTCAACCCGACAGTTGCTACTGCCACACGAATTAGTAAGATTTTCTTCACTCACCCGCCTACGGATTTCGTTGAGAGTTTCACTCATCTTCACTAACTGCTTCCTCTTTGAGGAACTGTCGCTCAAGTTCAACGAAATTATTATAGAGACCATCCGCAACATCTTCGTAGTCTTTCGGCTCTATACCTTCAATACGATCGTACGGAATTTCTTGGACAGGTTTATCAGTGTGAAACCACCATGCGCCAACCTCTTCTTTTGACAACCAGTGCGGTAATTCCGATTTATCTTGTTCCTGTTTATTCAGTTCGCCTTCACGAATTAAGTTTCCGATTTGTTGCAGAAGCCAATCACTATGGGTTGTTATAATTACACGCACACCCGCACGAACTAAACGGGCAAGTGCGATGGCTACTTTGGTTTGCGCTTTGGGATGCAGATGGGATTCAGGCTCTTCAATTATGAGTGTGTCTCCTCGTTTAACAACACCACGTAAGAATAAAACCAGAGGAGCGAGTTCGGATACCATTGAGGAAGTGTGGTTGATTTGCAATTTTTCTTTGGTATTCTGTGGTCGATAGAAAATTTCCGGATAGGCTACCTCTGCAGGTCTGTTTACCTCTATTTTTCCATGTATTACCTCATTCTCCAATGCTTTAGCAATGTTGAGCATTTCATTTGAAGATGTCTTATGTTCATCATAATGTATAATTTGCATTAAAAAATCAGAGATCCATTTAGATATACGAATACGTTCAAAACTAAAATTGATTTTGTCTGCTACAAGCAAATTAGCAAATGTTTCGTATGTTAGCATTATACCTCGCCGAGCAGCGGGAATATAATATACTGCCAGTTTTTTCTGGTTTTTTCTATGCCATAGCATCTCGGATTCTTTAATTTTAAGCTTTTCGTTGAAAACTGTGCTGATTTTTGCGGAACCAACATGTTTACTGTCACATGTCCAATCCATTTCAAGTGCAGATCTACTATCATAACAAACTTTTAGTGATATACTCAATTTATCGGATAAATTGTCAGTAAATCTTTTTAACTCAGAAACCGATTTCAGATTAAAGCACTCTTTAAGCTCATAACCAAAAATCTTGCCAAGCTTGAGATTCGGTTCCTCCTGCGGTTGCTGCCATTTAGCAGAACCTTCAAAGCTGGGGTGTAACGCATAGATGAGCGCAGCAAGATACGTCTTACCGGTATTACTTTCACCGACAAACACAGTGAGCGGACGCAAATCTATTTCAGCCTTCTCTATCGGTCCAAAATTTTCTACGGCGAGGTGGATGTTATGTGGTTGTGTGTCTTTATCTTCGTGCATTCTGCTCTCCTACGAGGCAAGATTAAATCAATTATGGTGAATTATTGAAATAATTATACACATCATATGTAGGAGCGATCTCCGAATCACGACGAAACTACTGATAGTCGGGAATCGGAGTTCCCTCCTACAGATCAATACTCTATACATAAATTCAAAATCTACCATATACGCAAGTATACAGTTAATTGCAAAGAATTGGGAAGTGGACGGGCACAGAGACCCGTCCCTACAAGAAAAATACAGATAGGTATTGGCTCATCTTTTCAGATTTGCCCATGTGGTTGCCAATTTGCCGCGGGCGGAAACATCAAGTGTTTCGTTGATAATTTTCTGGATGTTTGCTTCAGAAAGCGCGTAGTTGGCTAACATCAGCTCGTCCATGCGCCCTTGAAAGAAACGAGGGCAACACGCGTTACTCTCACCACCAAAACGCAACGTCTTATTCGGTGAACTTCTGCCAGTCCCTTTTTGTGGAATGACCTTACCATCATGTTCTCCGTTAATATAAAAACGCGCCTCTGTTCCGTTCCACACAAGCGCAACATGCGACCACTCTTTGGCTTTCACTCTACCATCAGAAATATGGTAGCCAGGGTTATCGGTATCGTAGAAATAGTAGGCGAATTGACCTGCACCAGGTTCGATTTGCAGATAATAGGTATTTTTGTAAAAGATAGTGGCTTTGTTCTCCTGCCCACCTGCGGGAAGCGGATCAGGAAAAATCCACGCCATCATCGTAATGGCTTGGTCTATGTCTATCTCATTGGAGTGCGGGACCTCTATGTAATCAGGTTTACCGACTTCCCCAGACATCTGAACAGCTTTGCCAGCGATTCCTTCTACCCACTTGACATCGCCAGTGAATTTACCGACTAATCCAGCAGTCGCATCTTTTGTTTCTTTTCCATTGCCTTCGTCAAGATGCCAGACATATAACTTCTTGCCGAGTTGTGCTACGTTGCCTTTTCCGCCAGCAGCAAATCCAACTTGGCAGAGGAATAGGCTTAGGAAAATGCTTAGGAAGATAACTTTCTGGGTTTTCATATTGATTCCTCCTTGAAGAGGTGTTTCAAAATTTGGAAGGTAGGAAACTACTTTGTTAGCACTAATTGGAATGAAACAGAGGCGGGTCCTGCGACCCACCACACAACAGAATTGGAAAATTAGAGTAGATTTAGAATTACTTGCACACTTTTGAACCGTAGGAGGGAACTCCGATTCCCGATATTCACAACATGTCGCGATTCGGAGATCGCTCCTACAAGAGGCGTGTAAACTTATTTTAATAGTCCACTATAAATAACAGTGATGTGTTCGGGTTTACTTCTTTAGGTTTGCCCAGGTTGTGGCGAGTTTGCCACCTGGATTGACCGCAAAGAATACACCATTGTTCATATCCTGATTAATTTCTTCTTCGGAGAGGGCGCGGTTATAAATGGCTACCTCATCAACAAGACATACTGTGCCAGCAAGTCCTGTTTGGGATTTGCCAATGCGGAAGACAACGTCAACGCTGTTTATCTTACCAGCGGGTGGTTTATATGCGACATCTAATTTGCCATCAATGTATTGGCGGATCATATCGCCATCGTAAGCAGAAGCGACGTGGTGCCATTCTTTCAGTGCGGGTTTAATGGTCTGTTTGTTTCGGGACCCTTGCCATCCACCAATATTCATCCATGTTTCAATTTGTGGTGCACCGGTAGGATTTGAACTCCATTGAAGACAATATCCGCCAGTGTTGCCCGCAGTTCTACGTCCCATCAGGTTAGAATCGCCTTGGTCTTGTTCTGGGTAAAACCAAGCTTGAATCGTTAGTTCATCCATTATATCAAGTTCGGGAACAGCGTCAACCTCTACAAATTGCTCTGTATTTGCCAAATGGATGCATGCACCAATTTTGCCATCTTTTGACCATGTTGCCCCATTCAGGGTAGCTTCAAGGTTATTTCCACTTGCATCTTTGGCTTTGTTACCGTTTCCTTCGTCAAAAGGAAGGTACATCATAAGTGCCTTATCATCGTTTAATGCCCAAGCGTTGACACTGAGGCTTAGGGCAATGAGGAGAACAGTAATAATAAGTTTCATCTCAAACTCCTTTGTCACGATCACGAGGTTTCTCTGATCGGACGGGTTAGAACTTAGAAATCTGAATTTCTTTCGCTGTGATAAATTCGAGCAGTGCAGGAACGCCTTCCTGTGTTTTTTGGATACCGCGTTGGATAGCGGGTATAATTTGGTCCGGTGTTTCGACTCGCTCGCCGTAGCCACCGAACGCCTTTGCCATGTCTGCGTAGTTGCCCGAAATGTCTGTTGCCCGATATTTCTCAGTAGATACGGGCATAATTGGAATTTCAATTGCCATAGAGAAATTGTTAAATAGGACAGATAAAATCGGAATTCGTTCACGCACTGCAGTTTCAAAGTCCATACCGGTAAAACCGATTGCTGCATCTCCCCAAACGTTGATGCAGAGTGCATCCGGTTTTGCGAGTTTTGCACCCATTGCAAGACCAAGTCCGTAACCGAGTTGGGTTGTCTTTCCCCAACCGATATAGGAGAGTGGACTTTCGCATTGCCAAAACGGAGATAGTTGATCGCGAGGGCTGCCTGCATCATGCGTGATTATAGTGTTTTTCACATCAACGGTGTGCATCAGATCCCAGATGACGCGATAAGGTGTCATCGGCACTTCATCAGAGGTGAGTTTCGGTGTCCACTGTTCCAACCATTCGGCTTTGACGTTACTAATTTCTTCTGTAACTGCAGCCGTGCGGCTATCGGATGTTTCACCAGAACGTTCGCGAACAGCCGCTACTAATCCTTCTAAAATTAGGCGGGCATCACCAACAAGCGCTGCCTCAACTGGTACATCTTTATTGATGTCTGCTGGATCCAACGTTGCATGAATGACGCGTTTGCCTTCCGGTATTGTAACACCGAAGTTAGTTCTGCTGAAACTGCATCCGATACCGAAAAGGAGATCAGTTTTTTGGAGGAAATGATGCACTGGTTTTGGGATGGAGCGTCCACCGGAACCCAGCGCCAATGGATGATTTTCTGGAAAAGCACTTTTCCCACCCAAACTCGTTGTGACAGGTGCAGCGAGGAGTTCTGCGAGTTCCTTCAACGCATCCCATGCTTGTGCGTAGTGAACCCCTTGTCCCGCATAAATGACGGGGCATTCTGCTTCAATGAGAGCATCTGCAACTGCTTCAATCTCGACGCTGTCAGGACCGTAACGCACAGTGGGAACAGGTGTCGGCTCAAACGGTTCTGGCACTTCCTGCGACATTAAATCGCCTGGAATTTCAACAAGCGCGGGTCTTGGTCTGCCGTTTCGCGCTTGTGTGAAGGCACGCCGCATCACTTCTGGTAACGCTTCTGGCACCGTGAGTTGTTCACAGGACTTTGTCACGTGCCGATAGTTCAACGCGGAATTGAAGTTGGGTTGAATTTGGGACAATGGTCGTGAATATCCCATCGGTAGTACGACAATTGGGGCAGAATCACCATAAGCCTGCGCAACTCCGCCAAATGCGTTTTCGGAACCTGGGCCGCTCTGCATGCAGAAAACACCGATCTGTTGTCCAGAGGTCATGCGGCTCATTGCGTCTGCCATGTGAAGCCCGATACGTTCTTGGCGAACAATGATGGTGCGGATATCCAATTTCGCGGCTGCTTCAATAATTGGGTTAACAGGATATGCGAATAGGTATTCTACACCCTCTACCTTCAGGACTTTTGCAACCGCATCAACAACTTTCATAAAAATCTCCTATAACGTTAAACTATGGGGCCATTGGACTGCCACCTTCCATTACAAGTGGAAAATGGTCGCCAGCCAATTTTTCGCCATCATTGACTGTGACAAAGGGTTTCATTACATGGCTTCCGCTTTCATCATAGAGGGTTTCGCTCGTCATATAATGCACTGCTATCGCACGCCGTGGTTGTTTACTTGTGTTGTCATGTGATCCATGCCATGTCAATGAATGATGATAATGCACATGTCCTTTCGGCACAGGACAGAGTTCTACATCCAATTCATACTCTTCAAAGCGGTCTGGCATTGAGTGGATATCTTTGACGGAATGCAGAAATGAAATCTGGTTACCCCAGTGATAGGAACCGGGAACCATTCGCATACACCCGTTATTTTCATCAACATCGTCTAAAGCGACCCAACCTGTTACCTGACTGGTCTTCGGTGTCAGGATTGGCCAATAGGGGGAATCCTGATGCCACATATTAACACCACCAACTTGTGCTGGTTTGTACTGGATTTGGTCGTGCCAAACGCGCACTTCTGTCGCTGATGTGAGTTGTGCAATCTCTTCAACGATAATGGGGTTATGAACAAGTTTATGATAAGCAGAACTTGCTTCCCAGATGTTAACGATTTGCCATACAGGTGTTTCTTCCCTGCCGCCGAGATTTGCTATATGGACTGGTTGCGGAATATCATCTTTTTTGTAGTCATCAATAACACGAGCCAATTCTGACCGCAATTCCTCAACTTGTTCGTCGTTTAAAACACGACTTCCAAGGAGAAAGCCCTTCTCACGAAATGCGTTGATTTGGGCTTGGTTAAGCATATTTGTCTCCTAAAACAGGTGCTTTTTTTAATAGTATTTATAATTGTCTAATGTTTTGGCACTTCGTGAATCATGCCATCGGGTTTGTCGGTGTACCACTTTCCATTACAAGCGGAAAATGATCACCAGCCAATTTTTCACCGCCATTGACAGTAACAAAAGATTTCATGAGGTGATTACCTTCTTCATGGTAAACCGTTTCGCTTGTCATGTAATGCACCGCAATAGCGCGTCGTGCAGCATCGCTTGCATTATCGTGTGACCCGTGCCATGTCAATGAATGATGAAAATGCACATGCCCTTTTGGTACCGGACAGAGTTCCACAGACAGTTCGTTATCTTCAAAGTGGTCATGCATTGTGTGGATGTCTCCGACGCTGCCCAAAAACTTCATCTGAGGACCCCAGTGATAGGAACCGGGAACCATACGCATACATCCGTTGCTTTCATTCGCATCGTCTAATGCGACCCATGCGGTAACTTGACTCGTTTTCGGCATGAGAATTCCCCACAATGGCGAATCCTGATGCCATCTGTTGACACCACCAATCTGAGGCGGTTTGTATTGAATCTGGTCGTGCCAAACGCGCAACTCTGTTGCGGAGGTCAATTGTCCAATTTCTTCTACAATTACCGGATTGTAGATGAGTCGGTGGTAGGCAGAACTCGCCTCCCATATATTCACGATTTGCCAGACAGGACTTTCTTCTCGTCCACCAAGGTTCGCAATTCGTACTGGCTGCGGGACATCAGCCTTTTCATAATCATCAATAACGCGAGCCAATTCTGACCGCAATTCTTCAACCTGTTCGTCAGTTAGGACACGATTTCCGAGCAGAAACCCTTTCTTACGAAATGTGTCAACCTGAGTTTGGGTGAGCATATTTGTCTCCTATGGGATTTTGTCTGAGGCATTATAGCATCTTCATATCTTTCTGTCAAATTAGTTAACCTGCATTATTCCCAACTACACGATTCTTTAGTTCTACCCATTCATCGTCAGAAAGTTTCGGAGGCCAGGCTATTCGTTCACCGATTAGTGCTGAGCGATATGCCGCCATAACCAGATCAAAACCGAGCAAAGCGAACTCTAATCTATTGCGATGCGGTTGATTTTCATCATCAAGCCATGTTGCGATTGCTTGTGTAAAGGCACGTTGTCCGTCTCTGTCGTCTATTCCAAAATCGGTCTTCTCAACGAAAATCTCTGCCGTACCATCAAGTTGGTATCCCCATGAACCGTTTTCACGCCACCACATACGCCCTTTCGTTCCCCAAAAGTCAAGATTACAGCGTGGATTACTACCGGGAAAGTCAATTGTGCCATAAGCATTTCGCGCGGATTCAAAAAATACGCGTGCACCGTTTTCAAATGTATAAATCGCCATTAAATCTTCTGGACACTGAAGGATTGGAACGTCGTAGGTTTCTCCACCTTGAACAGCACCCCACACATACGTAATAGGAATATCCTTAAGGGCAAAAAGCACGACATCCATCAAATGTGTGTCCATATCAGTTATCTCGCCTTGTGTGCAGGCGCGAATGAAGTGTATATCACCAAGACTGTCTTCAGCGAAAAACTCCAATAGTTTTTCAGCAAACGGAAGATATCTGCGTTGATGATTGACAATAATCTTTAATCCCGTTTTTTCGTGTGCGGCGGCAAGTGCCTCGGCTTCGCTGGGTCTAAGTGCGATCGGTTTTTCTATTACCAACGCTTTTACACCCGCTTCGGCGGCAGGTTCTACCCATATATGTCGTGGCACTGTCGGTTGGGTAACTGCATGTACTATATCAGGTTTCTCTGCTTCTAACATCTCTACGTAATCTGAATAGCCATTAACGTTCAATTCTGCGACAGCTTCTTTTAGTCTATCGGCGTCAATTTCGCAGATTGCTATAACCTGCATGTTTTCAATGCCAGCATAGCATTGTGCGTGGTGAACACCGCGTCTACCTCCTGCGATTGCGGTTCTATACATTGCCATATTATCCTCCATTTCGTTCTTAATGCGTAAGTTACAATAGCATTATATCAAATTTAACTGAAAAATGTTATAAATGTCTATAGATTTGCTTAACAGAGCCATTCAATTGTCGAGTTTTCGCATTTAATTATATTGTAGGAGGGAACTCCGGGGAATGCCTAAATGGCATTCATACCGTTGATTTGGATTCCTGACTATCATTATGTTTGTCGCGATTCGGAGATCGCTCCTACAAGAAGAAACAGATGTAGCATGTGCGATTACTGGAGAATTGAATGGTTGTGATTTGTTTAAAGTAGGATTTGACAATTGTATGATGATAGTGTATAATATGCAATAAAATATATCTTGTCGATACGTTGTCCGTTTGGATAGATAGTTGTTATGCATACGCCGCAAGTGATGGAGCATTTTGAGAATCCTCGCAATATCGGTACAATACTTGATGCAGATGGCACAGCAACTATCGGTTCCGCCGCAAGCGGAGAGATGTTAAAACTGACATTGAAAATAGAAGATGGGACAGTCGTTTCAGCAAAGTTTAGGGCTTTTGGATGTCCGACTGCAATTGCCAGCGGTTCAGTTTTAACCGAGTTGGTCACCGGTAATCGAATTTCAGATGCGCTGGAGATTACAGCATCGCATATCTCAAATGCTTTAGGCGGACTACCAGCGGATAAGCAACGTTATGCCACTTATGCCGAAGAGGCATTAAAAACAGCGATTGAAAACTCGCTTTCAAAACAGGAGACGCACCAATGATTACTGTTACTGAATCTGCAGCTGAAAAAGCGATTACACTTATAAACAGCAACGAAAATAGCGCAGAAGCCGAATTCGGTTTGCGCATGCAGGTGATCGGCGGCGGTTGTTCTGGCTTCCAATATAACCTTGAGTTTGGCGAAGCGAAAGGCACCGATAGGGTCCTTGAATTTCACGGTTTAAAGGTGTTCATTGATCCGCGCAGTTCACTATATCTTGCGGGTTCGGTGCTGGATTACAACGACGGTTTAATGGATTCGGGTTTTAAGATTACCAATCCGAATGCCAAAAATACCTGTGGTTGCGGCGAATCGTTTAGCGTTTAAAAAGAAAATCCGGTAGACCTATTCTTAAGCCTACCGGAACCTTCCAATTTTAATCTCTAATGGACTATTAATCCTTGAAGATTACTTATTTAGAGCGTTTTGTATAGTTCGGCGTGCCTTTGAAGCACAGCATCCGAATCCTTCGGATTGATTACCTCTATAGAGATAAACCCTGTGTATCCATCTTGCGCGAGAAGTGTGAGAGAATCTCTTTCTGTGTCGGGCATTGGGCCTTCTTCGGCAAAGTTTACATGTGCATGTCGTACTTTACCTCGCAGATGAACATAAGCGACATCCACAGGTTGCCCGTGTCGAACATGATGTGCTGCATGCCAATTTACAAAGGTATTCTGCGCTTCTGATCGATAAAGGACTTCAGCCAAGTAACTCGCTAATAGATTGCCGTGTGTCTCCAAACAGAGCGCAACCCCCGCCTCACCAGCTAACGTATCACATTCCCGTATACCATCAGCTTCCCAATTGAGCGTTTGATCCACTTCAGTCGGTGTTTTCGGCACTGGATCGCCGAAGATACGGATGTTCTTTGCCCCCATCTTTTCAGTAAGTTCAATATATCGCTTGAGTAGATCAACTTGTTCTGCTCGTACTTGGGCGTCCGGATTAACAAATCTCACCCCAGTTGCGATACAAGATAGTGTTATTCCGCTGTCTGCTAAGCGATCTTTTGCTTCGTTAAGTTGTTGTGGTGTCGAATCCAATTCAACACCGTGACCGTGGTCCCATTCTACACGAAGTTCTAAGTGTTCGTAGTTATAGTGTTTTGCTTTGTCTATGAGTTCTGCCAACGTTAGTGGTGGACAGACTGACGACATGAAACCAAATTGCATGTAAGCCTCCAGTTTTGCTAATATAAATTTCTTTGAGATTTGCATGCTACGCTTAAAAACCTAACCTACAAATCAGTGTTAATTTCTATCAATATATGAACTACCGTCTCCTCGTTTCCTAACTTTGATTTTGACAGGTAAACGTCTCGTTAATTCATGTATATGGCTGATAAGGTAGATGCTGCGTCCTTGCATTTGCAATCCCTCTAACGCTGCAATTGCAATATCAAGTGTTTCTGTATCAAGTGTTCCAAACCCCTCATCAAGGAATAGCGAATTGAGTTGTGCGCGGCCTTGGCTAAGTTCCGAGAGTGCTAATGCCAGTGCAAGACTTGTCAAAAATGATTCTCCTCCAGAGAGTGTTTCAACAGGGCGTTTTTCATTTGCATTCCACCGATCAATGACGGTTAGTTTGCCGATAGTTTCTACATCAAGTTGGTAGCGATCTGAGGTTAAATATGCTAACTGAACATTTGCTATACGGCTGACTTGTTGAAACATAATATCCAATGCGAAATCTCGAAGTTCGTTTCTGGGGATTATCTCCTGCAGATTTTTCCAACGTTCCATTTCTTGCTTTGCAGCATGCACTTGGCTATCAAGTTCCTCACGTTTTTGAAGATCATTTTTCAAGTTTTTGATTTTTTGCTCTTGCGCGCCAATATTTTGCAATATTTCTTGGATATGTGCTGCAATTTCTTCCACTTCAGTTGTAATCTGTTTTAGTGCCTCCGGATCATACGGCGTTTTAAACTGCGCCCGCAATGCGACAATTTCCACATCAAGCTTCTGTTTTTCGCTTTCATGAGTGTCTATTTTTTCGGTTAGTGTTTGTATGTGTGTTTCTTTTCGGAATGCGTCATTGTGTGCGTCTGGTGAATCAAATCCTGCTTTGTCTAACTTATGTAAATAAACCTCGCTCGCTGCGTCAAAATTTTCACTTTTCTCCTTCAACTGCTCTCCGCGAAATTCCTGAGCCGTTTCTTTTTCAGTTAATTGTGTGAGGCTTTCTTCTAACTGTAGTTTAGCCTCATCACGAGCGTTTTCCTTAGTCTGCAGTTCAGCGTCTAACTTGTTAGTCGCTGCGTTGATTTCGTCTTCCGTTTCTAAGCCGTCAGTCTTTTCACGAACAGCATCTAAAAACATTTCACCTTCGTTTTGATAACGTTCGATTTCATCTTCAAGTTCTTTGCTGTTTTCTTTCAAACCTTTGAGTTTGTCTTGATCCCCCTGAATTTCGGTGTTAAGCACATTAAGTTGGTTGCTTTTCATGGTAAGTTCCTGATCACGAAGATCAACTGCCTTGATCTTGCCATCAAATTGTTGGACAGCTTCATCTGGTATAAAGTCGTGAAATGCTTCGGGCATTGATTCCCAAAAACTGTCCTCAATATCTTTAATATTCGCCTTCAAATCCTCAATTTCATTGTTAACACTATCTAATTTCTGTTCAGTTTCGTCCAATAGATTATTTTCTCGTTTGAAATTATTTTCACAAGTTTGGAGTTGATGAGAAACCTCATTTAACTTGTTGGATACTTCATTGTAAGTCTTTTGAGTTGTGTTGAGTTCATCAATCGCTGCGTCTGCTTCATCAAACCTTTCATCAACCCATTCGGATGAGATGTCTGCAGATTCATAAAGTTCTTTCCACTTTGAACAGAGGTCTTCGGTTTCAGTATTTAGGTTTTCTATTTCTTCAATACATTCATCAACTTGTTCAGTAGTGTTGGATTTATCTTGTTGGAGACGCACTTGATTCTGTTCTAATTTTTGCTTCTGTTTCTGTGCCTTTTTCGCCTCTGTTTCGGCATCGTCTAATGCTTTTTCAATACCTTCAAGTAACGCCTCGCTTTCATGCTCAACTTTATCAGCATAAGGATGATCTGTAGCACCACATACGCGGCAAGGTTTCCCTTCCTCTAACTGCTGTCGAAGCGCATTAACGGGTTCTGCTAAAAGCACTAATTCTTTTTCAGCTTCTAATTTCTCAACTTCTGCATCTGCTCGCTTGCAGAGTAGAGATTGGACCTCAAGGTTTCCCTTAAGGTCATCAAGGGATTCATCAAGTCCGATGATATTTTCCTTTAATTCCGAGAGATCGTCCCTTTTTTCACCGAGTTGCTCGGCCAAATTTTCATACTGTTGCGCTATCGGTTGCGCTTTCCTGGCATTATCTCTTCGGCTTTGCCAATCCTCAAGTGTGCCGGTATCTTGAAGTTCTTTGAATTCGGCATTTGCTTGTTTAAGTGAATTCTTTAGAGTTTTTTCTTTGAAAAGCAGTTCTTTGCTATTCTCAGTTAATTCTTTTAACTTTTCTTCTAACTTTCCTATTTGTGACTCGTACTCCGACTGGTTATCTTCTTTTTCTTTTTGCTGTTGGCATTTTGAGTTGATTTCTGCCAGAAGAACACTTGTTCGGTTAAGACGTGACTGCCGATCCGATGGGAGAGGGTTTTCATCTAAAAAGGTTTGTGCTGCCGTAATTTGTTCTTGCAATTTATCTTGACGAATTTCCCTCTCAGTTAACTTGTTTAACGTTGTCTCAATTTGGTCGTCTATTTTTTTCTTATCGGTTATTCGGTTATTCGCTTGTTCAAATTGGTTTTCCGCCCGATTTATCTCTAATTTTGCTGTATTAAAGGTGTCAATTTTCTGATCGCGTTCAGATAGTGCTAATTGATAAATCTCGTCTTTTTTATCAAAATCGGCTTGGTTAATCTCTACTTGCCTTTGTGAACCCACAAGTTCGGTTTCAGCCTTTTGTAGATCATCTGCTGCTTTTTCATGATCAGATTTTGCGGAGTCAAATACCTGTTTTTCTGGGCGAAGCTGGTTTGCCCGTTCAGCCCGTTCACGCTCTGATTTCAGTTTGTTAATTATTGGTTGCTGATTGATAAGTTCTTTTTCATTTTCTTTAGAAGTCTGTAGTTTTTCATAGTCCTCTTTACGTTTTGTCTCACGCTCTTTTTCCGCTTGAATTTGCTGGTTTTTTCCACCTAATTTCTCTGCTTCTGCTTGCAATTTGCCAAGCTCCGCTTTCGCTTCTGATAGTTGTTCTGTTGAAACTTCCGGAATCTTGTCTAATTCCTTTAGTATTTCATCATAAGCAGCCGAAACTTGATTTACCTTAATGTTTAATGCGTCTCTAAGTTTGTCATAGATCTGAATACCTGCTGTGGCTTCCAAAATTTTACGTCTATCTTCGCTGCTCGCTTTTAGAAACGCAGCAAATTCACCCTGTGCTAACATGATAGAACGTTTGAATGCTTCAAAATCAAGCCCTAAAATAGATTTTATTTCTTGATTGACATCAGTAGTGATTAACTCACTGGAACTATCAAATAATTGTCTTCTCGGGGGATCGTTACGCCTAATTGACCACGTAGCATGATATCGTTTGCTGTTTGCCTCAAAATAGACTTCGGCAAAACCCTCAGTTTCACCATGGCTGATGAGATGTTTAGGGTTGCGTGTATCGCGTCCTGTTAAACGAGGTGTTTTCCCGTAAAGTGCAACGCAAATCGCATCTAACAACGTTGTTTTTCCTGCCCCTGTAGGACCGGTAATTGCTACAAGTGATGCATCATCCAACGGAGGTTCATCAAAATCAAGTTCAATCTCACCACGAAAACTATTTAGATTTTTTATTTTTAGTTTACATAATTTCATTAGGATTCCTCAACCATCTGGAGTAATTCGTTAAACGTTTGCGCTAAGGTTTCATCGGGTGGTTTACCGTCATGGTTTGCCTTATGGAATTGTTCAAAGATTTCCTCGGGTCGTTTCATATCTTCAACCTGAATAACTGGAATGTCATTTGCTTCTGGCAGCTCAACTTGAACAATTAAAACATCGCCACCACGATCACTGAACGCTTTTCGAATTTCGTCGCTGATACCAGTTCGCGCAGAGTCCAATTTCAACTTCACTTGAATATACTTATCATTCCAGTCTTCTGTCATAGCATCTGAAAGGATAGAGGTTTCATCCCCCTCAACAGTACATAACTCCTTGAAAATAGGAATTTCAATATCTTCATCTAACACCAATGTTCCATCGGCAGATAGTTCCAGCAGATATACCTTTTTGCGATAATTTGCCTCGTTGAATCGCATTGGAATAGGCGATCCTGAATATCTAATAGGATAAGCACTGCCCTCTATCGTTTGTGGTCTGTGGAGATGGCCAAGGGCAACATAACCTACACCATCAGGAAAATCACTGGCACGTATAGCAGAAGCCCCACCAATCTGAATATTTCGTTCAGAATCGGTTTCCTTTCCGCCATCAACAAAGAGATGTCCCATCAAAATCTTCGGGAGATCCGCTGGCATGTGAGACACACAATCCGCATAGAACGTTTTGAGCCGTTCTCGATACCGTTCGTTCTTCTCTATATTAGATTCATAGGAAACGTGTGGAAGTTCATTTTCTGAAAGAAATGGGACTGCCGCAACAGCAACGCGAGGGTTTTCGTCTGGAATACAAATCATGCAGTCAATCGGTTCTTTTGCCAGACCAACAACGTGGATCCGACCCATTTTGAGGAATTCTCGTGGTGCTTCCAAGTGTCGAGGAGAGTCGTGGTTGCCTGCTATAATTACCGTGTCCGTCTCGGTCTCATTATAGAGGCAAAAAAGAAACTCATAATAGAGATTTGTTGCTTCTGCTGACGGAAGGGAGGTGTCAAAAATATCACCTGAAACGAGGAGAAGTTCAACTTTATGTTCTTGGATTGTGTGTAGAAGCCAATTTAGAAATTCTTTATGTTCGTCATGCCGTTGGCGTTCGTGAAGTCGCTGCCCGATATGCCAATCGGCAGTGTGCAAAATGCGCATGCATGCCTCTTTTTTTACTCTATTTGTTATTTTTATGATATAATTGTTATCGTAAATTTTCAAGTGAAATTTTGACCACTTCTAAAGGAGGAAAAATGCGTTTCACAATGTTATTTATTGTATGCACCGTAGTCGTTTTAACTCTGTTTGCTTCAATGAGTGCCTCAGCAGAATTGTTATTCCATGACGATTTTGAGAAAGATACCATTGACCAAGAACCCAAGAAATGGGAAATCGGGTTCGCTGGTAAAACGAAGGCTATAGTTGTTGCCGATCCGAAAGATGCGAGAAATAAGGTGCTTAAGACTTCTAATAACCCGTCAAATGATTCACGACATGATGGTCCTGGTGGTTCGATTTACGTCTGTGGAGATGCCGATTGGGACGATTATATCGCTGAATGGGATATGATGTTTCCTGATGATTTCTATATGGGTGTCGTTTTCCGTTTTCAAGATGGTGAGAAGTTCTATCTGAGTGATCGACGTCAAGGTGGAAAGATATATCGATTCTATAAACGTAAAAACGGCTGGCCGCTTATAGGGGATGGGTCGGTAGATAACAAACCGCAGGTTTGGTATCGCGCACAACTTACGTTAGACGGCGATTCATTCACTTTTAAGCTCAAGGAACGCGATGATAAGACACCTTTTAAAAATGTCGATCCAGCCACCGAAGCGAAAGATGGTGACTATAAAACCGGTAAGTTCGGCAATTACGGTCTTGTTTATATTGATAACCTTTTTATTGGCGATTCCGTTGAAGATTTGGTTTTGCCTGTGGAACCGCAGGATAAGTTAAGCACGAGTTGGGGCAGTATTAAAGCTGCATATTAATTTGAAATGTTAGAGGGCAAGACATCTGTTTTCGCCCTCTTTATCCAATAGACAACTGTGAGACTAACACTATGTCAACTTACATTGCCCACGGTGGAAAAGACACTGTTATTACAACCGGAAAAAAGCGCGCATTGCTACAAGAAGCACTGCTCAAGTTGGGTGGCATGCCGAAAAAGATTCTGGTTATTCCACCAGATATAACACGCCTTCATTCAAATGCAGGAGAACTCACGCGTATTCTCTATGAACTTTGGGATACCGCAAACGGCACAACATTTGATATATTGCCCGCTATTGGCACGCATGCGCCGATGACTGATGCACAAATTGCCGAGATGTATGGCGATTTGCCCAAAGCGACATATCACGTGCATCACTGGCGGACGGGACTTTACCACTTTGGCGAAGTGCCATCCGGGTTTATCCGTGAGGTGTCTGGTGGTAAACTTGACTATAGTATTCCTGTGGCAGTCAATCAAAAACTTGTAGAAGGGGATTATGAACTCATTATTTCTGTTGGACAGGTGATTCCACATGAAGTGATTGGCATCGCAAATGGATTTAAAAATGTCCTTGTCGGGGCAGGTGGGGTTGAGATGATTAACAAATCTCATTTCCTCGGTGCTGTAGATGGGATGGAACGACTAATGGGGCGAACAGATACGTCTGTTAGACGGGTGCTGAATTATGCACATACACATTACCTAAAACAACTCGGCATTGTTTATGTGATGAGCGTTATGGATGTTGATGAAAATGGGGATCGTGTGATGCGTGGACTTTACGTCGGTGATGATGCGCGCACTTTTGAGACTGCGGCGGAATTAAGCAGAAATGTTAATATGGCTTTTTTAGATGAACCTTTAGAAAGGGTCGTCGTCTATTTGGATCCGAAGGAGTTTAGAAGCACATGGCTTGGGAATAAGGCTATCTATCGCACGCGGATGGCAATGGCAGACGATGGCGAGTTAATCATTATAGCACCAGGGTTACGGGAATTCGGTGAGGATGCTGAAATTGACCGGCTCATCCGAAAATATGGCTATCGTGGCACGCCTGCAACACTCAAAGCAGTTGAAGAGAATACGGAATTGCAAGAAAATCTCTCTGCCGCCGCACACCTGATTCATGGGAGTACCGAGGGGCGTTTCAAAGTTGTCTATGCTACTGAACACCTTACCCAAACAGAGATTGAATCGGTTGGGTACCAATGGGCATCTTTAGACAAAATGATTGCTCAATACAATCCCGAAACGCTTGTTGATGGCTTTAACGATGAGGGTTTTTTCTATATCAGTGAACCGGGACAAGGTTTGTGGGCATTGCGTTCGCAGTTCTGTGAGTAACCGAATCTGAATTTTCCTTGAATTATGCTGAAAATTAGGATAGAATTTGTTGAAATTTAAGGTATAAAGAACTTTCTACTATCAAACCAGGGGATGCGATGATGGCAGATAAAAAAAGAAAACCTTCAATAGATAATTCCACCTATCAAACGCGCTATGCTCCAACAGTAGATACAGATATCTATTATCCAGAATCGGATGGAAAACCCATGGCTGAAACTGAACTTCATCGTGATGGAATTACTACGTCAATTCAAACGCTTTCTCTACATTACATAGATGATATGGATGTTTGTGTTTCAGGCAACCTCATGATGTATTATGAAGAAGGAAACCCTCGAAAATCTATATCACCAGATGTGTTTGTTGCGTTTGGTGTGGGTAAGAAACAGAGACGTATTTACCAAATATGGAACGAAGGGAAACCCCCTGATTTTGTTTTAGAGTTTTCAAGCGAAAAAACATACCGGAAAGATTTACGGGAAAAGAAAGGACTCTATGCGGAAATAGGGATATTGGACTACTTCCTTTATGATGCGGAAAGACGATTACTCCCCGAACCGATTATGGGTTTTCGTCTTGTGGATGGTAAATATGTGCCTATTCCTCAGAATGCTGATGGGAACGTGTATTCCGAGACGTTGGCTTTGGAGTTGCGTTTGCATGGTAATGAATTGGGTTTTTACGATCTTACCAATGAGAAGTGGTTAGTAACACCAGCTGAAGCAAATTTAAAACGTGCTGAGGAAGCTGAAATTAGAGCTAAAGAAGAGACTGCGGCACGTCTACATGCCGAAGCAGAATTGGTACAACTGCGGGAGGAAATTGAACGGTTGAAAACGCAAACGACATCATCTTAGGCAAATCATCAAAAGTAACAATACTTCTAAAAACAGAACCTGTCATAACTATTAGGACATTTTAATCAGTTCCGGCAACTCCGCAAGACTCCGAATCGTTTCATTCCACCTGGCGACTTGCGAACCTTCCCTATCAATCAGTATTGGACGAATACCTACTCCTTGTGCGCCTATGATGTCAGCTTCAAAAGTATCGCCTACATGCACGGCTTCTTCTGCAGATATCCCGACTGCGTTTAGTGTATATTCAAATATATGTGGGTCTGGTTTTGCTGACCGAACGCGCACGTCATGTGAGGCAACAATTATGTCAAAAAAGTGTGCAATACCGAGCCGTTCTGCCAGCGGATCCAACGGTGTATCCCAATTGGAGACAATCGCTAACTTGTATCCATCATCCTTTAGTCGTTGGAGTGTTGGAACAGTATCGTCGTAGAGCGAGGCAACATTGGCAGCAAAGAGCGAATGTCCAGCTTGAAGCAACTCCCAAGCCATCTGATCTGCATGTTCCCTAACACCGAGATTTTTCATAAAATCGCAGTAACTTTCAACAATTTTATCCATCGTTGCTAACAGTGAATGATTGGAAGGATCGGTGTCAGACGCTTCAGCAAACAGATTCAGGACGATCTCATCATAGAGAGCCCAATCAATATCAAATTTATATCTTTCAGCTATTTTTTGCAGACTTTCCTCAAGTGGTAGTCCCCAAACACATAAAGTATAATAAAAATCAAAAAATACTGCTTTTGTCATATTTGTAGATGCCTATTCTATTTGTAACGGGTGGGATCAGAGATACCTGCGTCTTCAAAACCTTTTTTGCGGAGCACACAACTATCGCATTCGCCACACGCTCTGGAATCCATATCTGGATCATAACAACTAAGTGTAAGACTATAATCAACACCAAGCACTGTTCCAATTTGGATTATCTCTGCTTTTGTCTTTTCAATAAGTGGGGCACGGATTGTCAGTTTTGTTGGACCTTCCACACCGACTTGTGTTGCGAGGTTTGCCATTTTTTGATAGGCACTAATATACTCCGGACGACAATCTGGATATCCGCTATAGTCAATAACATTCGCGCCAATAAAAATGGTTTCCGCAGTAAGCACCTCTGCCCAAGCGAGCGCGTAAGAGAGAAATATAGTGTTCCGGGCAGGGACATAAGTAATTGGTATGCTCTCACCCATTTCAGTTTCTAATCTACCTTTGGGCACTTCAATATCTGCTGTTAATGCCGATGCACCGAAGACACGAAGGTCAATGTCAATAATCGTATGCTGTTTTGCACCAAGCCACTTTGTGATGTTTTGCGCGCATTTTAGTTCGACCTTATTCCGTTGCCCGTACCGAAAACTCATCACATAGCAATCATAACCTTCGTCAAGAGCGATCGCTAATGTCGTAGTTGAATCTAACCCACCGCTCAGTAGGACAACTGCTTTTGGTGTATCTTGAGAATTGTTGAGATGTGTTGATTTTGTAGACAATTTTATCTGCATTTTTTTGGGACGGCATATAGCCGTCCCAAAAAAGATTATACGGATTATTCGTTTTCAAACTCAAGTTTGGCAAAACGAAGAAAAATACCGCCTCCCGGTCTGGCAAGAGGCCCGTTGATAGCCAAACATGCGATGACATGTTTAGTCCCCGGTTCAGCACTTTCGGATACAACAACGCGTTGCGGCGTATTGAAACCTGAAGCAGCGCCGCGTCCAGATTCTCCAAAAGCCAAGTCAATTTCACCATTGACCCAGACTTCACCGTAGTCGTCAATACAGGTGTGAAACCAGACCTTTGAGCCAGCAACGGATTTTCCATCAACTTCTTCGGGAATGGTGACAGTAATCCGATACCAACCGAAGCAGAGACCTGTTAAGACGATTTCTTGAATATTTTCACAAATTGCCCAACCAGAATCGTCATAATCAGCAAGACGCGCCGGTGTTTCCGGCATCTGGTCAACTAAACCGCCATTTGGTTCACCGGGGACAAGTCCTTCGGCAAAACGCCATTGTGCATTTGTGAGTTCAAGATGTTCAGCATTTTCTAAATCAAGTTCAGCAATAATCATAGGTGTTCCTTCCTTACATTATATTTAGTGTGCCAAAGTTTATAGGCTATACTTGTTGAACAAATCAGGAAAAATCCTGCGACAATAAATGGTACATAAACAGAAATGTTAATTAAAAATCCACTTGCGACGTAACCGAGAAGAAATCCGGTGCTCCATGCTAAATGTGTTATTCCAACCCCGTGTCCCTTCTCGTCGGGATTAGTAAATTCATTGATAAACCGCGGGATTGTGGTTGAAAGTGCCCATGCAGCCCCCGCACCGAGTATCCCAAAGATTTCCAGGCCAACTAACGAGTTATGAAAAAATGCCAATCCAAAAGCGAGAATTGTAACGATTACATTTGCTACTAAAGCAGGGATACGATGACCGACTGCATCACATATTTTTCCGGTAACTAATTGACATGCAAAAGCAAATAGTAAGCTGACAGCACCATAATATCCAGTTGCTTTATCCCCCGCGATACGAAAGATTAGGATCGGCATCAACAAGTTGACTGATCCCCAATAGTAGGTTGGGAAAACGCGCAGACCGATCAACATTTTGATTTCTGATCTACGCCATAAGTTGGTATACTTTCCGATGTTTAGAGTTGATTTCCAAATTCCGTCTCGTTTCTGTTGACTGTTGCCAACATTTTGTTTGAGACGAGGTAAAAAGAGACACGCGCCAATAAACAGCAAACCCGACAGAAGGACTGCTCCTGTTCCGAAGGTTCTAAAGTTGATTCGATCAATTATCTCGCCAGCGATAGCGTTTCCAACAGCACTTCCGACAGTACTACTTATAAAGTATAGTCCTGTTGCCATTCCTAATTGCTTTGGTGACACCGAACTGATGAGATATGATTGCCCTCCTGCTGTTTTGAATCCAGAAGCGATGCCTTCATAGCATAGGATTCCCCAAATAAACAAAGGTATATGTGTGGTAAAAAGTCCTCCTATTACAACTGCACCGGTCATCCCAATTAACAGTGTCGGTTTTCGTCCAAATCGGTCACTGAGCGTTCCACCAATAAGTGCCGTGATCCCACCGAGTCCAATAGGTATGGCACGCAATAACCCAGCGAAAAAAGGGTTTTCTCCTAAAACCGATTCGGCATATACCGGAAAGAACAGATGTACTGGTCCAGTAATCAAACCGATCACAAACACGATGAGACAGAGAGAAATAAATCCTCGTGTCCACATCAGAACACGCCAGAAAATGTGGTCATAGTAGAAATCCTGTCCAACCTGTCAAATCAGTTTCAATTTACGGATTTATTCGCATCAAAGTCTCTGTAATATTTGGTGCAGCGGTTCCGAGTCCACAAGCACTTGTTGCCTTCATCACTGCTCCAATTTCTGTAATCAACTCTTTTGATTTCTGGTTCAACGGTTCAGACAATAATTCCGTGAGACGATGCGTTCCGATTCGACACGGGAAACACTTTCCACAAGATTCTTCAGCGAAAAATTCCATTGCGTTGTGTGCTACATCAAGCATATCTCGTGTGTCATCAAACACCATAATACCTGCTGCACCCAGCATCGCGCCGATTTTTTGAAAACTCGGTTCGTCAATAGTGATGTCAAGGTCTTTTTCACCGATAAACCCACCTGATAACCCCGCAGATGTAATCGCTTGAATTGAGCGTCCTTCTTTTGGTCCACCTGCCCATTCGTAAAGCAGTGTCTTTAGTGGAAGTCCAAATGGCACCTCGTAATTCCCAGGTCTTTGTATGTCACCTGAGAGACTGATGATTTTTGTGCCTGCCAGATTTTTGTCGTAACTCAGGTTTTTATACCATTCTGCACCGTGTCGTAAAATCTGTGTAGCGGCGGCGAGTGTTTCCACATTGTTTACCACGGTAGGTAGATTTTCAAAGCCGTGTGTCACAGGGTAAGGTGGTCGGTTTCTCGGAAAGGGATGTTTTCCTTCCAAACTGTTCAGCAATGACCCTTCTTCACCACAAACATAAGCACCCGCACCGCGCCTAATATAGATATGAAAATTAAACTGTTTTCCCAGTATAGTATCGCCAATCAATCCTTCTGCTTCAGCTTCCGCGAGTGCTTGTTCAAGTATTTTTAAGGTTTCTGGATATTCATATCGGAGATAGATGAAGCCGCGTGTTGCTCCCGTTGCGTAAGCCGCAAGCGTCATGCCTTCAATTACCGAATGTGGTGCATAATCAAGAATAACGCGATCCTTAAAACAACCTGGTTCACCTTCATCTGCGTTGCAGACAATCGTTTTCGGATCACCGGGGGCATTCAGCACCGATTCCCACTTCATGCCTGTGGGGAATCCAGCACCACCTCTACCAGCAAGCTGACTGTCTTTTAGTATTTCAATAACCTCTTCGGGGGTTAGGGATGTAATAGCGCGTTTTAGTCCTTCATAGCCACCTGTGCGTTGGTAGCCCTCAAGCGTCCTGCGGTTTGGTTCGCGAATTTCTGCGAAGATGCATTCTTCGCTATCACCTGGGTATGGCGGCGGTAAAGGAGTGGGTTGGACAGAAAGCGTATCTGCTTGTTTCCCGGTGAGCACTTGATGCCCTTTTAAAACAGGGACACAATCATCGCATCTTCCGGCACACGGCATTGGGGTAGCCCCTTCGGTTATAAGTGCTTCAAGAATTTCTAATCCACCTTGCAATCGACAAACAGGTCCGGTACAAACGCGCGGCGCGCTCTGTCCTGGTGCTTCACGTGCAAAGTGATGGTAAAAGGTTAAGGTGCCGAAAAGTTCTGCAAGTGGAATTCGAAATCCGACTGCAATATCTCGGAGAGCTGCTTCCGATATAAATCCATCCCTGTCATGGAACGCGTGTAATATGCTGATCAATGGCGCAGGCGCGTCACGCCAGTCTGCAATCAGTTTTGCATTCGTCGGCATCTATCTCTCCAATTGCGTTGATAAATATCTGGTTGGACTCCGATATATGGTGAATTATTGAAATAATTATACATACCACATGTAGGTGCGATCTCCGAATCACGACAAAACACTTTGATAGTCAGGAATCGGAGTTCCCTCCTACAGATCAATACTAGTCTAATAAATTCAAAAATCTACCATAATATGTTCTAAATGCAAACATCATTCATAGAAGATTGAGTCTGTAATTAGAGTATCAGATTTTCAAGTTATGGTCAACTTTTTTCAGGGTTATTTAGTTTTCCATATTTCTGGCGCATTTTATCACATCCGTTAATGATTTGATATTATCGTAGGTTGGGTTGAGGGTCGAAACCCGCAGCATGCCATACGCGCATGCTGCGTTGATTTGAACATGTAACGCTTTACATACAGGAAATGTTGGGTTTCACCTGCGGTTCAACCCCGCCAAATGCCAAAAGCGCATTTGGCGTTGATTCCCTACGATATAAACTTTCAGTAACACCCATCAATTGATAATTCTTAAAACTAAATAACCCTAACTTTTTTGTGTACTAAGCAGGGTAATTTAGTTTTATGTTTTTCGGGCAGTTTCTATCACATTTGTTAATATTATGTATAGCAAATGTAGATTGACTTGCATGCTACATCTGCTATACTTCACCTTAAAACTACCCTATTTGAGGTGAATAATGACAAGAGATGTATCTTGCCACTTGATAGATATGTTAGCAAAACTTAGAGACCCACGCAAGGATAAAGGGAAACGACATCCGCTAAAATCAATCCTCGCACTACTCGTCTGCGATTGAGAAACTTTTTCAAGACATACCTGATACGCTTTCTGATGACACGACACATCCTATTTTGACAGACCCTATTCACATTCACGAGACAGTTGAAAAATCGCAAGGTAGACTACAAACAAGGTGTTTGAGAGCAAGCACAAGTCTCAATGACTATCTGGACTGGCTGGGTGTAGCACAAGTCATCCAATATCGTTATACTTACAAAAACCTGGAAACGGGAGAAGAAACACACAAAGTTCACTATGGGATAACAAGTCTGACACCCGAAGCAGCATCTGCAAAGTGCTTACTTGCTTTACGGTGTCAACATTGGTCAATAGAGAACAAGTCGCACCGGATGCGGGCACGCTGCTTGGCGAAGATGTCTCACCTGTCAGATGCGGTGCAATTCCACAAGTTATGGCAGCATTACGCAATACGGCATTATCCGTATTCGGATTTGCAGGGATAACGCGTATAGCTGATAAAATGAAATATCTTGCTTCAAAACCTAAACTCGCAGTTAATATGATAAAATAAGAATCTATAAAACTAAATGATCCTGGATTTCAATAATCCTATCTTATTTGACATTCGTTCAGCAAATATGTTATTATTTTCACCACAAACGGTATCCATCTGTTTTGGAAAGAATACGACACTAAACATAACTAGTGGAGTATCCATTCTAAAATTATAGGTATCAGTAATAGTCGGGAATCGGAGTTCCCTCCTACAAAGAGGTACCATCTTCTGTAGGCGGTGAATGCCTAAAGACGAATGTGCTTTTGGTATTCGCCATGATTCATACCGTTGATTTCGCTCTCCGAATCGAGACCTATACCGCAATTTTAGGATAGGCAGACCACTAGTGAAATTCTCTGTGGACTCTTAGTTTTTATGATGGAGGCAGTCAGTGGCACAGATACCACAACGAACATTTTTCGATCTGACACAAGATGGCTTAGTTATTGGTGAAAAAATTCAGCGTATCTATCCTGAATTTGATGTGTCCACTTTTGTTATGGACGTTCGGAAAGAGATGGAGGGACAGACGATTTACAACGTGACGAAAGCCATCGGACGGGTATTACGCCATCACCTTCCCCAAAACTATTCTGAGGCACTTGCCATCTTAATGAATTATGTTGATGCCGAAGCCATACCAATACCGACACCACATCCCACCGCTGAAACGGAGACGTGTCTGAGACCGATTTCCCACTTCATCCGTTTATACGGACTTGCGGATTTTGACACATCTCTGGATGCCTTCTGCAAACTCTCAAAATACCGCTGCACTCGCGGCGGAGAAATCCGTGAGTTTATCATTAAAGACGCTAATCGATGTTTCCAACGTTTTGGTGAATGGGTCAAAGACGAAAATGCAAACCTTCGTTTGTTTGTTGCTGCTGCCCTTTGCACACGTGGCACATGGCAAAAATGGTTGCGTCCATTTATTCAAAACCCACAACCGATCTTAGCACTTTTAGAAACACTAAAAGATGACCCTGATGCACGCGTTCGAGAGCACGTTGCAAAAGATATGCGCGACATTGTGAAGGACTATCCAGAAATAGGATATACTACGTTGGAACAATGGAGTCAGGACGGTAGCGCAGAAACAGAGAAGATTCTTCGGCAAGCACTTAAATATCAAGTGAAGATTGGTGATAAACGCGCTTATAAATTACTCGGTTTAGGAATGCCGCAGGAGTTAGAAAAGGCACAAATCACTTTAATCGAATTGCAGACTGAATCCCAAAGCCAACCAATCAACGTACCATTTCGCTTTTCGTTCAGCTTTCAAAGCGAATCTGATGATTCCCAAACAGTTCTTACTTACTATATAATCACCTATAAACGCCTAACTGGACACATCACGCGCAAACGCTATCGGTTCAGTCAGAGGAAGTTGAAACCGAAACAACGCGTTGCTTACGAAAAATCCCTTTTTCCTTTGCCATCGCTAAAGCAGTTTGATGACGGGAAAGCGTGCCTCGGATGGCATCGTTTTGAACTTGAGGTGAACGGCAATGTGATTGGCGGCTTTGATTTTGAAGTGACTGCACCAAAAGATCATAAGCATAGTTAAACCTATAATTATTGACTGCGTGAAAACAACACCTTGGCATTAGGAGGAATTCTGTAAATGACAGGTGAAGAAAAATTTAAAGTTGACCTTGAAGGGTATCTCGTCATTAAGAATGTTTTGACTAAAGATGAAGTCGCAGAAATGAACGCCTTTATTGACAAAGGTGAAACAAATGGACGACCAAGTCTTTGGGGAGAACCGTTTAAGAATCTGATTGACCATCCAAAAATACTTCCATACCTTATTGAATTGTTGGGACCAAATGTGCGTCTGGATCACGATTATGCACTCTTCATGGATACAGGCGGTAAAAGGGGTGGATTGCATGGGGGTGAAGATGGTGGACACGCACGTGGAAACGTAGGCGATCATTGGTATAAGTATCGTGACGGAGTCATGCGGAACGGATTATGTGTTATGACATACAATTTGGCAGATGCCCCTGAAGGTGCTGGCGGGTTTGCCTGTATCCCAGCGAGTCATAAAAGTAACTTCGCACCAGAAATTCCGAGAGAGGTTCGCAGTTTTGAACGTGCAGCACATTATGTCGTTCAACCACCGCTTGAAGCAGGGGATGTGCTGTTTTTCACTGAAGCACTTATTCATGGCACAATGCCATGGACAGCAACGCATCAGCGGCGTGCCTTGCTATATAAATATAGTCCTGGACATTCCGCGTGGTCAGGGAATTACTACGACATTAGCCAATATACCGACTTGACCGAACAACAGATACGGATGCTTCTGCCGCCTTCTATCGGTCGGAGGCCGCGCGTTGTAGAACAAAGGGAAAATTAACTGATAACTACCACATTGAAAGGAATTCAAATCCAATGACAGGTGAAGAAAAATTTGCTGTAGACCTTGAGGGTTATCTGATAATAAAAGACGTTTTGACAGATGATGAAGTCGCAGAGATGAACGCTTTTATTGACAAAGGTGAAATGCAGGGAGCTCCGAGTCTGTGGGGAGAACCGTTTAAACGGCTCATTGATCATCCGAAAATTCTACCCTATCTTGTAGAGATGTTGGGTCCAAATGTCCGTCTTGATCACGATTATCCTATTTTTATGAAAGATGGTGATGGGCGCGGTGGACTCCACGGTGGTGAAGATGGTGGTCGTCCGGGCGGTCCTGAAGGGGATCACTGGTATAAGTATCGTGACGGTGTAATGCGAAATGGGTTATGCGTAATGACTTATAATCTTGCTGATGCTCCCGAAGGTGCTGGCGGATTCGCATGCATTCCAGGGAGCCACAAAAGCAATTTTTTGAAAGATATTCCACCAGACGTACGTAACTTTGAACGTCCAGTACACTATGTTGTTCAGCCTGCCCTTGGAGCAGGGGATGTGTTGTTTTTCACAGAAGCACTTGTTCATGGCACAATGCCGTGGAAAGCGGGACATCAACGTCGTTCCTTGTTATACAAATACAGTCCGGGACATTCCGCGTGGTCTGGAAATTATTACGACATCAGCAAATATGGAGAATTAACCGATCAACAGAAACGGATGCTGATGGCGCCTTCAATTGGTGGAAGACCCCGCGTCGTAGATTCGAATTGAGAAGAAACCACTAAAATGAGGACTGTGTAATGCCAAAAATTCAACTTACAGGAAAACAGAGCGACTTTCTTAAAATCGTTGTTGCTGCGGCAGGTCGTGGTGACCTTGAGGCAGTTCGGCAATTTTTAGAATACAAACCTGAATGGCTTCACACTATCGGTTCGCATGGCAGGACGATGCTGTGGGAAGCAGCATATCGCGGTAAGTTGGAAGTCGTTAAATTTCTGGTAGAACAAGGTGCTGATATGAATCTTCCTGGTTGCCATCTAAACCAACACGATCTTGAAATAACGCCTTACTGTGTTGCGCGGCACGAAGGACGCGACGAGGTCGCGGATTATCTGTTACAGCAAGGTGCAATAGTTGATGTGCATACCGCTGCTTATCTCGGTGATTATGATACTGCACTTTCGCTCCTTGATAACGATCCCAATCTTGTCAATAGCGGATACCTTCAATCTGAGATGCTGCCGTCAGGAGAACTAGACTCATTTGAATACCGAGATACCGAGTGGGCTACACCGCTCTGCTATGCTATCGTTGGAGGAAACATACGGATTGTTGAATTACTTATCTCAAGAGGGGCGATAATTGAAGCACACAGTAAACTCTTGCTGGATCACGCTGTATCTGCAGATAGAGTAGACATAGTTAAATTGCTATTCGAAAATGGTGCCGATCCAAGCGAAGCACCGAGAATTTATGATGATAATTCTGAGATGAGTGTGCTGCTCAAGTCTCATGGAGTCCCGTCCAAGGACATAAACGCCTTTGACTGGATGGGTTGGCCTCCACTTCCTTATGCATGCCGAGGAGATAAAGGAGAACATCCTGAAGCAGTTCTAAGACTTTTGAAGCTTGGTGCAGATATAAACGTTCAAAGTAGCAAAGGGAAAACAGCCCTGCACTGTGCTGCAAAGGCAGGATTTCTCAAAGTTATCAATGTGTTGTTAGAAAATGGTGCAACTATTGATGCAACCGACAACAACGGTGAAACGCCTCTGTATGATGCAATCCGATCCACGATAAAGAATCGTGAAAAGCAGCGTACTGCTTTAGAAGCGTTGCTCATCAAAGGTGCAAATCCCAATGTCAAGAACCGTAGAGGGTTAACGCCTCTACAAGTTGCTCAGCAAATGCGAAAATCAGATGCCGAAGAAGTTGTTGAGTTGTTAAAAAAGTATGGTGCCACCTAATTGCTGAATCCACTTTGGTTTTGGAATCTGACTTTGTTAAAATGAAAACTCCCTACACACGCGAAAAACTGATCCAAGATTTCTCCAATCTCGGCATAGAAAAGACTGATACGCTTTTTATACATTCTTCATTCAAAAGTTTAGGGCAAGTTGCAGGTGGTGCAGGTACAGTAATCTCTGCGCTTGAAGCAGTTATAGGACAGGAAGGATTGATTTTGATGCCTTCTTTTAACCTTCTACCAAGCCGAGAAGAACGCACGACATCTTGGGATGTTGAAAAGACACCCTCCACAGTAGGATGGTTGACAGAGTTTTTCCGACAGATGCCCGGCACCTATCGTTCTGATCATTATTCACACTCTGTTGCTGCTCGTGGGAGAGATGCGGAAGCATTTGTTGCTGATCATCTCAGATGCGACGGTTATCAATCTCCGTGGGATTACCCGCCTTGGGGAAAGACTTACGGCACACATTCGCCGATGTTTCGTGCCTACAAGGCAAATGGTAAACTTCTCATGCTTGGTGTTGATTACCGAACCTCAACTTATATTCATCTCGTAGAGGTAATTTATTGGAATAAACGCCTCGCTGACAATGCCGAAGCAAATTTTATTGGACTAAATCGACCAAAACTTGGTGCCTTTTGGGATGGACTCGGCAATCTGAGACGAAGTAAAGTCGGCGATTCAGACTGTCGTCTGTCTAATATTAAGACGTATGTAGATACCCTTCTCGCAGAAGTTGAACGTAATCCTGAACCATACACTGGGTAAAAGTAAACAACGGAAAAGGATTGTTTGTTTCTTGAGGAATTATTGATGACCGACAAAGAGATTGTTGCACATTCACGTTCACTACATGCCGAAGCAGCTGACTTACTTAATACCGAAGGTTTACTGCCAATGCTAAAATCTTTCGGGACAACTCGTGTTATCGGTAGTTACACACTGGATACGATGACATGGCGTGATATTGACATTAGTATGAAACTGCCGGATGCACAAGATGTGGCACTTTTCTTTGAAATCGGGAACAAGATCGCAACAAAGTTTCAAGTAACAAAGATGTCATATTCAAACCACTTTATTCGGAACTTTCCCGGTTTTGATCATGGGCTTTACTGGGGTATTCAACTTCTTTACGCTGATCAGGAATGGAAGATAGACCTATGGGGTTATGGCGAAACGGATTATCATAAGCACATGGCTGAATTTGATACGTTGCACAACCAAATTCAGCAGGCAGATTGTACCGCAATTTTACGTATAAAACATGCCATATCTCAACGCTCTGATTATCGGGGAGATGTTTACAATAGTATGGCAGTCTATCGTGCAGTTCTTACGGAAAAGGTTACATCTTTAGAGGAATTCAACGAATGGATTGAAAGGAATTCGCATGCTAACATCTGAGGAAAAATGGTTTTTTGACCATCATGGATTTATCATCCTCCGCAAAGTCGTGCCGCCTGAAGATATACAATTGATGATTGAACTGGGGAACGAATGGCACGACATGAAGTTAGAGGAGTTGCCGCCACCACTGACTTCTACCTCGCGCACCAATGATTATAATTCAACGATTGCTCACTGGATTAACAATGTGCAGTATGGTGATGCTGTCTTCCAACGGTTGGTGCTTAATATTGAGGTTATGCGTGTTGTTATCGCACTGACGCGAGCAGCACCTTGCCTCGTAGACTGTGCCTTGACCAAAAACTACACAACCTCTGATGACATCAACTTTCATGCGTCTGGACAAGATTACAACGTTGAAAATGGTGAACCGCACGCGGGGTTTATCAATGCTGGCACCTCGTTAGTTGATGTTCCTGAAGGGACAGGTTTTGTTTGCCTACCCGGAAGCCATAAACGTAATTTTGACCCTCCCGAAAATCTGTCCATTTACGACGGTCCTCCGACAGTAATAAATGTTCCTGTCAATGCAGGCGATTGTGTCATCTTCACTGAGGCACTCTATCACGGTGCAAGACGTTGGACAGAAGATTATCCCCGCTTTACTGTTTTCAACCGATACATTGATAACGGGTCGCATGGTGGGTTGCCTAAAGAGGATCATAAACATTTAATCTCGGATGAAGTCTACGAATTGGAACAGCCAGCGATTCGGGGACAACAGAAGCAGGTTGTGAAATGTATTTTAAATGATTTAGGATCCAGTTAAAGTTTCCCTTATTGCTACTTGATTCTATACCGTTCAACTGCATCCATATCCAGATGAATTCCCAATCCCGGTTCGTCTGACAGATGGATCGCACCATTTGTGAGATTCATACTTCCACCTGATAGGTCATCAACACGTATATGTGGTAGTTCGTCTATTGGCATCGTGCAGTTTGGAATAGTGGATACCAAGTGTGCAGCAAAGGTGGAAGCAACACAGCAACCGAATGCGAAGCACTGCACCCAAATAGGTAAATCTGCTGCTTCTGCTACAGCAGCACTTCTGCGGAGTCCTGACACATTACCTTGTGTGTTTATCGCATCCACAGCATCTGCCTGGATGTTCTTTAATATCTCCTGCTGACCACCTACATGCCTTGCTACTGGCACATCTGTATGCTTTCTAAGTTCACGGTACCACGACAAATCTTCAAATCGGATTGGATCTTCATAGACTTCAATATTATACGGTAGCAATTCATTGGCAAGTCGTATTCCAGTTTCCAAGTCTCCAAACTCCGTATTTGGATCGACACGAATCGCGAAATCAGGGCCGCATGCTTCTTCGGTTAAACGGGCAGTTTCAACGATGGTCGCACTCCGAGCTTTGAGTTTATGGACTCGAAAACCTAAGTTTGCAGCGCGTTCTGCTTCTGCTGCAGTGGCTTCAGGAGGCATCGGTGGTGACCAATAGGCGAGTTCAACACTGTCTCTATGTTTTCGTCCGATTAACTTATGTGCTGGCACACCTAATGCTTGTCCTGCAATGTCATAAAATGCAGACTGAAAAGTAAACGATTCATCAGCAAGATCAATATCCCAGATGTTTTTGCCGACATATCTTTCGGCAATCTGCTCTGCTTGCTCTGTAATATCACTATGAACAGCATTGCTTTCACCCAATCCTGTTATACCTTCATCTGTGTGCACCCAAATCAGTGTAGTTGGATAAACCATCCCTGAATGCTCTTCTATCGCCGGAATAAACGGAATGGAAACGGTACGGTATTCTATGTTTGTAATTTTCATAAGGTTGCAGCTCCTTAAATATCCATTGAATGTAAGTTTTCAGGACTTATGTTTCCTGTAGTTTGTTCAATAACATTTTTATACACGTCGCTGCTCTCTATTGTGTTTCACAGGTTATCATAGAACATCTTTGCGAGTCAAGTTAGATCTAAGAATATTTGTCAACGGTGTCGTAGAAACTTATCAAATGAAAATTTTATAAGTGCGTAATCCAGATAGCGGTCCAATAATTGCCCACGTACTTCCAATCACATAATCCCCTAAAATCAATCCCAAAAAGAGTGGTGCCACGCGACGATGTAGTCTCAAACCGCCGTGCCGTAAAATCATATACTTCAGAAACCACGCGACGAAGAAAGCAAACCAGAAGTAGTCCATCGCGAAACTGATGGCAAGCGCGTAACCTGCTGGATGGAAGGGCCACCACAGGAAATGCATACGCATATACATCATCACAAACGTTAAAAGTGCCCCGATGCCCATAAATCCGATGCCGATGAGGTTTGGTTCAGAGGGATTATGTAACCATCGTTGCAGTCGACCAAACGACTCTCTGCCAACCCATCCCTTGAATCCGCCTGCCTTTGCAACCGCACCATTTCGGAAAGTGATGTCAAGATTCGCCCAAAAAGTTGCTAAAATGCCAATCACAATCGCAATTAACATTGCTACCCATAGACGGCGGTTTCCCATTCCCGTCGATTCAGCCAACTTAAACGCTTCAATCTGATTCGGCATTGGGTGATTTCGGTAACCGCGATTGAACCAATAGAAAAGCGACATAATCGTGAGACTGCTTGTGTCAAACTGCCGAGTCCCCCCTACCATTGCCAACATATCGTGTGGATTGACAAAGTAAATTTCATGTGGTGTGCCGAGTTCAGCACGTACACGCGTTATCGCAAAAGAGAGCAGAAAATAGATTCCAAAGAAAATCCCCGCAATCCATAACGCCATACCCGCTATGTTTGCAAAAATACCGAGTGCAATTAGCGATCCGATAATACCTAACAAAGCAGCACGATACGGCATCGGTTCATCTGAATCGTCTAAGTGTGATTTAAAACCGAGTGCTTTTTTCAATACCTCTGTTAAATGACGACGTGTGACCCAAATGGCAAGTAGGAAAAGTGCAACCCATGCGCCGTAAGCCTGTTCGTTCAAAGCGGGAAAATAACGCGTACCAAGTGCCGCTGCGATAACATATTCTGCTAACCGCACGACAAAGAAAAACCAACACGAAAACGATAGATCAAGTGGCAGGAAAAATGCTAATCCAACTGCAAATGGATAGACAGAGATACGTGTCCCACGAATAGCACTCCAGGGGCGTTCTGTGAATATATTTTGAAACACGGCAGTCCGCTTGATATAGGGTATCTCTGGA
Source organism: Candidatus Poribacteria bacterium (assembly GCA_028824685.1). Classification (GTDB taxonomy): domain Bacteria; phylum Poribacteria; class WGA-4E; order WGA-4E; family WGA-3G; genus MSPOR6. The sequence goes on from JAPPCZ010000086.1 coordinate 154,376, forward strand.
AATTGCGGGAACAGGTAATGAACACCGTTAATTACCCCGATGACTACTGCGATACTAAAACCAGTCCACATCATCCGATTTTTCAGCAAGCGAGTGCCACCCTCCTCCGAGAGTCGTAGCGGTAGTTGTATAATCGGATATGCCAACTTCTCCTGCTCTGCCCATCGCTTCCGAACAAGTGTGTTGATGCAAAGCATCATAAACATCATGATAAGGAAAAAGAGTCCCCAAAACAGAAGGGGTTTCAGCCACACAGTGAAGTTGTGGTTGGTATAAAAACTGGATTCTCCTTCATAAAATCCTTGTAAACTCTGCGGATCTGATATTGTTAACCATGACGGCAGATACCGAAAAAAGAGCGTCTGCCATTCATTTTCTTCTGTCGCAAACCGGAAGGGGTGCGCGATACTTCCAAACATATTCTGCATCGTGTCGTGACCAGCAAACGTGCAGGAGATCGCAACCATGATGTAAATAGCGAGCAACTCACCTTGTTGTAGCATGTGTTGAGGTGCGAAACGCTTTAATATGAAGTTTGCAACAACACACACAAACATTATAAAAACAGGTTGGATAAATAAGGGAAGACATGAACCGTCAAGAGAATAATACTTGACCTCAACTATCGTCATCCAATACACATTTATAGGAATGAGCAAAACGCCCAACAGAAGCGAACGTCCTGTGATGCGTGTGGATGAAATTGGACTTCCCTGAGTATTCATAATATGTTTACGGGATTTGGGATAATCCGCTAACGGTAGGCTTTAACGATCTCTGAGATGACACCGCGCCTATTCTTCCAATTTAGACGGGCAGGCGGGATAAGATAAATTCCATCAATTGCGATTGTATCTTGATTGCGGATTTCGCGAACAAGGTCAAGAGTTAATTGCATGCCGAGTTCATTCCCTGCTGTGTCTCCAAGGTCCCGGAATTTGTCTACGATAAATTCCGGGATGTAAAGACCCAAATTATCGCGAAGATAGGATGCGCTGCGGTAACTTGTAAGTGGGAGGATACCGTAAAGGGTTTTTATGCCGAGATGTGCAGTTGCTTCTTGTGCACGTGCTATGTCTTCAAAAGTCCATACAGGTTGCGTATAGGCGAACTTCGCACCTTCTTGCACCTTATTTGTCAAGTGCTTAACGTGAGGATCCAGATTCTCTGCTATTGTGAATCCACCGCCATAGTAGAAGCCACATGGTTCGCCGATTGATGTGCCATCAGCAAGTTCACCCTGATTTAACCGAGAGATGAGTTTCATGAGTTGGACGGCACCGCGCACATCCGGCACAAGACTTGCTGCTTCGTACGGACCGGCTTTGGGATGGTCACCAGATAACGCGACTATCCCGCGAATCCCTAACGCTTCTGCCTCTAACAGATGTGATTGCATACTAATAAGATTGCGGGACCGCGTTGTCCAATGGATTAGTGTCGGGATATGGGTTGCTTGCTGAAGCCGAAATGCTGTTCCGACTGCTCCGATATTCACTGCAGCACCAGAATTGTCGGTGACATCAAATAGATCAACACCAATAGCAGCCAAAACCTTAGCTTCCTTCAATAACGCCCTCAGTTGTGGAAAGGTATTTGCCCGTGCTTCAACGCTTACAATACGTTCGCGGGTTTCAAATACCTGCTGCACCGGGTTTTCTCTTTGTGATTTATATGCTGGTGAACGTTTCGGCAGAACAAAGATTCGAGGATGTCGCTTAACAGGTTTTCTACCTGCAACTGCTTGGCGAATTTTAGCAATGTATTCCGGTGTCGTCCCACAACAACCCCCAATCATATTTGCACCGAGATTGATTAATTTATGTACATAGTCCCTGAAAACATCCGCGCCGACGGTATATGAGACCGCAATCTCACCCTGTTCCACCCTCGGATTTCCCGCGTTGGGTTGCACAACAAGCGGTACTCTAATGACTGGTGCAAGGAGTTCCATCGCTTGAACAAGGTCATGTGGCCCCCTACAATTGATGCCAACAGCATTTGCACCGAGTTGTTCCAATTCTTGAGCGAAGACGCGGACATCCACACCCGTTCCAACAGTCCCTCCTGAAATACCGCTAATCTCAACAATGACAGGTATATCGTAGGTAAGAGCCTGTTTCGTTGCGATCTCTGCTTGTTTTGGAGATACAAACGTTTCCAACAACAGCAGATCTACACCTTCATCTACAAGCGCGTTCATCTGTTCCTTGAATAGCAAACGCACCTGTTTCGTTGGCAGCTCAGTGTTTGTTTCAGTTGCCTCTTCCGTGTGAAACGAAATTGGACCGATCGATCCTGCAATATAACATGACTTACCTGCTCCCTGGCGCGCTAATCTTACTCCTGCCCGATTAATTTCTTCAACTTGATCGGCTAACCCGTGTATTGCCAACGCCTCCCTATTTGCCTGATAGGTGTTGGTTTGAATCACATCAGCCCCTACATCAGCGTAGGTGCGATGGATCTCTACTACTTTGTCGGCATGTTCATCAGAGACATTACATACATCCACACAAGGCAAATTCGCAGGAATACGTTTCCGCAGTTCTGTTCCGATAGCACCGTCACACACTAACACACGATGCTTTAGAGATTCCAAAAAGTTTTCTTTTTTGGTAGGAGTGGTAGTCATGCTGTTTCTACATAGGATTCCCCACACCTACAGCATAGGCACGGGGAACTATGGGGTTTAAGATGTTTACCGTTCAGTCCAATGCAAAGGACACTATTGAATTATCTCTCCTGCTTTTTCCACAGGAATATAATAATAACCAAAGATAATACACATCTCATCTTCGGATGTTAGCCCGAATTGGAGAGGCACATTTTTATCGTAGTTATAATGTGTGCACAGGAACTTAAGAGCGTCGTCCGGACCTAAGACAAGGACTGGATCAAAGAGGTCAATAGGGGCATCATCATAAGCGATACTACGATGGAGCAATTCACCTGTCGAATTCTGGAAAATCTCGAACAATTCACCGTGCCGATGCATGTGAGATGTGAGCAAGAAAACAGACAACTCGGTATCCGGGTCGTGTCCGCGTGCTGTTAGTTCATCTTCAACGTACCAAGTTAATTTTGTTACGCGCGTTAATCCGGGTGGCACGTTTATCCCCCGGTTAGAAACAAAAATCTCTACAGCTTCGTACTTTACATCTTCCTCTGGAATTGTGTAAATATTGACATAGGTTTCACCAATCAAGGTTTCATCACCGAGAAGATTGATGTAATGCGAATTCAGATCGTAAACAGTATCACCGGGTAGACGTAAACCAACACCTTCGGGAAACTGAAATACCGTATCATCGGTCTGTGTTCCAACAACGAACAGCCTATCTACTCCGAAATGTCCAAGCACATCTGGATTTTCGGGATCAAGTTCTCGGAATTGATCTTCCGGATTAACGCTTATGCTTGGGTCTATACCCCTATATTGAACACCATTTGCCACACCCTCCTCTGTGAGTCGGTACAAGATGAAGTGATGGCTTCCAGATGGATAGAATATCTCAACTCTGTTAATATAGATATCCCCTTCTATCGGTTCTCCATTTTCATCCTTTATCTGTGTTGCGTAGTAAACCTCACGTTCGGTCCCTGGCTCAATTTTAAAAGGTGGTAGACGCAGTTGATACCCTTCTCCAGGTGCGGGTGGTGCTGGCGGATTAAATATCTCTTCGGGATCACGGAGTACGCCAAGGTCCCCAACACCTGCCACTTTTCCTTCTTGTGGTGCTCCTGCGGTTATCCATGTGCGGATCGCATCTATCTTTCCTTTGTGAATGGGGCCCATACCAAAAGGCATACGCCTTCCGAACTCTGGCGCTTCTGGTTCCATCAACTTTTTTAAGAGGAAACTATTATCTGGGTTGCCGGGATCAATAAGTTTCATCCCCATGGCTGCCGCTGCACCGTTGCGTGGGATTTTATTGACCAAATCATGATAGGACTGACCGTAGGTGAGATTCAAATTAGCAGAATTTGAAGGAGACGCGTGGCAAGCACTGTTTGCACAACTCTTATCAAATATATTATCCTGAATCTCATGATAAGTTGAGTTATCTTCTTGTTCAGTTTTCCCAAAACTGTTAGCAACCCTAACAAGATCAAGCACATTCACAGTACTATCGCGATTGACATCAGGGTTCTGTTCAGCGTTCCGGTCCCCCGGTTGTCCAATTGAATTGGCAACCAACACAAGGTCTTGGATATTCACAGTGCCATCATTATTGACATCTTCCAGCAAAGTAGACTCTTCGTCGTGACTAAACACGTTAAACGATACGCCACCTATAAGCAATACGACGAGTGAAAAATAAACAATCTTTTTGTACATTATATATGATTTAACCTCCAGATGTTGGGATTAACACAATTCACTATGTCATGTGTTATTGAAAATCTTTGTCTTTGAAATAAACCTATATTTTAAGAGCGTCCATGCTGCAAACAATCCATCCGACCAGAAACGAAGTTTTTTGCCTTCTTTTTTTGTCCGTGGAAAATAAGAAACTGGCACTTCATGGATCTGATAGCCTGCACGCAAAATTTTCGCTGTGACTTCGGGGCAAAATTCAAAGCCTTCACAAGTCAAATTCATGTTCTTTAATAAATCAGTTGAAAACGCTTTATACCCAGTAGATTCATCTGTGATTCGGCATCCGTAAAGAAGATTTGTGTAAATAGCGAGTACTCGATTTGCAATAAAATTATGGATACTTGCATTCCCTCTACCATTTAGGAAACGCGAACCGTAGACAACTTCAACTTTTTCATTTTTCAACGGTTCAACCAGATGCAAAATGTCATTTGGGGAAAGTTCCATATCTGCATCTTGTATTACGACAACTTTTCCTTCAACGGACGAAATTCCACTCCGAATCGCTGACCCTTTACCACGGTTCTCCTCACAATGTACGATAGTTAAATTCTTATCGCTACCAAGTTCCTCAAGGATACTAAAAGTTTCATCAGTTGACCCGTCATTAACAACTATAATCTGTTTTTCAAGTGGCAGTGCTTGCACAGCTTCAAGTACCTGTCGGATCGTTTTCTCTTCATTATACGCAGGGATGATAACAGATACTAACATTGTGCATTACTTAATGGCTATCGGCAGTCAGTTATCAGCAATCAGTAAAGAGAAATCAAATACCTGAAGTCTCTGCCTTTGATTATCACATGCGATTAGAGCAAGGATTTTACCATGCCTCCATCTGCTTGAATTGTTGCCCCAGTAATATAACTTGCCCGTTCAGAGGCGAGGAAAACAACTAAGTTGGCGAATTCTTCTGGATCCCCAATTCTACCGAGAGGAATATCCGCTGTCATTTTTTCAAGTGCAGCATCAAACGAGATGCCTGCTTCTTCAGCACGTACTGTTGCTAATTGCTTTATCCGATCAGTAAAGATTATCCCGGGACATACGTTATTGACTAATATTTTGTCGGGTGCCAGTTCTGTGGCAAGCGTTTTGGCAAACCCGATCACACCTGTTCGCGCCATGTTTGACAACATCAGTCCGTCCACAGGTTGTTTTACAGAAACAGACGTTAGATTGATAATTCGTCCACCACCGCGTGCTCGCATCGTGGGAACAACTGCACGACATAGGTTAATAGTGCTCATCAGATTCAGATGCACTGCAGTCAGATAATCTTCTGCTGACAAGTCATCAAACCGTCCCGCTCTGGGACCACCTGCATTGTTAACTAAAATATCAATACCACCAAAGTGCGATATTGCCTTACTTATCAGAGATTCGACCTGCTCTGGTTGACTAACATCTGTCGGCACTGCCAACACTTCAGAGCCTGTTTGGTCACGAATTTCCTCCGCTGTTGCCTCTAATGTATCACTGTTTCTCGCGCAGATGGTTACTTTCGTGCCTTCTTGTGCTAAACCGAGTGCAATTGCTTTCCCAAGCCCTTTGCTTGATGCGCCTACCACTGCAATTTTGTCTGTAAGTCCGAGGTTCATACGTTGTCAATTTGGGCAGCAAGCTGCCCTTAATCCTTTCAAATGCTGAATCTACCTTATTTGATTAAGTATACTATTTTTGTTGTACATTGTCAAGAACAATCCTTTCTATGGGTGTGTAAAGTTTTGGTTACTATTCGTAGGGGTGGGGTTTCCCCACCCCTACGAATAGCGGCTTTACGCAGGCGAGAAAACCTCGCCACTACGATGTCCACGGTTCCCTAACGTCAGACAAGTTTCAATAATAATTGGATACACGCCTCTTAACATCAGGGTTTCTACAAAAACTTTGCACACCCCTTTTCTCAGAGGCATTCAATTGTCGAGTTTTTCTCAACATTTTGAACATGGTCGCGAGCTGGAGATCGCTCCTATAGGAAGAGGTATTAAAAAAAGAAAGAAGAAATTTTTGGAGAATTGAATGGTTCTGCCCCCTTTCTATTTTCAATTGACATACTCATCATAAAATGATAAAATATAATTGGAATTTTGGATGAGAAAAGTATCCCTGAACACAACAGAATTCAGATTTACTCAAACAGAAACACACAAAATTAAGAATACCAGAGGTCTACCAAAAGTGATACTCTGGCAGAGGAGTTTTACATAAAATCATGAAACATTTTACATGCCTTTTCATTACGTTTTTTGCCGTAATATTGATGCAAGGACAATTGGCAACCGCCGATGATTGGTCTCAGTGGCGTGGAGATAACCGAGATGGTCTTTGGAAAGAAACCGGTATTATTGAAAAATTTGATGGGGAACAAATTCCTATTCGATGGAGTGTTCCCATCGGCAGTGGATATAGTGGACCGAGCGTTGCCGATGGACGCGTTTATATCACAGACAGGCTCACAAAACCAAAACAGGTCGAACGCGTTCACTGCTTCGATTGGGAAACAGGAGAAGAAATCTGGTCTTACACTTATGATTGTCTATACACAATCCAATATACAGCGGGTCCCCGTGCGAATGTCACTGTACACGATGGCTTTGCTTATGCTTTAGGGTCTATGGGACATCTGCACTGTTTTGATGCTGTTACTGGCGACATTGTGTGGAAAAGAGACCTAAATACCGAGTATAACATCAATATGCCGATCTGGGGAATCGCATGTGCACCTATTGTTGAAGCAGATAACCTGATTGTCCAGATTGGTGGTAAGCCGGATGCTTGTATCGTTGCGTTTGATAGAAAAACGGGTGAGGAAAAGTGGAAAGCACTTAATGATAACGCTTCATATTCTGCCCCGATCATTATTACGCAGGCGGGTGAACGAGTCTTAATTTGCTGGACAGGTGCTAATATCGCTGCTCTTGACCCACAAACAGGTGCTGTGCATTGGCTTTTTCCGCTTCCACCAAAACGTTTTGAGATTGCAATTGCTACACCTGTTTTTGACCAGAACGAACTGTTTATGACTCACTTTATTCAAGGTTCACTTATGCTGAAGTTGGCACAAGACAAACTGGATGTGGAACTCGGCTGGCACCGTAAAGGTACAGACGAGCGGAACACAGAGGCACTCCATACCACAATGGCAACACCGGTACGCATTGGAAATTATATTTACGGTGTAGACAGTTATGGTGAACTTCGTTGTATAGATGCCAGAAACGGAGATCGGATTTGGGAAGATCTTTCCGCTGTTAAAGTGGCGCGTTGGAGCAATATCCACTTTGTTCAAAACGACGATAAAGTATGGATGTTCAATGAGCATGGTGAACTTCTCATCACAGAACTCACTCCTGAAGGACTAAATGTTATCAGTCGTGCCAAATTGATTGAACCGACGCGAGACCAATTGAACCAGAGAGGTGGTGTGACATGGGCACACCCCGCGTTTGCATACAAACACGTCTTCGCGCGGAATGATAATGAACTGGTTTGTGCAAGCTTGGAAAAGAAATAAAACTGGAGTCAAATGGATTCAAAACTCGCAGCTGATAGTGGCGGGTTCTCACACCCGCCCGTTGATTTACAACAAGGGCAAAAACTTCACGGATTTGAGGTTAAAGCCATCACACCTATTGAAGAATTGCGTGCAGTGGCAATAGAACTCTTGCATCCACATAGCGGCGCACGCTTGCTACACTTCTATACAGACGACTCCAGAAACCTCTTTTCAATTAGTCCAATAACACCAACATTTGATGATACAGGATTGCCCCATATCCTTGAACATTGCGTCATGATGGGATCTCGTAATTATCCGTTAAAAGGTGGGTTCTTCGAGATCATGAAAATGAGTCTCGCAACTTATGACAGTACGAATGCAATGAACTGGGGTGATCATGCCTTGTACTACACCTCAAACAATGTAAAAAAAGACCTATTTAATGTTGCAGAAGTCCACTTTGATTCGGTTTTTCATCCACTGCTGACCGAGGAGACCTTTAAACGTGAAGGACATCATCTTGAACCTGTGGACCCGGATCAACCGATAGGAGATTTAAAAATAAACGGGATCGTTTATAATGAGGTGAAAATTGGCTTGTCTCATCCGAGATACTGCTTGACTCTTGCGGTGGTCGGTGGACTTCTGCCTGATACCTGCTATGCCTACAATGGTGGTGGAAATTATCTGGTTATGCCCGACTTAACTTACGAACAATTGAAAACTTATCACCAAACCTACTACCATCCACACAACAGTCACTTCTTCTTCTACGGCAATATACCAACACACGATTATCTCTTATTTCTCGCGGATAAACTGGCAGCTATTCCAAAGACAGGGACAAACGGGTTTCTACACCCACTCCGACCAGAAATCACACATCAACCAAAATGGAAATCTCCACGGACTGTAACGGGTACCTACCCAATTGGTGCTGATGAACCCCTCACCGAAAAGACATACTTGATGCTCAGTTGGATTATCGGAGAGACAACGGATCCTGAAGAAGCTATCTTGTGCCAAATATTACGTAGGATACTACTCGATAACGAAGGTTCACCTCTCCGCAAGGCAATTATCGATTCAAAACTTGGCACTGATATCCGATACAATATCTTTGATGGTAAGATAGGACCCAATAGAACATTTAGTGTCGGTTTAGTTGGAAGTGAAGCAGATCGCGTTGACGTTTTCACAGAATTGGTCATCAGGACACTCACTGAAATTGCAGACGCAGAAATTGACAAAGAGATAGTGGAAGCCGCATTCCAACAAATCACTTATGACTATCAGGAAGTCACACCGGGTTTTCCGTTTCAAATGATGACGCGTGTCATAAACACATGGATATATGAAAAGCAACCGACCCTCTTTTTAAAGATGGGGACTCACCTATCTGCTGTCCGTCAACGTTACGAGCAAAATCCACAGATTTTCAATGAGTTGATTCGTGAGCGGCTTCTTGACAATCCACATCGGTTGACGACCATTCTGACCCCTGACCCAGAAATGCAAGCAAGGCTTGATGCGACAGAAAATAAACGTCTAAAAGCAATTCGCGCACAACTCACTGATGAACAGATGCGGCAGCTTGCCGCCGATTCCGCTGAACTTGAACGTCTGAGCGGAAAACCCAACTCACCGGAAGATTTAGCGAAGTTGCCGCAATTACACGTTTCAGATCTGCCCGAAGAACCACTACAAATTCGGACAACTGTTGAGACGGTTAGTGAACGCCCTCTGCTTCGGAACGACATTTTTTCAAACGGTGTGAACTACCTCACGTTGAACTTCGACTTGCAGGGGTTACCGCAACACCTTTGGCAGTATCTACCCAAATATACTGATGCTATCAACAAACTCGGCGTGGGTAAGATGAATTATGAACAGATGGCGCAGCGCAAAGCAGCAGCTACCGGCAGCATTGGATGCTCACCGAACTTTACCACTCACGCACTTGATCCAAATCGTCATGTGTGGGATATGCAATTTCGACTCAAAGCACTTGACAGTAAAATTGAAGATGCGTTGAGCGTTTTGCGCGATTTAATTTTCGATGTGAACCCACGCGATAAAGATCGACTCTACGACGTTCTTTATCAGGCAGTGGATTCTAAATACGATTATTATGATGCATCTGTTGCAAACCGTCGTGCTGCCCGCAGGCTCTCACAACGGGGATTTCTCACAGATATTGTCTACGGACTACCACGACTCCGCACGAGTGAAATGTTGTTCGAAAGTTTTGACGAATCTTATGAAGAACTTACCGGTTATATTGAACAGATTCGAGAGTTCTTATTAGTCCGAGATCGCGTAACCGCCAGTTTTACCGGCTCTGATGCAGCTTATGAGGTGTTTAGAGGTCAATTTGCTGAATGGATTGGCGATATGCGTGATGAACCGATAGTTCCAGTGCCGATAGGTTTTAAATCTTTTGATATGCCACCGCGTGAAGGATTAGCGGCTCCTATTCCAATAGCACATTGCACACAGATGATGCCAGCACCACACTACGCACATCCAGATTCAGGACTTTTGACAATCGGATCGCATATATTAGAAAATGATTACATGTTGCCCGAAATCCGGTTCAAGGGCAATGCCTATGGTTTTTCTTTCTCATATAACGCATTTGAACCCATGCTGTACCAAGGATCACAGTTTGATCCGCACGTCGCTCGAACACTTGACGTTTTCGCGCAAACAGTTGATTATGTTAAACAGATAGAGTGGACGCAGACTGATATTGACCGGGCGATTATTGCTAAATCATCAGATTACCTAAAAACGGTCCGGGCAAATCAAGCCTCAACTGATGCCATCTGGCATTATGTTAAGGGGCAGACACGCGAAGTGGTTGAAGAAAAATACGCACAACTTCAGCGCGCAACCCCCAAGGAGGTTAAACGGGCACTGCTCGAAACTTTAGAGGAGAACATAGATAAAGCCTCGATTTGTGTCATTGCAAGTCGTGAGAAATTAGAGGCAGAAAATCAGATAATGGATCATCCGCTTGAAATTGAGGACATATAACGCAACCTAAGTTGCCACATAGTAGCACAATCTGTTAGATTGTGCCTGTGCGGACACGGGGAATGCCATAAGGCATTCATACCGTTGATTTACTGACAGTTTGCGCTACAAAAAATTGTTTATGTCCAGATCACGTTAAACTATTTAATTTTAAAATATAAAATCGAATAAAAATGGAGGCAAAATGGATTCAAAACTCGCAGCTGATAACGGCGGGTCCCAGCACCCGCCCGTAAACCTTGAACTCGGAGAACAACTTCACGGATTTGAAGTTAAAGCCATCACACCGATTGATGAATTGCGTGCTGTAACGATTGAATTATCTCACCAACATAGCGGTGCTCGCTTGTTACATCTTTATACTAACGATTCCGAAAACCTTTTCTCCATCAATTTCCCTACGCCACCGACAGACGATACTGGTGTTCCACACATCCTTGAACACGCTGTCTTGGCAGGATCACAAAAATTCCCTGTTAAAGAGCCATTTTTTGAAATGATTAAGATGAGCATGGCGACTTTTATCAACGCCATGACAAGCTCAGACCATACCTATTATCCAGTCGCAAGCAATGTGAAAAAAGACCTCTTTAACTTAGCAGAAGTCTACTTTGATGCTGTGTTCCATCCATTGCTAACAGAGGAAACATTCAAGCGCGAAGGGCACCATCTTGCGCCTGTTGATCCGGAAGACCCGACAGGTGATCTAAAAATTACCGGCATCGTTTACAATGAGATGAAAGGTGTTTTTTCTGACCCCGAATCTCGGTTATACCGCTCTATGACAAGTAGACTGCTCCCCGATACACTTTATGCCAAGGAATCGGGTGGAGACCCAGATGCCATTCCTGACTTGACATATCAGCAGCTCAAGAGTTTTCACGAAACATACTACCATCCAAGCAATGGCTATTTCTTCCTCTATGGCGATATTCCGACAAACGACTATCTTGCTTTTCTTGCTGATAAACTGGACAAAATTCCAAAAAATGATACCGTCGCTTCACTGCAACCTCTCAATGCAGAGGTTACACATCAACCAAGATGGAAATCTCCGCAAACTGTAGCTGATACTTATCCCGTTGCCCCAGATGAATCTCTTGATGAAAAAACGTACCTATTGCTCAGTTGGCTTATCGGTGATGCAACAGATCCAGAAGATGTAGCAATGTGTTACATTCTAAGCCTAATCCTTCTTGGCAACGAAGCAGCCCCGCTCAAAAAAGCCATTATTGACTCGAAATTAGGGACTGACCTTATTTATTCCGGTGTAAGTGATATCGGTCCGAACAGTACTTTCTATGTTGGGCTCAAGGGGAGTGAAGCAGATCGTGTTGAAGCATTCACCAATTTGGTCACCGATACCCTGACTGCACTCGCTGAAAACGAGTTTGAGAGCGAATTGGTAGAAGCGGCATTCCAACAGTCAACCTATCACTATCAAGAAGTAGCACCGATGTTTCCACTCCACATGCTTTTTCGTGTGATTGGCGCATGGATTTATGATAAGGGGACGGATACTTTCTTGAAGATGCGAGAGAGTCTCAATACCGTTCGTCAACGTTGGCAGGAAAATCCAAGTATTTTCAACGAAATAATCCGTGAGCGGCTTATTGAAAATCAACACCTTTTGACAAGTGTGCTTTCTCCTGACCCAAACATGCAGGCAAAACTTGATGCTGAATTAGAACAATGCACAAAAGATATTCGCTCGCAACTCACCGATGAACAGGTGAAACAGCTCGCTACGGATGCCGCAGAATTGGAACGGATGAACGGGCAACCAAATCCTCCTGAAGCGTTGGCGAAGCTGCCACAACTCAAAGTGAGTGATCTCCCTGACAAACCGAAACATATTCCCACTACTATAGAGAAAGTCTGTGGACAAGACCTCCTCTACAATGATGTTTTTGCAAATGGGGTAAACTATTTTGTATTAGATTTTGATATACGAGGATTACCGCAACACCTTTGGATATATTTGCCGAGATATATTGATGCTATTCATAAACTCGGTGCGGCAGAAATGGATTTCGCTGAAATGGCACTGCGAAAATCGTCGGTTACTGGTGGAATCCGATGCGGTGTTGGGCTTCGCACACACGCACTTGATCCAAATCGTTCACTGCAAAACGCATACTTTCATCTCAAAACCCTTGATGCTAACATGGACGTAGCACTTGATGTGCTGCATGATCTCGTTTTTTCTGTAAACCCACGCGATACTGAACGTCTCCACGATGTAATGGTACAAGCTGTTGCTGAATACCAGACGGAGATGGTTCAGGACGGTTCACGTACCGCAATTCATCATGCTTCCCGTGGACTTTCACCACAAGCACACCTCGCTGAAATCGTCCAAGGTCTTCCACAACTCAGACATAGTGAAAGTCTGCTCAACAGTTTTGACGAACTAAACGCAGACCTTATGAGTCATATAGAAGAGATTCGTGATTTTTTATTAAATCGTGGACGTGTGACAGCAGGGTTCGCCGGTTCCGACTCAACTTATAAGACAACACGCGCAAAACTCGGTGAATGGCTGAGTGCTATGCGAGATGAAGCGATTGATACTGCCCCGATTGAATTTGAGACGTATGAGACACCGCCGCGTGAAGGATTAGCGGGACCGATTCAGATTGCACACTGCGCTCATGTAATGCCGGCACCGCACTATTCACATCCGGATTCAACATTGATCAGTATTGGCGCACATCTTATACGGATGGATTACATATTGAGTGAAATCCGATTTAAAGGTAATGCTTACGGTGCAGGGTTTTCTTATAATTCTTTTGATGCCATGCTTTCCCAATCTTCTTTCAGAGATCCCCACGTGGCACGTACGATAAATGTCTTTGAACAGACAGTAGATTACATCAAACAGATTGAGTGGACGCAAACAGATATTGACCATGCGATTATCGCAACGTCAAAAGATGCGGAAAAACCGATCCGTCCAAGTCAAGCAGTAAGTAACGCGCAGTGGTACCACATCAGCGGACAGACGCGCGAAATACGGGAAGAACGTTACGCACAACGCCTGAAGGCAACACCGGAAGAGGTAAAACGTGCGTTGCTCCAAGTTTTTGATGAAAATTTGGAAAAAGCAGCGGTTTGTGTCGTTTCAAGTCGTGAAAAACTTGAAGCCGCAAACAGTGAACTTGCACAACCCCTTGTCATTGAAGATATATTAACTTAATCGTTGAGTTGCTGGGTTTCGTTGTGCCTTACTCATAGGTGTCAATTGAAGAAAAACGTTGCTATAAGGGATTGTTCTTTAGTCCCGTAGGGACGCAATGTTTATAGAAAAACGAAATAAACGCTCCTCTTGAGTTCCATAGGAACGATATGTGGATACCAACGACAAGTCTATAAACATATCGTCCCTACGGGACTAAAGAGGTGAGTTGAACATGATTCTATAAACATTCTGTCCCTACGGGACTGAAGAAGACACCCTATGTTTAGAAAATCCTAAAATTGAGGCCTATGGGTCTCGCTGCACTCTACCCAATCTATGAATTACCATAACAAAGATGAAAGGAAATTAAGATAATGAAAAAATTGGCATCCTTGACAATATGTATCTGTGCTTCAGCAGTATTCGCAATGTTTACTTTAAATACCATTGCTGACCATCACGGAACTAAGACTGAACAAACCTCCAATTTTGAAAAAAACTGGCATTACTGGCGAGGTCCTCATTCAACGGGGATGGCAGTAAACGCTAATCCACCTACTACATGGAGCGAAACAGAAAATGTCCGTTGGAAAGTGCCAATTCCCGGTTTAGGTCATGCTACGCCGATTATTTGGGAAGACATGATATTTATTCAAACAGCCATTAAAGGTGAGATGCCAGAAACTGAGAGTGCAGAAGATGAAAATACCTCGCAAGAATCACAATCTGAAAGGAGACGTAACAGAAGAAATAGGAATAGAACCATACCTCCATATAAGTTTAATCTCCTTGCGCTGAAACGAAGTGATGGGAGTGTCTTGTGGGAAAAAACGCTTCGGGAAACTGCTCCTCACGAAGGTATGCACGGTCATTCAAGTTTCGCATCCAACTCACCAACAACCGATGGAGAACACATTTACGCTTATTTCGGTTCTCGTGGTCTCTACTGTTTGGATTTCAAAGGAAATCTGATATGGGAAAAAGATATTGGACAGATGCGTAAAGCAGGTACTTTCGGTGAAGGGAGCTGCCCAGTGATATATGGTGATGCCATTATTGTGCTACAGGACCATCAAGGACAATCCTTTATTACTGCCTTGGATAAACACACGGGTGATGAACTTTGGCGTATGGATAGGGATGAACCTACTACATGGACATCTCCTATTGTTGTAGATTACAACGGCATTTCTCAAGTGATCGTTCCTGCAACAAACCGCACACGTAGTTATGATTTAGCCAACGGTGATTTGGTTTGGGAATGTGGCGGTATGACACGGAATGTGATTCCATCACCTATGCATAGAGATGGACATATATATGTGATTAGTGGACATGGTGGAAGTTCACTACAATCCATTAATTTGGAACTTGCCTCTGGCGATATTACCGGTACCGAAGCAGTTAATTGGCATTATGACCGTGACACCCCTTATGTTCCTTCACCGCTATTGAGTGGAAATATAATCTATTTTTTGAAAAGAAATGGTAATTTACTCACCGCTATTGATAGAAATAGTGGAGAAGTGTTATATGGACCTGAAAGGGTTAAAGGTGTATCTAATGTATATGCATCTATTGTTGGCGCGGCAGGTCGTGTGTATATTGCAGGTCGAGGTGGAAATGTTGCAGTTTTAAAAGACGGGCCTACACTGGAAGTAATTGCACTGAATAACCTTAATGATAGTTTCAACGCATCACCTGCCATTGTCGGATCAGAACTATATCTGCGTGGAACTAAACATCTATATTGTATAGCAGAATAATCACATATACAATTTGATCAACTAAGAAGACTCAAGTTGCTACCTACAAGAAAATTGACATATATAACACCTGTTTAATCGGGATAGTTCATTATTAGCGTAGATTTTGTAGCGCAAACTTTCAGTTTGCGCCTGTTTGACACAAACTAAAAGTTTGTGCTACATAGGTAGCAACTTGGGTTAAGAAGGAAGGATTATTATGAAAAAAACAACATTCTTGACGATATTTGTGTGTGTTTTGGCGATATTTGCTGTATATACATTGCAGACTATTGCTGATCAACATCCCTCTGAGACTAAACAGAATCTTAATTTTGAGAACAACTGGCATCACTGGCGCGGACCTCATGTGACAGGTGCCGCTGTTAACGCAAATCCACCCACAACCTGGAGTGAAACAGAAAACATCCGCTGGAAGGTTCGCATTCCCGGTATGGGACACGCCACACCAATCATCTGGGAAAATACAATCTACATCCAGACAGCAATTAAGGGTGAAAAACCGGAAGTAAAAGAAGAAGTTGAAGAGAAAGAATCTGCTGATTTCAATCCATTTAGCGGTTTCCTAAACCAAGAGCAGAGGAGAGGACGAGGTAATGATCGAAATGCAGTTCCTTATAAGTTCAACATTATGGCTCTAAATCGAAGCAACGGAGATGTCCTATGGGAAAAGACCTTGCGGGAAGTAGTACCCCATGAAGGAATCCATAATACTGCCAGTTTCGCTTCCAATTCTCCTGTAACCGATGGAGAACATATCTATGCATATTTCGGTTCTCGTGGACTCTATTGCTTAGATATGAAGGGAAATATCAAATGGGAAAAGGACATCGGGCAAATGCGAAAAAGGAATACCTTCGGCGAAGGCAGCTGCCCTATCATTCACGGTAATACAATCGTTATCGTCCAAGACCATGAGGGTCCTTCTTTCATCGTTGCGCTTGATAAACGAACTGGCGATGAACTATGGAAAATGGATAGAAATGAACGCACCACATGGACATCGCCTATTGTTGTAGAACACGGTGGAAAAGCACAAGTAATTGTACCTGCTACAAACAGGTCGCGTAGTTATGATTTAGAAACTGGTGAAGTGCTATGGGAATGTGGTGGTATGACAGGAAATGTTATCCCGTCTCCTCTTTACGCGGATGGATTAGTTTACCTTATCAGTGGTTTCAGAGGTGCCGCAATGCAGGCAGTCATCCTTGCAAATGCCACAGGTGACATTACCGGATCCGAAGAAGCCATTGCTTGGGAATACGATGAAAACACACCTTATGTACCATCTCCACTCCTACACGGAAACATCATATACTTCCTCAAAGGGGACAACATTATCTCCGCTGTTGACAGAAAAACTGGTGAATTACTATTTGGACCGATTAGGATAAATGGCATAAGGGGAATCTACGCTTCAATTGTTGGGGCTGCTGACCGTGTATATGTTGCAAGTCGTAACGGTGCTGTGGCAGTTATTCAACACGGACCTGAATTTGAAGTTTTGGCGACAAACACATTGGAGGATAGTTTCAATGCGTCTCCTGCAATTGTCGGTTCAGAATTATACCTGCGGGGAAGTGAATACCTATACTGTATCGCAGAATAACCACAATCTCGTTTGTTGTAGAGGCGGGTTTCTGTACCCGCCTTTTTTTGTATGAGCAAGGAAGATGTCGCGACCGGTAAATCAACGGTATGAATGCCTTTATGGCATTCCCCGGGTCGCTCCTACAGAAGAGGTGTGCCTAATAGGTAGCCCTACCGCCGCTTACATCGTAACACTGCCCCGTCACAAAACTCGCCTCATCTGATGCTAAGAAGTTCACGACAGCAGCAACTTCTTCAGGTTTTCCAATCCGTCCCAACGGAATCTTACCTACCATATAGTCAATTGTTGACTGTGCCATGCCATCCATAATAGGTGTATTAATAACGGCAGGAGACACCGCGTTCACACGGATATTATAGTCCGTCACCTCTTTCGCGAGTGCTTTCGTCAAGCAGATAACACCTGCCTTAGACACAGAATATGGAATAAGCGTCGGGTTGCCTTCTTTACCAGCAATTGAGGCAATATTCACTATTCTACCGTAATCCTGTGCAATCATCGTGTCAATAACTGCCTTACAACAGAGGAAAACGCCCGTGAGATTTACACCGATTACGGTATCCCAATCTGATTCTTCTAAATCTGTCAACGGCAGCGTTCTCCCAGCGATTCCGGCATTGTTGACAAGAATATCAACACGTCCAAATTCGGAAAGGGTTTTGTCTACAGCAGCATTGACATCAGTAGACTGTGAAACATCCGCTTGAATTGGAAGTGCTTGTCGTCCAAGTTTTTCTATCTCCTTAGCAACAGCCTTGGCGGATGACAGGTTTAAATCCAAAATAGCAACATCAGCACCTGCATTTGCAAGTCTTAGGGCAATCGCTTCACCGATGCCTTGTCCTGCTCCTGTCACAACTGCTATTTTATTATTCAGGTTCACTTGTCCACCTCTGTTCTAAAAAATCGTCTAATTCAATTCCGAATGCGTCCGCTATCCGATTGACATAACTGAAAAATCCTACAACCTCTACAATTGCGAACAATGCTTCATCAGTGAAACCATGACCCCGAAGTTGCTCTAAATCTTCGGGGGTGACGGTATGCGCTGCCTCAGTTACCTTGACTGCAAATTCAAGGATAGTTTTCGTTACATCGTCAATATCAGCGGTTCGGAAATTCGATGCAATGTGTTTTGCAAGATGTTTATCTGTGAGTTGGTCACGCAACTCATCCGCATGCGCGACCGTTCAGTAGTGGCACTGATTTACTTTTGAGACGACAGTGGCAATCATCTCGCGTTGTGCCCGACTTAGTGGAGATTCAGGGTCGTGCATCACCACCTTGTAGAGTTCAACAAAAGCACGCATGCTTTTTGGACGGATACTGAATAGTTTGACAATATTGTAAAGACGACCAGCACGGCCAATTGCTGCGTCATATTCCTCTTTTACAATACCTACCGCTTCTGCTTCGTCTACTGTTTGAATCCATGCCATCTTTTACTCACCAATGACAACACCGTATTCACCGACGACCGCACCTTTGTGTCCAGATTGATAATGCAGATGCCTTTCACCAACGATCGGTTGTGAACTTTGGGCTTCAACAGAGCCACGTATGTTCCCCATAGCACCTTCGTCAACATCTGCACAACATCTTGGTTTAATCCGTCGATGAATCTGCCGTCTAACTTCACCCTTTTTATTTCGAACTATGATGTTAACTAATGCGTCATCTTCTCCGACGTTGAGGAAACGGAACCAATCTTTTGCCCCACTCGCAACTTCTGGGAAAAACAACCGAAGTCCTACGTGACCACCTTCTTCCGAAGCACCGGGCAAGTCTATTACCTCGGTCCCACTGTGCATGTGTCGTTCAGCCACAATTGGTTGATCGCTTCGTATCAAAATGGAAGATTTGATTTTAATATCCTCCATCTTCGGGATCCAGCATTCAAAAGGATCCAATTCGCGTTCCATCGTCGTCACCGGTTTTCCAGTTCCATCATCATGTGCTATCATTGTTACCTCAGCACTTTCTCTACCGACGTTAACAATAATTGCCCAGTCTCGCCATGCTGGTCCAACCTCTGGAAAGTATAGGGTTTTCGGTGCATCAGAGATAACTTGACCGTATTGTCCAACACAAGTTTTCCCACCTTGGTAATGGAGATGTCGTTCGCCAACAATGGGTTGCGTACTTTGTACCTCAAGCGTCCCTTGCACATTTCCCATTAAGCCTTCAGCAATGTCCCAACAGCATAGCGGCTTGATTGCATGGTGGCGTTGTCTGGTAATATCTCCGCGTCGATTACGGACGATTATGTTTACCAACGCATCCGCCTCACCAACGTTCAAAAACCGGAACCAGTCTAATGCTCCAGGAACCAATTCTGGAAAAAACAGACGCAAACCGACTGTCTCATATTCCTCCGCCGCACCTACAAAATCGAGAATGTTTGTTTTGTTGTGCATGTGGCGTTCAGCCACAATCGGTTCATCCGCAGTAAGCTGCATTGAGGAATTCTGTTTAATTGCTTCTACGTTCGGTGTCCAACATTCAAATGGGGAAATTTCTTTTTCATCAGACCAAGTGGGTTGTCCGTTAGCAGCGTGTCTTGCTATTCCTGTCACACGAGTTTCTTCTGTACCTACGTTGATAACCTGGACCCAATCCTCCCACTGCGGCCCGACCTCTGGAAAATATAGCGTTGTTGCAAGTGCCATTTATCTCTCCTTCTTTAATATTATACCATTTCAAAATAATGATAGGACATTATTTCATAAATCGGTTGTCCGAATGCAATACTCTCTTCTGTAGGAGCGACCTCCTGGTCGCGACCAGGAGGTCGCTCCTACAAAGAGACTCAAAAATCGGAATGATACTTTGTCAATTAGAAATGGTATTAGAACTATTTTTACTTGATATAATCTTATATTTCTACTACAATTTTAACTTAATCGCACCTAATATTCCACTTAAATTTTGCATGTAATTCTTGCGGAGGTACCCGATGGCACGAAAAAAACTTACAGATTCTGAAATTCAGAAAAACTTGGAAAAACTTGACGGTTGGACTGTTGAAAATGGTAAACTACATAAAGAATTCCAATTCGATAATTTCGTTGCGGCGTTCGGTTTCATGACACAACTTGCTTTAGTCGCTGAATCCATGAATCATCATCCTGAATGGTTTAACGTCTACAATCGCGTAACAATTGACATGAGCACACACGATGCAGGCGGCATCACTGAATTGGATTTTAAATTCGCAGAACATGCCGATGCACTTGAGTAGTAACGGGGATTAGTAAATGATTCAACATGACTACACGCAATGGCATCTCTCTGAAGGTGTTAATGCGTGTTTAGGGAAAAGCAAAGTCTATGATAATAGTAAGCACCCTCAACTATACCAGACGAGAACATCACACATTAGTGTAAACATCAACAAGGATTGAAAAGATGCTATGGCACACACAAGTATCATTTTAATCGCAGGACTCATCTTTCTACTTCGCTATGAACCTCCCGAATCAGGGGCAGAATTGATTAACACGTCAGTTGTTTTTTGGACATGCGCGTTTACCGCAGTACCTGTCCTCCTTGCTTATTTCACAAGAAGACTGACCGCCTTACGAACTACGATTGTCTTTGAAATCTTGAGTTTAGTGGGGTACGTCTACCTCCTATACCAGTTGAACTTTTCGGGATTCATCAATCAACACCTTGCCTTTTTAGAAATAGTTCATCACTCGCGGGAGATTCTTTCTCTAATTCCTCTTTTTGTTGGGTTACTCGGTATCCGAGTCGTAATGCAGGAGATACCTCTGAGAAGAACTGAACTACGGTGGGAATTCCTTAGTTTCAATTTCAGGCTTCTTCTTCTCCCACTAATTCCACTGTTAGCAATTAATGCGGTTTTTGATCTTACCGATCTGCTTCCAGAAACAATTCAACCTTTCGTTGGTCTGGGGCTTCTTCTTCCCATACTCGTCCTTCCATTCATCATCGCACCGTTACTGATGCAATTTCTGTGGAAAACAGAACCACTAACAAATATAGAACTAAAGCAGAAATTAGAACATTTAACGAAACGGAGTGGAATGAAGTACCGAGATATTGCCGTGTGGAAAACAGGAGGTTTAGCTATAGCAAACGCTGCTGTTGCTGGAATAATCCCACGCAACCGTAAAATCTTCATAACGGATGCTCTCTTACGTAATTTTACAGATGAACAAATTGAAACAATTGTGGCTCATGAAATCGGACACATTCGGCATAGACATCTCCTTATTTCTTGCTGCCTTGTGTTCGGTTATCTGATAAGTTCTATACTCTTTTATCAATTAGTAGGAAAGCCGTTAAAGTCGATTCTTGCGGGACACCCAATTCTCACATCAATTGTTTCAATTCTCTTTTTTGTGTTTTATTTTAAGGTTTTCTTTAATTTTCTGTCTCGACGTTTTGAACACCAAGCTGACCTATATGCAGTCGACCTCACCAAAAACCCAGAAGCGTTTAAATCCGCGTTAGGAAATCTTGGATTTCTCAGCGGACTCCCTAAAATAATTCGTTTTGTTCTTGAAATTTTCAACACACACCCGTCTGTAGATCGAAGAATTAATTTTTTGGATAGATCAAAGGCGGAAAATTCTCCCATTCAACGTTATAGGAAGTGTCTACTTGAGGTGAAAGTTTTGATCGCTTTAATCCCGATATTCGGTATCCTCATTTTCTTAATAAACTGGTAGACACACCTTTTAGTTCTATTAACCCTATGAAAGAGGTATAATTTTATGAGTCAAAAGACATATCGTGCGGCAGCGATCGGTCATACCGGTTCTGGAAACTTTGGACACGGATTGCATATTGCATATAAAAACATAGAAAATGTTGAATTTATCGCTATTTCTGATCCTGATGAAGCAGGTAGGGCAAAAGCAGCCGAAGAAACAGGTGCGTTGCGCAGCTACGCCGATTTTCACGACATGTTGGAAAAAGAGACGCTTGACATTGTAAGTGTCTGTCCGCGTTGGACATCTGAACATGTTGCTATGGTAACTGCTTGTCTTGAAGCGGGATGCAGCGTCTACTGCGAGAAACCGATGACAAGCACACTTGCAGATGGCGATATAATTGTTGAAACAGCAAAAAAACAAGGATTAAAGGTGGCTATAGCGCATCAGGCAGTCTACCTTCCTGCAACACATGCCATCAAACAGATGCTTAACGATGGGAAGATCGGGACAGTCCAAGCCATTTATGCCAGTGGTAAACAGGATAGGCGTGGCGGTGGTGAGGATATGATTGTCCTTGGCACACATCTTTTCAATATGATGCGTTTCTTTGTAGGTGATGTTGCATGGATGCAGTCTCACGTCACTAAAGATGGGAAAGAGATTGCTTATGGTGATGACCACGAACCGACTGAACCCGTTGGACCGGTTGCTGGTGATTGCATTAACAGTTACTTCGCTTTTGAGAGCGGCGTTTCTGGTTTCTTCCAATCACGTAAGGATCAAGCAGGTTCAGGCAGATACGGCATGGAGATTGTTGGGAGTGAAGGCACTTTCTCGCTTCGTGGCGATGTTGCGAATCGCCTTATGGTCTATCCGTATCCTGTGTTAGTTCCTTCAAATTCTGAACAGGAGTGGGAAGCGATTGACCTTGACCAAACACCTTTCTCAAGTGGTAACGAATTGGCTATTCGTGATTTAATTGATGCGATTGAAAATGACCGCAAACCAATCTCCGCTGCTGAAGATGCTGTTGCTGCGTTGGAGATGATTTTGGGTGCCTACGAATCGCAACTTACAGGTGGACGTGTGCCTTTCCCGATTGCGAACCGCGAACATCCGTTGAGTCGTGGTGCTTGAGTGATGTCACACAAATGTTAATTCAGCAGTCTCCCCTTGGTAGGCGCGGTTTCAATTGCACTATAGGTATCAATTTGGCGTTTAATCTTTCTTGTAGGAGGGCTTTGTAAGCCCGATTTATCACCCAAAGACAGGCGCGTTTGTAAACGCGCCTATACCAGTCCTAAAGATTACCTGACGGTGCGTTTTGATGGAGATTAAAATAATAATTCGATTCTTTCCTAATAATGCCCGGTGTGGTTAGAAACCGCACTATAGACATCAATTTAAGGAATTTAATCTTGTTTTTAGGGCGTGTATAGCCTCGTAGAGGCGGTATGTTTATAGTATACGTGGTTAACCTACTCTTGAGCCTCGTAGAGGCGGTATGTATAATCTTATATGTCGCTCCTACGGAGCTCATGAAAATGTTCTGCCATGTTTTCTATAAACATATCGTTCCTACGGAACTCAAGCAAATTCGGGCTTCAAATGACCTCTTTTCCACTCTACCCAACCTACATTTTTTTTTAATCTTTAGAGACAAGACCAACACCTTCTGATATTGCCTTATCCCAATCAGCAGTAAACACCCACCAATTTGTCATCTCCTTGTCTTCATACTGAATGCCGTTTTTGTGTCCGGGCATATTCTGCATCCAGTAGATATACCACTGCGACTCTACTCGTTGAACAATTTTGTCAATGTTTGAATCTGGCCATGCATACTTCAATTTTCCATAAGTATTAACATTAACTAATTTTTTTGTTCCACTATTATCTGGTGTCCAATCTTCAATATCGCTTTCAACGAGCGTCATCGTATCGGTATAGTCGTAGTGGTTTGTCGTATTCGGTGGCATGTGTGTCCAACCTGCGCGCCCAGTAATAAAGTCTCCGCTTTCATCTTGACCAACGAATTTTTTCCAAAAAAGATCTGTATTTCCCAATTGTAGATGGTTGACGTGGCTCAATATAGCTTCTAATTGATGTCCGTGATTGTGGACTGCTTCGGCATGGCTTCGTCTAAAGTTTTGTCCATAGACAGTATAAGTTGAATTGTAGATAGGCAAGTCGGTGTTATCTCGGTTACTGTTGGAAATATCTCCCGTCAAAGGACTTGACATATTCGATTCCCACCAGTTCCTAAAATCTTCAGGTTTATGGATTGCTGGATCATAACAAGGAAAATCGGAATTCACACCACCCATCCATATCCATATCTCCTTCACACCTAAATCGTTGACATAATGTTCTATATTAAATCGTTTGAAAATTTCGTGATAATCAGGTGAATACAAAGGACTCCCATCCTTTAAATGATCAGTAACCGGACCTTGAGGCGTTTGTTCATAAACGGTAATATATTCTACCACCCGATAACCGATTGAAGGCACAGCAGTAGAGTTTTTATAACCTCTGAACCGAGTACCCTCTTCAAGCATAAACTTTACACGTTTATCAAAAAGATCAATCCTCGCCTTGAGTTCTGCTATAGAAATTTCTCCTAATTCCCAAAAATCGGGTGCTTTGGAAACATCCAGATTGATACCATCTGTGGTAGGTAAAAATCTCATAATGACGACTGGAATTTCATAGAGGTGTCCTTGAGCAGGAGTTGCTAAATATGGATCTATTTTTTCAAACACAGGCGAGATTTCCTTCGCATATCCGCGCATGGGTTGCATTAACGTCATGATAAACGTGCATCCTAAGATAAATTTCTTCATTTTTTACGTTGCTACGTTAAGCATAAAAAGAAACCTCATGTGCTTTGTAGCGCATGAGGTTTAAACGATATTGAAATAGGACTAAAAAGTAGGTTTTAAATGAAAGTGTGAAAATACCTCCGTATACAAACCCATTTATTCAATCACTTTGGCAGTAAAACGGGAATCCGCTTCAACTGCTTGAACCAAAGCGTCAGTTTTAACTTCGCCTTTTTTCACTTTCACAACAGCCTTACTATCGGCTTGAGAAACGCTGACGACCTCTGTGACACCTGTTACCTGAGCGAGTGCAGACTGCACTGCGGAGACACAGTTGCCTCACGTCATACCATTAACTGTCAAACTGACTTCTTCAATAGTACCAGCAATCTCAGCTTCTTGCGTCTCTTCTGCTGTTTCAGTTTCTTGTGCCTGCTCTACAGCCTCAGTTTGTTGCGTCTCTTCTGCTGGTTTTTCTTCAGTATCTTTTTGCTGGTTAGCACACCCAAAGACAAATGCCAGCATTACAATGCAGATAAACGCTTTATTTAGCATTTGAAAACTCCCTAAATAGCTTTACCACAATATTTAAGAGTATTCTTATGTATTGTAGTTTATCATTTCATTACCCCAACAATGTATGGGATATTAGACAATAGCTTAAAATAAACAGATGAAGGGCGAGAAACCTCGCCCTTACAAAATGTTAGTTGACAACAGTTGCCGTAAAGCGTGGATCTGCTTCAACAGCTTTAATCAGAGCAGCGTTTTTAACTTTGCCCTTTTCAACTTTCACGACAGCCTTCTTGGTGGATCTTTCAACACTGATGACCTCTTTGACACCCGTGACCTTACTGAGTGCATCCTGCACTGCGGCGGGACACGCGCCTCATGTCATGCCCTCCACCTGAAGTGTCACTTCCTGATAGGCAGCTTTTTCCGGCGTTGGAACCGCTAATTCATCCATCGGTTTTTCTTCCGCAGCCATTGTGGTTTCTTCGGACATTTCTGCTTGCTGACCGACCATACCACAACCCATCAAGAATACAAAGGTAACGAGAGTAATCAGCGTAAATCTCGCGATATACATCGTTTAACCTCCTTAGTTATTTACATAAACTATAATATCATATTTTAGAATTTCTGTCAAATCTTTTTTAGCAAATATACAG
Organism: Candidatus Poribacteria bacterium; assembly: GCA_028824685.1. GTDB lineage: Bacteria > Poribacteria > WGA-4E > WGA-4E > WGA-3G > MSPOR6. The sequence goes on from JAPPCZ010000086.1 coordinate 180,545, forward strand.
TTTGTCTAATTTCTATTAAAAATACCTACTGCTTCGTCAACATATTATTGTAGGTCGCGATTCGGAGATCGCTCCTACCGATGAACTGCTTATGGTAGGAGGGAACTCCGATTCCCGACTATTTTCCAGACCTATCAATTAGCACTTGACTAAGGACTACCCATAAGTAGATTTATTGTGGGTTCTCTCGGTGGGCATCAAGAAATGGAAATACCTTTTGTATCCGTTGAAGCTGCTTGTGAATAGCGGCTGCCCGTTCAAATTGAAGCATTGCGGACGCGCTGTTACGTCTTGCTACGAGATTTGCCTGTACCTTTTCATATTCTCCGTCAAGCAAATTGATAATATTCATTATCATTTCTCTGTAAAGTTCGCGGGTAATGAGTGCAGCACAAGGCGCATAGCAACGTTTCATGTCGTATTGTAGACATGCCCGGTAACCCACAAGCGGCGTTATCATTTCTTGGCAAGTGCGAACCATAAAAATCCGCTGTAAAACATCAATTGCCTCATCAGTCCATCTGCGACTTGATAACGGACCGAAATATCTCGCGTTGTCCGCTTGAGGTTCTGGCACTCTTTCAAGCCGCGGATAATCTTCACCCACATTTATCCGAATATACCATGTTTGCGTGCCATACTTCAACGCTGAATTATAGGATGGTTGATGCTGTTTAATTAAACGCGATTCAAGGAAAAGTGCTTCTTGTTCCGATTGACAAACCTGATAATGAACAGCAGTTGTCCATCTGATAAGCCGTTTGATTTTGGAACGGCGATTTTTGATTTTATGGACGTAGGAACGTACCCGTTTTCGCAAACATTTCGCCTTACCAATGTACAGGATTTTCCCAGAGGCACCATGAAAAAAGTAGACCCCTGGGTCAGACGGGATGTCTTGTACCATTTCTTTCGTTAGCATTTCGTTTTCCGTATTTGTGTTTACAAAACATTGAATAAATCGTTTACCGGATTGAGTCGGTGAAGTGAAAACATGCGGGTGCCAATTTCTAAAACGAATTGACATTGTACTCAGTATTTGCTAAATTGCTTTTGTAGGAATACAAAAGAAGAAATTTCACTGTTAATCTTGGATTTTGTGTTTTCAAGAAAGAGAAATGTGGACAACGCCTTTGGCAGCGTAGTTTCCAACCATTAAAACACCTTATAAAAAAACTACGTTCAAAAATAAAAGGTGGTTACAAAATTTTTACATTTTTTGTAAGAAAATCTAAATTTTTTGTATTTTACAAAGATTTTGTATAATTTAGACAGAAAGGACAACTTTTTATGGAGCGATGGAAACCGACCACCAGGCAGAAAACACAATATGAAACCGAAGGCTATTTTATACTCCGTAATATCATTTCGCGTGACCTTGCTGCTGAACTTCGTGGCGTAATCCGAAACGTCATTATGTTACCTGAACCGGGGAAGTTCATCGATTTAGACCCGATGGATCCTATGAACGATACACCACAAGGAAGGATTGCGCGTTACCGAAAATTAGCAAACTTCTGTGTCCAATCACCACTTATCTGGCACAACATCTACGCGGGTGAAAAACTGCTTAACATTGCGCGTTATTTTCTCGGTGACGATATTATCGTCAAGTATAATAGTTGTTTTCTTAAACCTGCCCGCACTGGTAGTGCTACACCGTGGCATCAAGATAACGGACTGTGGCGTGATGGCGAAACGGAACCTTTCAATTTTTGGATACCGCTTGAACCGGCAACGCGAGATAATGGATGCATGCAATTTATTCCGGGAAGTCATAAGACAGAAATTGTTGAGCACGTGCTATATCCAGATAGCATACACGGCGAACTCCCACGTGAAGCAGTTAAGGAGATGCTCAAAGAACACGACGCACATCATATTGAATTAGACCCTGGTGATGTTGTTTTTTGGCATAGTAGCATGTGGCACTATAGCCCACCGAATCCAAGCGAACACAGTCGTATCGCTGTTGCTGGAGTATGGACAAATCCGGACATTATCAGAACAAGCAGACGCATCTTGAATAGCTTTCCCTGGGCAATGAAAAATGGTGAGGTCTGTAATCAATTTCCTCCAGAAAATGTTGAAATAAAGAACGACAACGCTGAAAATCCCAAGCCTTTCAGTTTAGCGAAGGAATAATTGATGCAGAAGCCGAACATCGTTGTTTACCTTTCTGATGACCACGGATGGGAATATCTCGGTTGCTACGGAAATGCACATATTCAAACCCCACATTTAGATCGCATCGCTGAACAGGGCATGCGTTTTACACATGCCTTCACACCTACACCGACCTGTGCCCCCTCTCGTTCAACTTTGTATACAGGACTTTATCCCGCACGGCACGGTGCTATGGGAAATCATACGGAATGTCACTCCCATCTTGACACTCTGCCGAAATTACTCAGAGAACTCGGTTATCGGGTTGCGATTGCAGGTAAAACACATGTGAAACCTGAAAAACTCTTTGACTTTGAATATATCGGAGGATTTCTGCCTAAAAGTGCAGAACATGTTCGGAAATACCGTGCAGAAGGTCTTGATACAGCGCCAGTGGAACGTTTCCTTTCTACTCATCGGCAAGAGAATCCCAATCAACCAATCTGCTTGATTCTGGGCGACAGCAATCCACATGTCACATGGGAACCTAACAAGATATATGATCCCGATACTTTACCATTGCCACCCTACATCGCAGATACACCTATTGCCCGAAAAGCACTTGCGAACTACTATCAAGACATTACCACAATGGATAACCGCATCGGAGAAATTGAGGAAATGTTGGAAACACATGGATATGTTGATAACACACTTTTTATCTACACAACTGATCACGGTTCTGAGTGGCCACACTGTAAATGGACTTTATATGACACCGGTATTCGTCTGCCGTTTATTGCAAGGTGGCACGGTGAGATACCAGCTACGACCGTTACCGATGCGATGGTTTCGCATGTTGACTTTTTACCAACACTCATAGACGTTGCTGGCGGTGAACCATCTAAAAATTTAGATGGTCGAAGTTTTAAGAATGTTTTATGTGGACAACAAATAGACTTCCGTGATAAAATTTACGGCACGCACACACGCGATGGAGATATGAACGTCTTTCCGCAGCGCTGTGTCAGAGATAGTCAATACAAATACATTCTAAACTTGATGCCTGAAAATACTTGGACAACCCATTTCACGAAGGTAGAAGGGATTCCTGAGAGCCATGCTGAAGTGTGGAACAGTTGGGTAGCAAAAGCAAAAAACGATCAAAAAACTGCAGAACTCGTTTATTTGACACAACACCACCCTGTAGAGGAATTGTATGATGTCCATGCAGACCCTTACGAATTCAATAATTTAGCATTTGACGCAGCGTCGCGCCCAATACTTGAAGAGATGCGCGCAGAGGTTCAACAATGGATGCAATCACAAAATGATGAAGGGAGAAGTGAAACATGAGATTTAGATTTATTAATCAACTCGTTTACATCGCGCTAATTTTCGCTGTGTTTCTGTGTTTTGGTTGTTTTGAAACAGACCAGATCGGCGATCTTTTAACGCCTGATTCACAAGACACAGATGTTATGACACCCGAACAAACTATGGAGACAACGCCTGAGCCACCAATGGAAACTACGCCAGAACCTGAACCGTTGGATCCCGGAAAAGGCTTGGCAATCGGTGCAACTGCACCAGCATTTTCGCTTCCAGATGCTGATGGAAATATCGTTTCTCTCTCCGATTATGCTGGGAAAGTAATAGTAGTCCAGTTTTATTCAACTGGGACGTGACCGAACTGTTTAGGGCAACTCAGAGAGTTGCGAGACGGATATCAAGGCATTAAGGATGCAGGTGCTGCAGAACTGATTACAATTAGTGGGGATACCCAGTTTGGTGCGTCAAATACGCGTAATGAGCTGGGATTAACTTTCCCGGTGCTTTCAGACGAAGATTTTGAAGCGATAGATGCGTACAACGTACTTGACCAAGGAAGTATGAATTGGGCAAATCCTTCAGCATTTATTATAAATGAAAAGGGAACAATTGTGTGGACAGATATTGGACGCAGGTTCGGTCATCGTACTACTTCAACACAGATTATCACGGCATTGCAAGGATTGTAGATCTTATGTGATAAGGTTCTTTGATATCCTAACTACAGTAAGAAGGTTTCATGTTAGCTAATCGAATTTTAGAAAATTCGCTACTTATTCGGGAGTGTCGGAGAACCCTCATCTCTTTACAAGGTGAAATTAAGAAAATTACGGATCAGTTGAAAAACGGAAACCTAAATCCTGGTATAGGTAATAAATCAATTGGAGGCGGAATTATCGAATCACGGACTCGTGGTGGTGGGCGTGTTTACTGGAAAATCAGAGAGGGGCAAATTGAAATTTTGGGAATCTCTGGCAAAAACAACCAACAGAAGGTAATCAATGAAGTGTTAAAGCATTTTGGAGGAGAGTAAAGATGGATAAACCTTACACTATAGTTCAACACGATGATTACGAACTAACTATCTATCACGGAATTGCTCCATTTGATTCTAACAATTATAACGTTGATGTTGAAGTTACTTTTCCAAACGGAGAGAGTTACACAGCTGTTTTCTTTACACTTCAAAATATTAAAACCTTAATGAAACAATACAAAAAAACGGGTGAATGTGCTGATGGTCTCTATTTTTGGGCATCTGATATGGTAATTGTTCAACAGATTTCTGAAAAAACTATCTGTGCTACAATTGACAAATTATTAGCTGAAGATGAGTTTGAGGCCGTTTTTTCCAAAAATCAAGAATCTACAGAGATTTCTTCAGATAACGATGAGGGTTATTACAAACGCTTCAATGAATCGTTGTAAAATATAACACACATTTTACTGATATGTAAACGGTGTCCGGTAATCTTTGAGATTTTTAGGATTTTCGTTTGGATGTGTTTTAAGGCACTTAGTTGGATTCTATTTCGTCAACAGTTCCGACGTGAAATCCTTGAAAATATCCTTATTCGGCAATTTTGCTGTATCAATATACCAGATTCTATCAACTCCATCGGGAAGAGCAAATGGGTAAACTCCCCGTATTGCGTTTAATATTTTCCAACCCTGGACATTCATAAGTGCCTTATCATTATTTTCAATTAATAGTATCGTTGTTTTTCCAAGGTTTTGATATCTTTTAAGCTTCTTTGCCTTTCTATCAAACAGTTGTTTAATTCGACAGCTAAGAGTGTCGTCCTGAGGCTCAAAACGGGAAAAAGCAATGCCAGGAATATGTGATCTTCGTTTATCTATATTAAATTGAAAAGGAATACCAGGAATATTGTTAATCTTATGCTCTCCGTATCCTAAGAGTGGTGACTTTTCGCGGATCCAATTCTTGAATGCTTTGTTTATCTCTAACCAATCTTGTCCTTTACCTTTGGCAACAGCATCATAATGCAGCGTAATGCTCATACGAAATGAAAGTTGACCATGAAATTCTTCTTCAAGACCTTGAATGACTTGCAGAAACCAATCATCATTGCGACGCTGATTAGGAAGTGTGTCAATGCTTGTATGCTCAATTGCAAAAGGTCCGGCAATTGCATCTATGTCAGAAGTACTTCGATTTTCCTTGTCAGGATAAGAAGTAACTGTGAGTTCTGGATAACCGTGCCTTCGTAGATATTCTATGAAGGCATCAATAACATCATAATCTTGCAAAGTATTTGTTTGGCTTGCCTTTTCATAAGGTTGTCTTTATCTTTACGATGGCTGATTAGGTTTTACTCCCAATTCCATCTGAAACGTGATTTGCTGAGCTTCCATAATTGTCAGTAGATGTTGTATCGCCAACCATCCACCTGTTTTTGGGTCTGTTTCTATTAGAAATCTGTACTCCAGTTCTCCATACCCTAGCTCGTCGTTACTAAAAATCCCTTTCGGAATTTTCATCCACTTCATTATCTCCTCTGATGGAAGGTGATGAAGTTCATTTATTTGTATCTCCATATCTCGGTCATTTAGTCCTATATATGCCGCATCCTCCACTATTTCGCTACTGTGATTCTCAAGATACCACATCATTAGATCGAGCAGATATAGATGATCCTTGCTGCCCGGTCCCACCAATGGACGTGTCCATGTCATTGCTGGTATCCGATAAAAATCGTTTGAATTCTCAGGCACCTGCGTCAATAGAAACTTCGCTCTCTGGTTGATAGGATGCTTATTTAGTTCCAAGCGTTCACGACTCTTAGAGTACAGTTCTTTAAGCAATTCTTTTGCCTCATCCACCGAGCACTTAAAGAATTCTCGATTAGAAGCGACACGTTGCTCTACAAGTTTGCTGTGCATTTCACTTTCTAGTCGGATGTACTCTTCAGAAGACAACTCAAAGGCAACCTTAAACGGTGTTGGAATTCCAGTTGAATTTGAAAGATCCTTCGCCCTGATAGAGCCGTTACGAGCAGTTCTACCAATTTTTATTAGACCTGGCATTGAGTCATTTACCAATATATAGACATAACCCACAGTGATTACCTCACATTTTGAGAAAAATATGACATAGTACAGGCATATTGTAATTGAAACGTGTGTCCAGAATAACAGAAATATTCTGTGCAATTCAGTAGAAGTGTAAATCTTTATTCTTGTAGGAAATCAACGGCCTCTGTCAATTCTGATCCACCTACCAAAATCGGCATACCTCGCAGCACACCGCGATTTGGTGTACAGACAAGATAGGTGTTTGACTTAAGTATTGCGATCACAAGTTCCCCGTTACGCGGATCAGGTTTCCCTACCTCCACATAATAATCCTCACCATGCTTATGATAGGCAATACTAAAAATACGTCGATCTGAAACATCCCATTCTAAGTTTTTTTCCGCAAACTTTTTGATAGATTCCCAGACTTCCTCCGCTTGGGCATCGTCTTTTGCTTTAGGGATAAAAAATTTTACTTCTGCAGCCATTTTAGTTCCTCTTGAAAATTAATGCAAGGTGGTTATTAGACGATCTGTCACCTAAATCTGAATCAAATTTAATTTGTTATGACAGTAATACAATTGATGATTCTAAAATTGGTGAATATTTTGATCAGTTAAGCAGCTATTTCTTCAGTAAGCAGGCGATTTAACAATTCCTCTGACTCAAATAGAGGATCATTAAACTTCACAGGATCGATTTTCATTTCCTTTGCTTCAAGCGTAAAACTTTTTAAGAGTTCTGATGTAATCACAGTATTTTCTAAATCAAACAAAAAATGATTCAATTCTACAAGGTCCGTGTTTATCTTTTCAAAAAATGTTGTTTTGTTTTGTTTTGCTGCATTTACCATACCCTCAATTTCCAATGCTATGACACGTTTTCGTGTCCGTTCTGATACTTCTTCAAAAATCCCTTCCTCCTTGAGAAAATCATCAAAGTTTCCACCACTATACTTGTTCATGTATATTCCTCCCGCTATGCCATAGATTTCTTCGATGGCGTGCCAAATTTAAATCCTTTTGTGATATTTTTTGCGACTTTTTGATAAAGGCGTGCAGCAGAACCATTTCGTTATCTCCGATTGTGAACAATACCCGTGCAATGCGTCCTGCACTGATATGACTGCGAACTTCCCATAAACTGTTTTCTGTTTTTTTAACAAGAGGCATGCCCAAGGGCCAGCAAAATTGCACCAATTGTATATCTCCGCCGATTGTTTTTCTATCTGTCTTATCAAGATTTTTGAGCCATTGCTGTACAGGTGCCCGTCCAGAATCAGTATGAAAGAAGATAACATTAAGAATAGGTTCATCGTTCATAAAAATACATGGGTTGATATCAGATAAACTACCACCGATTCAAACTTGGCACATGAGGTAAAACTTACGATTTACCTTATTGATAGTGTAACAGATTAACAATGATTTTGCAAAGTAAAACGGGCGCATCTGTATCCACCCGTTTGTTGGTTGAGCAAGATAACTATTACATTCCAACGTCAATGCGCATCTACTACAATTACTCTGGTAGTCTGTCAACTGCTGCAAAGAAATCGGCATTTGAGGCACTAAACCCATACTGCTGTTCTACCTCCCGAATTGCTATCTCTGTGGTAAAAAGATTGTCGTAAGTATCAGGAAATTCCACACCTGTGGTGGCATCGCGGAGCAGAATAATGTTGTACCCATACCTTGACATAGAACGGATACCGTAATCCCTCCCTAAAACACACCAATTCGTTGCAAAACCAGCAAAGATAAGATGTAAGATTTGCCGTTCCTCAAGTAATTCATGCAACTGCTGTCCTGTTGCAATGACAAACTCATCCTCTTTCACGTCAATGGCTGGGGACATAGAGAGTTGTGAAGCGAGTTTATCCCAATGGATGCCGATACCCGGTGGTTGACTACGGGGGCCACGGTAAACAGCGTAGTCACCCTCTCGACCTCGGAAATCAGAGGGTGGCCACGCTGAAGGTGTAGCGGGTTCTGGCGGTTTGTGCCGTTTGAGTTGCGGATATTGTGCCGCTACTGATGGCGAAGGGGCATGAACGATTGTTAAACCCGCTTTCCTCGCAGCATCTATCACTGGTACAACACAATCAACGGTTACCTGCTTTGCGCGTTCTATCCAAGTTTCAATGAAATGCACGTTCCACAAATCAACGAGAACCAAAGCAGTTTTCGCAATCGGCAACGGCATTTCAAATTCACGGCGGATGAAAGCAGTTTCACGACAAGGCACATCTGCTGGTGTGCTATCTTGAAAATATCGGACTTGCAGATTCAACTTTTTCACTCAGGCACCTCAAAAAGTGATTCCTCAAGTTCAGTATTTAACTTGACACTTTTGATACGATTATCAGTGTAAAGTTGCCCATTGACATTTTGCACAACTTGGAAGGCGAATTGAACACCTTCCACATCCCGAAAATCAGAAAACATAGTTTCTTTGTCCATTGTTGCACCTTGCTCAGTTTCGCGAAATGCTAATTTAACCACATAATGTGTTTCATTACTAATGAAGACTTTAACCATTTCACCTGAAGGTTGTTTGACAAGTAAAATCGAAGCAGGTTTTCCGTCCACTTCTTCCGTTCCTGCGTATTGAACCGGGATATCGTTCTCTGTAAGGTGTAGCAGAAGTGGGACCGTGTCTCTGAAAATAGCATCATTCAGGGAGGTTGTCATTTCGGGAGGTAACGGTTGCACGCCCATTGCGGAGACGGCATAACCCGCTTTGCCATCAAACAAAATACTAATTTCGCCTTGAGGTGTAACGATATTTTGCCGCATTTTATCCGGATAGACCTGGTATAGGACAACTTTCAAATCCATTTGTCCCATTGGCGTATTAGTGGTAGTCAGCATATCTGCTACAACATTTTTCACTGCTTTCAATTTCTCAATTCCACCGTGTGCTTCAACAGATGCAGCAACGATTTCTTTGGCTTTGACAACATCTGCCTCACTCGCTTCAGGGATCGGTTCTGCAGGTGGTGGTTCCGGTTGTTTGATTTTAATCTCATTGACATCTCCGAATTCGTTCAAAGGTCGGTCAAAGTTATCCTGATTTCCGACAGTGACGATCGTAAGTGCGTCGGGATGGAGATATTTTTGAGCAACAGCCTGCACATCTTCCGCTGTGACCTTCGCGATGTTGTTTGTGTAGGTTTCAAGGAAGTCTGGTGCGAATCCGCGATATGCCAGCATCATCTGCTGAAAAGCGATTTGAGAACTACTTTCAAATCCGAAAACAAACGAATTGATGAGTGAATCTTTAGTGCGCTGTAGTTCTTCTTGAGACACTGGGTTTTCACGTAGGTCACGAATTATGCTGATGATGAGCGAAATTGCTTCAGCAGTTTTTTCTGAACGTGTTTGGGAATACGCGAACCATTCCCCTGGGTTGGTATAGAAGCTTGTTTGCATAAGACTTCCAACCATATAGGCAAGACCGTGTTTTTCACGTACTTCCTTCATTAAACGAGAGGTAAAGCCACCTTCACCTAAAATGTCATTCATCACACGGAGCGCAAAGAAATCAGGAAAGTCGGGGGTACGCTTGATGCCGAAATGTCCAATCAACATTGTAGTCTGCGGTAGGTCTTTAAGTATATAGTTGACAGAAGGTTTTGGTGCGTTTTCAACGTCAGCAATGTGTGGAAATTCTATTTCACTGTTTTCCCAACCCTCAAACGTTTTTTCGAGTTGTGCAATCAAAGTTTCTGTCACAAAATCGCCAGTAATTGCAAGCATGACATTATTGGGCTGATAGTATTTGGCATGGAACGCTTTGAGATCGTCTACAGCGATACTCTCTACGTTCTCAATTTCAGAATACCAACCGAATGGATGATCCTTTCCATATAGAATCTCGGAGAAGTTCCGCCATGCTAATTGGATCGGATTGTCGTTCCGCCTGCGAATAGCTTCAATCCCTTGCTGTTTGCGAAGTTCAAGTTTTTCTTCGCGGAATGCCGGGTTTCGTAAAACGTCAGCAAAGATTTCTAATCCTTTTTCAATATCTTCTGCCATCGTTGAAAGGCTCACCGTCCCGTATTCAGGAGACATACCGACCTCAACGGAAGCAGCCATAGATTCCAATTCTTCGTTCAATGCATCCGGTTCACGTGACATTGTGCCGCCAGTTCGCATGACACTTGCACAAATAGATGCTAAACCTATTTTTTCTGCGGGATCGTAGATGGTACCTGTTTTGACAAGTCCACTGATGTCAAATACCGGCAACTCGTGGTCCTCAAGTAGATAAAGCGTCATGCCGTTTGACAGCATTCGCTTCTCTGGAACTGGGGGATTAAATTGTATCGGTTCAAATGTCAGTTCTTCATGCGGTTTAGAACATAACGGCAGGCTGCCCGAGACGATAAAACAAGTGATAAGAACGCATAAGAAAAGTTTTTTCGTAATCTGTTTCTGCATTATTCACTATCCTCCATGTCGGTACTTTCAGATGCTATAGGTTCCTTTTTAACAAGCGTAGCGACGGTACGGTTGCTCTTTTTAAAATAGGTTTGCGCTACTCTCATGATGTCATCAGTTGTGATTTCATACATCTTTTTCCGCCAGTTGAGTATGTAGCGCCAGTCGCCAGCAATACCTTCATAGAAAGCAAGTTGATTTGCCATACCGGCGTTTGAACTTAGTGCACGGACGAAACTTGCATCAATCTGTTTAAGGATACGTTTAAATTCCTTTTCCGCGACGGGTTCCGTCTTCAGTCTTTCCAGTTGAGTGTAAATTGCTTCCTCCACATCTGCAGTCGTGTGAGGGGAGCGAGGGGTTGCACTCACCACAAAGAGATTATCGTAACGTGCACCGGGATATCCGTTCAGAGAATCTACAGAAACGGCTATGCCTTCTTCAACGATGTTTTTGTAAAATCGGGAGGTTCGTCCATCCGAGAGGATAGCACTGATCATATCCAGCACGTAATCGTCAAAATGCGGGATTGTCGGTTTATGGAATCCGATCATCATCTGCGGTTCAGCGTCAAATTCAACCTCAATCCGACGTTCACCTTCTTGTGCAGGTTCACGAACGGTAACCTCATCAGGAAGCGGTTGTGATGGAATATCACCAAAATATTTTTCGATGAGTTTGATGGTTTTTTCGACATTAATATCTCCAACAATAACCATCACGAAGTTATTGGGTGCGTAGTGGATACGGAAAAATTCCTCTGCTTTCTTTCTATTGAGCATTGCGATGTCTGAGGGCCATCCAATAATTGGCATACCGTAGGGATGCGCAGTGAAGGAGGCAGCCATGAACTGTTCATATAACTTGCCACCCGGGCGTGTTTCCACAACCATCCGGCGCTCCTCTTTGACGGCTTCGCGTTCGACATAAAACTCGCGTAGCACAGCGTTTTTGAGACGGTCGGATTCAAGCATTGCCCACAATTCTAATTTGTTAGAAGGTAGTTCCACTGTGTAAATCGTATAGTCAACAGAAGTACCCGCGTTGAATCCAGTGCTGCCGTGTTGCGTATAGATTTCAGTGTATTCACCAGAGACAATCCATTCCTTCGCGGCTTCTTGTTGCGTTTTAAGTGCCGCTTCCAATTCTGCGATTTTTTCTGCGTCTGCTTTTGTGCCTTTGGCACGTTCTATGTCTAACGCGTCACCTATTTTATCAATTTCGGCAAGCACGCTCTTCTCTTTTTCATAGTCTGTTGTGCCTATTGTTTTAGTGCCTTTGAACAACATGTGTTCAAGCATGTGTGCGATGCCGCGCGCATCGTCAGATTCATCTACGGAACCTGCTTTGAAGAGAATGTATGGCGCGACGGTCGGTGAGGTGTGACGTTCAATCATCAATAGTTTTAGACCGTTGGGGTAAGTGTGTTCTACCACCCGGTCTGCAAGGTTTTGGGCTGATACTATTCCATGTAATGCCACAAGGAAGAGAATCAGCAGATAACGTATCTGTTTCATTTCTATATTACGGCATCTTTTCTTAATTAGTGCATAAACCAACAATGCCGTTCCTTTCTGATGTTTTGTATAACCAATAATTATCAATTCATTTTACTACTCACGATAATTTCATACACGATTGTTGAATATAAGAGACGTAATAAATTGCGCGACTACAAACTCAATAAACGCTAAAAAAGCATGTATGGACTCGGTGTGAATTAAAATCATGTGCAAGAATAAAAGAAGCCCCGACAGAAAATCGGAGCTTCCAATTTCTTACTCTTTCTGAAGGTCACCAAGTAAACCAACCAAAGCGAATCGGATGTGTGAGGAGAGAGCAGAATTCTCAGCCCGAAGGTCAGCGCCTTCTTCGTCTGGATACATGACATGTGCTGCTACAGCACGTTTTACCCATCTTTCTGCTCTGTCATCGTAAGGGATATATTTCTCTTTGGGTGCGGTGCAAGCCGGACACTCGTCTGGCGGTTCATCCGCTTCTTTCCACAAATAACCGCATGCGATACAAACAAACATTGCAATTTCCTTTCATTTAAAGCACTATGTGCGTCTACAATCTATAAAAAATCAAAATCTCAATATCGCCATTTTAGCAAATTTCGGTTTGAGATGCAACGTTTAATTGTATAATGCCCAGAGGGTTTTAATTTTCGGTTTTTTATCCGTTCAAGTCATAAAGTCGCGATTCGGAGATCGTTATTACATAAAATCATACCGTACGGTATGTTTTTTCATACCACGGTATGTTTTCTAAATTCGCTATAAACCCAGTCTCTGTATGGGTTTATAGGTGTTTTTCTTATTTTGGGAAAAATTTTAATTTTTATATTTTTCCTCTGTATGAGGAACACGGTTTTTCTCTTGAGCAGGTTGTGCTGCATATTTTTGGTCTGTTTGTTTTTATGTATGGGAGATCGGTTTTGTTTTCATACTGATATTATACCTGTTTCTGTGTGGTGCTCAGAAGTTTTTGTGGTTTTCGGAACAATAGATATCCAATATATTTCCAATAAGTTTGCAGGAAAAGTTGGGACTGATGCGTTTTTTGCATTTCGGCTGCCTGTGAACTATTAATTGTCTGGCACATCGTTAATTTTCAAATCTTCAAAAGGGTTTGCATCCGCATCTGTAACCCGCAGATAGAATCCCCAACTCATTTCCTCATTGCAAACCTTGACGAGGATGGTGTTTTTACCTGCCTTGAGGGTTACGGGAATAGCGTGTCTGTCAAGTATTGCAGTTTGAGTGTTGGTATCCGCGAATACCTCTGTGCCATTTAGCCATATTTTTGCTTGGTCATCACTACTAAATCGAAAAAACACTTCCCGTTCGTCAGGAGAAGTTACGGTTGCATAAGCGTAGGAAACTCGCCAATTGTTATTACTACCAAGATCAATAAATCCATCGAAAACGTCATCGGTAAATTTTTTCCAACTTATTTGTTCGTCTACGTCTTCATATTTTCCTGTGAGGTCAATCTGCGTTGTGTCTTCGGGGATGTACTCATTATTATATCCGTTTCTCGCTGCGTTATCAAATGGTCCAAGAACCAACCATGCATTCTCATGGATGATGCCGGTTTGTCGTATCTGTTCCATTGCCTTATCGGGCAAGTTATTTTGACTGTAGTATTCAGCCATGCCGAGGTGGCTTTTCCAAAGGATCCTCAAACACGCATTCACAACCAAAGTGCGATTGGGATTTTGTGCTTCAATGATAGCGTTACCAACGCGTTCTATAGCCGGATCAACGGAATTCTGTGCTTCAATGATAGCTTTACGAATGAATTCTAATTCCGGATCAACGAAATTCTGTGCTTCAACGATTGCCTTACCAGCGAGTTTTATAGCCGGTTCATACATTTCATTCTTAAGACAGATGGTAGCAAGTGCGCCGAGGAATGATCCGTCCTGTTTATAGTTGATCAATGCAAGCTTCTTAGCTTCGGCTTGGTTCAGTAGTTCTTTTGCCATATCAGGTTGGTTATTTTTTTGATAGGCAGTGGCAGCGAGATAAAAGCAGCGTATATTGTTCGGTTCTACTTTGCTAAGGTCGTGGTACGCTTGGGCAGCTTTCTGATAATCATTGGTATTCCAATAAATTTCAGCGAGCATTTCAATGATAGCAGGATTGTCAGCGTCTTTCTGAAGTTTTCCTTCGAAAAGGGTTTTCAATACATCAAGTTTTCCTTGGTCTTTATAGGCATTCATCAAGATTTTGCGTGCGTCATCACTACCAAATTTGACTTCAAAATTGGATGGACCGGAAAGCGTTGAGAGAATTGTTGATCTGAACTGCTTTGATGCTTCAACTTCATAGAATGCTAATGCTGAGTCTGTCCTCCCTTGTTTTAAGTATCCATTGAGCAATTCGTTAAGGATTGTATCCCGCTCATGAGAATTATTGGACATTACAAGTGCTATCTTAAAATAAGCGGCAGATTTTTCTAATTCACCAGTGTTGAGAAAGTGCCGTGCACGTTCTTTCGGATTTGATATTTCATAAGAGAGTGGGATGCCTTCATCTTCAATCTTTTGTAATACTTCTTCTAAATTCCCCTGATAAAGATAGAGTTTGATCAATTGCAGTTCGATATCTCGCTTATCGAATTCTGATTGTGTGTATAGCATGGCATTCTTCAATATTTTTTCAGCAGCCGCTATGTCCTCATTTAAAAAATAATGGTTTGCGAGTTTGAGATAAGTTTGTACTTGTACATCACCGGGTGCCAATTCAATTGCTTTTTCATAGTTGGCAATGGCTACATCCACCTTACCTTCTGCCTCATAAAGTCGTGCGAGTCGTGCGTAATGGACACCAACATCTGGATATGTTTGAACATAAGTCTGCCCGATTTCAAGTGCCTCGTTGTCTTTGCCAGCAACTCGCAAACTATAAACGAGTCCATCTTGATATTTTGTGTTTTCTGGGTCCGCTTCAATCAGTTTACCCCAGGTTTGCGCAGCTTTTCCGTGCTGTTTTGTGGCTGAGTAGAGCGTTGCGAGTTGTAAGCGAGATTCTAAATCATCGGGTGCCCCTTTCACAATTCGTTCATAGATTTCTATTGCTTCCTCAATTTTTCCGAGTTCCACCAATTTTTGTGCCGCTGTGATGAATTCTTGTGTTATCGCGCGCTCTTGTTCGTTGCTCACATCCTCTGCCTCGAGCTGTGCCATGAAAGCACCCACTGTGATTAACATGAAAATGATTAAGAAGAAAGACAATTTTGCGTGTGCCATTGAAATATACCTCCTGTTAAGGTTACTTAAGTTAACGGCTTGTGCCAGTTAACAATATGTTTTGTTGGTTTTCACATATATTTGCCTTAGTGCTATAAACATATCGTCCCTACGGGACTAAAAAGGGCTCGTCCGACCTTTTCTATAAACATATCGTCCCTACGGGACTGAAGACTATATAAATATGATAATGACTTTCAAAACACCTTCTTTTGTGAAACAGGGTTCTACATATAGTTATTTAGCACAACTCGTTAAGTTACTACTAAGCAAGTTGAGCAAATTCCATGCCAATCTAAAAAACATCGCACTGACGAGGCACTTTACAAAATACCCAGAAAAAGCTGCACAAAATAGTGCATTCTGGACACGCAGCTGCACAAAATAGTACAGATTTATAGTAAAATCCATAATTATTTATACACTACGAATCAACACCAAATGCACTTTTTGGCATTTAGCGGGTTCGGTTTCCTAACCGAACCGTGTTTATTCGGTCTCATGGTTCGGCAGAATGCGCGTATGGCATTCTGCATTGGTTAGGAAACCGGATCTACCGGGGAGTGTGAACATATTTTCGGATTTACTATAAATGCATCACTCAACCTAATTTTCAAGTGAAAAGCGAAGCACACCCTGCCCATTCGTCCCGACATAGAGGGTATTCCCATCAACAGCAAGACAGGTAACATGATGTGAGATTTTGGGTGTAACTTGCTTCCAGGTGCCGATGTCCTTGTTGAATTGGTATATTCTTTGCTTAGTTTCTCCGTAAACCGTTGTGTCATCTACTGCGAGTCTATTCATAACGAGTGGTGCTCCTTCTGCATTGGTAATTGTGTGCCAATCAGTGCCGTTGCCTGACAGCACGACACCTTTGTCAGTTGCCACATAAACAAAGTTTCCAGCGAAAACTATTGCTCTGAAATTGACAACAGAAAATGGTAGATTGGTAGTGACATCGTTCCAGGTGTTCCCTTCATCAAACGATTGCATGAGATGGCCATCCCATTTTCCAACGTAAACATTATTCTCTGAGACAGCAAGTCTAAAGCCAACGGTGTCGAATAAGGCACTAGAATACCACATACTCTCGCCACTATCACCTTCATCTAATAGTCCTGTGTCTACCCATTTAGTCATGCTTGGTTCCCATTTAAAGAGTTTGTGCATGTATTCCACATAGTACGTTGTCTCGTTAACAACAAAACATCCAAGCATTGATGTGTAAAGACTACCCTTTCCGTGTATCACAGATGTTATAGGTCTCCTATGAGTTCTATTCCTTTCACGCAGTTCTTCTAATGCTTTGTTGGGTTTATATATATTAAAGTTTGGAACAGCGGACAAGTCAATAAGTCTATTCTCTTCGGCCGAAAAGTGGTAAAACCGCGGCGTTCCAATTTTGTCGTCTCTTACATATATTTGCCCATTAGATTGCGCAATACGTGTGATATAACCAGTATCGCCTGGAACAGGTGCCCACGATTCTCCGCCATCAACGGAACTGAAAAGTCCAGTTCTTGTGTTCGCGTAGAGAGTTCCTTTAACAGCAATTAATTCCCAAACTTCTGTGTTCACTAAACCGGTATTAAATTGATGCCATGATTCTCCGCCATCAGTTGAACGATAAACTCCGAATCTTCCAGATACATAGAAAGTATTCTCATTTAACAATGCCAAACCAGAAGTCTTACCTATATCAGCCGTTTTGTCTAAGGTTTTCCAAGTTTCACCTGCATTGATAGAATAGAAGTATTCCTTACCGTCAATCAATATCACCTTTTCCCCTGCTGCAGACATCTTGAAGGTTGTATTCACTGGTGTTGCAAAGGGAACATCACCTTCATTCTGGCGCGGTGGAAATAAATTGGACAATTTAACCTTCTGACGAGGTTTCTTTTCTATAGTGTTCTTGTTTGGCGTTATTGCATGCCATGAATCGCCTCGGTCATCTGTACGAAAAAGAGACCACACGTATGGTTTTGGCGGCTTAATTCCCATTCCTGACAACGGAGAATTAGTTCTTATTGTTGTTATCCCAAAAACTTCATATAACGGATCAGGATCTCCAAATCTACTTTGCCTTGTGGCGACATAAAGGCTGTTTTCTGCAACTTCCATCGCAATAATTGGTAATAGATTCTCGTTTCTATCCGTTTGGCTGATGGACAATAGTTCCCATTTATCGGCATTAATTCGATAAAGTCCTTTGTCAGTACCAACAAAAACAGTATTTTCTACATTAGTGATTACGCCAATTTGTCTATCCTTGATTCCTTCGGGCAATGGTGTCCACGATTTTCCAGCATTATCTGATCGAAATACACCTTTTTTGTAAGCAAGGTAAATCGTCATATCACTTTGTCCACTTTGTATTTTATCCGTGATTACTATGCCGACAAGTTTACCTTTGATACACTCACAGAATTCTTTCCATGTCGCGCCTTTATCTGTAGAAGCAAAAATCTTTGTATCAATAGCACGGTAGAGCGTATTCTGCCATTCTGCCACATGCCCAAATACACCAATGTTTATGAGTTGCCATGCTTTTCCATCATCTGTGAGTCTGTAAAGACCATTTTGTGTAGTTGCATACACGTTTTCACGGTTTGTTGTGAAGAGCGTAGCGACTGCCCCGCCTTCTGGTCCTTTCGCATCACTCCATTGTCGTTTTGGTTTTGAAATCTCATTTTCATCTACTTGTGCTGCAGCGAATAGTGGTGCGTCCGGTTTTTGACTTACTCCTTCGGTTTTACCAGTTACATCAGATAGCCCAACCTGAGTTCGTACAGCAGGTTTTGCTGGCGTGTCAAGGACAAGTTGTGTATCTGTTATTTCAATTGTTGGCTCAGATTGTGCGTTTAAGCTATACGGTTTCTGAAAACGATTTAAGTATTGCATCCCTGCGCCCATCAGCAATATGATTAACACTGCAGCGGCGGCAGAAACTGCTATCGGCACTAATGGTTTGCTGCCAGAAGGTGTTATCGGATTGAGACGTGAAATCTCTTTCGTGATGTTTTCTGTAAATTGTGTTGGCAGTTGGAAACTACTAAGGTTTTCTTTAATCATTGCTTCCTCCTTTTTCAATCGGTTGCGTGCGCGGTGTAGCCGACTCCGCACAGTATTTGGAGATACCCCTAAAAACTTGCCAATATCCTCACAAGTCATTTCAGCGATGTAATACAGATTTACGACTGTTCGCTCACTTTCTTGCAGCTTACTTAACAACCTCTGAACCAGCTCTCGTCGTTTTTGATTTGCTTTTTCTTCGTGTTGTTGTGTCATATACACTGAATAATACACCTCCTCTAACTCAACGGGATTCATCGCATCCAACGATTGCGGTTGTGGTTTTTTCTTTCGGTGCCACGCGATACATTTGCGGTTAGCAATTACATAGAGCCATCCCGCGAAACGATTAGGGTCTTTGAGCGTTGTGAGCTTGTGATATGCCGTGAGGAACACATCCTGCGTAATCTCTTGTGCAATGTGAAAATCACCAATCTTCTGCCACACTAATGCGTGGATCTGTTTTTGATATTTTTCCACAAGTTCTGCAAACGCTTGCTGATCACCTTCTAAAGTATGTTGAATCAGGTCAGCATCATTGTCCATCAACTAAGACCTCCAATAAGCAAATTGGTCTTTTGATTAGTATAGACGCGATTTTGTGGTGCAAAATTGCATATTTTGAAAAAAAATGGATTTTTGGAGGAAAGATAGATTTTTTTATAGTGGATTCTACGATTAACTTTACATCTGAACTGTAGGAGGGAACTCCGATTCCCGACTATTAGTGATTTCGTCGCGATTCGGAGATCGAAATCAACGGTATGAACGCCATTTAGGCATTCACCGCCTACAGAATATATGTAAACTTATTTACATAATTTACTATAAATTGAAGATGGTGAGGGGCATTTACAACTCACGTGGTGGTAGAATTTATGGTGCTTTTGTATACGGTAACGTTTTTATAGTGCAATCCAAAATATGTGCACACTCCCTGGTAGATGAGGTTTCCTAACCGCATCTATGAGACTAAATAAATACGGTTCGGTTAGGAAACCGAACCCGTCAAATGCCAAAAAGCGCATTTGGCGTTGATTCGTAGTGTAAAAATAATTATAGGTTTTACTATAAACGCGTTTTTGTTAATGCGAAACGAATATTCAGAAATGGAATAATGTCATCTCCGAAACTCAATATCAGGGAGACACCATCCTGTACTTTTTCATTCAGTTTTTGTTCAAAGCGGCTATGTCCCAAAATAACACCGTGCCATCAACACTTCCACTCGCGAGTATCTTACCATTAGGGCTAAACGATACGGTGTATACAATAGAAGTATGTCCGGTAAGGATGTGGGGTGGGTTATCTGTGAACACCTCCCAGAGATAGATGGTATTATCACTTCCACTTGCGAGTGTTTGTCCGTCTGGACTGAATGCAACGCTATGCACTCTACCGGTATGTCCTACAAAAGTGTGGAGGTGCTCGCCCGTCTGTGGATGCCACAGATGAATGGTCGCATCGTCGCTCCCACTTGCCAGGATTCTACCATCCGGATTAAATGCAATGCTATTAACGATTGCTGTATGCTCCGTAAGCAGATGTAGCTGCTCCTCCGTCTGTGTATCCCAGAGTCGGATCGTATTATCATCGCTCCCACTTGCGATCATCTTTCCATCCGGACTGAACGCTACGCTATTGACCCAATCGGTATGACCAAAAAGCATGTGAAGATTTTTACCTGTCTGTGCATCCCAGAGTCGGATCATATTATCATCACTTCCACTTGCGATCATCTTTCCATCCGGACTGAACGCTACGCTATTGACCCAATCGGTATGACCAAAAAGCATGTGAAGATTTTTACCTGTCTGTGCATCCCAGAGTCGGATCATATTATCATCACTTCCACTTGCGATCATCTTTCCATCCGGACTGAACGCTACGCTATTGACCCAATCGGTATGACCCCTAAGCAGTTGCAGCTGTTCTCCCGTTTGTGTGTCCCAGAGTCGGATCGTATTATCATCACTTCCGCTCACAAGTATTAGGTTATCCGGACTAAACGCTACTGTTCCTACATAATTTTTATGCCCAATGAGAGCGTGAAGTTGTTGTCCTGTCACTGTATCCCACAGACGAACGGTGTTGTCCTTACCACCACTTGCCAACACCTTACCATCTGGGCTGAAAACTACACTATAAACCACGTCTGGATGTTCAGCGAGAATGCGAAGTTGTAGTCCTGTTTTCACATCCCAAAGACGGATAGTACCATCTAATCCTTCACTGGCGATTGTTTTTCCATCTGGACTGAAAACTACATTTTCTACATTAGCGGTATGCCCCTTAAGCAACTGAAACTGTTTACCAGTTTTTGAATCCCATAGACGTATGGTCGTATCATCACTCCCACTTGCGAGCATTTGACCATCCGGACTGAACGCTACACTACGAACCCAATCTGTGTGGTTTGAGAAAGTCCTGACAGGTTCCCCTGTGTTTGTCTCCCACAAACTAATGTTCATTTCACGACCCCCACTTGCGATTGTCTTTCCATCCGGACCGAACACTACGCTATTGACCGGAGCGTTCGTAGGGCTGAAGAGGGTGAGACTGGTATCCGAAGTTCCTGATTTTAAGGTCCATAAACGAACGGTTCCATCATCACTTCCACTTGCAAGCGTTTTTCCATCTGGACTGAATGCTACGCTATTGATCTCTTCCGTGTGCCCAATAAACATTCGGAGTTGCTCACCTGTATTTGTATCCCACACCCGGACTATATTATCCCTGCTTCCACTTGCGATTGTTTTTCCATCCGGACTGAACGCTACACTATAGATAATACCACTATGCCCAATGAGCGTGTGAAGAAGTTCGCCTGTCTCAACATTCCACAGCCGGACGGTAGCGTCACTACTCCCACTTGCTAACGATTGACCATCAGGACTAAACCGGACACACCAGACAGCCCCCACATACGCTGTCAACAGCTTGAGTTCTTCACCCGTTTGGACATCATAAATCCAGGTGCCAGCGTTACTCCCGACAGCAATGCGCGTGCCATCAGGAGAATAATGTATCTCAGTACTCCACCCCTTGCCAAGTCGCATCACAGCACCTTCTGGTAAAGGTAGGTGCGGGGATTGACCAAAACTGAGCGGTATTAATCCGAATATCGTGATTAAGATGTTAAGAATCAAAGATAACGTGATTTTCATTGTAATGTTTAATACCAATTTACCTTATAGTGGAAACCATAATTACTTGCACACGATTGTAGCGCGTACACTCTGCACAAACTGGAAAGTTTGTGCTACGGCACAGTCCAATAGGTCGGTTTAAGTCCTACAGACAAAAGTGTGCATATATTTTTGTATTTCACTATAATTCGTAGCGGTGTGTCACTGTGACCACCCGTTGTTTTGTTTATGAGACATAATGAGGTACAAGGATCCGATGGATGTCATCGCGCATCTGTTCTATTGCCTTATCGGGTATGTTATCCTGACTGTAGTATTCAACTAAGCCGAGGATAACATTTACTCGCTAACCATTGGAGCGAGGTCTGAATACTCCGGTAGGATGGAATTTTTCAACGCAGCTAACATTTGATTGTACCGTTCTTTGTTCTTGGCATTCTTGCTCGCATCAGCGACTTTTTTCCAAAAATAGTCTAATGAAGAATTTGCGGACATTATGCTTAAAGCATATTTGTAATTTCTTAGTGCCTCATCATAAAGTCCATTGGCAACACATGCACGCCCAAGTGTCATCGGGTGGTGATAACTCGTCCCCGTATCGTCTTGTAACGCACGTTTGGCATATTTTAGTGCTGTTTCAGGAAAGATTCCTTTATCAAGAAGTTCTTCAGCAAACCAACGTTGATAATTTTCACTCTGTAGGTTGACATCTTTCTGACGAATTTTCAACCACTGAGCGTTGACAATTTCAGCTTTATCGGAATCGCCTGTTTTTTTGTAGAGATCGCCCAAAAGTTCGTGCAGGACCACACTCTCTTGCAATTTAGGTTCTATTTCTTCAAGGATAGCAAGGAGTTTGTGCTCTTGAGCTTCGTCAGTGTAAAGTGCGGAGATTGCGCGAATTAAGGAATCATGCCTCGCTTGTGTTGACGGTGTGTCTAATGCTTGGAGATATACCGCTTCAGCATCAAAAATCTGATTCTGCTTTATATATAAATTCGCTAATAGATCGTAGGATTGGTATATTTCTGGATTAAGTTCTATGGCTTTTTCATAGTAGGCTACTGATTTTGTCAAGTACTCATTCTTTAAATTTGCCAAAATTGGACGAGTGTAAGGTTCAAGTTTTGCATTTCCGATGAGTTTACCATCATTTTCATTGGGTGAACTATCGGAAACGCGTCCTTGAGTTTCTACGTCAAATTTCCAATATCCGACTAATCCTGCTTCATCTCCGTTCAACTGCTTGTTCATATCGGAACGAATTTGTTCTGCAGTACGCGCGATGTTCCAAATTCGCACTTCATCAAGTAGCCCCGCAAAAGAAGCATGTTCCCATCTTTCTTCTTCATGAGAACAACCGATACGGAATGGAAGTGTGGTTTTACGTAGATGTTTTGCCTGTTTGAAGTCATTTCTTCCAACTTCAGAACCGTTGAGATAAAACTTCATAATATTTTTCTTTGCATCAACGGTTGCCGCAACATGGCACCATTTATTTTTTGCAATTGAATTTGGCGGTGACCAAATAAATTTTTGTGATTGTCCTCCTGGGGATACATTAAAGATAATTCTACCTCCATCAAACAACCAAAGTGTGAATTGACGATGCGAAATATCCGGAATCCGTTTGTCACCTTTAAACAACACAGTTGTATAAGTGTTTGGAAAATCCGTGGGTTTGATCCATGTGGATACCGTAACCTGTTCAGAAATATTGTTAATGAGTTCACTGTCTTCGATTTCGACGTAACTCCCATTTCCATCTAAGCTAAGTGCATTGCTTTCTATTATTGCGTCTACCGGACGATCCACTCTTTGAAACAGATCACCCAACTTTATGTGCCACCGGACATTTTCAGGTTGCAGTTTAGTAAGTTTTTGATACTGTTCAATTGCCTGTTTAATTTTATCTGTGGCTTCATAACTTTCAGCAAGTTCCAAGATAAGCTCGAAATCGCTGGGATTATCTTCAACATTCTTCAGTTGCTCAGGTATCAATTTTTCATAGGGTTTTTCATCTTTGGCAATTTTCTTCATTTTATTTTCTGCGTATACTTGCATAAGTCTGCTGTTAGTTGCTTTTGCCATCTGTTGAAATACCACAAATGCGTCTTCATAACGTTTTGCGCCAAGGTAGCTTTTCGCAAGAATTGCGTACAAATACTGCAATTCCCATTTGTCACCAGAACTCTCAGCTTCAACAACAGCGGCAGCAGCGAGTTTAATGGATTGGTCGTAGATTCCATTCTTAAGACAGATAGTGGCAAGTGCACCGACGAATGACGTGTCTCCTTTAAATTTGCTGGATGTGAGCGCAGTGTCTGCTCGGTTCAAAACGGTTTTCATTATATCAGGTTGGTTTCTTTTTTTGAATGCAGCAGCAGCGTAGTAAAAGCTGCGAACATTATCTGGTTCTACTTTGCTTAGCATGTCATACACTTCGGCGGCTTTCTGAAAATCGTTAGTTTCCCAATAAGTATCAGCAAGCATTTCAATGGCAGCAGTATTTTTAGTATCCTTTCCAAGTTTGCCTTCAAAAATAGTAACTAATTCTTCAAGTTTTCCCTTATCTCTATAGACATTTATCAAAGTTTTGCGAGTGTCATCACCAACAAAGTTAACATTAATTCCGGACGCTCCAAAAGTTGTAGAGTGGGTTACCAATCTGGGATGCTTTGATACTTCAGCTTCGTAGAATTCTAATGCTAAGTCTGTCCTGTTATGTTTTAGGTATGCCTTGAGTAATTCCTCGGTGACTTTATTCTTCTCATTAGTGCTATTGGTCATTTCCAGTGCTTTTTCAAACGCATCAGCAGATTTTTCCAATTCGCTGTTTTTGATAAAGAGCCGTGCACGTTCTCTTTGCATCTGATAAGTGATTGTGCCTTCTGCTTCAGCCTTTTGTAGCCTCTCTTCTAAAATCCCATGATAGCGATAAAAATTGAGCAATTGTCGTTCGACCTCTTGCCGTTCCGAATTTGATGTGGTGGATTGGATAGCATTCTTCAATGCTATTTCGGTAGCATCTATGTCCTCATTGAAAAAATAAAGTCTTGCGAGTATGAGATACGTTTGTTTATCGCCTTGTCCTAATTCAATCGCTTTTTCATAGTTGGCGATGGCTGCATCTACGTTATCTTCGTCTGCATAGAGTTTTGCGAGTCGTGCGTAATGGACACCAAATTCTGGATGTGTTTGAATGTATGACTGCGCGAGCTCAAGTGCCTCGTTGACTTTACCCGCAGCTTGCCAGCTTTTAACAAGTTCATCTTGATACGCTAAGTTTTCAGGAGCACCTTCAAGGAGTTTGCCCCAGATTTGCGCAGCTTTTTCGTGTTGATTTGTTCGGGTGTAGAGTTCTGCAAGCTGCGTGCGAGATTCAGTGTCCTCAGGTAACGCTATTACAATTCGTTCGTAGATTTTTATTGCTTCCTCTATTTGATTTCGCTTCACGAATCCTTGCGCCAATTTGACGAATTCTTGTACAGCTGCGTGTTTTTCTTCGGAGCGTATCTCCTCTGGCTCAAGTTGTACCACGAAAGTAACCACTGTGATTAACATGAGAACGAGGAAAAATAAAGACAATTTCGAACATGTCATAAAAATATGCCTCCTAATGGTTTTATCTATGTACATTTTCGGATGCATTTTTGTATTGTTTAGCGAAATAATTTACTCACTAAAACAGAGCTATTCAGTTT
The DNA here is from genome assembly GCA_028824685.1 of Candidatus Poribacteria bacterium. GTDB lineage: Bacteria > Poribacteria > WGA-4E > WGA-4E > WGA-3G > MSPOR6. The sequence continues at coordinate 206,151 of JAPPCZ010000086.1, forward strand.
TTAGCGTTTTTGTTGTAAAGTCGCGATTGGAAGGTTGCCTCTGCTGTAATTCTGGATGTCTATTTCTGTGCAGGAGTCTGTTCTTTCAGTTCTGATATTTGGTCGCGCAGTGTTGCTGCGAGTTCAAATTCGAGGTCTATCGCTGCCTTGTGCATCTGACGAGTTAAATCATCAATAAGCGCATCAATATCTTCCTCAAAGGTGTCCTCAATTACAGGGACTGGTTTCTCAGATTTTTTAGATTTTTTAGATTTTTCCGTTTTGTATTCTTCAGTCGATTCGGAAATCAGCTGCTCAATCGCTTTCTGAATTGTTGCGGGTGTGATGTTGTTTTCCTCATTATATTTCAATTGTATATCGCGTCTGCGTTGTGTCTCTGCCATTGCGTCTGCCATTGCTTCGGTGATAGTATCACCGTATAGTAGGACTTCACCATCAACGTTACGGGCTGCGCGTCCAGATGTTTGAACTAACGAGGTAACTGATCTGAGGAAACCGGGACGATCCGCATCTAAAATTGCGACAAGCGAAACTTCTGGTAGGTCAAGTCCTTCACGTAGTAGGTTAATCCCGATAAGTACATCGAATTCGCCTTCGCGGAGTTGTCGCAAAATACGAGCACGGTCAAACACATCAATTTCAGAATGCATGTAGTTTGCTTGGATACCTGCTTCTATAAAGTATTCGCTTAAATCTTCCGCCATCCGCTTTGTGAGTGTTGTGACAAGGACACGTTGCTTGTGTTTTACGCGTTCACGTATTTTGCCGATGAGATGGTCAATTTGTCCACGCACAGGGTGAACCGAAATTTGCGGGTCAATTAATCCGGTCGGACGGATAATCTGTTCAACGATTTGCCCTCCTCCTTTTTCCTCTATCTCATACTTGCCGGGGGTGGCAGAAACATATATAACTTGATCGAGATATGATTGTACCTCCTCAAAACGGAGAGGACGGTTATCTAAGGCTGAGGGTAATCGGAATCCATATTCCACAAGTGTTAACTTTCTTGATCGATCACCGCGATACATCCCTTTCAGTTGCGGTATTGTCACGTGTGATTCGTCAATGAACAGCAGAAAATCCTCTGGAAAATAGTTTAGAAGGCAATATGGTGGTTCTCCCGGTTGCAATCCGGATAAGTGGCGTGAATAATTTTCAATACCTGAGCAGTACCCTACCTCGCGAAGCATCTCCAAATCAAAACGGGTTCGTTGTTCAACGCGCTGTGCTTCCAGCAATTTATTTTCTTTTTCAAATGTGGCGATTCGTTCATGGAGTTCAAGTTCAATGTTTATGAGTGCTTCTTCAAAGAGGTCGGCATCCGTCATAAAGTGTTTTGCAGGATAAATTTCGAGGGAGTCCTGTTTTCCCAATATCTCCCCAGTGGTAGTATCAATTTCGCAAATTCTATCAATTTCGTCTCCAAACATTTCAATGCGAAATGCACTTTCGCTATATGCGGGAAAGATTTCAACGACATCGCCTCGAACACGAAACGTGCCTTGCCAAAAATCAACATCGTTACGAACGTATTGAATATCCACCAAAGAACGCAGGAATTCATCACGTCGTATAGTTTTACCGATCTCTAAATCAACTTTCTGCCCTTCAAATTCGCGTGGGGATCCGAGACCGTATAGACATGAAACACTTGCAACAATGACAACATCACGCCGAGACATTAAGGAGGCAGTAGACGCGAGCCGCATCCGCGTGATTTCTTCGTTAATCCGTACATCTTTCTCAATGAATGTGTCTGTTGAAGGGATATATGCCTCTGGTTGGTAGTATTCATAATCACTGACGAAATAGTGTACGGCATTGTGTGGGAAAAAGGATTTGAACTCATTGTATAGTTGTGCTGAGAGCGTTTTATTTGGAGAGATCACAAGCGTTGGACGTTGGATATTCTGAATCACGTTCGCCATCGTGTAAGTTTTACCAGAACCCGTAACACCTAACAAGGTTTGTGCTTTGTCGCCGCGTAGGATTCCATTAGTCAATTTATCAATCGCTTGCGGTTGATCACCCTGTGGATCGAATTCTGAGACTAACTCAAATGGTTTTGACGGTATCTCTGGATTTACATTGATCGGGGAAATTGTGGGTCGCGCGTCAAAATGCTCTCTCATTTCTATTCCTTAGTACAGCGTTAGTTAGAAATTATATTCTTGTGTTCTGCTTAAACCATTTCTAATTGACAAATTGTCATAATAAACTGTAGGTCGGGTAGAACTTGCGACACCCGACATGGAGCCCTATCTAAAATCACACGTGTCCAAATCAACGCCAAATGCGCTTTTTAGTATCTGTCGGGTTTCGCTTTGCTCTACCCGACCTACGAAAGAATGCTACATAATCATTAGAAATGGTATTACTTTTAGGTTGTGTCTTTTAGTATAACACGTTTTTCTTAAAATTTGTAGAGAGAGTTTTGTGTTGGGTGTGTAGAGTTTTGTGATGAAATCACTGGTAGGAGCGATCTCTGGATCGCGACGAAACCCACTCAAAGTCGGGAATCGGAGTTCCCTCCTACAGCTCAGGTGTAAAGTTAATTGTAGAATCTACTATAATGTGGACACAGTACTAATGTTGATCACATATTCTTGTAGGTTCTTGCCCCTTAATAAAAGGCTCGTTGCTAATGTTTTCCGGGGGACACTTATCTTTATTTTTCAGTAGACCTGTAACTTTATCAATTTCCCAGAATTCAATTCCTTCTGGTACGGGAAATTCCTTTTCTGGGCCGCGGGCTGCATCTTTTATGAAACGCGCCCAGATAGGTAACGCTGCTTTCGCTCCTTCTTGATTGTAATTACGACGATTTCGTTTATATACATCAAAACCGACCCAAACACCGACAATCAAGTCAGCAGTATATCCAACGAACCACGCATCCACGTTACCATTCGTAGTCCCAGTTTTTCCTGCTATAGGGCGAGTGATTTGATAACCACGGTTTGGTAATATAGCACGCCGTCCCGTTCCCTGTTTAATAACACTTTCCAAAAACGAAGTAATCTGGTACGCTAACCTTTCATCCAAAACACGAGTACGTTCCGGTTGAGAAGTATAAATCGGTTTACCTGCTGCATCTACGATATATTGGATGTAAACGGGTTCTGTTAGAATTCCACGATTCGCGAAGACTCCATAAGCTGCTGTTAATTCAATCACCTTCATACCAGACGCACCCAAAGTAAGTGCTGGTGTTGGTTGCATAGGACTTTCAATTCCCATCCTTTTTGTTAGTTTTACAATCCGATCTATACCTTCCCATAAACCATTCTCATTAACTGGTGTTTCCAAAGCAGCTCGGACCGTTGGAACGTTAATTGAACGTTTGATAATATCTCGAACCGTAAGTGGACCATTAAAGGTAAAACTATAGTTGTCGGGGTACCACATTGGTTGCCCTGGTGCTGGCACCATTCCCCAACTTTCATCTACAATTATCGTTGCGGGAGTAACTATAGAAGGTTCTTCCATAAGTGCAGCAAAAACGATGGGTTTAAACGCTGAACCTGGCTGCCGACGCGCGGGGTCACTTCGGGTGCCGATAGTTCTATTAAAATCGTTAAAATTATATTTGCCTACCATCCTATTATCAGATATACGGAAATCACGCCCACCCATCATCGCTTTAACATGTCCCGTGCGCGGATCAAATGCGATGAGTGCCGCTTGCAAATAACTATCTATTGGATCAATGCGCCGTGGATTATCTTTATTTTTATCGTAATTTGGTAGGTGTTTCGCCCATGTTCTATCCATGAATCGCAAGTGGTCTGCTATGGCATTTACCGCGACTGATTGCATTGACATATCTATGGTTGTGTAAACTTTCAATCCATCCTTATACAGACTATTTTGAAGATGCGGAATTTTATCAAGTTCTAATTCAATATGATTTAAAAAGTGTCCTGCAGTAATTTGGTTTTCTTTTATAGATGTATTTGTTGCCTCTTGAACTTGTATAGGTTGATTCCGATTTTCGCTGTATTCCTTAGGTGTGATAAGTTTTTGGTTGTACATAGCCCTAAGTACCAAATCGCGGCGCTTTTTGGCATTTTCAGGATTTTTTACTGGTGAATAAAGTGTCGTTCCCTTTGGAATAGCTGCGAGCAAAGCACATTCGTGGTAATCCAGCTCAGACACCTCTTTGCCAAAGAAAGCCAAAGCAGCTTTTTGGACACCGAATAGTTGTTGCCCCCCAAATCGTCCGAAGTCAATATAGTTAAGATATCCTTCCAGAATTTGAGACTTTGACAATTGTTTTTCGATTCTAAATGCGAGCAAGATTTCACGAGTTTTTCTTGCCGGAGTACGTTCTTTTCCCAAGTAGATATTGCGAGTTAACTGCTGTGTCAGTGTGCTTGTAGCACCGATTCGGTCACCGCCCGTAAGAGAATCCTTGATAGCCCCGATGAGTCGGATAATATCAACCCCCGAATGCTGATAAAATCGTCTGTCCTCAATTGCGATAAATGCATCCACAAGTTTTCTTGGCATCTCGTCAAGTGGAATGATTTTGCGCGTTGTCCCTTTTTCATCTCCAGAAAATTCCTTAATCAATTCAGGTTCAAGGTAAAAATTACGGATTGCGTTCCCCTCATCGTTTTTGATAGATTCTATTTTTCCTTTTTTTATTGAGAGATAAATGCGTTTTGCTTCTGTATCTTTTTCCATATACGGGTATATAAATTCGCGAAGAAATATATCAATAGTTCCATTTTGTTCACCTTTTTTTCCAGTGAGTTGCAGCAAATATTGCCCCTGAGAGTTTATGCCTGTGCCGCCTTGCTTAACCGCTTCATATTCCAAACGTTGAAGTTTATCGGTTAAAAAGACAGCAGAATCTTTGAGCTGCACTTCGCATATTGATGAATATACCTCAAGATGCTGCCGCCAAGTTTGTTTATCTACTTTATAATTTAAGTTGTCCAGCTTAAGTGCTGCCACATCTTCCCAACATCCATACATAAAACCACCCGCGACGCCGATGCCGAAACAGACAACAAAGAATATAAGGAGAAAACTGACAAAGATAATACTCAGAATTACTTGCAAAGAATTATATAGGAAATGGCGCATATTGTTCTCCAATATATGTTATGTGAAAGGCAATCAAACTGTTCTAATTTTTGTGCTAAGGCGTTCGATCCAAATCTGCTTTTCTGACCCGTTTAATGGTACACCCGATTGCACGTGTTTTCTTCTGCTTATCTGGAATGGTCTTTCCATCTAATAGTAAATCCAGCACATTCTTGAGATAATGCGTTTTAGGCGTATTTCGACTATCGTCAATTGCCCCTCTATATCGGAGCATTTTTTCTGTATCTATAAGAAAAACCTCTGGGGTTCTGCGTGCTTGAAAATAGTCTGCAATATTGTTATCTGGATCCTTGAGAATAGGAAATTCAAAGTTGTGTTTCTCGCGATACTTTTTAATTTTTTCCACTGTTTCGTATTTATTGGAATGAATGCCTACAAATTGCACATTTTTCTTTTTGTAATCTTTTACCAGCGTATTGATACGTTCAACATATTCATCCATCGCCGGACATTGAGTAGCAAGAAATATCAACACAACCGCCTTTTTTTCTTTACTCAGTGTTTTCAAGCAATGGGTTTTATTTTTAGTGTCTTTGAGACTCCACTCCTCGACCTTTTCATCAATTTTGACAGGTTTTTCCGCTGCTAACGAGAAAGCGGCAAGTACAAATATGAGTCCAAAACTTGTGATAAACTTCCGCATTTTATGTCTCCTTATGTTAAAACGATGTAAACCTAATTTCGTTTATAATCCAAAAATCAAAATTCAGGGACAACCTATCTCATAAATCGTTAAACACGGTTCCCGCCAGAAAATTCAACTCCATCGTAGGAGTGGGGTCCCTGTGTCCAATAGGCATCAATTTAAGGATTTTAATTCTGTTTTTGGGTATGCATAGCCTCGTAGAGGCGGTATGTTTATAGAATACGGCATTAGACCCTCTTGAGCTCCGTAGGAGCGGTATGTGTATCCAATAGTCTTTATAAACATATCGTTCCTACGGAACTCAAGAAAAGGGTGTCGTTTTTTCTATAAACATATCGTTCCTACGGAACTCAATATTCCCAAACGGGTTTAGAAAACCCTGCTACAAGAAAGATCAGACACTAATTGATGCTAATAGGGCACGGGAACCCGCCCTACAAATGATCTATGAAACACGCTCTAACATACTTTAAGACTTAACGGATGACAGAAAATCGGTCAATTCGTGCAAATGGTAGAGTTGAACGTCTACAACGGATAGGTCTGGACAATCTTTTGTTTGGTTTCCGACCATCCAAGCGGTCCACATTCCTACGTTCTTCGCACCAATCATATCTGCTTTATAACTATCTCCAACATAGATTGCTTCAGCAGGAGCAACATTCAATTCAGCCAAAGCGGCTTCAAAAATGCGTGGGTCAGGCTTTGCTACGCCAAATGCGGTAGAATCTATGATTACATCAAGCAATGGGGAGAGTTCATATTCATCACACCACCCACGCGTATTCCCAAAGTTATTACTGATTACGCCAAGTTTATAGGTGCTATGGAGTGTTTCAAGCCATTGTCTATTTTCTGTAAGACTCTGCGAGACTCCTTTGCAAAACCATTCCACATATTCATCTTTCAATTGATCACTCAAATTGAGTCGTTTAAAAATCCCCGTACCGATAGCATCTGATGTCTCTCGCAACGTACAACGTGCCGCTTCGCTACTTGCAACCGCACCAACAGGCAACATCGAGCCTTCTTGGTAAGACCACTCAGCCGAGGAATCACCGAATGCAAATTCCGATATTGTTGCATGGTCTGCTATATCAAACTCCTCTCGGGTAATTTCAGGATGATGTTTTTGAATAAACTGGTACGTTCGTTCTAACCAGTGGATACCGTTACCATCTAAAGTGCCGCCGAAGTCAAAAATTAATGCTCTGATCATCTATATCTTTTATTCCTTTTCTGAGTATAGGTCGCGATTCGGAGATCGCTCCTACCAATGGACTGCTTATGGTAAGAGGGAACTCCGATTCCCGACTACAACAGGTCGCGATTCGGAGATCGAAATCAACGGTATGAACGCCATTGGGCGAATACGCCAAATCAACGGTATGAATGCCATTTAGGCATTCCCCGTGTGGTATTCGCCATGATTCACCGCCTACAGAATATGAACAGTTGTGAAACACATCAAAACTACCCCGTAATTAGCACAAGTCGTCTAATTAGGATTATTCTGATTTAACTTTGTTGCTAATGCTTCAACAACCTCAGTTATTTTAATTTCTTCCATGCACAGGTGCGGTGTATCCTGCCGATGGCAAGTGCGTTTATAACATGGTCTACACGAAACAGATTTCTCAATGACGGTATGACCAGTGCCGTAAGGTTGATGACGGCTTGGGTCTGTTGGACCGAAGAGGGCAATGGTCGGGGTGCCGACAGCAGCAGCAATGTGCATCGGACCGCTATCACAAGTTAGACATACTTCACAACGTTCTAATAGTGCGCCAAGTTGCAATATATCTGTTTTTCCTACAAGATTAATTGTTGATTCTGAATGTGGTAATTGTTCTACAAGTGATATTTCTGCTTTTGAACCTGTTAAAACGATTTTGACATCGGGCAAAACGTTGGAAATTTGACTGATAACAGCAGTAAAATTACTTACGTCCCACTGTTTTGTCCGCCATGTTGTGCCTAAATTTACTGCGATGAGTCTATCATTTGGAACTATCCCTTCATTCTGCAATAGTTTTCGAATCGATTGACGTTCGGCATCTGTATGCCAAAATTCCAATTTGGATTGTGAGAAACCTGGGATTGTATCTTTGGAACTTGAAGTAGGGACGGTGTTTATATTCAGTAGGTTTAGTACGGTTAGATAACGATCAACTTCATGAAGATTGGTATTATGCGGACAAGAAACTGTTAGTAAAAAGCCTCGCCCCTTATAGTTTGATCCTATACGTACCGGTATTCGTGCTATGAAGCAAAGCAAGGCATTACGGAATGAGGTTGGATGTAATACTACAGCAACGTCAAAATTATGTTTTCGTATCTGGCGCGCCAATTTCATAAGTGATCTAAATTGACCATTAGTTTTTGTGTCAACAATACATCTGTCAACATACGGATTTGATTTCATCAAGTCAACGACAAGTGGTCGCAAAAGTAATGTCAGAAAGGATTCTGGGTACGCCTGTTTGAGCGCGCGCAAAGCAGGCGTGAGTAGGACCATATCACCGATCCAAGCACCTGTGTGACACACAAGTATTTTTTGCATTAAAAATAAAATGGATTTGACCAAGCTTTTTTGCCTGTCACATCCGTCACTTCAATTCGGACATATTTTGTGCCTTGAGAAACAGTATACGTTGCTTCTGTTAGGAGCTCACCATTTGATGGAAGAACACGTCTTCCACGACTACGTTCTGCTTTAAATACGATTGATTGTGCTTCTGAACATTTAACGGTTAGTTGGTTATCAGTGAGGTCTATATCCTTGATTTCTGGTCCGAGCGTTGAATAAAATGCCCCTGTTCGGAGTGCTTCCATGATGTTATCAAGTGTCAGTTCTTGTGCTTTCACCATTATCCATCCGTGGAAACAGTCGTGTTCCGTGCCGTGGGCATCATCAGCAGCGATGCCGTGTACGGGACCACATATATCTAATAGATCATCCCATGACTGTTCTGAAAAACCTTTGCCGATAGTCATACAGGTATCATTGTAGACTTCAACCGCGAAATACCCACGCAACGGCAAATAATCAGTAATTGTGTGTCCACACCAATAAGGATGGCACAGAACTGCCTCTCCGCCCTGTTCTTTAATGTCATCAATAACAGCATTCGGATGCATCTTCGCACAATTTATGGGTTCATGGATATTTATCGCTACAAAGTGATATGTGCCGCCTCCATAAGGGTTTGATGGATGCACTTCACTTCCGGATATTGCCAAAAAGTCAGATGTACTGTATGCCTGTACATCATTAACTTTACGGTGATCTGTTAACACGAGAAAATCGTAACCTGCCTCTTGGTAGGCTCCAAAACGGTCTGGGACAGAAAGTTTCCCATCAGATTCTGTGCTATGACTATGGGTATTACCTCGATACCATTGCCCTGGTTGTTGAAAAGGATTTGTGGTCAACATAGTTTTACTCCTTGCATATTGATATGATTCTGAATTGGTAGAATCCTACATGTTCCTGCGTATATGATTGTCGCAGTTATAACAGAACACGTTAAATTTTAACATAATCATAAGCCATTGTCAATATAATCAGGTTGCAAATTCCTGAGAATAACACTTGACAGAATCATATTTGTGAAGTATGCTTAAGAAAATACATCTGATGAAATTAGCAATGAATTTTAAAAGGAAACTGTGATGACTGGTGGCGCAATTTTTGTCGAATGTTTGAAAGCACAAGGTGTTGAGGTTATTTTCGGTCTACCGGGAAACCATCTTGACACTGTCTATGAGGCATTGTATAAGAATCAAGACAGTATTCGGCACTATGTGACGCGGCACGAAGGCGGGGCAGCGTTTATGGCAGATGGCTATGCACGTGCAACTGGTGATGTCGGTGTCTGCATGACGGTTCCGGGGCCTGGCTCAAATAACGCTGCTATAGGAATATGTGAGGCATGGACAGCGTGTTCGCCAGTGCTGCTGATTACAGGACAAAATCCGTCTTACTTAGCACAGAAAGATCCACGAAAGAGTTTTCATGGTTTGGATCAGCAAGCTGCCTTTGCCCCGATGACAAAGCATATAGAGATTGTACGCCGTGTTGATCAGATTCCGGATGCTGTCAATCGTGCATTTAGTGCGCTGCGTTCAGGACGCCCTGGTCCTGTGCTAATGGAACTTGCAACGGATGCCTTACAAGCGGATGCCGATCTACCAATACCATCTCGAAACAACGGTGTACAGACGATGGCAAGCTCGGAAGATATTGAAGCAGCGATGGCGTTGATTAGTTCCTCTGAACGTCCGTTAATTGTTTCTGGTGGTGGCATTAATCATACGCGTGCAACAGAAGAGCTGCTTGAATTTGCGCATCTGTTGGATGCTCCTGTCGCAATGACGGGCATGGGAAAAGGTGCTGTGCCTGAAGATTCACCGTATTCAATTGGCCTATTTCGTGATGGTGTGGCACAAGCAGCGATGAAAGTATCCGATCTCATCATTGCTATTGGTACCCGATTTACCTATCGCGACACAGGCAATTGGTCGCTTCAAATTCCTCAACCCCTTATACACATTGAAGCAGATGTCAGCGAAATTCAGAAGGAATACTCCGCTACTGTAGGAATCGGTGCGAATCCAAAGTTAGTGCTACAACAGTTAAATGATGCGCTCGGTGGAGAAAAACTGACCTGTGGTTGGGGTGAGGACTTACAACAACTTCGCAGCCAATTCACATCAATTGAGCCACCACGTATTCTTAAAGAGATGCGTGATATTATGCCGCGGGATGCTATTCTATCTGTTGATGTGAATATTACTGGTTACGGTGCGCTCCCTCATTTTCCAACTTATTCTGCTGGAAGTTTTATTTTTTCAGGAATTTCGGTTGCAATGGGAATTGGGTTGACTGCCGCTATCGGTGCACAGGTAGCATATCCAGATCGGAAAGTTGTTGCCCTCAGCGGAGATGGTGGGTTTTTGATGACGAGTCCTGATCTCGCCACTGCTGTGATGTATGACCTACCTATTGTCACCCTTGTGATGAACGATAATCAATACACTTCCATTGAGCGGGGGCAGCTACGACGGTTTGGCAAACGCATTGGCGTTGAATTGGTAAATCCTGATTTTGTGCAGTTTGCAGAATCTTTTGGTGCAATTGGTTTGCGCGTTGAAGATATGGATGATTTTAGACCGACACTTGAAAAGGTGCTCGCTTTAGATAAGCCCGTAGTTATTGAAGTGATAAAGTAAATTTAATCTCAAAAGGGAACGACAAAGTGGTCGTGCCATTCATAAATTAGAGCAACACAGCGGTTGTTCGGTAAGTTAGAACAGAAGTCATTTTATTTTTTATCTCGATTACCACTTGAAGGATTAGGAGTTTAATATGCGAAAAAAGATAGGAGTTTTGACAGGGGGTGGTGATACCAGTGCGCTCAACGCCACCCTCAAAGGCATAGCGTTGAAAGCCGAAGAACTCGGTTTTGAACTCGTCGGTTTTATGGAGGGATGGCGAGGTGTTTTAAAAGGTGGTCGCTACTTTACGCTGACCCCTGACCTGATTGATGAAAATCACGGTGGAACGATTTTAAAAAGTTCGCGGACCAACCTTATTGCATCAAATAAGTTAGATGAAGCGATTGAAAACCTTAAAAAACTAAATATCAGCGGACTCATACCTATTGGCGGTGACGATACACTCACAGTTGGCACCGCGCTTTCAGAACAATTCACCACAGTTTTTGTTACAAAGACGATTGATAACGATGTCGGTATGAATCCACCTTCGGGTGATTCGGTTGATTATTCTAAGATGGTCAACTATTTTTGTCCTGGTTTTCCATCAGCAGCAAGTCGGGTAATCAATGCTGTCCGCGATTTACGTACAACGACCTATTCCCATGACCGCGTGATAATTGTAGAAGCGATGGGCAGAGATGCGGGATGGTTGACGTTATCCGCAGCTTACGGTTTGGCAGACCTTATCGTTGTGCCTGAGGTGCCGTATCAGCCTGACAGGCTGGCAGAAGCAATCAAAGAAAAACATACTGAACAGGGAAATGTAATTGCCGTTGTCTCGGAAGGTATCCGAAATGATGCGGGTGAATTAATGATTACCTCACAGGCAGAACTTGATGCTTTCGGACACACGAAACCGGGCGGCTGTTCAGAGATTATAGTGGAAGCGATGAAAACACGACTTCCTGAAATTTCCAGTTCAGCTTTCCGTGCGTTGATACTTGGATACATGCAAAGGTGCGGTAGTCCAATAGAATTGGATAGAGATACGGCAATTAAGGCAGGGGCACTTGCAGTACGCTCACTTGCTGATGGCATGGTTAATGGCGTGGCAACAATTACCCGAACAGATGCTGGCATTGAACCGATTATGTTGCCTATTGAACAGGTACTAAAACGTGATGAAACGGGACACGTTATCCGCCGCGATCTTGACCCGCGGTTTTACGATGTGGAACGTTATCATCTTTCACCCGAAGGTGCAGGATATTTCCGTCCGCTTTTTGGTGATCTTCCTCGACGCAGGCGAAACCCAGAAGAGCGCGGTATTGAAATTGGCGAAATTGTGTGATTCACTGTTTATAGTAAAACCAGTTAGTTGTGGGTCGGGTAGAGCTTGCGAAACCCATAGGCGTCAATTTAAGGATATATCCCATTGTTGGAGTAAATCAACGCTATGAATGCCTGTTGGCATTCAGCGGGTTTAAAACCCCGATATAACTACTTAAATCTCAAATATCGGGCTTACAAAGCCCTCTAACAAGAAAATCAGGCACTAAATTGACGGCTATGGGTTTCGTTCACTCTACCCGACCTACGAACTACAGAAAACCTGTGACTTCTTCTAAATTGGTAACGAAATTGGTGCACCAGTCTGTGATGAGCGATATGTTGCTTCTGCCAATTCAATCCCATCTCTCCCAATACGTCCGTGTGTTGTCGGTTCTGCTTCACCGGCAATGCACTGTAACCAATGGTCAATGCTTGCCCCTTTTGCTGCGATTCCCCAATAGCGTTGATTCCGCTGATCTTCTGGCATATTACGATAGGTGTCATCATCTGGGACAGGCGCTGTGAATTCTTCTGCAGATGCCATATCGTGGGTTTTCCAGCGTAGTCCGTGTCGAATTAGCGTTGCAGAACCTTTGCTGGTAACGAGACCGTTCCCACTATTCCCAATTTCAGCTGCCCAACTCTTAATCATCATGCCGATGCCACCGTTTTTGAAATGGACAGTTAATACAGCGTTGTTCTCAACCGCTTCCTCAACAGACGGATAAGTACCACCAAGAGGAACATGGCTCGTGAATCCATAGACAGACGTAGCGGGACCGTATAACCACAACCAGATGTCAAGATTATGAATCGCTTGTTCCACAAGCATGCCGCCCGATTCCGCTTTCACGAATAGCCACGGGTGTCGTTCTGGTGAAAAATAACCCACCTGATTGGAATACGCCATCTGCAATGTGCCGAGTGTGCCATCTTCTAACAAGGATTTCAGTTTCATGTATCCCGGATCAAATCGCATCATATAGGCGACCATCAGTAGCACGCCAGCATTTTCTGCAGCGGAGACCATTTCGTCTCCCTCCGCAACATTACAACACATCGGTTTTTCCATCAAAATATGTTTGCCAGCATCGGCGGCAGCACGTGTAATCTCAAGGTGTGGACACGGATGAACGCATACATCAACGGCATCTATATCTTGTCTATCAAGAAGTTCACGATAATCGGTGTACGTGTCTGCGTCAAAACGGTCTGCTTGTTCGTTGGCAGATGCTTCGTTGATGTCGGCAATTGCAACAATGTCTGCGCGTCGTGTCGGTTCTTGGTAATACGGCGCGTGGAGCGCGCGGAAAATACCCCCACATCCGATAATGCCAATTCTAATTTTGTCCATCAAATTCTCCTTTCTGACTACTGCTTTTTAGGATAGGAGGCGTTCCTTCATCTTGTAAGAGTTCAAGTGTCTCTGCGATAATCGCATGTTGTAATGTCGGATTGTTCGGTTCACCGAGTGGATGCCCAAGACGATACGGGACCAGCAAGGCACGCGGCGGTTTCACCCGTTTCGCGATGCTTTCAACAAGCGTAATTGAAACCGTGGAAATTCCTGTTTCTTCAACAGCACGTTGTATCAACCCTACAGACTGATTACACATCGGTCACACAGGGGTTAAGAAGGCAACATCCACCCCATCGGATTTTAGCATCTGTGCCACCTCTGGTGCAGTTCGCTTAATAAGCGATTTTGGTTTTGTGATTGACCCCATAAAACTGAAGTGCCTGTGATTGAGCGAACCGATTTTTCCTTCAATTTCCAACTCTTTAAACCTATCCAGTGGAAACGCCAAATTTACATCACTCTCGATACCACGTTTGTCGTAAGCCTCACTTTTATGTCCTGCGGAAAGAACTTGGGTCTGGATTGAATTAGGAATTTCACGATAGGAACAGTCATTGCTATCAAAAGGGACCTGTTCAGGGAGATAAAACCCGGCAGTCGTAATGAGGGCAACTTTACATTCGTTCAACGGCAAACACAACGGTGTATGAGGAGAAGTTTTATAACGCTGAATGCGATAAAACTTCATAAAGAATTGAATTATATGGTCAATTTTGCGTATAGATGCCATTCCCGCCTCATATTAGCCGTTGGCGAAGATAAGCCGTTGCCTATTTTGACAAGGAAGTTCTATTGTCTGCCCAGTGATACCACTTTCAATTGTAGCAAAGCCAATTTCATTAACGGCAGTGTAGTCATCACGCGAGCAATGAGGCAATGCTCCACCATCAAGGTAATCGGTAATCTGTTGATACGCCACTTTGAATGGACCCGCATTTTCAGGGAGGTCAAGGGTTGCATTATCAATCAATTTGCCCTCTTTATGCACAGTCGTGCCGCTATAAAATCCTGCTTGAACAGAGCCTTCACTACCGAGGACATCGACTGAAAATCCGCCACGGACACCGTGTTTTCCGACATGGAAACCGATAACACCACTTTCAAATTGTATAGTTGAACCGACAATGGCAGGTTCAGGTTCGTAAGGTTCAGGCACATCACCGCCACCTTCAACATATCCAGTCACCGAGACGGGATCATATCCGGCGAACTGACAAATCATGTCGGTAGTGTGGATAGCGAAAGATAGCACACCGCCTCCGCAATACCCGATAACACTGTGCACCTCTCCAATCAACCCGTTCTTAATCAACGATTGAAGTCGGATTAGATGCGGTCCCCAATGTCGTGTATAGTCAACAACAATGGGAATGCCTTTTGCGTCAGCACCCGCAGTCATTGTGTCTACCTCTTCAAGTGAGCATCCTGCAGGTTTCTCAAGAAAGATGGCTTTGATGTCTGCCTTCAAGACGTTCTGCATCACTTGAAAATGGTGAGGACCTCGCACACAGACAGCAACGATGTCTAATTTTTCACTCTCCAACATTTGGATGTCTGTTTCATAGTAATTGATGGAATTGTCTGGGAATCCTGGTCCCCACGTGCTTTTAAATTCTGCTTGTCGTTCAGCGGACATATCTGCGACTGCTACCAATTCGGTTGTTTCACAATGACGAATACCACCTGCATGGCAATAAGGATAAGCGTCATCTGGGTTAGAATAACGTGCGGCGATACTGCCTAACCCGATTATTCCGACACGATACATAGGAGTTGCTCCTTTTTTGAAGATTGGTTAGAGAATAGCATAAGTAGGGTAAATTGGCAAGGGTTATAAAACAGAAACAGGACCATTTAGTTTTCAAGTTTTCTCAACATTTATGGTAGATTTTACAATTAACCTAACATTGTTGCTTGACACGGACAAAGTGTTCTACAGTTTTAAAGTCGCGAGCTGGAGCTCGCTCCTACTGGAAGAGGCGCAATGAATTGCGCGACTACTAACGTATTCTTAGTGATAATCGGACTTATGAAGTACTCCTATAAGGATGATTTCACGAGAATTGATGTATTTCAAATGTTTTGGCATAGAATAGGGAAATATGATATAATAAAATGGATATATCAACTTTGTGAAAAATGACGCTTGGAACGCACAAGGATTAGTCCTATTGTGCGGATAGACACATCTCTATAGGAGGGAGATATGTCGGAAACAAATTTGAAACAGCGTATTCGTGATGGTGAGCATGTCTTTGGGGCTTCCGTTTCAATGACAATAGATCGCGACAGTCTTGCTGAAAGAGTTGAAAAAGGCGGTTACGACTTTGTGGCTGTGGATAGCCAACATTCAGCATATAATGAGGATAGCCTTGTCGCATTTTGCAATTTAGCAGATGAATTGGATATTCCGGTCAACTTTAGGATAAAACACACCCGTAATGCCTATCTTATTGGCAACTATCTGGACCTCGGACCATCTGGTATAGAAGTGCCTCAAGTAGAATTAGAGGAGACGGTAGATGAAGCGGTTGCTTCTTTTTATTATCCACAGCAAGGTATTCGCAGTTGGGGTGGTGGTGCAAGAAAAAATTCGGAAGGCAGAGAACGGCTTGAATATGCAGATTGGTGGAATAATTACGGTATGCTCTGGATGCAGATAGAGTCGATTGAGGCTGTAACCCATGCACGTAGACTCGCGAAAGCAGGTGTGGATTGTCTCTCCTTTGGTCCCACGGATTTAACGTTCAGTATGGAAGGTCATCTGAATCACGCGCTTCAAACAGTAGATGCCTGTGTGCAGTACGTGGCAAAAGAATTGGAAGGAAGCCCAACTGCTGTCTGTTTTAGAAACGGTAATCCGAGTACGCGTGAAAAGTATGCGGAGATGGGTGTTACCGTCTTTTTAGAATAGTCTCAAAAATGTTAAACTATGGACTTGTAAGCACAGCGATAACTGAAGATAGGCAGCAACTACGAGAAGGCATGCGTCTTTTAGCGAAAATGGCGCATCAATACAATATCCCAATTACATGGGCAATCGTTGCTGATTCAGGGCAATTTTTAGCAAAGGATCTAACAGAGTGGCATAACGAATTTGGGGACGAACCTTTACTTATGCTGGATATCAAGTCATTATGGGAGGAAAACTGGGCTAAACTTACTGGGCAACCTGTGCCAGACCCGAACACTGAAAGCGAACTAATTGATACTTCAATGGCAGGTGTTTCACCAGAAATCATCGCAGAACATCTCGTAAAAATGCGGGAAACTTTACCGGGCTATATCGGGACAGAATGGAAAAAAATTGAGCGTGCAATGGAATGGGCAGTGCCAAGTGTTGCAGGTGCTGAATGGAAAAACCATGTTTTAGTTCACGCTCTGGAACAGGTTGGTTTTCGTGGTTTGTGGGGCTATCGTTGGGATGAACGCGGTTCAGTAGCAGAGGTGGATCGTGGCAGTCCATTCGGTTTTTTTTATCCGTCAGCAGAACAACACAATTTTAGTGCACCCGCTGCAGGAAGCATCGTTGGGATTCCTTACTTTTCGGCAGCACATCTTGATAATAACGCAGACACTCTTCGTGCTTCACTTATAAACGGGACAATACAGCAGAATTATGATCTATATGTAGAAAATGAAAAATGGAATCGGTGGCTCAGTTATGTTGAACATATCAACGCTTTGGAGGTTGCTCAGTTAGGACAAGAGACATTAGAGAGACTGGATACATATTTCGCGCATGTAGCAAGCAATGAAAGCACAAAGTTGTTACCACTTTCTGAGATGGTTGATGATTACTGGACAAGTTGCCAACAGACTGAACCAACATATATAGTTGCTACGACACTTGATTCTCAGAATAGCGCTGAATCTTTGGAACCAGAATCAACACAGTTACCTGATAAGGATACGTCAACAGAGCGAAAAGGGAAAAAGGTATTTTTTTATTACGATTCAAAGTGCCAATTCACCTTTTCTGAAGGGACGATGGAACCTGTTGACATGAAAAACTATATTTCACCACCGGTTATGGAAAATCTTGGAAGTGATATTTCACATCAAGGTGCTTCTATTCATGGGGTTGAGTATCATTTACCGGAGGCAGTTCATTTTAGACCTACTCGGAAACGCTCACGATTACACGTCACTTTTGCAATTGAATCTACCAAAGCGATGCCTTACGGTGTGGCGATATGGGGCAACCACCTCGGTTTGCAATTGGCAAATTCTAATGCCGAGGTTGTTACTTGGGTAGATAAGCACTTGCTTTTTATTCGTGTTGCCTTGGAACCGGGAAACAACGAATTTGAAATCGTCCTAACAATTTGAAGAAATCAGAATATTTTAGAAAAAAGCAGATATAATAACTAACACCAGAGCCATTTAATGATTCTTGAACACTCTTGTAGGAGAACTTTATAAGCTCGATTTAAATGCTTTGGTTAATATCTATACATCTTAGCCAAATTGAAGTATTTGGAGGCAAAAATGGAAAAAGTTTTAGGCTTAAAATGTCGCGAATGTGAACGCGAGTATCCAAAGGAACCGCTTCATGTTTGCGAGTTCTGTTTCGGTCCATTAGAGGTAAACTATAATTATAATGCTATTCAAAAGTCAATCTCAAGAAACTCAATTGAACAGGGACCGGAAAGTTTATGGCGATACATTGACCTATTACCGATTGACGGTGAACCGACAGACGGACTCAACTCTGGTTTTACACCCTTAATCCGTGCGAAAAATCTTGGTGATGCACTCGGTGTAAAGGAATTATACATAAAAGACGATTCTGTGTGTCATCCAACATTGTCATTTAAAGACCGAGTTGTAGCGATTGCATTGAGTAAATCTAAGGAATTTGATTTTGATACCGTATCGTGTGCATCCACAGGTAACTTGGCAAATGCTGTTGCGGCGCATGCTGCTGTCGCTAATCTAAACTGTTATATCTTTATTCCAGCCGATTTAGAATTAGGTAAAGTTGTTGCCTCACTTGTTTACGCACCAACAGTCGTGGGGATTATGGGAAATTATGACGATGTGAACCGTCTGTGTAGCGAAATTGCAGGTGTCTATCCGTGGGCATTTGTCAATATCAATATCCGTCCGTATTACGCAGAAGGCTCAAAAACACTCTGCTTTGAATTGATTGAACAACTCGGTTGGGAAGCACCCGACCACATTATTGCCCCTGCTGCTGGCGGCTCGCTGATTACAAAGATTGGTAAAGCACTCAAAGAATTCCATCTGTTGGGATTGATAGAAGAACCGAAGACGAAAATACACGTAGCACAGGCGGAAGGTTGCGGTCCGATTGTTAATACCTATAAAGAAAATGGTGATTTTGTCAAACCTGTAAAACCGGATACGATTGCGAAGTCCCTTGCAATTGGGAATCCGGCAGACGGTATTTATGCTGTCAATACTGTCCGAAATTCTGGCGGCGTAGGTGAACATGCCAACGATGATGAAATTGTTGAAGCGATTAAACTTCTTGCTGCTACGGAAGGTATTTTCACAGAGACAGCAGGCGGCGTAACCCTTGCTGCTACCAAAAAGCTAATTGAAAGTGGCGATATTGGTCGTGATGAACGGATTGTGGTAGCAATTACAGGTAACGGTTTCAAAACGATAGAGGCACTTGAAAATAAGACTGATGAACCCCACATCATTGCACCACAGTTGAACGCTTTTCGGAAACTGATGGCAAATATCGAATAGTCGTTTTTCTCTTGAGCATATAAACTTATTGCACTTTGTGGAGGATTATAGTATGAAACAATTGGAAACGCACGACCCTTTGCAAGATATACCTCTTCCGGAACCTGGCACGATGACGTTAAATGAATTCCTTGAGAACGATGTAGAAGGCTATGAATATATTAAAGGAGAATTAGTCCAGATGCCAGATGCATCAATAAGACACAGTGAGATTGGTATGAATCTAATTCGATATTTAGATTCGTATGTACGAGAAAATAAAATTGGTAGCGTGTATTCCTTAGAACTATCGTTTAAGATTGGAGAACGGGTGCTGAAACCAGATTTAGCGTTTGTCTCAGCAGAAAGATTAAACGACGATCAAGATAAAAACAAAGGTTTTCCAATACCCCCTGACCTTGCGATTGAAGTGGTTTCTCCTTCAGATATTCAGTCCCGTATTCTTGATAAAGTACGTGCTTATCTTGATGCGGGGACTCGCTGTGTTTGGGTTGTTGAACCTACATTGAAAACTGTGACGGTGTATAAATCCGAAACAGACATCAAAACGCTCACGCGTGAAGACACACTTACCGGAGAGGATGTAGTCCCGGGTTTCTCCTGCCCGGTTGAACTATTGTTTGAATAGTGGATAACAACATGGAAACGCTAAACGGCATTCTTGAACGTATCGTTTTTGAAAATCCTGATACCGGTTGGACTATCGGGAGATTTTCTGCGCGCGGTCATGCTGAGTTGGTTACAATTGTCGGTAACCTTGCATCTGTCAATCCTGGTGAGAGCCTGCTACTCAATGGAGAATGGGTAAACAATCCAAAATACGGCAGACAATTTCAGATTGAGCGGTCTGAAACTATTCAACCCGCAAATGTTGTCGGGATAAGGAAATATTTGGGTTCTGGATTGATTAAAGGGATTGGTCCTAAGATGGCATCCAGAATTGTTGGTTTGTTTGGAATGGATACGATTGATGTCATCGAGCAGTCACCAGAAAAATTGGCAGGAGTACCCGGAATTGGACGTAAGCGGGTTAAAATGATCCAGCAGGCGTGGGAAGAACAGCGCGAAATAAAAAACGTCATGCTTTTTCTACAATCCCATAACGTTAGCACCTCACACGCAGCAAAAATATACAAAACATACAAAAATGAATCTATTTCGATTGTGACTGCAAATCCCTATCGCCTTGCTGATGATATTTACGGCATTGGGTTTGTCACTGCAGATACCATTGCACAAAAACTGGGCATTGATAAAAACGACCCACATCGCATACAAGCTGGCATCAAATATGTACTCAGCCAAAAAGCTGATGAAGGACATGTCTTTCAATATCCCGATAAACTGATAGAGGCATGTGAAAACATCCTTGAACAGGATCCGCACACAATTGGGATGGGTATCCTTGCTCTGACACAAAAAGAGGAGATAATTCTTTCAAAAGAAAACGGAACGGTTGAAATCGTTGCTGAGCAAAGTAAAATAACGGATTGGCTTAATAGCGGATCGCAAGGCACAATAACTGAAAGTCATAACGAGTATATTGAAATCTGTGATGATGAAACGGAGGAGCTGCCTGATAAGCAACAGCCAGAACAGCTATCCACGATGTTTGAAAGTAATGCGATCTATCTTGCACCGTTTTATTATGCTGAAATGGGTGTGGCAAACCAGTTTTTGAGGTTGCTTTCAAATGGAATGCGAAATATCAGTTCACTGGACATAGACACATCATTGGCCCAGTTGGAAAATGAGATGGACATTCAATTTGCCTCGCAGCAACGGGAAGCAATTTGGACTGCACTCACGGAACGTGCGATGATTCTCACGGGTGGTCCAGGCACAGGAAAAACAACAACGACATTCGGCATGATTCGGTTATTTGAGGCAGGAGGACAACGTATTGTTTTGGCTGCACCGACTGGACGTGCTGCGAAACGACTCAGCGAAACGACAGGTAGAGAAGCAAAAACGATACATCGGCTACTTGAATTCTCCTTTCAAGATAACGGATTCAAACGTAATCGTGAAAACCCGTTGGAAGCGGATGTTGTGATTGTGGACGAGATGTCTATGGTGGATCTCGTTCTAATGAACCGATTAATGCAGGCGATTCCCTTAGATGCTACTGTTATCCTCATTGGTGACATTGATCAACTGCCATCTGTTGGTGCAGGCAAGGTGTTAAATTCGCTCATCGAATCGCAAAAGATACCGGTTGTTAGACTCACGGAGATTTTCCGTCAAGCACAAGAGAGCATGATCATCACTAACGCACATCGTATAAACAATGGGGAATTTCCACAATTTTCCGGTCCAAAGGATCGGGATTTCTTTTTTATTGAAGAAGAAGAACCTGAATCAGTAGTTCAAGAGATTACTTCGCTGATTGCTGATCGTCTACCTTACCACTACAACTTTCATCCTATAGACGACATTCAGCTGTTATGCCCGATGCGGCGCGGCACACTCGGTGCTGAAAACCTCAATAAATGTTTACAAGATGTGCTTAACCCAAACGCAGAACAAGCCGTAAGAGGATGGCAAGCGTTCCGTATCGGCGATAAAGTTATGCAGATACGCAATAACTACGACTATGATGTGTATAACGGTGATATAGGCAGAATTGTCAGCATTGATCAGATAGACAAGACGGTGCAGGTTCGGTTTCCTGAAAAAATTGTTGTTTATGATATGGCAGACCTTAACGAACTGGTTTTGGCTTATGCAACTACTATTCATAAGGCGCAAGGTAGTGAGTATCCTGCAGTTGTCATCCCTTTGCACACGCAACACTATATTATGTTACAACGAAACCTGCTTTACACAGGCATCACCCGTGCAAAGGAACTTGCAGTGATTGTTGGCACGAAACAAGCACTCGGCATCTGTATCAATAACACGCAGGTGATGTGGCGTAACAGTTACCTTGCGGAACGTCTCAATAGCAAGCAGTTCTAAAGGAGCAAAGATATGAAACGACTCGTCCTATTTTTTACTTTTTATTTTTTATTTTTTACACAAACCCTCGTATATTCTGAGGTTACGTTGCCCCGTGTTATTGGCAGCAACATGGTATTGCAGCGCGACATGCAGGTACCCATCTGGGGGTGGGCATCCGTAGGCGAAGAAATCTCCATAACTCTCAGTGCCGAAGGTGTCGAACTTCCACCGGTACTTACCACTACAGCCGATGCCGGCGGTAATTGGCGAATAGATCTCCCTGCGATGGAAGCTGGCGGTCCCTACACACTTCGGGTTACCGGCAGTAACACCCTGGAACTTACAAATGTGCTTTTCGGCGAGGTCTGGGTCTGTTCAGGTCAATCAAACATGCAATGGTCTGTTAGGGCATCAAAGGATAGCGGCGCAGAAATTGCCGCAGCAACGTATCCAAAAATTCGGTTGTTCTATGTGCCAAGAAGATCATCTGGACTGCTCAAGAAAGATGTAGAAGCTGACTGGAAAGAGACCAGTCCTGAGACAATCCGAAATTTCTCAGCTGTCGCCTACTACTTTGGGCGGAAACTTCACAAAGATCTCAACGTGCCGATTGGGTTAATCAATTCCTCGTGGGGTGGTACCCGCATTGAACCGTGGACGCCGCTTGTGGGTTTCCTCTCCGTGCCAGCCCTGAAACACATATCCAAAGAAGTTCAAGATGTACAGGCGAACTATCGCCAGCAGCTTCCTCAGAAAATGAAGGAGATTGAAACGTGGATAGCCGAAACACAGAAGTCATTGGAAACTGGTGCCAGCCTTACGAAGATGCCTAACATTGTCCACCCGTTCAGTAATCATAGGAGGCCAACCTCAATTTACAATGGCATGGTGTATCCGCTCGTTCCTTATGCAATCCGTGGTGCTATTTGGTATCAAGGGGAATCAAACCTTAGAGATGGGTTGAACTACCATAGAAAGATGAAGGCACTCATCCACGGGTGGCGCGAGGTTTGGCAGCAGGGCGAGTTCCCCTTTTACTATGTACAACTTGCCCCTTTCAATTATGATCGTATTGCAGCACAACGCGGACTGAAAAGGAATCCGTTTCTCTTACCGAAAATCTGGGAAGCGCAAAAAGCGACATTAGCAGTAACTAATACCGGCATGGCTGTAATTACCGATGTTGGTAACATTAGGGATGTTCATCCGAGAAATAAACAAGCGGTCGGGTTAAGGCTTGCTTTGTGGGCACTCGCAAAAACTTATGGTCAAGACGATCTTGTCTATTCTGGTCCTCTGTACAAATCAATGGCGGTTGAGGGAAGTACTATCCGAATCAGTTTTGACCATGTTGGTAGTGGCTTGATGTCACGAGATGATGAACCACTGACATGGTTTCAAATTGCGGGGGAAGATAAGCAGTTTGTTGAAGCGGTTGCAATAGTTGATGGCGATACGATGGTTGTATCAAGTGATTCGGTTGAGTCGCCTATTGCTGTCCGATTCGGTTGGCATCAAAATGCGGAACCAAACCTTGCGAATAAAGAAGGATTGCCCGCATCACCGTTCCGTACCGACTCGTGGTAGGAATAGGCAGATACGGGTTTGATCGAGACCATATTTCATAGGAACCGCACCTAAGGAAGTTACTATCTACTGTAAGGTATACTTCATTTATAAATCATTATAAACACACTTTATAGTAAATTATGTAAATAAGTTTACATATATTCTGTAGGAGCGATCTCCGAATCGCGACGCAACCCCTAATAGTCGGGAATCGGAGTTCCCTCCTACAGTTCAGATGTCCAGTTAATTGTAGAATCCACTATAATTTTTCTTAACATCTCGTTTTAACAAAGGAAACTTTTATGAAATTACTTATCGTAGTTATGAGTACTGTACTATTCTTCTCACATCTAAATCTGTTTGCCGAGGTGAAACTCCCTCAAGTTTTTGGCAATAACATGGTTTTACAACGGGATATGCCTACACCAATTTGGGGTTGGGCAAGTCCAGGAGAAGAAATTTCTATTTCTTTAGTCAGATTTGATGGTGAAGTTATTTACTCGGATACCAAGGTTTCTGATGAAAATGGTGATTGGAAATTTATTTTCCCAGCCACACCAGCCGGTGGTCCGTATAGAGTTACTGTTGGTGGAAGTGACACTATTGAAGTGACAAATATCATTAAACTTACAGATATCCTTTTTGGTGAAGTATGGGTTTGCTCTGGACAGTCAAACATGGAGTGGTCAGTTAATATATCAAATGACAGAGATGCGGAGATCGCAGCAGCAAATTATCCGAACATACGGTTGTTCCATATACCGAAAGAAACTTCAGGTGTACCTGTCTTAGATGTAAATGCGCAATGGCGTGCGACTACTCCTGAGACCGTTAGGCATTTCTCTGCTGTGGCATACTATTTTGGTAGACATCTTCACAAAGAACTTGATGTGCCGATTGGGTTAATCAATACCTCTTGGGGTGGAAGTCGTATTGAACCGTGGACACCACCTGAAGGATTCGCTTCTGTTCCTGCGTTAACCTCAATATCTGAAGAGATTCAAGATATTGATAAAGACTTTCGGATGCAGCTTCCGCAAAAGATACAAGAGATTGAAACTTGGATCACAGAGACCCGGGAAGCATTGGAAAACAGTGGTACTATCTTTGAGATGCCTCAGGTTGTCCATCCCTTGAGTAATGGCGGAAGACCGACAGCAATGTACAACAACATGATATATCCAATTGTGCCTTTTGCAATCCGTGGCGCGCTTTGGTATCAAGGTGAGTCAAACATGGGTGAAGGCATGATGTATCATGAAAAGATGAAGGCACTTATCAACGGATGGCGAGAGGTTTGGAAACAAGGTGATTTTCCGTTCTATTTCGTCCAACTTGCACCATTTAACTATGGCGGCGATGATACGGCGCGTCTGGCAAGATTGTGGGAGGCGCAAACTGCCACATTAGCATTACCGAACACCGGCATGGTTGTAACAACTGACATTGGTAACATCAGGGATATCCATCCACGAAATAAGCAGGACGTTGGTTTGCGGCTTGCCTTATGGGCGCTCGCGAAAACATACAATAAAGACGATCTTGTCTATTCCGGTCCCTTATACAAATCAATGGAAGTTGAAGGTAGCACAATCCGCATCAGTTTTGAGCATGTGGGGAGTGGTTTGATGTCACGAGATGATGAACCGCTGACATGGTTTCAAATTGCGGGTGAAGATAAGCAGTTTGTTGAGGCAACTGCAGTTGTTGATGGTGGGACAGTGGTTGTATCAAGTGATTCGGTTGAGTCACCTGTTGCGGTGCGGTTCGGTTGGCATCAAAATGCAGAACCGAATTTAATGAATATGGAAGGACTACCCGCATCGCCTTTCAGAACCGATTCGTGGTAAAGGTTTTTTCTAAACTTAATAGGCGCGGTTTTAAACCCGCGCCTACAATAGCGATGTCTTTATTTCTTCATCTGTCCCCACTGTGTTACTATCTTGCCTGTAGGACTAACTGATAACGTGCGATTTAACCAATTTGGTTCGCCATCATAACCCACCTGATTGGTAAGATTTATAATTTCATGAGTGGCAATATTATATTTATAGATTTCAGCATCTCCACCCCAACGTTGCTGTGAAGCTGAGAAAACAAATTCTTTGCTATTCGGAGACCAACCTGTTGTAAAACTTATTGACCATTCTTCAGGAATAGTCAGTTTCGGTTGATCAAAACCTTCCACGCTCACTATAACTAATCGGTCTGTCATCCCTAAGAGAATGTCCAGTACAAAGAGAGGTTTTTTCGGATCAAGATTTGCAGCTACCTCTTCCATACTTATCTCATGATATAGAATAAACTTTCCATCTGGTGACCAACGAGGACGATTTTCAGAAAGATTAGGTTTTACAGGTATAATTGGCTTCGCTTTCTTAGTTTGGATATTTATCATGTAAATTGTTCCACCTTGCCCAAACGAATACTGTTCATACGCGATATATTTCCCATCAGGGGACCAGGTCGGGTCATTTGCAGAGCCGTTAATACCTTTGTTGTTGGTGAGTTGCTCAACCTCACCGCTGGAAATGTCAATTATATGGATTTCATTTCTTCCAGTACGGTTGCTCGTGAATGCGATACTTTGTCCATCGGGTGACCAAGCGGTGCTGCCATCTCTCGCGGGGTGCTTGGTCAAATTTCGTTGATTACTTCCATCAGCATCCATTATGATAATGTCAAACTGTTTGTTTCTAATATCTGCATCTATATCTCTTGTAAAAGCGATCTGTTTTCCATCTGGCGACCAAACAGGATTTTTTTCAAAGAACTGGTTTTCTGTTAGTCTTTGGACACGGCTTCCGTTGTCGTTCATCACATAGATTTCACGCGTTCCATCTCGGGTAGACGTAAAGACGATTTTTGCCTGCGCGAGTGTTGTAATGAGCAGAATGAAAACGCTTGTAATCCATAATATCTGTTTGAACATGGCAAAATTTATCCTAAAATTACGTGAGTTCGGTATAAAGACCTGAAGAATTCCATATCTTTTCTCCGTATTTACGTTATATAAAGATTTTAGAGTTTTTAGAGTCAATCGGAAAATGATAGGATTTTGTAATGTGCTACGATCCTTTGTTATGACTGGATCGGTAGGCTTATTATGACTAAAACAATCATATTTGACTCTAAAAATTCGGTACTATTTTAGTATACAAAATAACAATAGTTTTTAGGAGACATATTCTGCCGATTCCGAAAGTTGCTTATACCGAACTCACGTTAAAATTGTAAGAGGTTATGCTGCCAATGCTGCAAATATTGCTTTGATGTAACCAACTGAGTAGGCTAACCCTACATTACCTTCTAACCTTGGAATATGGTCTGCATTGATACACCCGTCAAATCCGACCTTTTGTAGTTCTCGCACAATTTTGAACATATTCATATCACCATCGTCAAGGAGCGTCTCCTCAAATGCACCTGCTGTTGCAAGACTGCCGCGAACGTTTCGCAGGTGAACCATAAAGATACGCCTTTTGCGACCGTAATTGTTAATTTCGTCAAGCACAATTGCACTTCCCCCTGCTTCCGCACGAGTGCCACAACAGTAAAGGTAACCGACATTCCTGCTTGGAAAGGCATCAATCACTCGATGAAATCCGAGACCGCCGAGAGGTGTATCTGGGTTCGGCACATCTGATGGGTGAATCGCAAGTTTAATGTCGTGTTCATCAGCAATAGGCACCAACGCTCCGTAGACTTCGCAGAAACGTTTCCACCATTCCTCAAGTTCTTCCATTGTCGGGATGGGAGGAGGATTTTGTGTTGCTGCACGGCTTTCTCCGCGCGAGATATAACCACCACGATGTACAGCAGAATAACGTGTCATTAGAAAATCAAAAGTATCACCCCAGAACCGTTGTCGTGCGATAGGCACGCCTGCTTCGGCAAATACCTTGAGTGCGTTGCACGTATTTTCTAATTCCTTTTCGCTATTGGGTTGTCCTTTCATAAACTTTTCTGTGATGTTGGGAAGAGTCACCCGATTGATGTCCAAACCGTAAGACCGAATCTGCTTTTTCATTTTCAACAGTTCGTCCAAATCGGGGTAACCTTGTTCGCTAACACCGGGGAAAGACCCACCATTGCCAAAATCAATACAGTCAGCACCAAGTTGTGTAACCTGTTTCAGATAGGTATCTGAAAGTCCACCATCCCATACAGATATTTTCATTCTTTTCACCTCTTATAACGGTAATGCAACAGGTTCTCCGATTTCAACGGATTTATACGCTGCTAAGGCAATTTCAACTGCAGCACGCCCATCAGCACCAGTAATCGGTGGCGGTGTGTCATTCCGAACTGCGTCTACAAAAACGCGAATTTCTTGCTGGACAGGCGGCGGCACCTGAATATCGCTAATCTTAATGCTTCTCCCTTCACTTTCAAAAGGTTTTATTTGGATTGCGGCATCGCCACCCCAAATTTGTGGGAAGTATATGGAACCTTTTTCACAATCAACTCTTCCACCGTAACCTCCAACTGCAGCAGCATGGCTGGAATGAAGTAATCCTACAGCCCCGTTTTTAAAGTTTAACGATGCAAGCACTACATCTGGATAATCTGTATGTTCATGTATGTATTGTCCACCGACTCCGTACACCTTTGAGACATCACCACATGTCCATCGCATAAAGTCTATCTCATGGGCATTTATTTCCATAAGACTTCCACCAGATTTTTCACGTACCAAACGCCACGGGACTCTATTTCCACCTCCCCACGGCCCACCAATTCGATGCACCATCATGTTGGCCGGTGCGCCAAGTTCACCACTATGTACTATTTCTCGAACTTTGGAATGCGTGGCATGGTAACGACAGACTAAACCGATTGTGAGTTTAGTATCGTTTTCTGATGCCGCAGTGATCATCGCATCACAATCTTCCAATGTGGGTGCCATCGGTTTTTCTGAGAAAACATGCTTCCCCGCATTCGCAGCATCAACTGCCATCTGTGCATGTAGAAACGGAGGTGAAGCAATGAGTACCGCCTGAATGTTGTCATTCGCCAATAATTCATGATAATCTGTCGTGTATTTTGTGTTGAGGTTATCTGCAAGTGTTTTCGCCAATTCCCCTTGTAGGTCACTGACACAGATAACCTCTATGCCTTCAACAGCGTGTGCGCCATTTGCGAGGCTTCTGCCCATGCCGCCGCATCCGATAACACCAATCCCGATGTTTTCCATAAATTTCTCCATAATTTATACAAAAGTTTGGACAATCTCTATCTGATTCATGTAGAGTTTCAAGTATTAATTATCTGATTATTCTGCAAACTTTATACTGGGTCGCAACTTGTAGAAAATACATCAAGCAACACCAGCCGAATGAATCTGAATGTACTTACGGCATAATGTTCAATTTTCCAAAAGTTTCAGTTGAATAAGCAACCATTTTGCACACCACGCTTTTCCATCTACATAAGGCGGATTGTTCCCTACATCAGGAAAAGTATCGTATGTTCTCGCTCTTCTGGATTCACGCAGAAGACTGTTATACTCAGAAGGGGTAAGTTTAATGGATTCATGAATCGGCTTCTGTGTGATACTTTCTATAGCATCTATGTAAATATTATGGTATGGGTATTGACTACTATTCAACCAGGCTTCTTCTTTGCTATAGTCGGGTCCTTCCCATCCATAAGTACTGCGAAGTTTTAGCAACTGACGGCGGAGAGGTTTGAGTACAGAATCTAATCTCAAATAACCCGCGAGCAAAATAGCAGAAGTGGATCCCCGATCAACATATTTTATGATGATTTTCTCTGCAGCACTTCTGTTTTTGACGAACCAATCCAATTCTTGCGGGGAAAAATACTCATCTACAGGATCTATAGCAAAATCGTAATAACTCAGTTTTAAGGCTAAATCAAGGACTTCTACAACATAATCAGCCTCTGGCTGCTTGTGTCCCGAACATCCTATCATTATAAGCAATAGAAGAATTGCAACAGGCTTCATTTTGTTTTTTCCTTACAACCTAATGAGAAATCAAGTGCAGGTTGGTTAGAACAAAGCGAAACTCAAAACTCAAGGACAACATGAAAATAACTCAAGACACCCAAACATATAAGGGGTGACAAATATGTTATGTTCGGTTATCTTCGTCTCGCCTTAATTTGTCCCCATGTAACGCTCAAATGTTTTGAAGTGGGACTCACATCAAGCCCTGTAGCCTTCATGTTTTTCTGTACTTCTGCTGCTGTGAGTGCTCGGTCATAGATACGGAATTCATCAACATATCCCTGAATAGCATCAGCATTAACGCCATCCGTTCTATCTCCAATACAAAGTTTGAGTCCACCTTTAGGTATTTTTCCACCTGCTACTGTATGCTTTATAGCAAGTTCCCCATTGACATAGTAGTTAACATTAGAACCATCATAAGTACCTACGATATGCAGCCATTCTTCAAGCGGTATATCTTCCTGAATGAGATGTTGAGCAGCTTGTGTTGCTTTATTGTTAGCTTTGACGTAAAACCCGTGTCGATTGTCGTCATCATCGTAATAAAGCGTTATAACTTTGCTGTTAGTCGGCTGGTCATCAAGTGAAATAATACGATTCCAGCTATCGTCTAAAGCGTTTATTTTAACCCAACACTCCAGCGTGATTTCATCCCAATCACGGTCAATTTTCGGTGGGTTTGAATCCTCCACAAGGAGGTTATCATCAGTACCGTCGAATAGGATACACTCACCAACTTTACAATCGGCAGCAGGCGCAAGCTCAGGATCACCTTTGACGACTGCTTTTAGACCAGAGAAAATATCCTCTGCCTGTTTTGCGATTTGCACCGTGTCTTTATCAAATGACCAATAGGCGACCAGACCTTCTTCAACTGCGCCAACGATGGCATTGGCAGGATGTGCCAACACTATGACAAGTAGGAAGAGGATTGAAATTGCGTAGGATAATCTTATATTTTGCATCGTGATGTCTCCTTTAATGAGTTAACGATTGCTACGTTTATATTTCCTGGAAACTAACCTGACAATCAAAATATTACAAAATGTGCCTGCTCCGTGAAGACATATTTTGTCTACAGTGGAGCAGGCTTGAACTTGTATAAAAATCTGTGAAACTTACCTACGCTAATTCTGATGTTTTTTAATAGAACTGGCTTCTAAAATACATCTCGCATAGCGCGGCGACGTTCATCGGCAAGTTCGCGTACGCTTTCTTCATCAGACCGTTCGTCAAGCTGCTCAGCAACGATAGGACGATATTGTGCTGCTTCACTTCTACGTTTAAAGAGACGGAAGTAGTCAAATCTCGTTAAAGTGGGCGGAATATTTCCGGGACAGAGCGCGTGTACTCCGACTTGTACCCGAGGCCCCATTGCAACCCGCGTAACGCCCACGCCTTTCCAATGGATTCCATCTTGACTGGCGAAAGCGGAGAACTGATTACCTCGACGTTCAAGACGTAGAAAAAGTTCACGTACATTCCGCATTCCACCCCGGGCGACAAGACCGAAACGACGGTTAACATGCCGTTCAAATCGAACATCCCCTCGGAATGCGTGTGGTCCGGAGGTTTTTTCTAATCGGAGAAACTGATTTTCATTTTTCCATATAATTAAACCACCGTGCTCTCTGAGTTGCGGTGAAATACGCATACGGGTTTCTATAGCAAAGTCCTCTGTAACCTCCATCAGGAGTCGGGGAGCATCCATATCTCCACCTCTGCCGTTTGGTCCGTGCCATAAGTCTTGTCCGGGGTCTGTCCGCATTTCAAGATAGCCTTGGCGTTCAGACCATCCGCCGCCACCTTGGGGGTCTACCCATTGCCATTCTGGACGCATATCGTTTCCGATAAATTCATCATCAAATACCATCTCAGTGAATTCACCCGATGATGCCCATCCTTCAATTTTTATAGCCGAGATAGAATCACCAAAACTTTGTGGCAGCAGATGTAAGTTTGGCAATTCCTTCTTAAATTCTGATGGCTCCATACGAATATGCAATTTGTCACCTTCAAAATCAGGGTGTTCATAGAAGATAACTTCTGCACCATCAGGTGGAAAATCAGGACCTTTAAACATGCGGATAGACGAAATACGGTCTTCAAACCATGTGCCGCCCTGCGGGTCTCTAAGGTTCGCAATGTCTCGTAGGATCGTAATCTTTTTCCCTCTAAATTCAACATGTTCATAACATTCAACGATCACCGGCACAGTGCCCCATTCCGGACCGACTACATCAATGGTAGAGCCGAAGTTTATTGAGGAAATCCTGTCAGCGAAGTTGAATGCTACATCATGTATGTTCGGATAAAATCCGGGACCGAGCGGCAATTTCTTTCCTTTATAGTTGACATGTTGATAAAGAAGTGCCTTGTAATTTGGACTTCCCGAAAAATTCGGACCTTTGAAAACTCTAAGAGAGGATATGTTGTCTTGGAATCCGATCCTACCTGTATGTGGAACCGGTTCTAAGACATATCCCATCCTACCACGAAAGTTTGTGTGTTGAAAGACCTCAACGATGAGGCGGGGTATTACAACTGGCATTTTTTTCTCCTATTGTTGGTATGTTTTAATTGGTTTCTACTTACGGTTTCTTATACTTGTATTAAACTTTGGAAATTTTATATTCCTTATACGATGGCAAAGGTAACAAAACATTTTTGGCACTAATATGAAATTTATTTATAGACATTTCGCCCCTCTGGGGCTTATATCTGGGTGGTCCCACGGTCTATAAACATTTCGCCCCTCTGGGGCTATAGCATCCACAAAATACAAGGATTTATCTCTTAAATTGCACCTATGGTTCACTTACGTTCAACCAATTTACGGCTAAACTTAAATCCTATATCGGATTTACAATAAAATTATACATTTTCAAGAGTTGCTTCATATATTTGAGCAAATCCACTTCTATCTGAGGTATATACGACATACTTTCCATCTGGACTAAAAGATGGATGCGAATGTGTATGCTGTGGTGCATAGACTGTAATAGGACCGTCTGCATAAGGAAAAGGTCCATTCCAATGTTCACCGATAGAAGAAGCGTTCGGATAACAGAGTGTTTTCGGTTCACCAATTCCATCACGTGGGTCATAAGTTTGGATACCGATGTCCGGGAAATTGGTATCTGCAACCATAAGAGTACCATCTTTGTTGCAGATAGCGTGCCATGCGTTAAATGTCGTTACCTGTCGTTCTTTTTCAATGTCAACATTCACACATCTCACACCTCGCGGCCAATCAACAAATGCAAGTTCACGCGTGCCCGGTATCCATGTTTCGTGCGTAATCCACTCATTTTTTGGGACATTACGGGCATAAAGCCTACGATTTCCTGAACCATCCCGATGAATAACCCATACGCGGTCGGTTAGCGGACCTGCATAATAGAGCAGGTTAGAATCATCAGGACAAAATTGAAGATGTGCGATGCTATCTTTGCGAAGGATGATTTCGTGATCACCCGTATCCGTATCAACAATAGCAAGTGCAGACTCTGCGCCTACTTTGAATCGGACAGCCCACCATTTATCATCATGGCTAAGTGCGGTTGTTCCCATCGCCGCGGCAATCATACCCTCATCACGCATTTCAGTTGCTGTGAAGTTAACCAATTCTCGCTCTTCCAACGTTGCCAAATTGAGTCGCCAACCGCTTGTACCAGCGGTGAAAAACACCGATTTCCCATTGTGTGAAGGATGAACCGACCATTCGCTTAAATCGGGTCTGTCTGTCAACTGACGTAGTTCCCCAGTACTCCGTTCTTCAGCAAAAATCTGCGGTGTGCCGGTACGGTGTGATACAAAAAATAATCGCTGCATCGCGTCATCATACGCTGGAATAATAAAAAACGGATGATGGTGATGGGCAGATGCGGTGGTAACTTGACGGATACGCGTCCCGGTCTGTCTATCATAAAACGTCCGAGATTCAGATGAAGAAACAAAACCTTTCGCCATCAATCTGTCCTAATATGAAACAGGCAGATATTTTCATATCTGCCTGTCACTGTTTTATTCTTCAAAAGCTGCGTCAAAGGCGACAGCAGAAGGTTCAAAATCGTAGCCTTTTACTGCTCCACACGCTTCACGTGCGCCATGTTCCCGATCCATACCACTGTCTTCCCACTCAATGGAGAGCGGTCCGTCATAACCGATATTATTCAAGGCACGGATGATCTCTTCAAAATCGATATTTCCGCGTCCGATAGAGCGGAAATCCCAAAAACGTCTTGAATCACCGAAGTTCAAATGTCCACCGAACACACCCGACAACCGTGGTGTTTCTGCCCACCAGACATCTTTCATGTGGACGTGATAGATGCGATCACTTAACCGTTCAATGAATGCAACATAATCAACGCCTTGATATCCGAGGTGGCTTGGATCGTAGTTGAAACCGAAGGTCTCTCTACCGTCGAGTGCTTCAATAGCGCGTTCAGCTGTCACGATGTCAAATGCTATTTCAGTAGGATGGACTTCAAGACCAAACTTAACGCCGACTTCATCAAAGACATCAAAAATCGGATTCCAACGGTCAGCAAAATCTTGGAAGCCAGCATCAATCTGTGCAGGGTCTACCGGTGGGAATGAGTAGAGTAGATGCCAAATAGAACTTCCTGTAAAGCCGTTCACGACATCAACACCGAGTTTTGCAGCGGCGCGCGCCGTGTTTTTCATCTCTTCTGCGGCACGTTCTTGAACACCAGCGGGATCACCATCGCCCCAAATCTGTTCTGATATAATTCCTTGGTGTCGACTATCAATATTGTCGCAAACCGCTTGCCCAACGAGGTGATTACTAATTGACCAAACTTTCAATCCATATTTTGCGAGCAGATCATGTCTGCCTTGACAGTAACTGTTGTCAGAAAGTGCTTTGTCGGTCTCAAAGTGGTCTCCCCAGCAAGCGAGTTCCAAACCGTCATATCCCCACTCACTGGCTTTCTTCGCTAAATCTTCAAGTGTTAAGTCTGCCCATTGTCCTGTAAACAGAGTCACAGGTCTTGCCATATTATGTCTCCTTTGTTCTGTATAGGAAAGTTTTCAAACCCATAATTTATAGTGTTTTTCTTACGCTGGAGGTGTATAACTTGCATCAACCCAGCCGCGCTGTTTTCCACTTTCTACTGCTGTATTAATAAAATGGACACCGCGAGCACCGTCTTGAACCGTCGGAAAATCGGTGTCAAATTCATCAGGTGACTCACCTGCTATCTTCGCTGCCATTGTGCGGGAAGCATTGACATAGATATTTGCAAATGCTTCAATAAACGCCTCTGGATGCCCAAACGGAATACGAGAATTATGTTGTGTAATTTCTGCAAGGTAATCATTACCGCGTTTATAGACCTGTTCCGGTCCGTCAGGAAAACGCACAGAGAGATAATTCGGATTTTCTTGATGCCATTCCAATGATGCATCTGTTCCATAAACGCGGATACGTAGATTATTTTCTTCACCTACGGAGATTTGTGAAGCAAACAAGATGCCACGGACACCACTTTCATAATGGACTAATAGATTTCCATCGTCCTCTAACAGGCGTCCTTCCACAAATGTGGTCATGTCAGCGCATATCTCTTCCATCTCCAATCCAGTGATGTAGTGTGCCAAATTCTCAGCGTGTGAGCCGATGTCTCCGATACACGATGAAGCACCCGCTTGTTTTGGATCTGTTCGCCAAACTGCCTGCTTTGCCCCTTCATTTTCCAAAAATGTGGAGAGCCATCCTTGCGGATATTCAACTACAATCTTACGTATCGTACCGAGTTTTCCTTCTTTTATCAGTTCACGTGCTTGTTTCACCATCGGGTAGCCAGTATAATTGTGGGTCAGCGCGAAGATTACATCATGTGACTTAACAAGACGACAGAGGGATTCGGCATCTTCTACTGTTGTTGTCATCGGTTTATCACAGACAACGTGGAATCCTGTCTCTATGAAGGTTTTCGCGACATCAAAATGAACGTGATTCGGTGTGACAATTGAGACAAAATCTATGCGTTCACCTTCAGGGAGTTGACTCTCTTTTTCTGCCATCTCCTTATACGAACCGTAAACTCGGTTTTCATGAAGAAAAAGCTCTGCTCCTTGCTGCCGAGATTTTTCCGGTGAAGATGAAAATGCGCCAGCAACTAAGTCTATTTCTCCATCAAGTGCAGCAGCTTTACGATGCACAGCCCCAATGAACGCATCTGGTCCACCGCCTACCATTCCATAACGTATTTTCCTACCAAGTGGCATATTGCGTATCCATTCCTTTATTCGGTGTGCGATGACATCTGTATACGACAACCTGCGATATATCAACACACGGGATAAAATAATTTCTTTGTTTAAGAATTATGTCATATTTTTTCATTTTTTTCAAGGTGTTTTTGGGTGTGTAAAGTTTTTGGCATGTGTATTATCTGAATCGCGGATTTTGCAGATTACGCGGATTTAGCAGATTTTTGTTTTTTTGCTTTATCGGACGACTTCATCCTGTCCGATGCCGTATCAGGTACATTCCATAAATAAGGTTGGTATCTCCACTTCCATAATCCGCGAAATCCGCGCCATTCGTGAAATCCGCGATTCAGAAAAAAATAGTAAACGCCTCAGACAACGTATTTTAGCCTAAACTTTTGCTAAAATTTTACATACCCAATTTTGCTAAAGCCATTCAATTCTCCAGTAATTTCACATTTTATCATAAGTCCTTTCTTGTAGGAGCGATCTCCGAATCGCGACGAAAACATTGGTGTCGGGAATCGGAGTTCCCTCCTACAATATAATTAATTGGGAGAAACTCGACAATTGAATGGCTCTGCCAATTTTGCTAAAGGACTTGACGAACCGAAGTAATTATGATACACTTATTTAGGTCATTGTAAAATGCCTACAGTGGAAAATGTTAAAAGGTTTGTTTAGTCCAGAAATTCAGGTTAGGAGGCCAAAATGAAAAATTTGATAAGACTTGGCATAGCAATGCTTATTGCAGTCTGCTGGATAATTGGCACAAGTTCTGCCGCAATAAATCCAGAGAACATCACAGGCATGTGGCTCTTTAATGAAGGTTCGGGTAACACTGCCAAAGATTCTTCAGGTAACAAGAATGATGGTAAAATCCACGGTGCAAAGTGGGTTGATGGAAAGTTTGGAAAGGCACTTGAGTTCAATGGATCTGATAATTGGGTCGAAGTTCCTCATTCAAACACTGTCGGGTTTAAAAAGGGTGTTTCCTTCACAATTACTGTCCATTTTAAAGGCACTAAAGTTGGTGGCTCGCTTGTCGGCAAAAACTATGAGGATAAATCGCAGGCTCTTCCATGGTTTCTGCTTTGGAACGGTGGTGGGGACAACAAAGTAACACTTTATCTGCGAAATTCTGCTTCAGTGAGTTTTCGGGCAGATAGCACAAGCCAGATTGGTGATGACGAGTGGCACTTTGTTGCTGGTAGAGCCGATGCCAGCACCGGAAAAGCCTCAATATGGATAGATGGTGAGATGGAAGCCGAGGTCAATTTTGACAAAAATGATGGATACGGCACAAGTGAAGGGGTCCTCCATATCGCGCGACACTTTGACAGATACACCAACGGAATCATTGACGATGTTGCGCTCTTCAATGTCGCATTAAGTGAAGATGATATGGAAAATCTTATGGATAATGGTGTTGAAGAAGCCGCCGCTGTGGAACCTGTCAACAAATACACTACAACGTGGGCGAGAATCAAACGCCAAATTGTTAAATAATAAGGAGAAATATTAATGTTAAAAAATAAAAGTGTGGGAATTACGTTTACGAGTCTAATAACTGCTTTTTTGTTGATTGCGCTGCCTGGCTACGCTGAATTTGACTTTGAGAATATCACTGCGATGTGGTTGTTCAATGAAGGGGAAGGTGCTGCAGTAACCGACTCGTCAGACCAAGAAAATGAGGGTAAAATTCACGGTGCCAAGTGGGTAGATGGTAAATTCGGAAAAGCACTTGAATTTGATGGAACTGATGATTGGGTGGAAATTCCACACTCTGACAGTGTTGGGTTTGAAGCAGGAACATCATTCACCTTGACACTTCATTACAAAGGCACTAAAGTTGGCGGTTCGCTTGCGGGCAAAAACTATGAGGATAAATCGCAAGCGCTACCGTGGTATATGTTTTGGAATGGCGGCGGCGATGGCAAAATCACCTTTTTCCTACGCAATGCTGGCGGAACGAGTTATAGACCACAGAGTACATCCGATATCGCTGATGGCGAATGGCATTTCATTGCTGGCATAGCAAACACTGACACAGGCAAGGCGAGTCTGTGGATAGATGGTAAAAAAGAAGCTGAGATTGATTTTGATACTAAAAGTGGATACGGCAATAGTGAAGGTGTTTTCCACATCGGACGGCATTTTGATCGGTATACCGCTGGGATCATTGATGATATTGCGCTCTTTAATGTCGCTTTAGATGAATCTGATATGCAATCAATTATGGAAGACGGGCTTATGACTCTCACCGCTGTTGAAGCTGCAGGTAAACTCACAACGACGTGGGCAAGTGTTAAACAACGTATTGCCCGATAGACCTCAAGAATAGATGAGAAACTGACGCGAATTAGTGTTTTAGCGAAAAACGAGTTAAATAGGAAGTCTATACCGCTATATTCGCGTCAGTATTCTTATAATAAATGAAGAAAACAAGACATAAAAAGAACAAAGTAACATGTATTAAAGATATTGAAAAGGAACTCATGATGAAAAAGATACTGACATTTCCTGCAATAGCATTTTTGCTATTAGCCGCATTGGGATGTGGAACTTCAGAGGATACGACGGACCCTGTCCCAACTGAAATCATGACAGGCGAATTCCGCGGGAGTATTGAATTACTTGAAGACGCAACTATTCAGGTGCACTTGCTCAAAGCAGGAGAACTCTTCGCGCAAATTGAATTCGCAAAAGTAGGTGTATCACAGACAAGCGTTGGGAACGTTCAAGCCGATATCTTCGCGTCAACTGATTCAGGGGTCGGAAACTTTCGCGTTACCGATGCTGAACTCGGCGATTATACACTACAAATTTCTGCTAAGGGATACCAAGAGACTGAACTTAACGTGACTGTAGTGGCAGATCAAGAGGTATCACTGGATAAGGTAGCACTCGTGGCATTGGCAGAGCCTGTATCACATCTGCGTGGCGTTTTAACCGACTCGGATACGGGAGAGGTGCTTTCTGATGTGCTTATCCAACTTACGGATAAGGCTGGTAAAGAGTACGAAGTTTTAACAACGAAAAACGGTGTTTTCACCTTTGAGAATCTCCCCGTAGATCAAGGATTCACCTTGACGGTTATGCATAAAGGTTATGAAGATAACAAAGTTGATGTGGATCCGATTTCTGCTGATGAGACCTTTGAACTGGATGTAGAACTCACAGCAATACATGAACCTATAGAGTTGGATCCCGGTCAAGGATTAAGTATTGGCAGCCAAGCCCCCGAATTTCAGTTGTCTGACGGGAATGGTAAGGAGCATGCTCTTGCGGACTATGTTGGTAACAAAAAGGTTGCCATCGTTTTTTACCGCGGTGGTTGGTGACCGTTTTGTCGTGGGCAACTCGGAGAGTTGCAAGACAATTATAATAAATTTCAAGCTGCAGGTGCTGAACTTATTGCTATTAGTTCTGATAATGTAGCAGCAACAGAACAGACGGTTGAAAAAGAAGGTCTAAAATACGTTGTGCTTGCTGATAACGACAGAGAAGTAATTGAAGCTTACAACGTTGTTGATCCAGCAAACAAGAGAATAGCACGACCTGCATCCTATGTTATTAAAAAAGATGGAACAGTTGCATGGAAATCCCTTGATCCAAAGGTCGGACGTGTTCCTACAGCCAAAATTCTTGAAGAATTGGGTAAACTTTAATATTAAATTTGTAAGTGTCAATTTAGAGTATTTCCTTTACTTGTTGGAGGGATACCTTGTAAGCCCGATTTTCTTCATTGTGAATCAACGCCTCATGCGTCAAATCAAGAAATCAACGGTATGAACGCCTGATGAAGATTAAAAAATAAATTCGGTATTTCCTTAGTTCCGTAGGGACGATATGTTTATAGAAAAACGTTGCATAAACACTCTTTAGTCCCGTAGGGACGATATGTTTGTTGCCAGGTGCTACGAGGACATATCGTCCCTACGGGACTAAGGGAAGAGGTAGCACATCCTGCTATAAACATTGCGTCCCTACGGGACTGAGGAGCGTTTGACATATTCAGAATATACCTAACAAGAAATTACCGAATTAATCTTCATTAGGCGTTCCCGGATATGAATGCCATTTAGGCATTCCCGGTATGGCATTCGTCGGGAGTGAACTCCAGTTCGCGACCCATTTATTGAGAAAGGGAGTAATATTTATTCATGAAACAGATACAAAGTCTTTTCGCATTGATAGTTTTGCTGTTTGCTGCATTCGGTTGTGGAACTACAGACAATCCCATTGATGACAGAGACAAAATTGAAACATTAACAGGCACACTGCAAGGAGAAGTGCAATCAATTGATGGAGTAGCAATTCAAGTGCGCCTATTAAAAGCTGGACAACTCGTAGCACATACCGAAGCACATGGTCGCTACGAATTGAATGATATTGAAGCAGGAGATTACACACTCCACATCTCTGCCAATGGATACCAAGAAGTTGAACGCAACGTTACCATTGTTAGTGGAGAAACTATCTCATTGGATAAAGTGTCACTTGTTGAATTAGCAATCCCTGGACATGATTTGGAACCAGGTGAAGGACTGGACATCGGCAGCCAAGCACCAGATTTTGAGTTACCCGATGGAAATGGTGAGTTACACGCTTTTTCAGACTATATCGGAAATGACAAAAAGGTGGTGCTTGTTTTTTACCGAACAGGTGGCTGAGCACTCTGCACATCACAACTCGTGGAGTTGCAACAGAATTACGATAAAATTCAAGACGCAGGTGCAGAACTTTTCGCGATCAGTTCAGAAAACGTGGCGTTAACAAAAAAGACAGCAGAAAACCACGGGCTCAAATATCCTGTGCTATCTGATAACAAAAAAGAGATGATTATCGCTTACAATGTGCTTAATCCATTTGAGACTACAAAAGCACGCCCTGCAGCGTATATTATCACGCCAGATGGAAAGGTTGCTTGGAAATCACTTGATACTGTTGGGGCGCGAGTGCCGACAGCGACTATTTTGACAGAATTGGGCAAACTTTGATGAAACCTCAAGATACAGTTATAGCAAACATCTTCGCGGACAGTAAAGAGGCGATGCAAATACGAGATACGCTCAACCGCCGCCAATTCCTAAGCCGTATCGGTACTATTAGTGGTGCTGCGCTAAGTACTCTCCCCGCTTTCGCGCAAATTGGTGGTGGACGTGTGTTGACCCCTCCAACGGAAACAGCAGCACTTCCGCCTGTAGTCGAAGTCCTCGGGAAACAGGTTTGGGATGAGGACAGACTCAACGAAGATGTCATAGGCGAAATGGTTGATCAGGCAATGATGAAGTTGACTGGTCGAGATTCTGCCAAAGAGGCGTGGCGAGACTTTGTGTTACCAGACCACATCGTAGGTATTAAAATTAATCCACTTGCCGGCCCAAAGTTGAGTACACACTCAGCAATAGTCAACAAAATTGTTGAGGGATTATTTAGTGCTGGCGTACTCAGAAAGCAGATTATTATTTGGGATCGGTTTGAAGCACATCTACTTAACGCTGGGTATCCGATTAAGACAGATGAAGGGGATGTACGAACACTTGCCTCTGATATGGATGACATCGGGTATGACGACAAAGTGTTTTATGAAACCGAAAAAGACAGCATTACCAGACGAGAAAATGAAAGCACCCGTTCTCAATATTCTCGCATTGTCACAGAACTGGTAGATGTATTAATTAATGTGCCTGTCTTGAAACATCACGATATGGCAGGCATAAGCGGATGTTTAAAAAACATGGCTTTCGGCAGTGTTGATAATACACGAAGATTCCACGGTAAACCCCTCTACTGCAATCCTGCTATCGGTGAGATTTTTCAAAACGAAGTTTTAAAAGAGAAGGTCGTCCTCAACATCGTTGACGGGTTGACTGCCTCTTTTGACCGAGGTCCTGAATATGATGCAGAGAGTACTTGGAAATTTGGTGGCATGTTTGTCGGGACTGATCCGGTCATTCTTGATGTGCTTATTCTTCAAACTGTGAATCTGAAACGCGAGGAGATGGGATTGAGTTCAATGTCTAAATATGCCAACCATATCACTACCGCAAGCAGTCTCGGTTTGGGCAGCAATTCACTGAATCAGGTTAATCTACAGAAAATTGAGGTATAATTCCATGAAAAGCAGATACATTCCTATATTTATTCTACTGAGCGTATTTTTCATAGTTGTTGTATTTTCAGGTTGTACGGTGACCTTCACAGCAAACGACTCGTTACAGTTTAACCTCTCAAAACCGACTGACAAAACTGTGTCCCTTGTTGCAGAATTTGAATCAGGTGAAGAAGATAACGTTTCTGGTGATGTCACACAGAAGGCCGGCAGTGTCTGTGCTGGTGGAGCATGCATCATTTATTAGATCTTATCTGACAATCATAATACACTGATAGGTGCTATTTCAACTACCCTATCAGTATATCAGGGTTATTCAGTTTTCGGTTTTTCTGGTGTGTTTTATCACAAACGTTAATTTCCTATAGGAGTATTGTAGGTCGGGTAGAGCGAAGCGACACCCGACATGAACAAAACGTGTCGGGTGTCGCTTCGCTCTACCCGACCTACGATGTAAACTTAAAACTAAAAAGTCCTGTCAGTATATTAATGGTTTCACTTCTTCCTGTTCTACTTCCTTTTCGCAGAGATTTTGTCCCAATCCCATAGTAGGACTGTGCCGTCTGCACTACCGCTGGCAAGAGTCTTCCCGTCCTGAGAAAATACAAGTTTTTCTATCGGTTCTGTATGTCCAGACAATGTCCCCAAACTTCTTCCTGCTTTCACATCCCACAACTGAATTGGGTAACTCCACATATCACTTCCAGAACCAACCAGAATAGTGCCATCAGGTGAAAGTATCACTCTACCCCTGAATCCATCTAATTTGCCTGATAGATAAGTTATATTGTTAGGTTTGTCGGCTAATTCTATGTCTAAATTCCACAAGTAAATACCGCTTTTACGGATCATTGCAAGGGTAGAACTATCATGTGAAAATAGTGATACCCTAACATTCTCAATATTGGGTGGAGATAT
The DNA here is from genome assembly GCA_028824685.1 of Candidatus Poribacteria bacterium. Classification (GTDB taxonomy): domain Bacteria; phylum Poribacteria; class WGA-4E; order WGA-4E; family WGA-3G; genus MSPOR6. Next base: position 249,322 of record JAPPCZ010000086.1, read on the forward strand.
GTCACGCTGTGTCGTAATATCCCATACTTTTGGACTATCACTATTACTGATCGCAGCAAGTTTTTTCCCATCAGGTGAGAACACTAATCTCCGTACGGACAAAGGTTGTTCTGTGTTAAGTTTAAACAATTCCGTTCCTGTCTTTAGGTGCCACGCACGAATTCCTTGATCATTGCCTACTACAAGTATGTTGTTGTACGGTGAAATTGCGAATACTTTTCTTCTGTCGTGACCTTCCAACCAAGGAAGAGAAAGTTTCTCACCTGTTGCTATATTCCAAAATTGACGATTGCTAAGATCTCCGCCTTCTCTGCTGCTTTGGAATCCGAATCCGACTGGATTGAAGTAAAACATCCCTTCACTGCCGCGCCAAGCAAAATACTTAGCCTTCGGTGACAAAACGATTGTCCCAGATTTATTGCTATGTTCGACAGTTAAGCTCCTCAGTTTTTGCCGAGTATTTAGACTCCATACATCAACAGTACCGTTATAGGCAGCGCTCGCAAGAGTTACTCCATCTCCGGAAAATGCGACTGCTTTTACCCATTCTGTATATCCAGCTGCAAAAGTAGTGAGCTCCTCACCATTATCTGGATTCCAGAAACGAATTGTGCCATCTGCACTGCCACTGGCAAGACAACTGCCATAAACGGGTGTTGATTCTGGTGCGAAGGCTAAAGCGTTGATAGTATTTTTGTGTCCTGTTAGGGTGACACGTTCTTTCTGTGATTCTAAATCCCAGAGTTTGATTGATTCTCTTGCGTCCCCACTGGCAATGGTTTTGCCGTCCCCTGAAAATGCGATGGCGGTAATCCAAGCATTATGTGCTTTAAGCGTCGCAAGTTCGGTGTGGTTCTGAGTATCCCATAATTTTACCGTTTTGTCAGCACTCCCGCTTGCGAGGATTTTTTTATCTTTTGAGAACGCCAGCGACAAAATCTCCATGTCTCTGCCATCTCCATGTCCCGCAAGAGTTGCATATTGACTGTTTGTCGTTGTATCCCATAACTGAATTTTGCCTCCTCGGTTTGCAGCAGCAAGGCTACTACCATCTTGGGAAAATATCACCTTATCTCCTGAAACAACGAAACTTGCTTCCGATAAATTGCTACCGATTTCTATATTCCAGTAGGCAACTTTACGTAACCTGTTTATACCGATAAGTGTTTTGCCATAAAACGTCAATGCAGATAATGTATTGGGACTCTGAGTTAATGTGAGAGTAGAGTGTTTGCTTTTAGTTTCTACATCCCAAACTTGAAGGATAGAGTTATTAAATCCTCCGCTTGCAAGGTATTTTCCATCAGGTGAAAATGCCAGTGCGTTCACATGCCCAGTATGTCCCGTGAATAAAGCAGTCTCTTTTCCATCAGGCACGGTATATAACCAAACGCCGACATCTGTTCCTACCGCGAGATATGCACCATCCGATGAAAATCGCATGATATTTATCCCACCTTTTCCAAGCCGTGCAATGGCACCTTCTGGTAGACCAACCTGTGTGTTATCTTGTGCAAAACTGGTTGAAAGTATTGCTAAAATCAATAGAAAAGTCAGGCAAAATAGGCTTTTGATTTTCATGGCTACATTCATTTATTTGTGTTTTTTCCTTCGTCAAGAGACTTGTGTTTCAGTTTTCCTTCATCATCAAACATAAACGTGCCTAACCCTACACCAGCCACACGAATTTCAAGAACACCGTTTAAGTCAATCTTAACATTTACCTTGCCACTTCCTAATCTTCCTCCGCCGCCTCCGGAAATTCTGGCTCTACTACCACCGCGTGTAAGTGTATATCCATTCGAGGTTTTCTTAAGTTGATAACCGTTTTTCTGCATCCAGTTTAAAATCGCTTCAGCTTCTTCCGCCTTGTTGGCGTATTCCACGGGCTTGTCAGGAGGTGCCAAATTGCTGCTCAAGTTTTTTTGTATTGCGTCATTCATTGCTTTGGTAACGATTTTTTCCCAATCCCAGAGAAGGACTGTTCCATCTTTACTTCCACTTGCAAACGTTTTCCCATCTGTTGAAAATTCTAAGGCTGTAATTTCCTCAGTATGTCCTGATAATGTGCCAAGATTCCAGCCGTTTTTCACATCCCATAGATGAATTAGATTTTTCCAACCATTCGTTTTCGGTGCAACAAGAAAGTTGCCATCAGGTGAGAATTTCAGTTCCTTGTTATGTCCAGTATCAAGTATTTTACCGCGTTGTTTCATGCCGGTTGGTTTAATATCCCATAAAACAATATGATCATGATGACCAGAAGCAAGAAGTGTACTGTCATGTGAGAATGCCACAGCTTTGGCAAGTTCCATGTTTAGAGACGAAATTTGTTGCTTTGTGCCAACATCCCATATTTGTGCTTGGCTGCTATGCCTACCACTTGATGCCAGCAGTTCGCTGTTGGAAGAAAACACGAACTTCCTTGAAAAAGGAGAATGCGAGTTCAAGCTTAGTATTTCCTCGCCTGTATTTATATCCCACGCAAGAATTCCGCCTCTATGGTCCATTCCTGCCACAAGAATCTTATTGTTTGGTGAGATTGCAAGGGCGTTCACAGTTCTATCCAAATCTTGCCAAGGTCCAGGGATATGATCACCAGTGGTTATATCCCATAACTTGATTTCCTTTCGAATACCTGCCCCTGAACCACTATAGCCAAAACCGTGGGGTCTGAAGGCAAGTGTTGCACCGTTAGTCCCTTGACTAACAAGAAGTGTGGCATCCGGTGAAAATGCTATGCCATTGGTACTATCGTTTTGTGCTGCAGTAAAGGTGGTGAGTTCACGTTTCGTTTTTACGCTCCATACATCAACAGTTCCATCAAAGAATGCACTTGTGAGTATTGTGCCGTTTTCTGAGAAAGCGACTGTCTTAACCCACTCTGTGTGTCCAGCGGTGAAAGTAGAAATTTCTTCGCCTGTATCTTGATTCCAGAACCGAATTGTGCCATCGTAACTTCCACTTGCTAATGTTTTTCCATCAGGTGAAAAGGCTAACGTACTAATCGCATTTGTATGCCCAATGAGCGTAGCCCGTTCCTGTTTTGTGTTTACATCCCAAAGTTTGATGACCTTATCAGTGTCACCACTTGCTAAGATACTCCCATCAGCAGAGAATGCAACAGCAATAACCCACCCATTGTGCCCTTTGAAAGTAGCAAGGCTTTTGCGATTTTCAGCATTCCACAACTTGACAGTTTTATCTTGACTTCCACTCACAAGCATTTTCCCATCAGGCGAAAATGCTAAGGCCCAAACCTCTTTGTCCTCTCTTTTGAGTAAACGCGCATGTCCCGTTAGGTTTGCTTGTCGTTTCCCCGTTGTTGCATCCCATAAACGGATTTTGCCATCCCCATGTCCAGAGGCAAGCATGTTATTTGCTGGAGAAAATACAACCGCCTCGTGAGATTGCATCCTACTTAAATTGGAGGATTTTTTGCCTGTTTCAATATCCCAATGTGTGAATCTCCCATCCATATCCATGCTGACAAGTGTTTTATCGTCTTCAGAGAATGCTAATGCCTCAATTGAATCATTCGATCTTGAAAATATGAATTGTGATCGTTTATCTCCCGTTTCTACATCCCATAGTTGAATAATGGGGTTTGAAAATCCACCGCTTGCGAGCAATTTGCTGTCGTGTGAAAATGCAAGTGCATTTACATGTCCAGTGTGTCCCGTGAATAATGCCGTCTCTTTTCCATCAGGCACGGTATATAACCAAACGCCGACATCTGTCCCTACTGCGAGGTGCGTGCCATCAGGTGAAAACTGCATGATGTTAATGCCGCCTTTACCAAGACGCGCGATTGCCCCTTCAGGTAGACCAGCTTGTGTATTGTCCTGTGCGAAACTGCTTAAGAGTAGTGTAACTGTGAATAGCATAATTGTGAAGGATATGATTTTGGTTTTCATGTTTAATTTCCTTTATTTTTATTTGCTTTGGTAACAATTTTTTCCCAATCCCAAAGGAGAACGGTGCCATCATTGCTACCACTTGCGAGAATTTTGCCATCGTGTGAAAACACAAGCGTTTCTATTGGTTCTGTATGCCCAGACAAGGCACCCAAACTCCTACCTGTTTCCACATCCCATAATTTAATTGGATTCCTCCACATATCCATTCCAGATCCAACGAGAATGGTACCATCGGGAGAAAATACCAATTCATTTTTAAATCCGCCCAAATTTCCTGCGATTAAGATAGGTGCATCTTCCAATTCTATGTCTAAATTCCACAAGTGAATGCCTTCACGGCTTACCGTTGCAAGCACAGAACTATCTGGTGAAAATGCCAACGTACTTGTCCTCTTGATATTGGGTGGTGTGATGTCACGCTGCGTAGAAATATCCCATAATTGTAGGTTGCCAGAACGCCCTGTGACAGCAAGTTTTTTTCCGTCAGGTGAGAACATCAGTTTATCATTGAACGAAGGTTGTTTTGCGTTAAGTTGGAATAATTCTATTCCAGTGTTCAGGTGCCAGGCACGAATTTCTTGGCGACTGCTTGCAGCAAATATATTGCTATTTGGTGAGAATACAGCTGCAGAAGGCAAGATGACAACATCTTGCAAAGGAAAGGGTAATTCCTCGCCTGTCATTATATCCCATAATTGAAGACGCTTTATACCTACATTTCCATCCCCACCACCATGCAGTCCGAATCCTACCGGATTAAATACAATCCAACCGCCGCTGCCACGACAAGCAAGAAACTTAGCATCCGGTGACAAAACGACTGTTTGTGTGTTATTGCTCTGCGCAGCAGTGAAGTTCATCAGTTCCTGTCGAGTCTTTAGACTCCATACATCTACAGTTCCATTAAAGGCGGCACTCGCGAGGGTTGTTCCATTTTCAGAAAAAGCGATTACTTTTATCCACTCTGTATGTCCAGTCGTAAAAATAGTAAGTTCCGCTCCATTTTCTGGATTCCAGAAACGGATTGTTCCATCTGCACTGCCACTCGCAAGACACCCGCCGTAACGGGGTGTTCCCACAGGTGCGAAGGTTAAAGCATTAATAGTGTTTTTGTGTCCTGTAAGGGTTGCACGTTCTTGCTGTGATTCTAAATCCCAGAGTTTGATAACCTTATCTGCGTCTCCACTTGCAATGGTCTTTCCATCATTTGAGAATGCAACAGTGGTAACCCAAGCACCATGTCTTTTAAGTATCCCGAGTTCGGTGTAGTTCTGCGTATCCCACAACATTACCGTTTTGTCTTCACTTCCGCTGGCGAATATACTATTATCAGGCGAAAACGCTAAAGCCCAAATATCCGTATGTCTACCACGGGCATGTCCTTTGAGAACTCCTGACTGGCTGCTTGTGGTTGTGTCCCATAGGTGAATTTTTCCGACTTGATCTGAAACTGCAAAATTACTGCCATCTTGAGAAAAGACAGTCCTATCAAACGAATTATCTAAACTGAACCTTAATAATTTTTCGCCGGTGTCAACATGCCGATACGTTATTTCCTTACCTCTATTTATACTGATTAATGTCCTACCATAGAATGTCAGTGAAGATAATACATTGGGAAACCCCTGAGTTGATGTGAAGGTTGAGTGTTTGCTCTTAGTTTCCATATCCCAAATTTGAATAACGGGGTTGTTAAATCCACCGCTTGCGAGAATTCTTCCATCAGGTGAAAATGCAAGCGCGTTCACATGCCCAGTGTGTCCAGTGAACAAAGCAGTCTCTTTTCCATCTGGCACATCGTATAACCACACGCCTACGTCTGTCCCTACAGCAAGTTGTGTGCCATCCGGTGAAAACCGCATGATATTGATCCCGCCCTTTCCGAGACGTGCGATAGCGCCTTCAGGTAGCCCGACTTGTGTATTGTCTTGCGCGAAACTGCTTGTGAGCAGTGCAGTAGTCAACAGAATAACTGTGAAAGATAGGATTCTGGTTTTCATAGATTAATTTCCCTTGTTTTCTTTTGCTTTGGTAACAATTTTTTCCCAATCCCAAAGCAGAACGGTGCCATCATCGCTGCCACTTGCAAGCATTTTGCCGTCATGTGAAAATACAAGTGCTTCAACAGGTTCTGTATGTCCGAACAGGGTCTCCAAGTTTTTACCTGTTTCCACATCCCATAATTTAATGGTAATGTCCCAAACACCCATTGATGATCCTATGAGGATAGATCCATCAGGTGAGAACGTCAACACACTTCTAAATGCCTGCAAAAAACCAAGTATTATTATAGGTTCATCCTCAGATTCATTTTGAAATTTCCACAGATAGATACCTTCTTTACCTATTATTGCAAGGATTGAACTGTCGGGCGAAAATGTTATTGAATTGGTTTCCTCAATTGATAATATAGCAGGTTCGTTGTGGGGTGCTTCTACATTCCACACTTTCGTTTTCCCTGAAGCTTCGCTGTTAGCAATCCATTTTCCATCAGGGGAGAACACCGGAAATGACCAAGGTGACCAGCGTGTGTCCAGTCGGAAAAGTTCAACACCAGCATTAATGTGCCATGCGCGAATATCTCCATGAACCCTTACTGCAATGACATTGTGAGTAGGAGAGAAAAAGACGGTTGATGCATTTTTGCCACCAGTTTGCCACGGTCCAGCAATCTCATCACCTGTGTCTATTTTCCATAATTGAAGGTGGGTACCTCCCCGTGTGCTGGCACGGTGACCGAAACCATCGGGTTTGAACGCAATTAAACCTTTCTTGCCACTGCTTGCATAAAGTGTCGCATCTGCTGAAAGCATTGATACATCCGTAGTATCACATTGTCCCTTGGTGAAGGTAGTCAATTTCCTTCGAGTCTTCAGACTCCATACATGCACAATTCCGTTAAATGCTGCACTTGTCAGGGCTGTATTGTCTTCAGAAAAAGCGATAGTTTTAACCGATTCTATATGTCCGGTAGAAAATGTAGTGAGTTCTTCTCCGTTGAGAGGATTCCAGAACCGGATCGTGCCATCCGCACTACCACTTGCCAGACATCCACTATAACGAGTTCCACCGTACGGTGCGAAGGTTAAGGCATTGATGGTATTTTTATGACCTGTGACGGTAACCTGTGCTTTTCGTGTTTTTACATCCCAAAGTTTAATTGTCTTATTTGCGTCTCCACTGGCAAGCGTACTACCATCTTCGGAGAATGCGATAGCAGTAACCCATCCAAGATGTCCGTGGAGCGTGCCAAGTTCGGTGTGGTTCTGTGTATCCCACAACTTCACAGTTTTATCCTCACTGCCGCTTGCGAGTATTTTGCTATCTGGTGAGAATACCAATGCTTGAATTTCTGAATCATCACCATTTCCATGTCCTTTAAGAGTGCCATGTTTGTTACTTGTCGTTGTATCCCAAAGGTGGATTTTCCCATTTCGGTCTGCAATGGCAAGGTCACTACCGTCTTGAGAGAAAGCAACCACATCGAATGAGTTTTCTAAACGTGATTGCAATAATTTGTTTCCTGTGTCTACCTGCCAATAACTAATGTCATCACGCCCATCTATGCTGATAAGGGTTCTTCCATAAAATGCTAATGCATCTAATGAATTGGAACGTCGTGTTAGCGTAAGGGTTGAGAGTTTGCTTTTGGTTTCAATGTCCCAAATTTGGATGATGGGACTGTTAAATCCACCACTTGCGAGTTTATTCTCTTCATGTGAAAAAGCGAGGGCATTGACTTGTCCAGTATGTTCTGTAAACAATGCCGTTTCTTTTGCATCAGGGACATCGTATAGCCACAAGCCGACGTCCGTTCCTACAGCGAGTTGCATTCCATCGGGTGAGAATCGCATGATATTGATCCCGCCTTTGCCAAACCGTGCAATTGCGCCTTCTGGTAAACCGGTTTGTGTATTGTCTTGTGCAAAATTGGTTAAAATCGGAACAAAACTCAGAACTAAAATTGAGAAAAACGTATATATTCTAATCATTTGTCTCTCTTTATAAATATGGGAACATGTGTTAAACATTGAATGGGTGAACAAGGTTAGAATCAGACAAAAGACTTGAGATAAAACAAGATGTGTGTAATACTTATAGTATATACCAAATCTTTCTAACTTTCCACCCCAAAAATTTGAGATGTTCGTTAAAAATTAGGAGAATGTATATGGTTGAACATATTGTCTTACTCAAGTTGAAGTCGGATGTCACCTCAGAACAATTAGATGCCTTGCCTGATGCTTTATTAGAAATGGCTGATGAAATACCTGGCATTGAATCTATTACTGCTGGCACTAACAACAGTCCCGAGGGCAAGAGTCAAGGATATGCCTACGGATTTATAGTGCGATTTACAGATGAAGCAGCGCGAGACGCATATCTGCCGCATCCGTTTCACCAAAAAGTAGCGGGTGAACACATTCGTCCACTTGTTGAGGACGTTCTTGTCTTTGACTATACAGTTTAATTTTAAATGATTCTTTGTTGTATCAATTGCAACTAACTAAAATAGATTTCATAAATTCCTTTGGAGGTAATATATGAGTTGGAATATTGTCGTCGTTGTTTCAGATACACTTCGGACAGCATATTTAAGCCCTTATGGTAACGATTGGGTGCACACACCGAATTTGCAGCGTTTTGCCGAAGAGGGTGTGAGATTTACCAATGCACACCCTGAATGTTTGCCAACAATTCCGACGCGCCGCACACTACACACAGGTAGGCGTGTCTATCCATTCAGTTCCTATAACCCTGTGCCGTGGGATAACGTATATACTCCCGGTTGGCAGCCGATGTCCTCGGATGAACCTGCAATTGCAGAGTCGCTTGTCCGAAATGGGTATCATACAGGCTTTTTCGCGGATGTGCCGCACTATTTTGTGCCGGGTATGAATTTTACACGTGGATTCCGACAGTGGCAGTTTGTCCGAGGACAAGCCGAAGATAGATATCGTGGTGGCGCACACGCTGATCCAAGTCAAGTTGCCAGATACCGTGGTAATCCAGAACGTGTCAAATCTCACATTGTGAACGTACAACCGGAACGTGAGGAAGAAAACTGGCCTACTGCACGATTGTTCCGTGCTGCAATTGAATTTGTAGAACATAATCATGAAAACACACCTTTTTATCTATATGTAGACGGGTTCACACCACACGAAACATGGGAAGCACCTATCCATTACTACGATCTCTACGGTAGCCGAGAAGATCGGGAACCGATCTGTCTTAACCTGCCTTACGGTTCGCTTAAAGATGAAGAACTTGAAAATCGTTTGCCGAGTGTAAAAGCAAACTATGCAGGTTTAGTTACACTTGTGGATACGTGGTTTGGAAGATTAGTAGATACAATTGATCGGCTCGGACTACGCGACAACACGCTAATTATTTTCTTGAGTGATCACGGCACAAACTTTGCCGAGAATCCAGATAAAGCGACAGGAAAACCTGCCAACTTCATGTATCCCGGTACAATGGATATTCCGCTCCTCGTCCGTCATCCATCTGGTGTTAACGCTGGCACAACGTGCGATGAATTTGTGTATACGCTTGATGTGCCTGCAACCGTCATGGCAGCAAGTCAAGTAGAACCTGCTGGTGAAATTCAGGGACAGAATCTGCTTCCCCTCGTTGAAGGTAAAAGTGGATTTACATCACGTGAATATCTGACGTGTCGCTATGTTAATTCTGTTTGGTATAAAGACGCGAAGAGTTGGTATTTCTCAAGTGTTGATCTCAATAATGGCACACGTCTCTTTGACCTTGAGGCGGACCCAACCTGTCAGAATGACATTACAGATCAGGGTGCTGATCGGATTTCACTTGCACATGAGCGTATCTTAGCGGATGCGGGTGGACATTTGCCGCACTACAAACGTCAAGGCAGAACGGATGCACTCGGTAGACCACAGTTCGCTGAGGAATAACATTTAGTCAAAGGATGCACGTTATAAGTAAAAAGACACTGCGCGAATTTTGGGAAAAATATCCGGACAGTCAATCTCCGCTTAGACGTTGGTTCAAACTCATGAACAGAAATTCGTTCGGAAGTTTTATTGAATTGCGCGCAGTGTTTCCAAGTGTCGATCTTGTAGATCATTTAATCGTGTTTAACATCAGTGGCAATAAGTATCGTTTGATTGCCTCTATCCATTTCAATCGAGGAAAAGTGTATGTTCGCCATGTGTTGACGCATGAAGAATATGATAAGGAAGGATGGAAAAGATGAATATCATTGCTGAAGATTTCCAAACACATTGGCACGTTGTGCAACCACTCTTTTTAATTCGTAATGAAGAAGAATACGACAAAGCCGTTACCGTCCTAAACGAGTTGATTGACGAAGTAGGGACCAATGAAAAACACCCACTCTATGGATTACTTGATACACTTGGTACAGTGATACATGCCTATGAAGATAAACACCACCCAATTCCCGAATGTAGTGGTGTTGAAATGTTACATTTTTTAATGGAGGAACATCAACTTAAACCATCAGATTTGCCTGAACTCGGCACCCCGGATACCGTTTCGGAAATTCTTGAAGGTGAACGCGATTTAACAGTCAAACACATTCAGGCTTTAGCGGTAAGGTTTCAGGTTGCTCCTGCGGTGTTTGTATAATCACCTAAAATTTGTTTAAGCAATATACATAAGTTTCATTACCAATAAGTATTAGTCCAAAACTTACCTAAAGGAGATTAAGTTTATGAAACGTCTACATTCCAGACAATCTTCAATTACCATGCTTCTTGTCATCCTTGTGCTTTCCTTCATGATCTCTTGGAACGCAACTGCACAAAAAAACTTATCAAGTATTTCCGGTAAAGTAATAGATGAAAATGGGAAACCGGTTGTGGGTATAAAACTTGCCATAAAACCTGTTAAGGTTGATTTTCGGGGTGACATGCCAGCGCGCAAGCCCTTTTTATTTTGGTTGCGATCAGTGACTGACACTGAAGGACGTTTCTCTTTTCTAAACATAGATCCTGTTTCATCACAATTTGCGATGTTCCCTGAACATGGGTCTGATTATGAAATTATTTCTATGTCGATCAGTGACTTAACCTTTCAGTCTACGGCATTTCGTGGCGGTCTGGGAACGAATTTTGGAAAATTGACCTTTGCAGTTGATCCAGGCGATCACCTTGAAAATGCAATTGTGAACGTAAAAACGCCTCGGACAAGGATTCGTGGACGCGTTCTTTTGCAAGATGGCACACCGCTCGCGAATGAGGAACTATGGCTGATGGTCAGTAGATATCGACGTTCTCCGTCGGGTAGAGGTGGTGGAGGCGGAAGTTCAGGAAAAAATGTAAAGACTGATAACCAAGGTTATTTTGTCACATACAATGCAGAAGCACCTGCTGAAAACATGGTGAAGATGACTTATAAAGGGATGGTTGCACAGTCAGAAAAGATAATCCTAAACGAAGGTGAACGTTACGATGACCTCGTGTTTGTCCTCAAAAACATTGATAGAATGAAAGCGCGAGAGGGAATTTGGCTGGTGAATCCTGATAATGGGCACGGATACAGAAAAATTGAGTGCGATAACTGGGAAGATGCCAAAGCAAAATCCGCATCTTTAAACGCACATCTTGTCGCGATTAACGACGAAGTGGAACAGAAATGGTTGGAAGGGCTTTTCCCTGAAAAAGCGTTTTTTTGGATTGGCTTAAGCGTTCCTGAAAACGAGGCATCGTGGCAATGGGATAATGGACAACCGCTCACCTATACCAATTGGAGAAACTCACCAAAACCTGATTTCACTGCTGTTAATGAAAGTAAAGATCCTTTTGCTATGGGATTCTATTCAAAAAAATGGATGGTAATTGGACCTAAAAGTCCATTCTTACCTTCAGTGAAGTACGCAATCCTTGAAAAAGAAGGATTAAATGTGCCGACACCGCAAGCAGAAAAGTAATGCTGCTCTTACTGCTTAACAACGGTTATTTGTGAAGCCTATAAGGAGAAATTTATCATGACTCATTTACGCAGCCGAAAAAACTCTGTTATAGTCCTTACAGTATTATGTGTATTAGTCCTTACAGTGGTCCACAATAGTCCTGCTGAGGAAAGTTTCTCAACCTTATCTGGACGCGTAATTACTGCAAAAGGTGAACCAGTTGCCGAAACACCTATCGTTTTTCTGTATGTTAGGATTAGAGAAAACGCAGAATTGGATACATTATACGACAAGACGCTGTATCCTTTTCTCCGGCAGCGACCAGGTCCACCTCCCAACATGCCTGCCCATATCCGCCAACGTATGATGGGCAAAATGCCAACAGAACAAGAAAAACAAACTCGCCCACCTTTTCTAAAAACTGTGACAGATTCAGAAGGACGTTTTACTTTTTCAGAGATAGCCTCTGGACTGGCTCAAATCATGGTTTTGCATGCCAATCCTCCCGAGAAAAAGCCGCAACCGCCAGGTCGTGAACATCTCAGTTATACGCCGCCGCCAGCGATAAAATCCATTAAGTTCGGCAAGGTTGCTTTCTACCCCCATGATTTCTCCTACTCTCCCGAAACTGGTGGCGTTACATTTGCTATCAAACCTGGAGCAAAAATAGGAAACGTAGAAGTAATAATGGGAACTAATGCAAGAAATCAACTTTTGATTGAGGGCAAAATCATTTTTAAAGATGGCACGCCGCTTGTAGACACATCCCTTAATGTTAAAGTTGGTAATCTTACTTTAGGTGAAACAGACGGAGATACATTCAGTCGCTCAATTAGTACTGATACTGATGGTAACTTCCGACTCTCTGTGTTCGCACCCGGAATTTATTCTTTGTCTATTGAACATCTTGGACTCTCGTCTATTTCAGATATGTTTATCCTTAAAGAAGAAGGACTGCATGAAGGTTTGGTTATGACACTTAATGGTAATCTATCTGAACTGGGAGTCGCGCCTCCAGAAAACGAAGACATAGAGATGAATCGTTATCGTTACGAACCGGATATTCCTAAGGTCTGGATCGTTAATCCTGAAAACGGACATGCATACAAGGCTGTACGGTGTGAAAGTCGGGAGGAAGCACAAACTAAGGCAGATACTGAAGAAGCACATCTCGTTACGATTACCAATGAACATGAACAGTTATGGCTTGAGGTCGCTTTTGGAAATCAACCGTTTTGGATTGGTTTAACCTATGCTACCTTTGGGAGCAAATGGCAGTGGGATACCGGCGAACCTCTCGAATATACCAATTGGACTTTGGCAGAGAATGATGACGACTTTTTCATGCGCCGCCCACCTGGCTTTCCAGGTATGGACAAAAATTTCGCAATAATGTCCAGCGAAGGACAGTGGAAGGCTATTGATTTGCAAGGCAGATCTCGAGAAAGGGCGCGTATGGCAGTCATTGAAAAGGACGGTATGCGCGCAAAGAAATTGGATGTTGAGGAATAGACCAATTTTCTTGTTCTCATGATTGAGTTATACTCGATTATAGTAAAACTTACAAGTAATGGATACTTCTGTAACGCAAACTTTTAGTTTGCGTCCTCACAGGCACAATCTAACAGATTGTGCTACATAGGTGGCAACTTAGGTTATAAATAGGAAAAAATAAGGATTCTTATGGAAACACGCTATTCTCAACTCAGTGAACACCTATTTATTCATCATGCACATGTCAACGTAGGCATACTTCGCGATGGCAACCGCGCGCTTCTCATTGATCCAAGTGGATTAACTTTCCATACAACACTAACAGAGTTGGGAATTACCCAAGTAGAGCAGATTCTATATACGCATCATCATCGCGATAGCACAGCAGGGTTTCTTATCCCAGAGAATGTTCGTGTCGGCGTTCCAGCGGCTGAGGCACAGTGGTTTTCTGAGGTTGAAACCTTTTGGAACGACCCAAAATACCGATGGCATCTTTACAACTGCCACCCGCACAATCTTATGCTCGCCAATTCTATCCATGTGACAGATACCTATGCCGAAGGCGCGCAATTTGAGTGGGGATCCGCATCAATCAAAGTGATTGAAACACCCGGACATACTGACGGCAGTGTTACCTATCTCATTGATGTTGACGACAAACGTTTCGCTTTCACCGGCGATCTCATCTACGACGAAGGTAAAATTTGGGAACTCTATAGCCTACAGAAGGGACAGCAAACAACCGACTATCACGGATTTCTCGGTGCGCGAGATGAGTTGAAAGAAAGTCTTGAAAAGGTTCGTCAGTCATCGCCAACGGCACTTGTTCCGACACACGGAGTCGTCATGAAAAATCCTGACACTGCAATCAACAAACTTTTTGACCAATTGGATTATTGTTATGATAAATATGTGTCAATCTCTGCTCTACGCCACTATTTTCCACAATTATTTGCCGAATTTGAGGGGCGTGATGACCACATGCCTATCCGAGAAGGCAAACCTCCCCCTGATTTTTTGCGTCACTTCGGCACAACTTGGTTGATTATCTCTGAAAATGGTGAAGCGTTTGTAATGGATTGTGGTTCACCGAATATCATCAAACAGATTCAGCAGTTGCAAGCAGATGATGAAATTTCAGAGGTGACCCAGTTTTGGGTAACACACTATCACGATGATCACGTTAATGCTATCCCCGAATTTCAGGAAACCTTTCCGTGTGAAACGATAACTGATGCGATTGTTGCTAAAGTGATTGCCAATCCGAAGGCTTTTCGCCTGCCATGTATTTCTCCTGCTGTTACACGAGTAGATCGCGCCACTCATGATGGCGATTCATGGCAATGGAATGAATTCACAATGACTGCCTACCATTTTCCCGGACAGACATATTATCATGGAGGATTGCTCGTTGAGGGACGCGGGGTACGGATGTTTTTTGCTGGTGATTCGTTTACGATGGCAGGGATTGACGATTACTGTTCTGGTAATCGGAATCTACTCGGAGGAAATGTCGGTTATGAGAATTGCCTGCGACGCATTCGGCAACTTAAGCCTACACATATTTTCAACTGCCATGTCGATCCCGCTTTTGATTTCACCGATAAAGAGATAACCTTTATGTTAGATACCCTCGCTGAACGTGAAAAATGCTATACCGATCCCTTTCCTTGGGACCACGCAAATTACGGTATGGATGACCAATGGGTCCGATGTTATCCTTATGAACAAGAAGTTGCTCCCGGTGGAACAGCACAGTTGCGCGTAGAGGTAACGAACCATTCACTTAAGCCGCGCACAGCATCTGCGCAACCAATTCTTCCCGCATCATGGGATATGGAAATCGCTCGGGAGAAAGCGACTATTCCACCAAAGGCGGACGGACACATCCCGTTTTCTATTCCGATTCCACAACGTTCACAGTTGGAGGGGTTTGCAACCCGGATAGGACGGATTGTAATTCCTGTTGAAATGACCTACAACGGCATGGCATTGGGGCAATTTCGTGAAGCCATTTTTGTTCTCACAGGAGGTTAAAATCGTGCTAAACTTATCACACCCAACAGTTGACATCGCAATTACATGTAGCAACTTTGAGGAGTCATTGGACTTTTACCACAACAAATTGGGTTTTGAAATCGTGTTGGACTTGGAGATTCCAGCGGCACTTGCAAGAGATGTTGGACTTGCACCGACAGGCTTTCGTCAAGTCCGCCTTAAAGCAGGCAACACACTCATTAAACTGATGGATATTGAAGAGCCGCCCCCAACGCCAACAGACGAATTCTCTGCAGGCGTTCGTTGGCTCACATTTTTTGTTGCGGACATACAGAAAACTGTTGAGACTTTAAAGCAGAACGGGGTTGAATTTCTTTCCGAACCGATAAGCGCACCTGATGCAGCTGGTGTCGTGTGTGCAAAAGACCCTGATGGCATTCTAATTGAACTCGTGCAGATATAAGAGGTATTATGAAGGCATTAACTGATTCCCAAATTCATGACTTTAACGAAAATGGCTATCTTCTTATTGAAGATGCACTCGCTTCCGAAGATTTAAACCCGTTAATATCGGAGTTTGAAGAGATTGTAGACATAGGTGCTTCCCAACTTTATGCAGAAGGTGAAATTGACTCTGAATTCAAAACAGCAGGTTTTGATACGCGCTTAGCAAAAATCACGGAACAGTCTCCTACAGTTTTTCAAAAGGTATTCAGTGGGGCACATACCGGACCGGCGCTCTTTGATCTTCTGGTTAATCCCAAACTGCTTGACATTGCAGAGGCACTTGTCGGTCCGGAGATTATGTGTCATCCTGCCTACCGTGTACGTCCCAAACTGCCAGAGCATGACCGAACCTTAGTGCCGTGGCATCAAGATGCAGGCTATATGGAGCCGAGATGTGATTCTGTTTTACAACTTACCATCTGGATTCCTCTGATTGATGCTACCGTTGAAAACGGCTGCCTTGAAGTAATTCCACACGCACACCGTGATGGTGTATTCTTACATCGTCCCTCCGAACTTTTCTATCTTGAAATACCAGATGACGCATTACCAAATGTAGAACCTGTAGTTGTTCCAATGAAGTTTGGCAGTGTCTTGTTGTTCACCAATCTAACACCGCACCGTTCCATTCCGAATATTAGTCATCAAGTGCGATGGAGCGTTGATTCACGTTATCAGGACGCTGCGAAACCGACTGGCTATCAACCGGAAGCAGGTTTTCTGGCAAGAAGCAAACTAAATTCTGATGATGTTGTTACCACGCCAGAAGAATTCAAACGGATTCGCGATGAACATCAACCCGGTCCAGGTCCAAATCGGTGGGCGAAAAAGGAGTAAAATGATACGCAATTCCAAATTCTACTCTCCAATTTTTATTGTTCTAATCCTACTGCTGAGCGGTGCAAAACCGACAACCGAAGTGCCAAAACCGAAAGACGTTGAACTCCACGGTAAAATCGTTTGTTTAGCGGAAGAGATGCATACGCACTATAAAGTTGAACTCTCTGGAGAACAGGAACATCTATACGGTATCAAGACCAAGGATGGTAAATATTACACGCTTCTGCGTACATCGTTATCCGAAGCACTGTTTGTAGACAAACGATTGCATGAAAAAGACTTGATTATCAACGGTCGTGTTTTTCCAAAAACACAATTGCTGGAGGTAATCCGCATCAGATCCGTCCGCGATGGGGTTGTCCATGAACTTTACTACTACTGCGATACGTGCTACATCCGCGCAGTTGCCCCAGGAAATTGTGATTGTTGTCAGGCACCAGTAGTTTTGATAGAAAAATCGCTAAATGTTGATTCCTTAATACCTTCCCCCTAATTCATTTGCACCTCGCCAAAAGTGCATGTTATAATAGCCATGTGTTATAATATAGCGTTTTAAGTCGTGGCACCCCGCCACCCACAGTGCTATCCATGACAGTTATAGCAGGAAAACAGTTAACGGATGTAACCCCAAAAAACTAAGGGCAGGATGATAGATCCTTTTCTCTTAGGCAGCGGTCTACATCATGGCTTGTTAGAATTGCATTAAAGAAAATGAAACCGAGTCAATTATAGATTCGTAAAATTAATCGAACCTTTTCTGACTTAATCCGTCAAATATAACAAAATTAAAATAACATAAAACATACACAAAAACAGATAAAATAAAATAGGAGAAAAATCATGAAAACTCAAGTCCACGAAAAAAATGGCATCACGATTTTGAAACCTAATGGAAAAATAATGGGAAACTCCGTGTCAGAATTCAAGAAAACTATCTCGCCGCAGATAGAGGCTTCTAATAAACCTCGCATCCTCATCAATTTGGAGGGCGTTGACAAGATGGACAGTTCAGGGCTCGGTGTCCTTATCGGTGCTTATGTTGCTGCAACACAGAAGCAAGGTCGTATAGGGATCATCCATGTTGGAAAAAACATCAAAAATCTGATTGTTATTAGCCGACTTGTGAGGCTCTTTGAACATTTCGACACTGAGGAAGCTGCTCTTTCTGCACTGGCAGCTTGATAGACCTATCCCTATTTGGAGCGTCCATAGTTTTGCTATGTGACGCTCCAAACTTTTTGGATACAATAGATTTCTTATTTCTATGTGTCTCTAACCCACACAATTATCCCACCGTACCTCTCCTCAAAAAACCTCTCCACAGTCCTCTCATAAATTGTAAAATATGTCCCTTTTAAAAGAATCTAAATTCATTGTAGGGCCAAATCAACACCAAATGCGGCTACGGCATTTGTCGAGTTTCACTACCGCTCTACCTGACCTACGAAGAAATACTACCATATAATCTTAACAAGAGCTTGATGTATACATCTTCTGGTTTTAGCAGGGTTATTCAGTTTTCAATATTTTTGGTGGTTTTTTGCTATGACGTTAATTTATGTGTTGTTATCTTGTCCGTATCTTTAGTCCCGTATGAAAAATAAATATTTCGGTAATTTCTTTAGTCCCGTAGGGACGATATGTTTATAGAAAAATGTTACCCACCGCCTCTTGAGTTCCGTAGGAACGGCATAGAAGACTTAACATATCGTCCCTACCAAATCAACGCTATGAATGCGCGTAGGCATTCAGCGGGACTAAAGAACTGGAGGGGTACTCGTTTTCTATAAACATATCGTCCCTACGGGACTAAAAACAATGTTCATGTTTCTGGGTATTAACTTTCAGTAAATCTCAATACCAGAAACTCTTAAAACTGAAAAACCCTGTGGTTTTAGAAATATGACAAAAGATTCTGAATAATGTGATATAATGTGTTTGGTGAGTTTTGACAATAATCCTGTTAATCAGGTTCGTTGAAATCTAAAGGAGGAAGCATGGAAAAACGCCCAAAAATTGCTGCAATTGCCACAATATACCACAAATACGCACACACACAACACATCGTTGACCGGTTCTTGGAAGGATACGGATGGAATAGCAAGCACCATTATCCACCGATGGACCTTGTCTCGCTATACGTTGAACAGGTCAAGGACAACGATCTTAGCCGGGACCGATTAGAACGTTTTCCTACGATGAAGGGATATCCAACAATCGCTGAAGCGCTCACCCTCGGAGGTGAGGAATTGGCTGTTGATGGTGTACTACTCATCGGGGAACACGGGGAATATCCGTCTAATGAAAAAGGGCAACGTCTCTATCCACGCTATGAACACTTCACGCAGATGGTTGAGGTGTTTGAACGGAGTAGGCGTGGTGTGCCGATATTCAACGATAAACACCTTTCATGGAATTGGGAGTGGGCGCGTGAGATGTATGACATTTCCCAAGATATGAACTTCGCCTTTATGGCTGGGTCTTCACTGCCCGTTACGTGGCGCACGCCGTCAATTGACATGCCACTCGGTGCCTCTGTGTCAGAGGCGGTGTGTGTCGCTTACGGTGGTGTGGATAGTTATGATTTCCACGCGTTAGAAACGTTGCAGTGTATGGTAGAACGGCGCGACGGTTGTGAAAGCGGTGTGAAGTGGTTACAAGCATACCGTGGCGATGCGTTTTGGAATGCACACCACTCTGAACTGTGGTCAAGA
This sequence comes from Candidatus Poribacteria bacterium, assembly GCA_028824685.1. Lineage (GTDB taxonomy): Bacteria > Poribacteria > WGA-4E > WGA-4E > WGA-3G > MSPOR6. Next base: position 268,710 of record JAPPCZ010000086.1, read on the forward strand.
GAACTCTTTGAATCCGCGCTCTGCCGGAGTCATACGCTTACACCATCACGACCAGGGTTTAACAATCCATTTCCGACGTTGGATGAAATGAAGGAGATCGTAAAAGACCCTATAGCTTATCAGTATGAACATCACGATGGACTTAAGTCTACAATGATTCTGATGAACGGGTTGGTACAGGATTTCAACTTTGCCGCTTATATTGGATCGGATAACGAAATTCTTTCAACACAGATGTATCTGCCGATGCCCCCTGCACGGACAACTTTAGCAAACTTCTTTTCGCCACTTGTTAACAATATTGAGAAAATGTTTCTGACAGGTGAGGCTACCTATCCAGTTGAACGCACACTGTTAACAACGGGACTTGTTGCGGCAGGCGTGGACAGCCTGTTCGCCGATGGTGCGAAACAAGAGACATCGCATTTAGACATCGTCTATCAAGCCACTGAACAATCAACCTTCTGGAGGACATAAAGATATGAAACGAATTGCTGTTATTACGACTATCTACCGTTATCTATCACATGCGCAACATTTTGCAGACCGTTTTCTTGTCGGTTATCCGAAAGAAGGCAGATGGCATCGCCCGGATATGAAAGTCGTGTCTCTCTATGTTGACCAAAAACCAGAAGGTGAGCAGAGCAAAGACCGTGCCAGAGAATTTGGCTTTTCCGTTTATCCTACGATTGCCGAAGCACTTCGCTGTGGTGGCGATAAACTTGCAGTGGATGCAGTACTTCTGATCGGTGAACATGGCAACTATCCTAACAATGAAAAAAGCCAAGTGTTGTATCCACGTTATGATTTTTTCAAGGAGTGCGTCAAGGTTTTTGAAAAAGATGGAAGGGCAGTGCCTATTTTTAACGACAAACACCTCTCCTACAGTTTTGAAAAAGCGCAGGAGATGGTAGATGATGGACACCGACTCGGTTTTGGGGTGCTTGCGGGGTCATCATTACCTGTTACGTGGCGATTGCCCGATGTGGAATTACCGTTGGAGTGTGAGATAGAAGAGGCTTTGATGGTAGGCGTTGGCGGTTCAGACCCGATGGATTACCATGCTTTAGAGGCGATGCAATGTATGGTGGAACGCAGAGAAGGCGGCGAAACAGGGGTTGCTGCTGTGCAATTAATTGACGGTGAGGAAGTCTGGGAAGCGGGTGAAGATGGACGTTGGTCTCTGGAATTGCTGGAAGCGGCATTTTCAAGAAGTGATACACCGTGCGGTTTAACAGATGAAGATGGTAGAACGCAAGATATAATTGGCAATGGAGAACTTCAGAAACTTGTTCAAAATCCGTCTGCTTATTTCATTGAATATAACAACGGGTTGAAAGCAACACTTCTGATGCTCAACGGTGCAGTACGGGACTACTGCTTTGCTGCAAAACTTAAGGACGAACCTATTCCAGTTTCAACGCAGTTTTTCTTAACACCGACCCCAAATGTCACTTATTCGGCATGTCTCATTGCCAAAATTGAGGAACTTTTCAAGACAGGTGTCGCGCCATATCCTGCAGAACGCACTTTATTGGTAAGTGGAACATTGGAGAGTTGTTTAACATCACGTCAACAAGGACATGTCCGTTTAGAAACACCACATCTTAATGTTGAATACCGTGCACCCGCGGAATCGCAATATGCACGGCGTTAATCTACCGCCTCAGAACTAACCAATTTTGTCAACTCAAGTTTATCTCAGAAAGGAATTGGGACAATGAAATTCAAACGCGAAGAAATTTTAGAAGAATTGCGAAACAATATTGACGCTGGCAAACCTATCATTGGGGCAGGTGCTGGCACAGGCATCTCAGCAAAATGTGAAGAGGCAGGCGGCATTGACTTGATAATCATATACAATTCCGGCAGATTTCGAATGGCAGGCAGAGGTTCGCTTGCGGGCATGATGCCTTACGGGGACGCAAACCAGATTGTCGTTGAAATGGCAAGCGAAGTTCTTCCTGTTATCAAAAATACGCCTGTTCTTGCAGGTGTTTGCGGCACCGACCCGTTTCGCTTGATGGATATATTTTTAGGTCAAATAGACGCTATAGGATTTTCAGGAGTACAGAACTTTCCAACAGTAGGACTAATTGACGGCACTTTCCGTCAACTGCTTGAAGAAACCGATATGGGATATGGACCCGAAGTAGAGATGATTCGGACAGCACATCAGATGGGGCTGCTTACTACACCGTATGCATTCAACGAAACCGAGGCAGAACAGATGGCAGATGCGGGGGCGGATATTCTCGTTGCTCACATGGGATTGACGACGAAAGGCTCTATCGGTGCAAAAACTGCTTTTACGCTTGAAGATGCTGCAAAACGTGTGCAAGCAATTCATGACGCTGCAAAAGGTGTTAATCCTGAGATTCTCGTAATCTGTCACGGAGGCCCCATCGCCGAACCCGAAGATGCTACTTATGTGTTGGAAAATACCAATGGTGTTGTTGGATTTTATGGCGCATCAAGCGCAGAACGTCTCCCAACAGAACGTGCGATCACAGCACAAATTGAGGCTTTTAAGAAAATACGGTTATAGAATTATCCTAAAAATGTTGTTTCAAAGATATAGGATTTTCCTGAATATCTTAGCAAAGGAGATTGTAAACTATGACTGACGAAGAAAAATTTAGATTTGACTTAACAGGATTTCTTGTGCGTCCAGCTATTCTGAGCAAAGACGAAGTAGATGCAATTGTTGATCAACTTGATCGGATCCGACATAACCCCGAATCGTTACCACCAGAACACCGCGCTGTTCCTGGTGGGGCTTCAAGTGTTCTTATTGATCATCCAAAGGTGATTGAAGTGTTGCACCAAATCATCGGTCCCGATGTCCGAATGGAGAGCACCTTTTTTGTATGGCGCGAAAAAGGACAAGAACACGGTGGACTCCACGGAGGAGGTCCGCGTCAAGCAGACCCTATTTTTGGGTATCGTGTAAATAATGGTAGGATTCATGCCGGTATGGTGCGCGTCGTTTTTGAACTCACGGATATTTCTAAAGACGATGGTGCTACCCATTTCATCGTTGGTAGTCACAAGTCAAACTTCCCAATGCATTCAGATCACATGTCGTTAGAGGAAGAAAAGCGAAGTCCTTACTTAATGACTTATGAATGTCCTGCTGGTAGTGCTATATTTTTCACAGAAAATCTCTGCCATGCTGGCCCCGTATGGCAACGTGAAACCCCACGTATCGCGATTCTAAATGCTTATGCACATCTCGCAACGCATTGGCATCGTCTTCGCATTCCGCCAGAGGTGCTGAATGGACTCCCACGAGAAAAACAGGCATACTTCCGTGAACCGTGGATTGCCGATTTCCGAACAAGTCCCGCTACGCATAATACAATAGATCGTTTTATTGAAAAGGACAACGAATCTCCAATTAACACGAACCATAGTCCGTGAAATGCGTTCTTTGTTTAAGATGAATCCCTTTTCAATTCGCCTAATTTGTGGTAAACTACCATCGCGTGTGTAAAATATAATTGGGTTCAAGAAAACTCATGCATTCCAGAGGTCAATTGGGAAACAGAAGTGTGATTCTGGGTAGATAATGGCACATATTAAACTACAAAATATAATAAAACGATTCGGCGATGTTGTCGCAGTAAAAGATTTTAATTTGGAAGTTGAAGATAAGGAGTTTGTGGTTTTCTTAGGTCCATCAGGTTGTGGAAAAACGACAACGCTGCGATTGATCGCTGGGTTGGAACATCCTGACGAAGGCGAAATTCTAATTGATGGACATCTCGTCAACGGTTTGTCTCCAGCGGACCGGGACATCGCATTCGTGTTTCAATTTTATGCACTATATCCGCATCTGAGTGTGTATGATAATATCGCGTTTCCACTAAAAGCGGTGAAGGTTGAAAAACCAGAAATTGAAGAGCGGGTAAAAAAGGTTGCAGAAATTTTGCAGCTCACTGACATTTTAAATCGAAAACCGAGTGTGCTAAGCGGCGGTGAGATGCAACGCGTTGCACTTGGCCGTGCGATGGTCCGCCAACCAAAAGTCTACCTGCTTGATGAACCGATGGCGAATTTAGATGCGAAACTCCGAATTGATACGCGAGCAGAAATTAAACGTCTCCAACATGAAATCGGAGCGACCACTATTTTTGTGACACATGACCAGGTGGAAGCGATGTCTCTCGCTGACCGGATAGCAGTAATTCATCAAGGTGTACTTCAGCAAATCGGCACACCCCATGAGGTTTATAACAAACCGAAAAGCCTTTTTGTTGCTGGATTTATGGGTATGCCAGCCATGAACCTACTTGATGTTGAACTAACCTCTCGTGAAGGCAAACCAGCATTGTACCTAAGTCATACTGATGTGCAGTTGGAACTTTCTCCTTGGCAGCAATCTAACCTAAACGCAAATAGTCAGCATAACGATTGTATCTTAGGCATCCGACCTGAGCATATTACTGCTTCAAGAGAATCAGTTGGACGCAAAATTGCTGCGGATGTTCATCTGATTGAACCCCTTGGTTCTGTCAATATCCTTGACTTAATGCTCGGAACACATCAGAAGACACAAGAACCTATTCTCCTCCGAGTGAGGACACATCCTACATTTAATGCTGATATTGGAGAGACTATCTGGTTGGATTTTGATGACGATCAAATGCACCTATTTGACAGTGGAACAGAGCAAGCAATTTGGTAAAATCCTTGATTTTTGATGGGAAAAAACAGATATGAAAATACCGTGTCGTTTGGCAGCTTTCGATTTAGATGGAACACTACTGAATAGTGATCACAAGTTATCATCTCAAAACTGTGAAGCACTTCAACAACTTGCAGAAAATGAAATCTTGGTAGTCTTAGTTTCAGGCAGAATGCATCAATCTATTAAACCCATAAGCGATCAGATTGGATTGGAAAATCCAATTATTTCGTATAATGGAGCGATGGTAAAGCATGCAACTACTGATGAGGTTTATCATCATACGCCAGTTCCAGCAGACATTGCAATGGCTATAGTTAATGATTGCATGGAGCAAGATTTGCATCTCAATTTCTGCTTGAACGATGAACTGTTTGTTGCAGAAAAGAATAAGTGGAGTGAACTTTATGAATCTCGAACGGGTGTTCCTGCTACCCCTGTAGGTGATCTTCGGCAGTTAGCAGGCAAAACGCCAACAAAATTGCTTATCATTCATCCGCCTGAAAAATTACCACCACTTTTGAACAGTTTCAATTCACAATATGATGGCAAATTATATGTAACGCAGACACAACCTGAGTATATCGAATTTATGAATCCAGATGTTACCAAAGGTCGTGCGCTGACAGCACTTGCGAAACGTTGCGAGATTCCAATAGAATCCGTTGTCGCTTTTGGTGATAGTTACAACGACGAAAGTTTGCTCAAAACGGCAGGATTTGGCATAGCGATGGAGAACGCAGTCACTCCGATTAAAGCTTGTGCGGACCACATTACTGCGACCAACGATGAAAACGGTGTCGCTAAAGCAATCTGGAAGTTAATTCTTTAACAAGAGAAAAGGATTACAATTTTAAAAAACAACTACAAAGTTAACGATTTTTTTTAGATTGATTAAACGGAAAATCTGCCATCAGCACGTAGGAATTACCTTCACGTTTTAAGGACATCTTGACAGAGTTCATCGTAAATTCAAAGTATTTCGCCAACACTTCAGTTAATTCAAACTGTAGTTTTTTCATCGAATCCTCGCTTACCTCAAACCGATCTTGTGTGAGAATGAGTTGTAAACGTTGCGTAGCAATATTGCTTGATTTCGATTTACGAGTGAATAAACTTCTAAAATCCATAGTACCCTCTACTTATTTCTTGAAAACCAATTCAGAATATTAGAAAAAAAATTATCATCTCGCATTTCAGGTATTGGAACGCGTTGTCCTGTCATGCGCCGCGCTATCCGTATATACGCCTCAGCACCGGGAGACCCGTCGTTATGAACAAGGGGTACACCGCGATTTGTAGAGGCGATGACTCCAGTATCTTCAGGGACAACACCGAGAAGATCAATGTTCAGAATGTCTAAAACGTCATTCTTACTAATCATATTTCCTTTCTTAACAAGTGTTGGCGATAATCTATTTATTATAAGGTTGATTGAATCAATCCCTTGGTGTTGCAAAAGTCCGATGATGCGGTCTGCATCTCGGATGGCTGATACGTCAGGGGTCGTGATAATGATAGCCTCATCTGCACCAGCGGCCGCATTGCGAAAACCTTGTTCTATCCCCGCAGGAGAGTCAACAAGAACAAAGTCATATTCTTCTTTCAGTTTTTCACAAACTTCCTGCATCTGCTCAGGCTTAATATCATCTTTTCTGTTCCGTTGTGAAGCAGCAAGAAGCATCAAATCTTCTACACGTCGGTCTTTTACAAGGGCTTTATCAAGATCGCATCGCTTTTCAATGACATCCATAGAAGTATAAACGACTCTACTCTCTAAACCCATTACGACATCGAGGTTTCGTAATCCAACGTCAGCATCTACCACCACCACCGTTTTACCGATCATCGCTAATGCGGTGCCAAGGTTTGCAGTTGACGTCGTTTTACCGACTCCCCCCTTTCCAGATGTAATTACGATAACCTTACCCATAGTCAACCTTCCTTCATTTAGAATTTAATAAATTCCTCCACGATGATAATATCTTCAGCACCGACGCGAGCAATTTCGGGATATCCTCTCGGCTTTTGACCAACTGGTGGACGATTTACATAAGTCCCAATTTGGAGTTGCAATGGCACCAACTCCATAGCAATAATAACCGAGGTAAGTCTCCCGTGAGCCCCAGCGTGAGCGTTGCCACGTAAGGTGCCGAGTACTATTATATCTCCGGCAGCGACAACTTCACCTCCCGGATTAACATCTCCATATACAATCATACTTCCAGCTAAACAAGATGTTGTCTGTCCAGACCGAATTGTTTGATGTACGATTTGAGCATGTTCTAAATCCGGATGGTTGTCGGCAGCCAAACTCTGTGAAATACTATGAGTGGCTGGGGCTGCCAAGATTGGAGATTCGTTCTTTTCATCAAATACGTTAACACCGCTGACAACAAGATCATATTTTTCTGTCAGGTGTGTTTCTAAATTACTCAGATCTTCGGATGTAAATATGGGCGGCCTCATATCAATATGAATAGAAGTACCCGCTAACGGTTGATTCATTTCACCCAGCAACTCATGAATTGCTGTTTCAATCTCAGGAAGCGAGACCTTCGGATTGATAATCAGATGCAAACCATCTTTATATCCTCTGAGTTTCACGATTGAATTTTCCATATTCACTACACACGAGCTATCTTATTTTAAGAGGCATTGCCTCATGGTGGAGTTAAAAGTGAAAATTATGAAACAGCACTTTCAACTTTAGCTAAGACGTACGGTCCTTCAGGGATCGCTGCTATCTGAACATCATCTCCATAACGTGTTAAAAATTCTTTAATTCCTTCTTGTGGATTTTTTAACGGATGTACAAACAACTTTGATCTTTGTTGATACGGGATACCGTCTGTATAAAAATAGATATCGGCTTTACGCGCAACCTTAGCCAATTCTTCCAATTGCCACTGATCAATAACAAAATTAGCTGGGTTGTAAAGTCCTTGAACAAAGGCAGTCAGGTCATCAGTTTTGAAGAGTAGATCAGTGAAAGGTTTGCTACCAATTCCCTCACTACACGCAGCTACAAGGAGAATACTACCACCCTGTTTAACGATTTCAACGGCAGTGAGTAATCCTTTTATCGCTTGGTAGAATGTAGCGTCCAAAGGATACCCAGCACTGGAAACTACAACCGCATCAACAGGCTCTGATAGTGTAACCTTAGCGTTTTTTTCTACAAATTTTGCACCAGAGAGATGGGATTCAACAAGGTCTCCAGCAAAAACACCGGTAATCTGTCTCTGTTTGTCAATTGCAACATTAAGGCTAAAGTCAACACCAGCCATCAGTGCGATCTCAGTTGCTTCCATGTGAAACGGATTTCCATCCAAGATACCGACTGCAGATTTAGGGTGTTCCATTAGTTCAGGACCATGCATCACCTTCATCGTTTCAATAGATGCAAGCCCTGGGCAGATTGCTTTCCTACCACCAGAATATCCTGCCATCAAGTGGGGTTCAATCAATCCTGTTATAATCTTCAGATCTGCCGCGAGATACGTCTTATCAATGTAAACAGGTGTACCTTTGCGCGTCTCACCTAAATGTGTGTGCGTCTCCGGCTTTTGAGAAAAATGGTTGACGATACGGTACGAGCCCATAATCGAACGACCGACCATTTCCTCAAGTTCTTTGCCTTCATTGGGACGGTGAATCCCTGTTGCGATAAGGATTGTAATCTCATCACGCGATATTCCTGCCTGTTCAAGCGTTTCAAGTATTGGAGGTAGAATCACTTGATTAGGTACAGGACGAGTTATATCGGAAATTACAATACACGCTGAGTCTCGTCCCTTAGCAATTTCTGCTAAGGACGGTGAAGCAGTTGGCTGTGAAATCGCTTGCCAAACTGCTTTGTCAGCATCAGTTAATGGGACAATTGCTGCAGTTTCCAAAACTCCTGCCAAATTTTTGTCAGGAATCTCTACTGCAACTGTGCCATGTCCGTATCTCATCTGGACTCGCATGATTGAATTTTCCTAAAATTAGTGACTGGTTAAATTGAAATAAATATGATGCCGTGTTTAAATATGTCGTGAAACTGCAAAAATTGAATTGTGATTACAAATTTAGAGTGTAACATACCTAACATTAGATGTCAACTTTTTCATTCAAACTTATTCAATACTGCTTGAATTTTTTCACACTGCATGTTAGAATTTATATGTTTCCAACAGAATCTACAAACTCTTGAGATGGAAATCTAACCTAAACGGAGAATCAAACAGTCATGCAACGCATAGAAGTTACTACAAAACCTAACGGCGCTGGTCGCAATTGGCTTGAGGTCGGTTCTTTTGAAGTTGATGCGCTCGGTCGTAAACAGTGGGTTAAGAAAAATGTGCCACATCAAGAATCAAAACTGACTGTGGATAGACAATATACAGAACGGGGTGAAATGATTGACTGGATTGTCATCATTCCAGAAAATTATCCGTTTACGCTCGTCAAAGTATCCTACGACCGTTTGAACCCCAAAAAACTTGAAGTACTCTGGGAACCAGGGACATCTAACCAAACAGAGGATTCCCGTGAAATTAAAAAGAAACGTGCTCTTGAACTTGCTGCTGGAAACGAAGAACTTATATCTCTATTGAAGGAACTCCTTGCAGATTAAAATTTGCACTGCAAAGGTGTAATAGAATTCTATTCCTCACCAACCATAACGGTCTGGTCCCCACGGCTTTGTTATCAATTCCTGTTTTGCCATCACCATCGTTTTGCTTGGGACATCTTCGTATAGAATCACGCCTGGACCTACGACGCTATAAGAACCGATTCGTCTGCCCGGCATTATTATTGCATTGACTCCTGTGCGGCAATAATCTCCCATGTAGGTGGCGTTTGCGCCGTAAGTTGGTACTTCGTAGCGTCCTTCTACTTGAATTGGTGTATCACGGTCATCAAACCGTAGTGTGCCACACACTGTGGCGGCCCCAATATCTGTCGCGCATCCAAATACACCGGACATTTCACAGTAGTGATATAGATAAACTTTGTCAAACATGACACCGGACATTTCTGCACCGTGTCCTACGATGCACCGGTTTCCGATGGCACTGCTCTCAATATCGCAATAATCACTAATACGACAATGATCTCCGATGTATATGTTTCCATGTAAAATCGCGCCGTTTGTGATGTTATTATTTGCTCCGGCTATAAGTGTCCCATTTACAACGACACGCGGACCAATAACTGTGTTTTCTCCTAATACGACGTGACCATTAATTTCGGCTGCATCGGAAATTTTAGCACCTACTGCTATGTGGTTCTCATCAACCTGTTTTGTGAGGTAATCAACTAATCTGCGGTTTGCTTCTAAAACATGCCAAGGTTTATCAACGTCAACAAAAAAGTCTGTTGTTTCGACTGTTAACACCTCTATTCCGTCATCAATCATGATTTGGATAGATTGTGCAACTTCAGACTCAGGCGGTGGCATTCCGCCGACAGGGACTTGGGTGACGATTCCGGGATTCCTTAACAAATAAGGTTTTGCTGTTGCTTTAAAAGCATAGATTCCACATAGACGATGCGAACCCCCTCTCGGATGTCCATCAATACCTGATAAACACCCGTTATGGGTTTTAGCACAGAGCCAGTTACTCGCGTCCTCATCGCTAAGTGGTTGAATTAACGCAGCTGCTTCCGCATTTTGACTTTCAAACGCTTTAATAAGGTTACGATAATTTTCAGAAGTGGTTACAGTATCACCATAAATTATGAGAAAATTTTCATCATTTAACGTTTTTAACGCAGTTAAAACTGCATCTGCAGTGCCATTAAGAGGATGTTGGGGTAAAAATTTAACGTTTGGAATATCTGCAATTGCACCACGGACCTGTTGCGCATAATGCCCGACCACAACTATAATTTGTTCTATTCCTATTTCAACGAGATTCTCCACTATTCGACGAATTATCGGTTTATTTGCAACCGGGATTGTGCACTTCTGGCGAAATTCTCCATAAGGCCAAATTTTGCGTCCTAAACCTGCAGCTAAAACAATAGCGTTTTTCATAATTTATTTGTTAAAATACCTCTTTATGGCTACATCTAATTTGCCTAATTCAACATGTTTATTTATAAAATCCGCAAAAAACTTAACATCGGGTTTTGGTGTATCTACGCGTTTTTCATAAGGGACAACACCGATGACTGGCACTTGCGTTAACCGCTCAATCTCTGCAGGATTAGTCTGTTCGGCAAGACCTGCTGTTTCAGGTTGAAACTGATTTAGAACAATTCCTGCTATCTGTAGGTTGAACTGTCTGGCAAACGCAACGGTTAGCATCGTGTGATTTATAGTGCCTAAACCTGCGTTGGCAACGATTAGCACTAGTAATTCCAGTTGACTGATAAGATGTGCTACGAGAAAATCATCGTTAAGTGGCACAGCAATACCACCGACACCTTCTACTATCATAAAGTCGTATTTCTGTTTCAGTTTTGAAAATGCGGTTTTAATTATTGCTAAGTCTAATTGTATACCTTCTAATCTCGCGGATACGGAAGGTGCTAAAGGATGATGGAGTTGGACTGGGTTAATCGACGCAATCGTATCGTCTACTTGTGAAGCATGTTTAAGAAATTGAGCATCAGAGGTATCACCTGAACTGATAGGCTTCATGACTCCAACATTAACCCTACTACGTTTAAGTGACGCTGCGATACCACCTGCAATTACTGTTTTTCCTATTTCTGTGTCCGTTCCCGTTATAAATATGCCGTTTAAATAGTTGTGTAGATTCATAGGGCATTATCCGCAAATATTGTTAGTAATAAATCTTTGTGTGTTAACAAATATATCAGATTGACGTTTAATAAATGAAAGGTGTGATATAGTCTGTATTTACATTTTAATTTAAAACTTTGACTGTGTCAAAATTATTTTTAGATTAAGAATGAACAAAACATCTATTAGGTTGTTTTTTTGACTTGAATATGGGAAAATAGAAATTAAGAATTTCTTAAGGGGAAGTAATCATGAATTCAGAGAATCTACGCTTGGCTTTATCAAAATCTAAGGATATTACGCTAAATTTTCTTGGTCGTGTTTTATCAAATACACGGATGGAACCAATTCGTGATGAGGCAGGTGTTAAAGGCGTTAAGGCATCTTGGGTAGGAGAACAAGGTGAAAGTAGTGTTGCGATAGATACTGGCGAATGGAATGCTAACGTTAAAATGGAGGCAGACGAACCGCCAACCGTAGAATATACGCAACATGGCGAAACACGAAGTGTTGCCATAAAAAATATCAACAATATATCTTGTTCGGTAGATCGTGAGACATTAGACCAATTTGCTACTCCGAGGGGTGCTGCGATTGCTGTTTGTGCTGGCGCTGCTGCTGGTTTGGTCGGTTGGTTTGTCGTTTCTGTGATGCGGGCACTTGCAGTGCCAAATAGAGAAGACGAAGAACCTGCTGTAGCCGCGCTTTCTTCTGAGAATGTTGAAACTGCCACGGAAAATCCATCCGCTGAAGCATGAAAATAATAGCCGTAGATCCTTTTTACTTACGGATGCCAGAGATCACTGATGCAGCGGATGGAACACAAGATACGCTCTTAGTTCGAGTCCGCACTGATGCTGGGATTGAAGGATGGGGAGAGTGCGATGCTTCGCCATTGGTTAGCATTGCTGCATATTGCTGCCCGATGTCACACGGTAATATCATCAATATTCGCACTTCGCTAATTGGTGAGACGCTTGATAGTCCAGAGGATGTACTGCGCTTGAGTGGAAAGGCGCTGCGGAATGGGTTAGACATTCAGCAGATACAGCACGCTTATAGCGGTGCAGAAATAGCGTTATGGGATATTATCGGAAAGAGGTTTGATAAACCTGTTTATCTGCTTCTTGCGGAGATGTCTGGCACATCTAACATTGCACATCCGAAGATCCCTTATGCTTCCGTGCTATTCGGCGATACCCCTGAAGACACCTATCAAATCGCAGTGGGATTACGCGAGCAAGAGTATCGTGCTGCAAAGTTTGGTTGGGGACCAATGGGAAAATTCGGTGCGAAAAACGACATTGCACTTGTGCGTGCAGCGCGCGAAGGTATGGGTACTGATGCACAGATTATGATTGATGCGGGTGTTGTCTGGGGAACAGATTACGAAACCGCCTACCAACGCGCAGAAGCGTTTGCTGAATTTTCTCCCACGTGGTTGGAAGAACCGCTTGCCCCAGATGCTATTGATGCTTACGGTTCGCTAACCAAAAAGAATCCTCGTGTTCCTATTGCAGCTGGTGAGGGTTCAAATACCTATCGCATGGCGGAAGATATGATCGTTCATGGTGGTGTCCAGTTTGTGCAGATTGACACAGGACGCATCGGTGGGATTATGCCCTCTTTTCAGGTATGTCAACTTGCTGAACAACGCGGTGTTCAATATGTCAATCACACCTTTAAAAGCCATCTCAGTCTTGCCGCTGCACTACATGTTTTTGCCACGAACCCAGATTTCAATTTATTAGAATATCCCGCTGCCGGTTCGGAACTATCGCAACGAATAGTTAAAAACCCGTTTAAAGTTGATCCTGATGGAATGGTTCGCGTTAATGATTTGCCCGGACTTGGTGTACAAGTGGATACGGATGCCATCCGTTCATATTTAGTTCCAGTAAATATCCACGTTGGTACTGAAACGGTTTTCCAAAATGCATTTCTTTAGTCTGGACTCTTACTTATTCTAACCCATTCACATTCACTATATTTCTAACCAGTTTATGCAATTCTGTACTTCTGAAGTCATACGATATTATATTACCGTCTTTGTCAATTAACCACTTAGATGGCATACCGCTAACACGGTACAGTTTTTTTAGAGGTCCTTCCTTTCCATCAAAAATCTGCCGCCAAGGTAAGCTACACACATTTAGGTATTCGGACATATCTGATTCTTCCGCGTCTCGGTTAATACCGATAACATCAAACCCGAAATCCCTATTAGCATCATATACCTTTTTCACGATTGGCATATTACCAGTACAAGGCCCACACCAAGTTGCCCAAAAATAGAGTAACACCACTTTTCCTCTATAGTCTTTAAGCGAAATTGGATTATCGTCAATATCTATCGCTGAGAAGTCAGGTGCTGGCTTTCCAATCATCTTCCGTTTTGAATCATACTTATCAAAATACGCATCTGCAAGTTCAATATTACCCAATTCTTCGTGAGTCACTGCAAATTCCCGATAAAGACTCTTTAGCCATGGGTTTTTCTGTTCTGTTCTTTCAAGATTCTCACACAGTTGAAGTGCTTCTTGATGTTTGTTGCATGCTCGTAACATCTCCAGAAGCGTAAAATAATCTTGGAACCGCATGATGTCTTCATCATGTGGTTTCATGACAGCTTTGAATCTATCAACGAGGTTTTCCGCATCTTTTTCCTGTTCAACTTTTACATAGAGACGAATTAGCTGAGAATAGAGATCGAAGAAATTTGGATCTTCAGGTACGAGTTGAAGTGCTTTTTCATACTCAGTGATTGCTGCTTCAAGGTTTCCGTACATTCCTATCGGATCCCTTTTCCAATCTCCTTCTGATAAGTAGATAGTATTGGAAAAACTTAAGTTTAAATACAAATTTGACAGTAATGTAGAATCTGAATAGGGATTTGCGTGGTGTGGACATTGAACAATGGAATTAGCATTGCCATATACATGACGTTCTTTTTTAAGCCACTGTTGATAATATTCTGGGTCGCAATCATAGTTGTAACTCACAGGTAGGTTCGGGTCTGTGTCATAGGGTAAAGTTGGCACACCTTGCTCTTCATCTGCAGGGCAAATTAAGTGACTTTCGTCGTTCAAATACTGGGTATGTAGTTCTGAAAGCCACTGTGGAAAATCACCATGTTCTTTTTCATAGATTCTTAATGCTTCACCAATTGAAACCAAGTTTTGCGTGCATGTTTTAAGGTTTTTGGATTCCTGTTCGGTTATAAGGGATTCATCCTCAAAGTCTATACGGATTTTGGATTTGTCAGATTCGTTGACGTTCACAGCAGATATTGCGGAAATAAAAAACAAACTCAAAGTCACTAATTCCTCCATTGTGTAATGTTTGTTGAAAATAAAGTCTGCATTCTCATTGTTACACCCCAATGGATGCACTTTAGTAACAAGGAGGAATAATTACGGAAATTAGTTTTGTGCTTTCAAATCTGCCCAGCTGGTGGTAAATTTTCCTGTTGCAGATACAAGTCCCCTCAGACGAACAGTTGCTAACTGCTTGCGAACGCCCGCATGCGACACATCCTCTATCCGATAATAGTAGATAGTATTTGGTTTCGCAGTGGAATCTGTCCATGTATATTCATTTCGTTCACCTGTTGTGCCAGCTCCTTGTATCATGGTGGGGTTGACAACCTTGAATTCACCATCCTTTGTTTCACTTCGGTAGATGTTAAAACCTGCGTTGTCTACTTCTGATTCGGTTGCCCAGTTGATAACAGCACCGTCCACCGTGAGTTCGGCTTTGAAACGGGACAAAGTAACAGGGAGTGGTTCGCCTCCTCTTTGGTGATAGATTTTTATTTCCCGATTGCGCCGCAAGAGAGTGAGAAGTGGTCCTCGGTCCGTAATCGGATTTCCCCAAATCCAGAGTTCTTTTAGATTTACCAACCCCATAAGTGGCCGCACATCGCTGATCTGATTGTTAACCAAAGCAAGTGTTTCCAACTTTGTTAACCTTGACAGTGGCATTATGTCTGTAACCTCATTGCTAGTCAAACCAAGCTCATATAATTCTGTCATGTTCGCAAGGGGCGTGATGTCTACAATCTGATTATTAAACAGGGCAAGTGCCCTTAATCTCGTCATGTTTGCGAGGGGTGAAATATCGCGTAATTGATTATTCCTAATATCTAATTCGACTAACTGCGTCAATCGTGACAGTGGTGAGATGTCAGTGATCATAGGGCTTGGGAGTTGCAACAATCTCAATTGTGTCAAATCTTTGAGTGCCGAAATATCGTCTATCCGGTTATTGCCATCAAGATATAATCTCTTTAATCGGATTAACCCCTTGAGTGCGGAAATATCACGGATCTGGTTGTGCTGAACCACTAAATTTTCTAAATTTATTAGGTCTTTGAGAGGCGTAACATCACGTATCTGATTAAAACCGAGTTCTAAATCCTTCAACTGTGTCAAGTTTGCCAGTGGCTTTATGTCTTGGAGGACGTAATTTCCAATGATAAGTAACTGTTTGAGCTGCATTAAGTTTGCCAGTGGCGTTATGTCACGGATTTCATTGTAACCGCGTGCAGGTCTGATATCCTCACTAATAGGGTCGAACTCAAGATGACCACTACTAAGTCCTAACGCAGTGAGCTGCCTCAAGTTTGTCAAGGATGTAATATCACGGATATGATTTCCAGTAAGAACTAACACTTCAAGCTGCGTCAGGTTTACCAGTGGTGTAATATCTCGAATCTGATTACTACCGATTCTTAACTCAGTGAGCTGCGTCAGCTTTGAAATCGGTGTTAGGTCTCCGATGGCATTATTATTTAGAATTAACTTACGGAGGAGTGGCAACGCTAATATCGGTGTGATGTCGTAAATTTGATTATCACTAAGGTCTAAAGTCTCTAATCGCGTAGCATGCTCAAGTCCTGTGAGATCTGTTATCCCACTGTTGGTAGCCGTTAGAGATGAGAGTTTTACCAAATCAAACGTGGTGATCCGTTGTGCAGGTAGCATCTTCAATTCTTCCCGTATTGCTGAAGCTAAGTTTGAATCGGGTATAAAGGCGGCATCGGCATCGGGGGTCGGCAGTGTTGAATCAACCTTAAAGAATCTTCTTGTATAGTTACCCTCTTTGTCTATCACCTGAATCATGACATAATCCAAAATTCGCGCTGTGGCAAATTCCGCATGTCCGCTCACGCCGCTTAACGCTTGACAATCTATAAACTCTGGTTCACTGCTATCATTCAATGCAGCGCTTTTGGATACAATAAGTTGTGCTTGATGAAGTCCATCCGGGTCATTTAATTCAAAACGGAGCCTGAATGCATGGGGCGGTTTCACATCATATCCGGCTGATAACGGATGTATATTTGTATTTAGATTTCGAGTGATTACTTTGTCTGAATTGAAATAAGGATGAACACTCAACCATTGAGCATTACATAAAGACAATTGCTTTGAAGACAAATCCTCGCGAACTGCGCCATAAGACATAATATCAGCAGAATCGAAAAAGTAGTGCTGTAATCCAAATGCATGTCCGAGTTCGTGTGGGATAAGGGCAACATTATCACGGCAACCTCCTGATGCGGGGACTAAAACATGACCACCATTTTTATTGTCTCCACCAATACCACACACAGTCTCGTTAAAAGCACCACTGCTAATCTCAACGGCGATGACATAGATATTGTTGGCAAAATCAAATTGTGGTTGCAGTTCGTCAACGATTTTAGTGATAGGGTCGGTCTGATAATATGTGTCATTGTGTCTCCCGTCTATATGATGAACAAGAGCATTGCCGTTTTCGTCCGTTTCAAATCTAAAAGTTTTTCTACCAAAACCGTGCCGTGCCATCTCATCAGCGAAGAACTTCTGTGTCCTTTTTATTGAAGCATCAAATTTCGTGTCAATATCCGGTTGCGCTTCACGGTCGTTTGGCAATAAATAGATAAGCCGCACCACATAATCCGATGTGTTAACTATAACATCTTGCTGCGGAACCTCTTCTTCAAAAATCTCTTCCTCTTCTTCAAATACGAGATTTACATCGTCTTGGGCAAAACCTGTTGGCACAAACGCAAGCGTTACAAAAGTGAGTAATGTGAGTGTGAAATATAGTGTCGTTTTCATAAGTTCATTCACCTTATTGTGAGAGGGTGGTCTCTGTGATTGTGTGAGTAACACAGAAAACCACCTGAGTTTGGAAAAAATTTACTTCCGTATTAACATCTTCCGCGTCGCAGTGAATTCTCCTGCAGTAAGCGTATAGAAATAGACACCACTTGCTACCTTTTCACCAAGTTCGTTTTTACCATCCCAATACGCCGCACGAGAACGGTTCTGATATATACCCGCAGCTTGATGCCCAAGTGTCAATGTCCGCACCAACGTGCCGTTCATAGCATAGATATGCAGTGTGACATCTGCATCTTTTGATAAGTGGTAAGGCATCCACGTCTCAGGGTTAAATGGGTTCGGGAAGTTTGGCAAGAGAACTGTCTCTTTGGGAGTCAGTGCCTTATGGAGTTGTTGCAGCACGGTAATGCCACGCAGGTATGCAGGATCGGTAATTGACAATCGCTGTGCTTGGGTTAACCATCCTTTGACATCCGCCGCGGTGAGTTGTTCCAATATCTGTGGATTCAACGATGGTGCGGCTGCATCTGCACCGAACGCGTTTGCCACGAGCACAAGGTCAACGATATCCACAAGACCATCACCGTTGACATCTGCAGCGTCATGTCCTCTCAATCCAAAACGGTGACTTACGAGTATCAAATCTAGAATGTTTACCACTCCATCTCGATTGACATCTCCGAAGATGTCGTGGTCCGGTTCAGTCACCTCAGTGCCTTCAATGAAGGCTTCCCACCGCTCGCCATCTGCATCTACAAGGTAGACATGGGACAAGGTCAACGTGGAACTTTGCACATCAATGACTTCAAAGGTCAATGTAGCAAGCGTGCCATCACCGTTACTCGCATCAGAAATTGTGGTTGCGGCAATTCCTACATACGGGATTGTAAACTCTGTAATTATATTTCCGAACAGTTCTAAAAACGGGTCTATAATTAATGTATCGTCCTGTAGGTTTTCCGAACGTAAAGTGGTAGACGTAAAAAATGCATCTGCTGGAAGGTAGTCACCTTTAGTACTTCCCACATAGCGAAGAGCCGAAGCATCATATATCACAATTGCCTGATATCCTGCGATGTTTTCGCCACCGGTAATATTCAAGTTGACAGTCAACTGTTCCTCGAGCGGAGCAGATACGATAGGGTTTGGTGAAAGGCTTATCGTGGCGTTGGATTGTTTAACTGCCGTGACAGGGAGTTGTGCTGTCAGTGCTTGACTGTATCCAGCAATCGCATCCGCCCCCACGGTAAATGTAAGTGTGCCATCCTCATCAAAATCACCAAAGAAACTCAGTTCAACTGTTATCTCTGTATCACTCGCGCGGTTTACACCGAATGTGCCAATGCTGACGCCATCAATACCAGAGACCAACACCGCATCTTGAACATCAAAGAAAAACTGCTCGTAAGAGCGACCACTCAGTGTCAACGTCACAATGCTACCGTCTAATGTGGCTTCTGTTATAGGAAACTCTGTTGAGGCATCCAATGATTCCTGTAACGCAGGGACAGATAATTCGAGGGTAAGCGCTTCATCGTAGCCGGCTATAGCGTCCGCCCCGACGGTAAGTGTAAGTGTGCCGTCCTCATCAAAATCACCAAAGAAACTCAGTTCAACTGTTATCTCTGTATCACTCGCGCGGTTTACACCGAATGTGCCAATGCTGACGCCATCAATACCAGAGACCAACACCGCATCTTGAACATCAAAGAAAAACTGCTCGTAAGAGCGACCGCTCAGTGTCAATGTTACCACGTTCCCGTCTAAAGTTGCCTCTGTCAAGTCTTCATCCGTTGAAACAGAGATTGATTCTTCGACTGCTGTAACAGGGAGTTCTAAAGTAAACCCTTCAGGATAGCCAGCAATTGCATCCGCCCCCACGGTGATAGTGAGCGTTGCGTCCTCATCAAAGTTACCGGAGAAACTCAGCTCAAACGTTATTACTGTGTCACTCACACGATCCACACCGAACGTGTCTATAGTGACGCCTTCAATGCCAGAAAATGATACCGCATCTTGAATGTGAAAGAAAAACTGCTCGTAAGAGCGACCGTCCAGTGTCAATGTCACAACGTTCCCGTGCAAAGTTTCTTCCGTCAAGTCCACCTTTGTTGATGCGGATATCGATTCTTCTACTGCAGTAACAGGAAATTCGAAGGTAAATGCCTCATTATAGTTTACTATTGCATCCGCACCCACGGTGAGAGTGAGTGTGGCATCAGCATCAATGTTCCCAGAGAAGGTCAATGGCACAGTCACCTTCGTGCCGCTTATACGTTCTACATCAAACTTGTCAAACGATGCGCCTTCAATGCCAGAGACCGTCAGGGCATTATAGACATTCCATTCATCGTTGAAATTACGCCCGCTGAGTGTGAGTGTCACAACACTACCGCTCAATGTTGCCTCTGTCAAGGGAGACTCTGTTGTTGCGACCAGCAATTCTGCTACTGCTGTGATAGGAACTTGCGTAGTAAGTGCAGCACCATCATAGTCTGCTATTCCCCCTGCTCCCACTGTAAAAACGAGGTTTGTATCTGTATCTATATTTCCAGAAAATGTCAGTTCAACGGTTACCTTTGTATCACTAACCCGATCCACATCCCATGAATCAAAAGTGACACTCCCAATACCGGAGACCGTTAACGCACGCGAAATAGTAAATTCAGATCGTGTATAAACACTCCCACTGAGTGTGAGGGTGACAACACTCCCATGCAGCGTTGCTTCTGTCAAAGGTTCTTCAACGGAGGCTGTGATCGTTGGATTTGCTTCCTGCGCGTAACTGATATTTAGCGTTCCAAAGGTAACCATCAAAATGGTCCCCAAAATAAATACAAAACCTTTTTGTCTAAAAAATTGCGTTTTCATAATAAATTCCTTTTTGTTACATAAGTTGCCATCTAAGCGAAAATTCCTATTAACCACTGAAACAGTTATATTAAGCCAAGACATTTTAATCATACTTTGTTTGCCTTGATGTCTTATGTGGTATTCTACCACGTCTTGACTCATTAAATCAATAAAGTTTTTTAGGAACTCAGGTAAAATGAAAGGACAATTAGCTCAATAAGGCGGGATCAAACAATATCTTTTATAGGAGGGAAGTTGGGACTGTATAGGTTTCGATTGAAACCTACAATCAGATTATTGGGTAAAAGTGTGGAAGATTGGAAGGTTAATAACTTCCAATCTTCCGGGTTGTTGTAATGAATATTATTTCAGTATTAACATTTTCCGCGTGGCAGAAAAATTACCTGCAGTG
This sequence comes from Candidatus Poribacteria bacterium, assembly GCA_028824685.1. Taxonomy (GTDB): domain Bacteria; phylum Poribacteria; class WGA-4E; order WGA-4E; family WGA-3G; genus MSPOR6. The sequence continues at coordinate 289,520 of JAPPCZ010000086.1, forward strand.
AGTGTGTAAAAATACAGACCACTTGCCACAGATTCACCGAACTCGTTTTTACCATCCCAGTGTGCCGCATGGCTGCGACTTTGATAGGTACCCGCTGGAAGATGTCCTAACGTAAGTGTCCGAACCAATTTACCATTAGCAGCATGGATAGAGATGCTAACATCGGTAGGGGCTGCCAATTGATACGGTATCCACGTTTCGGGATTGAACGGATTCGGATAGTTTGCAAGGAGTGCTGTTTCTTTTGGCATCAAATTTTGCAAAATTTGTTCCAACACTTGAATTCCTCGTTGATATGAAAACATATCCAACTCTGAAGTCAGTGTAATTTGTGATGAATCTTGCTTCGCAAGTCTCAGCCACTCCTGCACCTGCGCTGCAGTCAGTTGTTCTCTTGAAAGTGACTGCATAGAAGGTGCTGATTCGATATTTTCCAATGCGTTTGCCACTAAATAAAGGTCCAGTAAATTGACTTCACCATCATTGTTGATATCTGCGGGCGTGTCACCAGATTCACCGAAACTTGATGCAATCAACACGACATCCAGTATATTTAAAGTGCCGTCGTTGTTCACATCTGCGAATACCGTGAGAACTTGTTCAACACTCATCGGGAGTGGGTATGCCCACAGAATAACAGTTCCGTCAAAACTACCGCTCGCAATTGTAGCACCATCTGGACTGACTGCTACACTTGTGATAGAATATGTATGCCCTTCAAGGGTATAAAGTTGTTCTCCCGTGGTAGTGTCCCACAAGCGGATGGTTCTGTCGTAACTTCCACTGATAAGAACTCTACCATCCGGACTAAAAACAATACTTGTCGCATTCGCGGGTAGATCTGTAGGTAAGTCGCCTGTCGACTCTTCTGGCGCGCCGACTGGTATTTCGCGATCAAGCGGTCTACGGAATGTCTGTAGTATCTCCGCTGTAGCGACATCCCATAGAGATACTTTGTCACCACCACCGCTTGCGAGTTTCGTTCCGTCCGGACTAAATGCAACTGCCCAGACATCGTCCTCATGTTCACTGATTGTGTGGATGGCGTCTCGTGTTTCGAGATCCCATATTATAATTTTATCGTCACGGCTACCACTGGCAAGCATGGTGCCATCTGGACTGAATGCAAGTGTCTCAACACCTGCTTCATGCTCCCACAATCCTCCGATGTATCGTCCTGTGGATACATTCCATAAACGTATACTGTCGTCTTCGCTACCACTTGCTAAGATACTTCCATCCGGACTGAATGCAAGGCTAATCAGATAGGACCAATGTCCTCTGAGCGTCTTTATATGGTCGCCTGTAATAGCATCCCATAAACGGACAGTGTTATCTTGGCTACCACTGGCAAGCGTTCTCCCATCCGGACTGAACACAACAATGTCTACATCATCTTGGTGTCCAATAAGCGTATGACGAAGCTGCCCTGTATCAGCGTCCCATAGGCGAATGGTTTTGTCCCAACTCCGAGTGGCAAGGATTCTGCCATCAGCACTATAGGTGACACTCGCAACGGCATCAGTATGTCCAGTAATCGTTTTGAGGTGTTTTCCCGTGACAGGATCCCATGAACGTATTGAAGCATCCCACGCCCCACTGGTAAGCACCGAGCCATCTGGCGTGAAAGCAAGTCCAAAGACGTCAGCTGTATGTTCAGTGATTGTGCGTAAAGGTTCACCTGTGGCTGCATCCCACACCCGGACGGTGTCATCTTCACCCGCACTCGCGAGAATACTTCCGTCCGGACTATATGTCATGTGATAGATATGAGACGTATGCCCGATAAGGGTATCCTTTATCGTCCATGTAGCAGTATCCCATAGATGGATAATAGCGTTCAAATCTCCACTGGCACACGTTTTCCCATCTGGACTAACCACAACACTTGTAACATTATCTCGATGTTCTTCCAGCGTTTGCACCTCTTCTCCTGATGCAATATCCCATATTCTGATAGTATCGTCTCGACTACCGCTGATGATGGTGCTGCCATCTCCACTGAAGGCAACACTGTCAACACCATCCGTATGTCCTCTAAGTGTATGCGCAAGTTCGCCTGTTTCAGGATTCCACAAACGGACGGTCCTATCCCTACTACCGCTTGCGAGTATGGACCCGTCAGCGTTAAATACGAGGCTACGTACACTTCGCCAATGTTGGTCAAGAGTGTGCAGTATTTCACCTGTATCCGTATCATACAGACGGATGTCTCCGTTTGTACTTCCAGCGGCGAGTGTTTTTCCGTCAGGGGAATAGGTCAGTGCCGAAACACCCCATCCAAACCCATTCAATAACGTAATTTCTTTATCTGTTGCTGTGTCATAAATCCAAACACCAAGCGTGCCGCAAGCAGCAAGCTGTGTGCCATCAGGTGAATATTGAATCTCATATAGCCAACCTTTACCAAGCCGTGTTGTGGCGCCTTCAGGTAGATTCCATTGCGGCGAGTCTTGAGCGAAAATGTTTGGTTGATAAAACATTAAAGCACAAAACAGTGTTAAGAATATGTGAATTTGTTTTTTCTTCATAATTAATCTCCCCTTTCTTAGTTGAGAAAATTGTCATACTGGACAAAATAAAAGAATTAAAATTAGAACCGAAATCTTTGCCTAATATGGTTATTATATCTTATATTAGGCGTATAAGTCAAACTGAAAGAAATCCGTGTGTGTAAATATATTGTCACATAGGTCCAATTCCGAAAATCCTTTGCGTTTTCAACTATTAGGTTCCTGCATTTTCTTTTTTATTCTTGTATAGCATTTGCGATTTGAACGAGATCTAAAATATTGATTACACCATCATTGTTAACATCGGCATCAGGATTATATTCGTCGCCAAAACTTTGTGCTACAAGCACTAAATCTTGAATATTAACGACCCCGTCAGCATTTACGTCTTCTGGGAGGCGTTCGGGTTCAAGTGTGCCGGCATCTACGTTCCACAAAAGCACCGTGCCATCCCATCCGCTGCTTGCGAGTATATGTCCTTCAGGACTAAAGGCTAACCCTGTAACCTCCCCGCCCTTATGTGCTTCTCTGTATGTGTGTAACTCTGTGCCAGTATTCATATCCCACAAATGAATAGAACCATTACTATCGCCAGAAACAATTGTTTTTCCATCCGGACTAAATGCGAGGCTCTTTGTACCCCGAATACGCGTCGTCCTGAGTAGTTTTCCAGTATCCACATCCCATAAATAGAATCCATCATCCACAGGAGGAGGCCAGCCGTCTATAGCTCTATCCCATTCACCCCAATCATTCTCAAATGTGCCTGCGATTATCTTTCCATCAGGGCTAAAGGCAATACTATCACCACCGAAAAAGAAATCCCCTCTTTTAAGACTGTGTAGTAGTGTACCAGTGTTCGTGTTCCATAGATAAACAGCATCGCTGCTACTTGCGAGGGTTTGTCCATCCGGGCTGAATGCAACGCTTTCAACAAGTCTATTACCTTCCGCGAGTGTGTGCAGGTATTCACCAGTCTCTGCATTCCATAAAGACACGGTTTTATCATGGCTTGCACTTGCAAGTCTCTTTCCATCCTGACTCACAGCAATCCTACTAATAAGCTGCGTATGCATATCTCCTGTTTCTATTACACGTAACACACTTGTGCCACTACTTCCCAAAAGTGTATTGTAATCCCAGAATACAACCTCTCCGTCTATACCTGCACTCACAAGTATAGGTTCAGTTAAGTTGATAAAGGTAACGCTTCTGACGTTCCTTTTATGCCCCGTCAATATGGATTTAAATTCACCTGTAGCTGCATCCCAAAAACGAATGTATGAATCGGCATGTCCGCTTGCGATTATTTTCCCATCAGGACTAAATGCAACACTATGAACAGTTTCTGTATGTCCGTAGATATATTGTGGCTTCAAGAGGCTAAATGTGTTTGCGTCCCACAGCTCAATGTTTCCCCATCCACTTGCAAATGCAAGTGTTTGCTCATCAGGCGTGAACGCCCAGGCTGTCACCCCATGTAATTTTAACGTAGGTTCATTTACTCCTAACACACGCCCTCCTAAACCAGCAAAGATAGATGTTACATACGTGCCAGTATTTACATTCCAAATGTGAATAAGACTAAAGTCTTCTCTTTGTAGTAGAAATTGACCATTTGGACTAAATGTTATCCAACTGTATTCTAAAGGGGCTTCCATTGTGTGTTTGATTGCACCCGTGTCTGTGTGCCATAGATAGATTCGTTTCTCTGTCGCGCCCGCGAGTGTCTGTCCATCAGGGCTGAGGGCTATCCAGTTTATACGTTCATCCGGCACAGTGAGTGTCCTAATTGGATTATAAGTTGCTATATCCCAAAAAATAATTTTATCTATACTTTGGCTTATCAGTATTTGCCCATTTGGGCTAAACGCAAGGGCCCGCGCTGATGGTTCTCCTGATGCGTTATGGTGGATAGATCGTATCAGTGTGCCAGCCTTTGGATTCCATAAGTTTATGGTGTTGTCCGAACTACCGCAACTTGCGAGCATTTGTCCGATAGGACTGAACACAATACTATTGATAGCATTCCAAGTTTTGACGTGTGCCAATGTGTGCAGGCGCGTTCTTGTGTTTACATCCCATAGGTAGATGTTGTTATCCCCATTGCCATGACTTGCGAGTATTTGCCCATCTGGGCTAAACTCGACACCCATAACCCATGCTTTTTGTCCTGTGAGTAGATCGAGTTCTTTACCGGTCTGTGCGTCATAAATCCAAACACCGATAGAACTTGCAACTGCAAGTTGTTTTCCGTCTGGTGAATAGGCTATGCCATTCATGTTTCCTTTACCGAGACGGGCTTTCGCGCCTTCAGGCAGTGCCCACTGCGTATAATCTTGAGCAAAACTGGTGGATAAATATAAATTAAAAACAAAAAGTTGTGTAAAAAATATAGTAAATAGTGTTTTTTTCATTGTGTTCTTCGAAAATGCCTAAAATTGTCCAGAAACAGAAATACGTTGCGAACCACCGAGTGTATGTGCATTGAATGCATAGTCAACAAAGAACGTCATGGTGCTAACTCGCAACTGGAGTCCAGTTCCAGCAGAAAAACCATGTCCGTTCCAACCGCAGCGCAAAGCAAGTGTCCTGAAAAGCCAGTATTCCGCGCCTGTGCGAAAGAGAAGTCCACCGCCAGAATCAGCACCTTCTTCTAAATCCGCTTGATCGGTTTCAAAGTCAGCACTGATAGCACCTTCACCGAAGCTTGGAAAGATAAATTGATATGCACCACCAAACCGCAACCTCCGTCCACGAGTAAAAATCGGCTTATCTGCGGTATCCCACCTGATTTGCGTGCCAGTAGCATCAAGCAACATTGTACCGAGCCGTAAACCTTTGTAAGGAGCGAGAATAAGACCGATGTCAATGCCGAAGCCTCTTCCACTGTTCTCAAAAATGGATTGACTTAGGAGTTTAAGGTTTCCACCGACAGCAGCAATCGGGTGGATTTGACGTGCATAAGAGACGAGAAGAGCGTTATCAGTATTACTAAAATATTCTGCAACTGTAGGTCTGTCAATGTAGGGTTCACCTTCATCTTTAATACCGTTTCCGTTGATGTCCTGATAATCTCCGAGGAAGCCGTTGTTATCAACATCAATGAAAGTAGTACGTGGTATGTCGTCAATGCCAAGACGGATCCAACTCAAACCGAGGCTACCAATTCCTTCAATCTGATGCACATAGTTAACAAAATTGTAATTTACCAAGCCTTTACTAAAAAAGCCCCCATCGCCAGTGCTGAATGTATCAGAATACATTGCTGAAAAACTATGTTTTTTGACATTCGTCAATCCAGCGGGATTCCAATAAGTAGCAGTAGAATCATCTGCGATTGCAACGAATGCGCTTCCCATTCCGAGTGCACGTGCACCTACGCCGTGACTTAGAAACTCAGCTGCATGCGAACCTTCATCGGCAGCAAAAGCGATTAAAGGTAAGATGAAACCAATTAAAAGTACAATGAGAGAAATTTTTGTTGTATTCATGATGTTTTTACCCCGGTGCGAAGTCGTAGATAGGTTCACGGATAATGACACTTAAGACACTCCAGAACGCGCCTACGCAATATTCACCGAGGATAACTCCAAAGAAGAAGAAAATCATTCTTCTATATGTGGTAGGACCTCCAAATCGTAGTGCCATCCACTTAAGAAATGTACTGATAACGAGACAACTCCAAAAATAACCGACACCAAATGTCATTGATATTGGATAGCCTGCCGGATGCAGGGGCCACCAGATAAATCGCATACGCATGAACATCAATAAAAATGTGAATCCCATACCACCCGCCATAAAAGTCATCGCAGGCACGTTTGGATCGCGCGGGAAAGCGAAAAGACCCGCAAGCCATCCAAATTGACCGATATGACCGACAGACGGACCGATGCCACCACCCGCACCCGTGACAGCCCCGCCGAGACGATAAAGTTCACTCAGCGTTGCCCAGAACGCTGAGAGCGATCCAAGCACAACAGCAATAATCATTGCCAACACCAGCTTTTTCGTGTTCATATTTGCACGTTCTGCCATCTTGAAGGATTCAAGTTGATGTGGCATGATGTGTTCACGATAGCCGCGTCCACTGAAAAACCAAAAATATGGAAAAACTGTTAGGTTGTTAGGTCCGATGCGTCGCGTGCCCAAAATATTCACTAAAAATTGCTGCGCGTTACACATTCCTGCCATCTCATGTGCGGGAGGACCCAATTCAGCACGAACACGTGTGATAGCAATTGAAATAGCGTAGAAAAATCCGAAGAAGGGCAGAATAATTGGAAGCGTCATCCCCGCCTTTAGACAAAACCAGATAATATAAAGGCTCGCAAGAACTATTAAGAGAAACGCTGTGCGATATCGGATCGGTTCCTGTGCATCGTCAATACCACCCTGCATACCCAAGATAGTCCGGGCAACCTTCACAATGTGCCTACGCGTTACCAGCAACGCAATGATAAAAATTGCCATCCAACCTCCTATGGATTGCTCACTACCATACGGAAAAGGTGCAGGAATTCCGACAGCACTCCCGAAAACGCGTTGCATTTTCTCGAAAAGATAGAAGAACCATAGCGAAAAAGATAAGTCAAGCGGTAAAAGAAAACCTAAACCGATTACAAAAGGATATAGCGGAACAGGGATATTCCCAACAGCGTTCCACGGCTTTTCAGTGAAAAATGTCCCCCAATTTCTTGCGTTGTGTCGGACGCTGAAATCTGGAAGTATTGGGAAAAAGTGTGCTAATCCATGCCAGACATTCAGTAAAGCGGCAGCTATGAAGCCATACCACAAGAGTCGGTTTTGGAAAAGTTGCGCTCTACCACCACCTTCTGTAATTGCCATCGGAAGTTGAATGATAGGATATGCAAGTTTTTCATGCTCTGTCCACTGTTTACGGATTAGGACATTTAGGCAGATCATGATCGCACCAAGTGCGAGGATAAAGGATGTCCACCACAAGGTTGGCATTATCCATGCACCGCCAATCTGTGCGTTGTAAAAAGGTGTATCACCTTCGTAGAATCCGCGGATAATCTCTTTATCGGAAACAACGAGGTGTTGGGGTATATAACTGTGGAATGTACCAGCCCAATCATTCTCTATCGTAGCGAACCAAAAGGCATGTGGTAGTGCAGGAATTGTTAATGCCAACATATCGTGTCCAGCTAAACCAGAGGCGATAGAGAGCATCGCGTAGATCGTAATCAACTCACCCTGTGTTAATGCTGCTCTTGGTGCTACGCGCTTTATGAAGAGGTTAATGAGGATTAAGAAAAAGATGTTGAGAACAACATTCCAAAACAGGGAGATAGTGGTTGGATGTCCAGAGTGCCACACACACTCAACTTCAATGATCCAAAATACATTGGGTGGGATTAAGAAAATCGCAATGAGTATCGCACGCCATGTGACACCAAAATCACGATTTTTGTTCAGTTTGCTGAGGTTTTGTTCTGATGATTCCATATTTTCAGATTTGGCTAATAGTGCTTTGTCAACATATTATTGTCGGTCACGATTCGGAGATCGCTCCTACAGAAAATGTGTATCTTTATTTTCAAAGTTCACTATAAATGCAAACTTAGTTTGGTAACTGCTTTTATACATGCCGCTACCTTGGATGAAATCTTTAATTTAGTTTCTAACTTCATCAATAGTGCCTATACCTATTGTAATGCCAAGAGAAATTTGTGATGTAGTATCGTATATATCAGCTTGGATAAAAGCCGCACCACTGTTGATACTATTATTAACCAAGGTGTTTGTGTAACCAAGTAAAATCATCGCTGAAGCACCCCAGTCATGAACATCAGACCAACTGGGACCTAAAGAAACTTGGAATAGAACAGATTTATCCAACCACCATCCCCTTGAGAATTGAAATGTAGCTTGAAGAGCGTCTATCGGCGAAAATAAATAGCCTATTGAACCGATGATACCCCAGTCAGATCTATATCCTGTCAAAATATCTGGATGAACATGTCTGAGTTCATTATGATAATATCCGATCACACCACCCGAATAAACTGTATCTTCCTCATCAAAACGATTTGTGGAAGCGAAACCACCTAAATATGTTGTTTGTTTCCAATAATGTCCGTATTCAGATTTAGTTTGTTCCGATTGAACGTCTGCAAAACTATATGTATAACATGCTAAAGTCAAGCAAATCATAATTATTCTAATGAGCATTATATTCCTTCTTGTAAACTTATACAAAATAGAGACTATGTCACACGACACTGTTCTTATTTTGGGTTAGATTATTTTATGGTGAACTAATAATTTCTTATACACTGCGGTGAATCAACGCAACAATTAGTGATGGAGCGTGGGCGGTTTCCAACCGCACCACATATTCGTGAAGATGTTCTTCTTCAATGTATTTTAAACAGTATTCGCAAAATAGCAACCCGTGGCAAATAGCATCTGTCCAAGCCCAACGCAGCTAGAAACCTCATTTACCTTGATTGGAAAGCGAAACTCTTTAAAAGTGTGTCAACGGTTCGCTCTCTTTTAATTCCCATAGGGCATGCCCAAATTCACAAGCACCAGGTGATGAACCTCTAAAGGTTTCTGTTTGAATCCCCCACGCTAATTTATACGCTGAGATAATTTGCGTCAATGAAGTGGAAACATCTCCATAGCAGAGAATAGCTGCAGTCCCGCCACCGCCACCACCGGTGATTTTGGCTCCGTAGATACCACCTTGTTCTCCAATTTTTTGTGCGATATTGACAAGTCCGTCAATTTCGGGCGAACCAAGTCCTGCTAAATCTCTATAACTTGCATTCGATTCATACATGAGGCTACCCGCCACTTTCAGAAAATCACTTGCGCGTTCAGGGTATCTATCAACACTTTTGATGGCATCTATAAATTGCTTTACCCGCTCATTTTCAAATATCGGATGTTGGACGCGGTCCTTGACTGTATAAACTTTCTCAGGATTAACCTGTGTAGCGGAATCAACGGTCTCACCATATTCATCAAGAAATTCATTGCCTTGCATCTTTTCAGGCAAAATCGGTTCACAATGCTCACGAAATTCTTGGACAGAAATATTACACAAATAGTTGTCTTCCAACTTTTCCCATCCGAGTTCTTTTTTTAAGATTGATAATCCCATAAATGCTGCGGTTCGTGTGTCAATATAAGCATCGCTTTTAGTGCTTCGGGGTGCTTTCGTATGGATACCGATAAAACTAACATCTTGCGGACATTCAACGAATTCAAGAATTTGGTCCGGTTGACACAGAATAGAAAGCATCTTATTCCTTGTGCCAGCTGCGGAAGTCACCTGATCCATAATACCACATGGTGCTCCGACAATTTGATTTTCAACGATTTGTGCAAGTCGCGCGATCTCCATCGTGTCTAATTCCAGACTGTAAAGTTGATTGAGTACAGTCAAGGTCGCTACTTCAATTGCTGCGGATGAAGCAATACCTGCTCCCATCGGAATATCACTTTTGATAACTATTGCAGCACCGTGCGGAAACTCTTCAATCTTTTTTTCTTTTAGTAGGGAAAAAAAACAACCGAGAACATATCCTACCCATGTTGTTCGCGCCTCCATGCTAAAGAGTTCTTTGACCTGATTATACGATTTGAGAGCATCATCAGCATAGAAATCATCAAGCGACATCTGAAAACTGGGTTTTAATCGGCTATGTGCTTGTAGTGTTAATGTATAGAGATTTCTATCTTCCCTTGCTTGACATGCTGCAACTGCAGCACGGTTTAATGTCATTTCAAAAACATTTGATCCAGAGTAATCCGCGATGCCTCCCATTATGTCAAGTCTTGCCGGCGCGCGAGCGACCATTACGTTCCCATGCTTTTGGAATCCGTGTGGACAGAAAACTTCAGGAGAATCGCTTTGTAAAAGATATTCAAGTTCAACTACCTGAAGTGTTTTTTCTTTGGGACCGTGAATCTGCTCAACTTTCATTTGTATTTTTGGCTGAACGGTATTAAATTAGCAGTCAGTTACCAGTTGTCAGAAATCAGTTTTAGTTGCATATTCGGACTTACAAGTCCTTCTACAAGATAAACACTTCTTTCAACTTAATTTTAAGGATTGACAACCGTGACACTTTCACCCACTTTGAGAGAATGTTGCCCGGCGATAACAACGGAATCTCCTTCATTCAATCCGCTCACTATTTCTACTTCACCGCCACGAGATAGCCCAATCTCTACAGGACGACGTTCGCTCACCCCTGCTTCTACAACAAAAACATTCTGCGTCTTTGTCTGGGCATCTTCAATAAGAGAAGTCCGTGGGACAAGAATGGCATCTGTATGCACCTCAACAGGGACAGTGACTTTGGCAAACATTCCAGGTCTGAGCGTGCCTTCAAGGTTATCAATACGAATTTCAACCTTTGCAGTGCGCTGCATCGGCTGTAGCGTTGGACTGATATACGAGATCGTTCCCGATATCGGGGTATTGATACCATCAATATTGATAGAAGCTTGTTGATTTAGTGCGACTTGGCTCAAGTGTACTTCAATAACATCTGCTGTTGCTTTGACTGTGTCAATATCTACAATTTCAAATAAAGGTGCAGTTGGAACTGCCATGCCACCTAAATCTAAGTATCGTTGTGAAACGATACCATCAATAGGTGCTTCAATTGTGGCATCTCTCAGTCGTTTTTTGGCAAGTTTAAGAGCAATGCTGGCTTGTGTCTGTGCGGTCTTTGCAGTCGTTATCTCTGCTTCCCAACTTTTTGCTTTTTCTAAGGCGTGTGCGGATGTAAATCCTGCTTGTGCTGTATCCACTTGAGATTGTGCAAGTGCGATGTCTTTTTCCCATGTTTTAGTAGAGGCTTGTGCTTGTGCCAATCTGAGTGCAGCCTTTGCTTGCTCCACCTGTGCTTCCATCGCCTGAATGTCTTCTTCCCGCGCGCCATTATCAATTAGTTGGAGTTGTTCAGTAGCAATTTTATGCTGCGCTATCATAACATCTAACTGTGTCTGGCTGTTTTCCAATGATTGTTGACTAATTGCTCCGTTCTTAAAGAGTTCTTCCATACGGGCATAGTTGTTTTGCGCATTCACAAGGCTTGCCTTTGCCTGCTTCAAGCCTGCTTCTGCTTGGCGTCGGTCTTCATCACGGGCGCCTGTTTTTATTTTTTCCAGATTTGCCTCAAGAGATTTTAATCCTGCTTCAGCTTGATCTATTTGCGTGACAGTGCGAATTTCCGCAAGTTCTTTGACCTGCAGTAGCGAGACTTCAGCAGCATTCAGTAGCGCCTTTGCTTGTGCAACTTGTGAATGTACGCGAACTTTAGCGAGTTGTTGTGTTTGAGAAAACGCAGATTCGGCTGCTTCCAATGTTGCTTCCGCTTGTTGAACTGCAAGTTTTAATTCTTCATGCTCAATGACCGCAAGTGGATATCCTTTTTTAACACGGTCACCCTCGCTTACAGAAAGGGAAATGATACGACCAGAAATTTTGGGAATCACGCTCACACGAGATTCTGCTTCAATTGTTCCCGATAATTGAAGTTCTGAACGAATTTCACCACGTTTAGCCTTAGCGATTTCTACAGGTTTAGAAACCTCTGTTTGATCTGTTGCTTCGACTGCTGTTTTATCGGGTTTCAAAAATCGAAACATTGCAATCACAGCAATCACAGCAATTATGATAATGCCAATCCAAAATTTTTTCAATTGTGTAGTTCTCCTTTAACCGATGGACAAGAGGCCATCCTTTAAATTCAATGTTTTATTTTATTGTGGATTCTATAGTTTACTTGACATCTTAGAATCGTAGGAGGGAACTCCGGAGAATGCCAAAAGGCATTCATACCGTTGATTTGGATTCCCGACTACAAACGGGTCGCGATTCGGAGATCGCTCTTACAAAAGAAGTGTCAGCTTATTTTATAATTCACCATAAAGTTAAAATAGTCTATTGTATTTTCTGTCCTATTGCTTTTTCAAGTCTTGCTAAGCCAACGACATAATCGTGTTGTGCTTGGAGACGGTTAACTTTTGCTTGCATCAAAGCGAGTTGTGTGTCAGTAAGTCCAACAGTTGTAATCATACCGTTTTCAAATTGAAGTGTAGCAATCCTCACGCTTTCTTGTGCTTGTGCCACAGTTTCACGCTGGACATCAATGAGTGTTTTGGCTTCAAGTAGTGCAAGGTAAGCATTACGCACCTCAAATTCAACAGCGGATATGACCTGTTTTGTGCCTAATTGAAGCTGCTTTAGAACCGATTCGCTCTGTTGGACACCCGCACGAGAAGCAAACCCATCGAAAATTGGAATATTTATTTGCAGTCCAAGACTCCAGATACGGTTCATTTGCGTCAGTCTTTCGTTATGGGATATTTGATAATTAGAGAAAAAGGCGAAATCGGGTAGGTTCCGTGTTTTAGCGACACTAAGTTGTTTTTGACCTGCTTGTTCATTGAGTTGGGATTGTGTGATTTCTGGTCGTTTTTCAAGTGCCAACTTTATTAATTCATCCAATTGAATTTCGATTTGTGGAATCTCAAAAGACCCTTGCACTGAAACATCTTCCGAAAAGGGCAGATTCAATAATGTTTTGTAGGCATCTTTAGCTGTTTTGACCCCATTTTTCGCTCGTATCAATTGTGATTCAGCATTGGCAAGTTGCACCTTCGCCCGAAGGACATCGAAATTGGTAGTTGCCCCTGCATCAAAAGATGTTTGCGCAATACCGAGTTGTTTTTTTACAAGTGTGACGCTTTGTTCAGCAACTTTTACGAATTCTTGTGCTATTAACACACGATAAAATGCCTCGTATACATCTAATCTGAGTTTTTCATAAGCAGCGTTTAACGCTTTTTGCGCTGCTTCGTATTTGAGTTTGGCTGCTTGGTAACCATAATAGTAGCGTCCCCAAGCAAAGACAGGCTGCGTTAAATTGACTGTGCCTTGAACATTATGATGGGCACCAAATTCCAATTCAATTAGATCGACTTCATTATCCATATTCGGTGTTGACATTTCATTCGTATCGTCACCAGGTATAGGGAATCCGAAACCGCCTTCTGCCTGAATTACTGATTTTTGGACATCTTTAAAATAGGTATAATTACCACTTGCTGCGAGTCGTGGTAGCATTGCAGCACGGGCAACACTAATTTGTGCTTCTGCAGATTTTAAATTTTGCTCAGCTGACTGAACAGTGAGATTGTTCTGTTGCGCAATTTGTAAACTTTCTTCAAGGTTTAATATTTTAACTTCTTCAGCGGATGCTGAGAAAGTTACCAATAGGAATAAAAAGGTTCCAACCCAACTTGAGTAATGGAACCGCGATAAATTCATGTGTACTGTTTCCTCCAAATGAGTGCAATATTGTATTTGCGCCCATCACAAGACTAATTCGTTAGATGTTATTTCATAATATGCGATGAGCTGCGAAAGCATCTGTATCGGTGTAAAAGAAAAGGTTTAATAACGGAGAATAGTCGTCGAATCACCAATTATCCATAACGTTCCATTTGGTGATTTTATAATATCTCTAAGGTTATTTGTAGTTGGGGTACTATGCTTCAACCATGTAACACCACCATCAGTTGTGTGTAAGATTATGCCTTTGTCACCGACTGCCCATCCCTCTTTTTCGTTTACAAAGAGAATGGCGTTTAGGTTTTCTTCGGTGGGAACAGTTTGATCAATCCATGTCTCTCCACCATCCGTTGTAACCATAATAGAGCCTTGGTTGCCAGCAGCCCATGCGGTTTGTGGGTTAATTGCGTAGACATCCTGCAATTCTGCATAACCTATGTTAATACTCCATGTGTAACCGCCATCAGTAGTCTTTACGATTGTTCCACCAAAACCGACGATCCATCCGACATTTTCGTTTATAAAATGAACACCGAACAGATTGTTAAATCCTGCCCCTGTAAACCCAGGATCTATGTCTATCCCAACCCATGTTTCACCACCATCGGTGGTGCGCATTACCTTCCCTGTTTCCCCAACTGCCCATGCGTGGGTTGGACTACCAAAACTCATAGCGTAAGATCCTATTGCACTTTTCCAACTAATCGTATCACCAACAAACTGTATCCGCTTGGCTGTGCCGTGTCCTTCATCGCCAGGGTCACTGACGCTTTTCCAAGTTTTTCCGCCATCAAGTGTTTCAAGCAAGGCTGCATTACTACCAACAATGTACCCTTTCTTTTCATTAACAAATCCGACTCCGAACAGTTCAAAAACATCACCACTATTTTGCGGCAACCATGTTTCACCACCATCGTTTGTATGTAGAACAGCCCCAGCTAAACCGACTGACCAACCAAGTTTATCGTTATGAAAATGGATAGCGCGTAGTTCCTTTGCATTAGAGACGACATCCCAGGTTGTTCCACCATCGGTGGTGTGAAGGATAGTTGCCTTATCTCCGACTACCCAACCTTCGTTTGGACTAATCATGTGCACACCCTGCAGACGCGCAGCAACAGGTCGATAGTTAAGCGGTTTCCATGTTTTCCCGCCATCTTTTGTGCTCAGAATTACGCCGAATTCTGCTGCAGCGATACCGATATTGTTATCGGCAAAATGGACATCCCAAATTGGCTCTGGCATTCCGTTGGAATGTGGTACATTACTCTGTTGGCCATCCCAATTCTTACCGTCCACTGTTGAAACGATGGCACCGCCTGCGCCGACTGCCCAGCCGGTTGTGTCGTTGAGCATAGAAATCGCGTCAAGCGTGTTGACTGTAGCACTTGTCTGGAACTGCCAAGTGTCTCCGCCATTAGTTGTATGAAGTAGCGTTCCACCACCACCTGCTGCCCAACCAGTCTCAGGTGTAACAAAATGGACACCTTCAATTGTGTTATTGGTTTCAATTGGTTGTTGTGTCCACGAGGTGCCTCCATCATTTGTATGCATGATGAATCCACCATCACCGCATGCCCAGCCATGCTGTTCATCAGCAAATGAAACTCCCAACAAGGCAACACGGGTATTAGTGGATAATTTGCTCCACTGTCGTCCCCCATCAAGCGTTTTTAATACAGTCCCATTTTCGCCTACAACCCAGCCAATTTTAGGATTGATAAACCGCACTTTCTTTAATTCAATTTTGAATGGCAAAGGTCGATTCGGTTGATGGTTCCAAGTTTTACCGCCATCGGTGGTATTTAAAATGGTTGAAGCGCTCCCAACTATCCATCCGTTTTGAGCATCTACAAAAAAGACATCAGAAAAGCCAGCTTGCCACCGAGATTGGCTGACGGTTACCCACTCTTTTTGCGCGAACACAAACGGCGTTATGCAGAACAAAAAAATCAGGATGATCGAAAATAAAATTCCCCGTTTCATGTGAATTCCTCCTATATTATAATCTCTTAATAGCATTTACACAAATTCAGTAGTACGTGGTTTTCACCACGTTATCTATATTATAAAATAACATCTATATATCCGTTAAAGTATATCACGTTTCAGATTTTACGTCAACGTAATTTGAGAGGTTCTCAAAGGCATCAATTGTCTATTAATCGCAAATTCTAACATAGGTTTCTTCTTGTAGAAGCGATCTCTGAATCGCGACGAAAACACTGATAGTCGGGAATCGGAGTTCCCTACCCCCAAATGCCAAAAAGCGCATTTGGCGTTGATTCACAAAACATGGCTGTCATGTTAATTGGACAATACATCACAATTAATCAGGTAAACTCGTCACTTGAATGGTTCTGAAAGGTTCTAAGCATCATTGACAATAGCACGGTATCATGGTATAATCTTTCAGAATTAGAACGATTCATTACATTTTGGACATCTATTTGTGTAGATAGAAAACTGCTAACCACCATCATAATAGGCTGATTATCACCGCTGAATTTATGAATTAATCGGTCTTGACAAAACAGAAACCTAAAACTTTGGAGAACAAATATGAAATCTTACAGGCAAATCGTAGAGGAGGCAAAAACAGAAATTCCAGAAGTGACCGTTGATGATGTGAAAGAAGATCAGGAAAACGGCAGTGACTTTGTACTTCTGGATGTTCGCGATGAAGATGAATATCGCGCTGGTTATATCCCTGATGCTGTTCACGTCACACGTGGCATGTTAGAATTTTCCGTTGAAGATTACATTCCTGACCGTGACCAAAAGGTAATCGTCTATTGTGCTGCAGGACTCCGTTCACTCCTCGCCGCAAAATCGCTCCGTGAAATGGGATACACAGACACCGTCTCCATGGCGGGTGGATACCGAGATTGGAGTGCCGCCGGTTTTCCAACCGCACAAGACAAAGAGATGTCGCATGAGCAGCTGGACCGCTATAGCAGACACTTTATGCTCACGGAAGTTGGTGAACGCGGACAGGCAAAACTCCTTGATGCGAAGGTCTTGCTTGTCGGTGCAGGTGGATTAGGTTCGCCTGCAGGCGTATATCTTGGTGCTGCTGGCATCGGACACCTGGGAATTATAGACTCGGATGTTGTAGAGTTAAGCAACCTACAACGTCAGATTTTACATCGCACAGAAGCAGTCGGTACACCGAAAGTGCAGTCTGCTACAACGACTATCAAATCGCTTAATCCAGATGTTGAGATTACACCTTACAATCTCCGTCTAACCGCTGACAACGTTGAGGAGATTTTCTCGGAATATGACCTGATTGTTGATGGATGTGATAATTTCGCTACCCGTTACCTCGTCAACGATGCCGCAGTGCTTATGAATAAGCCGGTTGTTCACGGCAGTATTTTCCAGTTTGAAGGACAGGTCACCCTCTTTAAACCGAACGAGGGTCCGTGCTACCGATGCATGTACCCCACACCGCCACCGCCGGGCATGGTGCCGAGCTGAAGTGAGGCTGGTGTCCTGGGCGTGCTCCCAGGCGTTATTGGTGTGATGATGGCAACGGAAGCAATTAAATATATCATCGGCATCGGTGAACCGCTCATAGGCAGGCTTGTCCTTTATGATGCACTCAGTATGACCTATCGCGAAATGAAAGTTCCGCGAGATGAAAATTGCCCACTTTGTGGTAAAAACCCGAGCATAACAAAACTAATCGACGACTACGATGCAGCTGCGGAAAATCCTGAAACCTTCGCACCCGCTGCTGATTAGCCGATTAGAGGGTTTGTAGTCGCGCAATTCATTGCGCCTCTTACATTCAACATCATTTGGGTTTCAAATGTTACAAAGCCTCAAATGCTATATTGTTTTCAGTATTGGTATTATTCTGAATCGCGGATTATATGGATTTCACAGATTACGCTGATTTTGTGGTGAATGAAAATGATTACACATATACGAATGAAAAACTTCAAGTCATGGGCAGATAGCGGCAAGGTCGAACTTGCGGTGCTGACAGGCTTTTTTGGGACAAATAGTTCTGGGAAGAGTAGTCTGCTACAAATGCTGCTGTTACTTAAGCAAACTGCGGAGCGGAAGGATGCGGAAGAAGTTATTTTCTTTGGTGATAATAACTCTCATGTGTCTTATGTGAATCTCGGAGATTTCGGTGAAGTGATACATGGGCATAATACGGAAGAATCACTTGAGTTGGGTTTTGGATGTAAACTCCAAGAACTTTCGGATATCCGCGTCCCACTAAAATCGAATAGGAGCAATAATACTCGCTATGTGTCGGATGGTATTGATAGTTTTAACTTTAAAACCATTATAAAGGAAAATGAAGGAAAACTCTATATTGATGACTTTAGTTACCGTTCATCTAATTTCACTTTGGAAAAAGATCCGTACAACATGCATGTTTACCTGAATAATAGTGTAATAGGAAATATAACAGAAATAAAAAATTGCTATGGAGTGCCTGCCTCTGAGGAAAGTGGACTTGGGAAAATTTTGCAACAGTTCTCCTCTTTGTTTGGAAAACTATTCGATCATGTATACTATCTCGGTCCGACTCGAGTGAATTCACAAAGACTCTATCAATGGGAAGGCAGGCATCCTGGGCACGCCGGACAATGGGGAAATCAAACCATTGACGCGCTTCTCTCAGCACGCGTGAGAAATTTAAAAACATCACATGAAAAAGAAGGTATCCCAATTGAGCAAAGTATTTCAGATTGGCTGCAAAAGATGGATCTGGCGCATTCGTTTTCGCTTGATTGGACAAAGGGAGCAACCTACGAAGTTCGCATCCAAAAAACACCCTCCAGTCCACCAGTAACATTAGTTGACATGGGTTATGGCTTATCTCAATTCTTGCCAGTGTTAGTTCTTTGTTACTATGCACCAGAGGGTTCAACTTTGATTTTAGAACAACCCGGTATTCACCTTCATCCAATGGTTCAATCCCAGCTCGCAGATCTTCTGATAGAGGTAGTCAACGAACGGAAACTGCAGATTTTGGTAGAAAGCCATAGCGAACATCTGTTAACGCGTCTCCAAAGACGAATCGCAGAAAAACAAATTCCTGAAGAAAACGTTGCCCTCTATTTTTGTCGTAATAATGATGGTGCTTCCACGATTGAAAAGTTAGAAGTAGACGAAGAGTCCGGGGACATTAAGAATTGGCCTGAAAACTTCTTCGGTGATGTGATGGGGGATATGTTTGCAATGACAGACAAACAGACTGAAACCATTGCAGAAACGGAACCGGAGGGTTAATGGACGCAGTTGTAATTGATACGAACGTTTTGGTAGTCGCAAATGGCAAGGCTGCCGCGCCGCAGGCATCCAAAAAATGCATCACACTTTGCAGGGCAAGACTTGCTGAAATACTCAGAGGTACCGAGAGAGTGTTACTTGATGACAAAAAACGTATAATTCGAGAGTACAGAAATAACTTGAATGAAAAAGGACGTGGATTTGGTGACCGTTTCTGGCTGGAATTGAAGAGAAGATATTATAATCCGGAAGATTATCCTGAAACGGTTATCGCTGTTCAAATTACACCATTAGAAGGAAACGGTACCGAATTTGAAGAATTTCCTAACAATGACGCGGCACTAAGCGATTTTCATAAAAAAGATAAAAAATTTGTTGCTGTTGCGCTTGCGTATCAAAGTGTTGCTGAAAAACAAGCCCCTATTCTAAAAGCAGAGGATAGTGGTTGGGAGGAATTTAGAGCTGCGCTTGCTGCCCACGGTGTGCAAGTTGATTCCATCTGTGAAGACGACATTTAACGTCCATATCAAGAAAGAAAAGAAGTATGATTACACATATACGAGTTCAAAACTTCAAGTCGTGGGAAGATAGTGGCTATATTAAATTTGGACCGCTAACAGGCTTTTTCGGGACGAATAGTTCCGGAAAGAGTAGTTTGTTACAAATGCTGCTGCTTCTTAAGCAAACGACGGAATATAAAGATACTGAAGATGTTATCTTTTTTGGAGATGAAACTTCCTATGTAAATCTTGGTAATTTCCGTGAAGTGATCCATGCACACAGAATGATAGCACCGCTTGTATTTGAGCTTCAATGTCAACTTACCCACCCTCGCTCTCTCATCAAAATTTCTGAAGATGGTTCTCCGTGGGAGCAGAAAGTAGAGAAATTCGCTTATGAAAGTGTAATTCAAGTTGAAAATAGAGAATTAATCGTGGGAAAACTCAGTTACGGGGCTTCCCTCAATGGGGTTGCGGAAATAGTATGTAGTGAGGGACAGGCATCATTTCGCAATACGTATGGTGAAGAATCTATTCTAAAACTGGAAAATTGTTACGGCATACGATCAACTGGGGAAACCGAAGTTGAAAAGTTTCTAAGGAAATACTCATCTGCATTTGAAGAGTTGTTTACGTACGTTTTCTATCTTGGTCCAACCCGTTCACATCCAAAACGTCAGTATCACTGGGAAGGTAGTCATCCCGCAGATATTGGACATTGGGGTGACAAAATGATTGATGCTCTCCTCTCTGCCCGTGTAGATTTAAAGACAATTCAGTGCGATGAAGTAAATATCTCAATTGAGGAAAAGATCTCAGAATGGCTACGAGAGATGGAGCTTGCCTATTCCTTTTTGCTTGAACGGATTGAAACGAGAGATGGAAAAGATTATGATGTTAGAATTCAAACGAAAGAGTATGGATCAAAAATAGCACTTGCAGACATGGGGTATGGATTGTCACAGTTTCTGCCTGTTCTTGTTCTCTGTTACTATGCACCAGAGGGTTCAACCTTAATTTTGGAGCAACCCGGTATCCACCTCCACCCAATGGTTCAATCCCAACTCGCGGATCTTTTGATTGAGGTCGTCAACGAACGGAAACTCCAGATTTTGGTAGAAAGCCATAGCGAACATTTCTTAACTCGTTTACAACGAAGAATTGCTGAAGAAAAAATTGCTGCAGATCAAACCGCCCTCTATTTTTGTCGGAATGATAACGGCGTTTCTAACATTGAACAGTTGAAAGTAGATGAATTCGGTAACATTGAAAACTGGCCAGAAAACTTTTTTGGTAACGAGATGGGGGACCTATTCGCAATGACTGATGCGCAAAGTGAACGTCAGAAGAGAGCGGAGGGTGAATGAACGCTGTTATTGTAGATACGAACGTAATCGTCATTGCCAACGATACAGATGATAAACGTGCAGATTGTAGAGACCTTTGTCAAGATCGCCTTCATCAGATTATCTCTCGTCGTGAAAAAGTGGTTATTGACAACAATTGGCGAATCCTTAAGGAGTACGAGCGCAATACAAAACCTAACACTCGAAAAGGGATAGGCGATGTGTTTGTGAAAACGCTACTGCGAAATCAGAAAAACGCAAATTTTTGTGCAATGGTGCATATCACTCCGCTAGCTGGAAATGGCACTGAATTTAAAGAGTTTCCAACTGACAACGCATTACGTGGCTTTGACCCTGATGATAGGAAATTTATTGCCGTTGCAATTGCGCATCAGGCACAATTTGGGCAAACAGCAACTATTTTATTGGCAATAGATAGTGGTTGGACAAATTATATAACCGCGCTTGCAGCACATAGCGTTGACATTCATTCTATCTGTGAAGAGGACACTTCCTGAGACGTTATCCCGAACCCTATACCAAATGCGTCGTAATTACCGCCTCTTAATCCTACTCTCCCTACTCTCCCCCGTTATTCTCTGGCTTGTCTGTTTCTTTTTTCTTCCCCTCATCTCTGTCCTCATCTATAGTTTTGTGGAGCGCGGCACCTATGGCGGAGTAGAGTGGAACTTCACACTGGAAAACTATCAGCGTCTGTTCGACGGACTCTATCTCGGCATACTTTGGCGTTCAATTTCAACAGCACTCGTCTGCACAGCGATTTGTTTGCTTGTCGGTTATCCGTTTGCCTATTACTTGGCATGCTACAAACCGAAATGGCGAAATGTGTTGTTACTTTTGGTAGTTGTCCCGTTTTGGATTAACTTCCTGATACGCACCTATGCATGGATACTGATTTTACGCACAGAAGGGCTGCTGAACAGTTTTCTCGCCCTACTAATTCCAGGATTTCAGCCCTTAGAACTCCTCAATACACCTTTTGCAGTGCAGATTGGTCTGGTTTACGGCTATCTACCATTCATGATACTACCGCTATACGCTGCATTAGAGCAGTTGGATTTGTCGCTGATAGATGCAGCGAAAGATTTGGGAGCATCTCCACGTCATGCTTTTTGGCATATCACCCTGCCGCTTAGCCTTCCCGGCATTCTTGCAGGCTCAATGTTAGTTTTTATCCCAACGGTTGGTGCATTTCTAACGCCAGATATCCTCGGTGGTGGAAAGGTAAGCTTTATCGGCAATGTAATTGAACGACAATTCAAAACAGCGCGAGATTATCCATTTGGTTCTGCTCTCTCATTCATGCTGATGGCGATAGTACTTGCAGGGACTATACTATATTTCCGTGCTTTGCAAGGCAGCGAATCTGCAGAAACTTAGTCAAGGTTACGGCACACGGATTTTGCCTACTACTTCAATGAAACGACTTCTTGAAATCAATATCTGCTTAGTCTTTCTTTTCCTCTATATCCCGATTTTAGTTGTTGTTATGTTCTCATTCAACAGTGGGGATCAGATTGCGGTTTGGGAAGGGTTTTCGCTCAACTGGTATGCAAAGTTGTTCAAGAATCCTGATGTGTGGCGTGCATGTAAAAATAGTTTGATCATCGCAGGTGTTGCGACGTTCATCTCAACCATCATCGGGACCGCTGCAGCACTCGCAATAGAAAAATATCGATTTCGGATTCGCACTGCTTTAACCCGTGTGCTCTATCTACCACTCATCATACCTGATATTGTCTTAGCGATTGCCTTGTTGACGTTTTATGTACAGGTCAAATTTTCACGTGGATTAACGTCGGTGATTTTAGCGCACGTAGTTTTCAACATCGCTTACGTTACAATAGTTGTCCGCGCGCGTTTGGAGGGTTACGATGACACCATAGAGGAAGCAGCGCTTGATCTTGGCGCAAACCGATGGCAAACATTTTGGCGGATTACGTTCCCGCTTATTGCTCCCGGTATCATCGGTGGTGCACTGCTCGCTTTCACGCTCTCAATAGACGACTTTGTCATCACATTCTTTACTGCAGGCGTTGGATCAACAACGCTTTCAGTATATATCTATTCCAGTTTAAAGTACGGTATCACACCAGAGTTAAACGCCATTTCAACGATGTTGTTAGTAAATTCAATCGTATTCATTTTGTTATTCCTGTGGTTTCGGGGACGAAACACACAAACGAGTTAACCAATTACTTGAAATTATGGTATAATGTAGTGAGTTCGAATATAATAATTTAGCCTTCTTGAAGGTTGTTTCCAAACTTCTTTTCTCGAAACAATTGTCAGAACCTTTCAGAAGATATACGGAAATTTCAGAGTTACTCTGAAATTGTTGTTTTTCAAAAATGATGAAAACCCTTATTAAGACTGGATTTACCGGCAGTTTTCGCATCTGTTCTAAGGACTGACTCTGAAAATTTCAGCATACGTCTAAAAAAAATGTTGTGTCGAACTTAGGTTAATGTTAAGTAATATGAAAATCCAAAAACTTCAAATTTATATCCAAATCCTATGTCTATTGTGTGCAATTGCATTTGTATCGGCTTGTGATACAGAAAACTTGCTGAACATTGATGGGGAGATGCTTGATATAGATTTACAATCTGAGACTCAAACGCTCAATATCGGTGATACCACAACCATCAATGCAACGGTGAGTTACTCTGGAAACTCAGCAGTGCTGGTTTACGAATGGAACGCAAGCGGCGGTAGGATTGTAGGGGATGGTGATACCGTTGTTTATGTCGCCCCTGAATCCGCTGGCACTTATACGATCACCCTTGAAGTCTCTGATGGCACAGTAGCGGAACGTAATGATATTCGGATTGAGGTAAATATCGGTCATGCGATTGTAGCGATGCCAAATCGCTATTGGCAAGGGAACACCTTCACGCAGACTTTAACATATCGGTTGAACATAGAAGAGATATTTCGTGATAACATCACGTTGCGATATGAGATATTGCAGGATACAGCACGCGCAGGGGCATTTTTGACAATAACTCTCAATGGTACGCCGGTTATTAGAAATCGCGCAATTGGTGCTGTGCAGCCTGCTGAGATGCTGTTGATCGCAGATGGTGTAGATGTTTCGCGAATTATAACTGCACCGGGCAATTATGAACTTGCTCTAACACTTGAGGTCGTGAACGTTATGGAAGATGCTTGGTTGTTACGGAAACTGACACTGATTGGGGCTGAAGGCACAATAGCTGAGGTGCGTTAACACACAGGAAATTGTATTGAACGCAAGCATTCAAGCACATGTAGAAGTTGACCTAAAAGCGATTCAAGCCAATGCAACAGCAATAAAAGCACACACAGGAGGGCAGTTAATTGCCGTTGTGAAAGCAGATGCCTACGGACACGGTGCTATTCCTGTAGCAGAGGCATTGCATACAATTGCAGACATGTTCGCAGTTGCAACGGTTGCGGAAGCCATTGAACTGCGTGAAGCGGGCATTCAAAAGCCTATTCTTATTCTGTTTAGTCCTCTACCCGATTTTGCAGAGGAGATCATCGCACACGACTTGACTCCTGCAGTTGATAATTTCACCCTGGCGCAAGAAATGAACAAAGTTGTTGAAGATGGTAAGTCCCAATCACAACAGACATCTACAGAAAAAGTAAAAGTTCACATTGATGTTAACACAGGGATGAATCGATGCGGGGTTCGTTACACCGAAGTGGCAGCGTTCCTGAAAAAAATAAAAACATTACCGCACATTGAGATTGAGGGTATTTTTACACATTTTGCAACTGCCGATGAAACCGATAAAAGTTTTGCACACCTTCAACTTGAACGATTTTCTTCTGTGCTTGCGAGCGTTCCGAATATACCGATGACGCATGCCGCGAATAGTCCAGCAGTTCTGGCAATACCTGAATCTCATTTTGACGCAGTGCGTCCCGGCTTGAGTTTATACGGAATCTATCCCGCAAACGAAAAATCGATTCCGTTGCAACCTGCGCTCACGTGGAAAGCACGTGTCGGATGGATAGATTCTATTGAAGCAGGTGAAGGTGTCAGCTATGGATTGGTATATAAGGCACCGTCTCGAACTTGTGTGGCAGGGATACAAGTTGGCTTTGGCGATGGCTATCCACGACCACTTTCAGGAGTAGGTGAAGTGTTAATTGGCGGAAAGTACTGTCCAATCATTGGACGTATCTGTATGGATATGATGGTGGTCAGTTTAGGACCACAAGATAAAGTGGCAATAGGTGACGAGGTTGTCCTGATTGGAAAACAGGGAAATGAAGAAATAACAATTTATGAAGTCGCAGAACGTGCCAATACTATTCCTTATGAAATTTTGATAAGTATAGCAAAACGCGTGAACCGAATTTATTCATAATATAAAAAATGCTAATTGAAATAAAAAACCTCTCAGTCTTTTTCGGGACTAATCCTGCTTTAGACGACCTTTCAGTAGAATTAGAAGGCGGTGCTATCGGATTATTAGGTCCTAATGGTGCTGGAAAAAGCACACTGATTAAAATGCTTCTCGGTTTTGTCCAGCCAACCAGAGGTGAAGCAAAAGTGTTTGGTCTGGATGTGCAAACTGAACAAGTGGCTATCCGACAACAGATCGGATATTTGCCCGAAGACGACTGCTTAATCCCTCAGATGAATGCCGTTCAACTGGTCGCTTACGCAGGTCAACTCTGTGGGATGCCGTCACGGGATGCGATGCAGCGCGCACACGAAGTACTATATTATGTCGGTGTTGATGAAGAACGTTACCGTCCCATAAGCGGATATTCAGCAGGAATGCGACAACGTATTAAGTTGGCACAAGCATTGGTGCATGATCCGAAGCTGCTACTGCTTGACGAACCAACAAATGGCATGGATACAACTGGTAGAGAAGAAATGCTTTTACTTGTTAAAGACATTTCGGTAGATAAGGGAATCTATGTGGTGTTATCTTCCCACTTGTTGCCTGATGTAGAGTCCGCATGTCAACACGTAATGGGACTCTCTCACGGTAGTCTTGTTATCCAAGGAAATATAGAAGATCTCAGAAAGAATCATGGGCAAGCGTTTGATCTAAAAATTGTAGGTGATCGTGATACTTATGTTGCTGCTTTAGAACGTTACCCCTACAATACTGAATTACGACCAGACGGACACGTTCGCGTTACATCAACGGAGCAAGAGCAGACAGAAGGAACTTTTTTCTTTAAGTTGGCACATGAAACAGGTGTCCAACTTCGCCAATTGCGTGAGGTAAAACATTCGCTTGAGGATGTTTTTGCTGACGCTATGGAAATGGAGTAATAAAAAATATCCGTCTATTAGTCGTTTAGTGAAAGTGTCACTTAAATCATTTGCTCAGAGATAATGAATTAGCAACAATTTAGAAGGGAAATCAAATGGCAGATAAAGAAAATCTGATTGATGTTGGTGTTGCGCAAATAGACATAACCCCCGATTACCCGATTCGGCTCAACGGCTACGGCAGTCGGCGAACAGAATCTGAGGGAATTATCCAGCGGATATACGCAAAAGCACTTGTGATCGGTAGCGATGACGATGATCCTGTGGTCATGATAACCGTAGAAAACTGCGGCTTACCTGATGAGTTAACCGAAGAAGTGTCCGAACGCGTAAAAAATAAAACAGGAATCTCGCGAGAGAATTTCGTAGCATGTTACACACATACCCACAGCGCGCCGTGCTTAACAAACGCTGCATCGTTTATCTTCAGTGCTGATATTTCACCTGAAGAACAGGAAAAAATTGACCGCTACACGCAACAACTTAAAAACTGGATGGAAACAGTTGCACTTGAAGCGCTCACAAGGCGACAACCTTGCCGATTAGCATGGAACATCGGTGAACTCGGTTTTGCAAAGAATAGACGAACGGAAGGTGGGCCTGTAGACCATTCATTACCGGTGATGCAGATAACGGATGCTGATGGCACTTTGCGTGCCGTGTGGGTAAGTTATGCTTGTCATTGCACAACATTAGCAGGGGCTGACAACCATATCTGCGGTGATTGGGCAGGATTTGCACAAGAAGAGATTCAAAATGCACATCCCGATGTAACCGCACTGATAACGATTGGATGTGGAGCGGATGCCAACCCAGAGTCCCGCATGCGACCAATGCCCGAAGGAAAACAAGAGGTATTCGAAACGCGACTCGCTTATGCTAAAGAACACGGGAGGGCGCTCGCACAAGAGGTTGAACACCAACTTGAACGAGAAGCAATCAGCATTTCCAATGTGCCTAAAGGCGCGTTTGCGAGAGTGAATTTGCCGTTTGATAAACTGCCAACCCATGAGGAGTGGGAGGAACGAGCAGCACAAGGTGGTGCGGGGGCATACCATGCTAAAAAACATCTTGAAATGTTACAGAATGGTCAAGCCATCAAAACGGATATCTCTTATCCAATACAAGCGTGGACGTTTGGTGATGAATTGGCTGTTCTGTTCCTTGCAAGTGAGGTGGTAGTAGATTTTTCGCTGCGTTTGAAAAAAGAGTTTGACACCACAAGATTATGGGTAGGTGCTTATGCAAACGCTTTTCCCGGCTATATCCCATCTGAGCGGGTGTTGGCTGAAGGCGGATATGAAGGTGGCGGTGCAATGATCTATTTCGGTCAACCTACCCGGTTTGCCCCCGGTGTTGAACAGCTGGTAATTGATACCGTGCATCAAGTGCTACCAACAGAATTCCTTGCAAAATCTAACAACTGAAAGAGAGAAAATAATGGAAATAAGACCCAATCAGGTTAAACAGAAATTAGCAAATGGAGAACTTGCGTACGTTATCGCAGGATTGACAAATGCAGATGATATAGACGCTTTCGGTCCAAACGGATTTGATGGCGTTTGGTTAGAAGGCGAACATGGAAATGTAGATGCTTTAAACCTCGGCAATCTTACACGTGCATGTGATTTGTGGGGCATGACCTCTGTTGTGCGTGTCAATCGCAACGATCAAGCTCTCATTTATCGCACCTTGGATTGCGGAGCAATGGGCATCGTTGTGCCGCATGTCAATACAAAATCGGAAGCACAAAACGTAGTTGATGGCGGAAAGTTCGCGCCAATCGGCCATCGGGGTATGTTCACAAGTCGCCAAGGTTACGGTGTAGACAACTATTTTGACATTGCCAATTCACAGACATTGCTGATTGTCTTAATAGAAGATATTGTCGCTGTAAACAACCTTGACCAGATTCTTACAGTTGATCATATAGATGTGTTTTTCGTAGCACCCTCAGATTTAGCGACATCAATGGGACACATCGGCAATCTTACCCATCCCGATGTGCAAAACACTATTGATACGGCATTGGCACGTATTCAAGATGCAGGACGTATCGCTGGCACACTGGCACTGGATGATACTGTTGAGAAATATGTGAAGGCTGGCGTGCAGTTTTTGCTTGTTGGTGTCGGGGGGTGGATTGCATCTGGCGCGGCGGAATATAAATTGCGGGCAGAGGGTGTGAAAACTTGAACTTATCTTAACGTGAGTTTGATAATAAAATGTGAGTTTGCTCTAAACACTCTTCATGCCTAAAGAAAGCAGTATTTTTGTAGCATAACCTGTTAGGTTGTGCCGTTTTGCGAAAAATAACAGAGAATGCTGCGGGTGAAAACTTTTTCAAACTGCCGTTATCTTAAATTGTTTGAAAGGAGATTTATTATGAAAGACTTTCTAAAGTTTAAAAAGATGATCACACCGATTATCATTCCAATTCTGTTTTGGATTGGGACTATTATTTGTATAATTGTTGGACTTGTTATGATCATTACGGGGACTACTGGTGAGTTACGTGAGTTTCGACCCGTTGGTGAGGAAATAGTCCTTATAGGACTTGGATATATCTTTTTGGGTCCAATTGTTATGCGTGTATACTGTGAGTTTTTGATAATCCTGTTTTCCGTTAACGATAAACTGGAAGATATTAAAGGTTTGTTAAAATCCCAGCAAGATAATGATAACCAAGACAATTCGTTAAATGAAGATTAAACAAGTATGAATTAGGAATCGTAAAGGAATCGCTTCCAAGAGCACCGATTGGTTTCTATTGATTATGCCAAAAACGTTATCCCGCCAGATGCCTCTCTCCCTTGCCAGACTGCACCAGTGGGGTAGATGTGTTTCGCAATGAAATCAGGATACATTTCCAGCCCCCATCCTGATACACTCGGTGCAACATACGAACCATCACTAATCCTAATTGGATCAATAAACACTTTATCTTGCAGAAAATTGAGATATTCCACTACTTGGGTATCTGAATGTGCTGCAACGCAGATTTGATCCCACATCGCGTAATGCTGGATCATATTACATAGACCGATACCACCGCCATGCGGGCAGACAGGCACATTGTACTTTGCTGCCATCAGAATCACTGCCAAAACATCGTTTACACCACCAAGACGCGTTGCATCAATCTGACAGAATTGGATAGCATCACTGGTTATCAACTGCTTGAAGATGACAGGTGACGGCACCTGTTCCCCTGCCGCAACGCCAATGTCATATTTTTTTAATGCGCGTGCAATCTTTACAAAACCGAGGACATCGTCTCGCGCTGTCGGTTCTTCAATCCATGTCGGTTTGTATTCTGCCAGTGCCTCCATGTGAGCGATTGCTTCATCAACACCCCACACCTGATTTGCATCCACCATCAAACGTGCTTCTTCACCGATTACCTCTCTTATAAAAGCAAGTCGTTGCTTATCAAAGTCTAAATCTTGTCCAACCTTCATCTTAAAGCAATCAAGTCCAGCTGCTTTTACCTGATTTACTGTTTCAATGATTTGTTCATCTGTTAGACCGAGCCAACCAGCAGTGGAATACGCTTTCGGTCCTTTCTGACAAAGTGCTTGTTCACGGGTTTCTCGGCTATTGCAATGCTTACTCAGGATTTCTTCTGCTTCATCGGGTGTCAACGCATCCCGCAGATACCGCCAATCAATACACTGCACAATCTTCTCAGGTGGTAAGTCAACAAGCAGTTTCCACAGTGGTTTTTCAACCAGTTTCGCCCACAGGTCCCACATCGCATTGACAATACTGCCAATTGCCATCCGATTAACCCCATCCGCGAGCCACCTTAATTGATGATGATCAATGAGAAGTTTATGAAATTCGCCCGGATCGTTTACGAAGGTTTCAACACGCATCCCCGTTACAAGTTGTGCGAGGTCTTTAACCCCGTAAGCGATCCAGTCGTTTCCTGCACCAGCAGTGAAAGCAACGGAAATACCAGTGTGTCCTGTGTTCGTTTCAATAGTAGTTAGCACTGCGGAATAGTTTGGTTTCTTGTGAAATGGGTCTGAACCGAGCAGTGTATCAGATGTAGGCACGCGTAAATCTATAACATTTACATTTTCTATTTTGCAATCTGGGTGAGCAAGTTGTGTCATAGTGTTATCCATAATTGAGTTGACTCCTTTCGCTACACAGTATAAAATAAATCACCATGAAAATCTATACAAAATTTGGTGATTCTGGGGAAACAGCACTATACGGCGGTACTCGGATACCAAAGGACGCACTGCAGATTGAGGCGATTGGCACTGTAGACGAACTAAACGCCTATATCGGTTATGCACAAACATTGGTTGATGATGCTGACCTCTGCCACTTGATGGAACGTATTCAAAATCACCTTTTTTCACTCGGTGCAGACTTGGCAACGCCAGCTACACACACAAAATCTACTGAATTGCGAGTATCAGAAGATTTTACATTAGAGATGGAGAAAGCGATTGATACACTCTCTGACGAACTACCGCCGCTAACGAACTTTATTCTCCCAAGCGGTTGCCAAGCAGGTGCCGCTTTACATGTTGCGCGAGCAGTATGTCGTAGAAGCGAGCGGTGTGTTGTGCGTCTCGCGCGCGAAGTGGACGTGAATCCAGAAATTATCCGATGCCTAAATCGACTATCAGATTTGTTGTTTGTTTTGGCACGTGTGGTGAATCATCGTTCTGAGATGCCAGAGCCGATTTGGAAATCCTAAGGAACGCAACGGTGGGAAAAATTATTGAAAGCGTCATTACAAAACATTATTGGCGTGCTGTCATCTTTCTCGTGGCAATCATTTTAATCGGAGCAGGATTCTGGGGTTTGCGACGGTTTAACCCTGCCTTATTCCTCGGAAAACCCGATTTTATCGCTGTCCCCAACAAAGACCAACCGCAACAATCAGTCGAAGAAAAACCCGCACTTCTCAATATCAACACTGCTTCTGCCGAAGAACTGGAATCACTTTCCGGTATTGGTCCACAGATGGCGAAAAGGATTATTCAATATCGTGAGGAACACGGCAATTTTGCTTCAGTTGATGCGTTGACTGAAGTAAAGGGTTTGGGAGAAAAGACATTGGAGAAGTTGAAACCTTTTATTGCCGTGGAATAATATATTTTGTGACAAAAGAAGAGCAGGTAACATAAGTATTTACCTGCCTTTGATCTATTGAGGACTGTGAAAAACCAAGTTGAGATCAGATACTATAATCCTGAAATCCTGTAAATCTTGGTTCAGACAAAAACTTCACATAACTCAATTATACATTAATTGGAACGACGCTGGTTATTTTGCACATCCCACAATTACTCTCAATCCTACTCATCTCGTTTTCGTTTGAGTTGTGCCCACTGAAGCGTAAGTTTTCCTGCTGGCATCACAGCAAGTGCTGCATCATTTATCCAATCCGGACTGTATCCGCCCCCTGGACCTTCGGTGAGGTTTGTCAACTGTTTACTGCCAATATGATACCGATAGATATCTTTTTCATTAGTGATCATGTTCTTTGCACTCAAAACAATCTCATGTCCAGGTGCTATCCAGCACATGCTATTGACATTATACTTTTCCGGAAGTGTGATGATTTTCTGAATTTCTTTCGTGTGAAATTGATAGATCACTAATCTTTGAGCGAATATCTCCCGCCTGTTATTTATGAATCGGTATTCAGTTTCGCGGTATAGAATTGAATCACCGTCTGGTGACCAACGCGGCGCACCCCTTGATAAACCATCGGCGGGGACAAGCGGCTTCTGATCCCTACCATCAGCCTCCATCGTGTAGATTGTTCTGCCTTGCCCTGGTATGAGTTGTTGATAGGCAATATGTCTTCCATCGGGGGACCAGTCTGGAGCGGCTGATAAACCTCCTAACACTGCGTTGCTCGTCAGCTGCTTTACGGCGCGGCTTGCCACATCTATTACGTGAATATCAATGTGTCCGTTCCGCAGACTAACAAAGGCGATGCGTGTGCCATCAGGTGACCACGCCAGATCGCCCCCATCTTCCCTCGGGTGATCGGTCAGACGAATTTCATAAGTGCCTTTTAGATCTTTTATGAACAGGTCAGTTTGTTCTCTATCAGTGAGTGCGATATCCACGTCTCTTGCAAAAGCGATGGCTTTTCCATCCGGCGACCACCGCGGAGTTATCTCAAGAAACGGGGTATCTGTCAATTTCTGCATGTTACTGCCATCATCGTCCATCATATAAATACTAAAGTCAATGTCGTTGCCCCGGACGAAGACCCTCTCATGAGATGAATGAAAAAGAATCTTTGCGGATACGAGAGAGGAAAGCAAACTAAAACAGAGGCAGTAACCGATAAGTAGTTTTACATTCATGCTATATTGCTCCTTTTACGCTCAATCTTATTCATCTCGTTTTCGTTTGAGCTGCCCCCACTGAAGTGCAAGTTTTCCTGCTGGCATCACAGCAAGTGCTGCATCATTTATCCAATCCGGACTGTATCCGCCCCCTGGACCTTCGGTGAGGTTTGTCAACTGTTTACTGCCAATATGATACCGATAGATATCTTTTTCATTAGTGATCATGTTCTTTGCACTCAAAACAATCTCATGTCCAGGTGCTATCCAGCACATGCTATTGACATTATACTTTTCCGGAAGTGTGATGATTTTCTGAATTTCTTTCGTGTGAAATTGATAGATCACTAATCTTTGAGCGAATATCTCCCGCCTGTTATTTATGAATCGGTATTCAGTTTCGCGGTATAGAATTGAATCACCGTCTGGTGACCAACGCGGCGCACCCCTTGATAAACCATCGGCGGGGACAAGCGGCTTCTGATCCCTACCATCAGCCTCCATCGTGTAGATTGTTCTGCCTTGCCCTGGTATGAGTTGTTGATAGGCAATATGTCTTCCATCGGGGGACCAGTCTGGAGCGGCTGATAAACCTCCTAACACTGCGTTGCTCGTCAGCTGCTTTACGGCGCGGCTTGCCACATCTATTACGTGAATATCAATGTGTCCGTTCCGCAGACTAACAAAGGCGATGCGTTTGCCATCAGGCGACCACGCGAGATCGCCCCCATCTTCCCTCGGGTGATCCGTCAGTCTAATTTCATAAGTGCCTTTTAGATCTTTTATGAACAGGTCGGTCTGTTCCCTATCGGTAAGTGCGATATCCACGTCTCTCGCAAAAGCGATGGCTTTACCATCAGGCGACCACCGCGGAGTTGTCTCGAGGAACGGCGTATCAGTTAATTTCTGCATGTTACTGCCATCATCATCCATCATATAAATACTAAAGTCAATGTCGTTGCCCCGGACAAAGACCCTCTCATGAGATGACTCAAAGAGAATTTTTGCGGATACGAGGGAGGAAAGCAAACCAAAACAGAGGCAGCAGATAAAAAGTTTTTGTCCCATACTATATTTTTCCTTTTAGAAAAACGCGGCACCTCACTCGGAGACACCGCGTTCGCTGAGAGTCTGTTCTTAGTTGTTAGGATCCCGCCATCGGAATTCCATTGTTTCTGACTCTATGTCCCAGGAATCCGAACCTTTTCTACTATTTACAACAAGGCGGGTATAGCCGCCAACTTGATACCACTGATTGTGTTCTAAATTCCAATCAAGAAGGTAGTGACTTTGAAAACCACCGTCAGAGGCTTGGTGATCATTATCATCAGGATCTTCATCATACACATCCAAACTGCCGTTACCAAATCCCTTATCCTCATTTATAAGGTCTCCAGCTTCTCCCTGCACGGGATCGTATTCTGAGAGCCACTGTTTATATTCGTATTCGTAAGAACAACTTTTCTCTGCAAAGTTGTAAACATCAAAACCGTGATCTGTCAACGTCATCACACGAAAATCATTATCGTCCCAGTAACTATACGGACTATCACTTATATAAATATAACCGTATACCTGTGGATTATTGCTACCAGCGCCACTTTTTTCTTTAGAATCAGTTGTTACCGGTGAGGTAAAACAAATCGATATTAAGAATAGCAGGGTTAGTGCAAAATTAAACAAACGTTTCATTCCTAAATACTCCCTTTTAGTTAGGTGCTAACCTAATACTACACAAAATACTGATTTCATGCTAAATTAGGTTAGCAATGTCAAAATATACCTTTGGCAGTGTCGCGTCGATCGGTGTTCACTCCACCATCGACGCACCTATAAAAATAGGAGACTACCAATAACGTAACGATTGTACCAAAACCATAAAAAGATGTCAAGAAAAAGTTTATTTTTTCTTTAATACATGTCTTTTTATGATCAATCCGCTATACCATGCCTTCTTCTGTGAAAATATGATGCACGGGAATATCCCACGGTTGCGGACATATCTTTACTACGAGTTGTGTCTGAAATGCTATACCAATAGTAACCGCGTTCGGACAGGAAGGCAGAAAACGGTCATAAAATCCTTTGCCGTATCCGAGACGATAACCATTTGGATCAAAAGCAATGCCGGGAACTATAATGAGTTGGAGTTGATCAGGTGGGAAAATAGGACAATTCGTATTGGGTTCGAGCATGCCATAACGATGTTCAACTAAGTCCTTTTCTAAATTTTGAACACATCTCGGTATAAGTTGACCGCTTTTCGTCCCAACAACTGGGGCGACAACCTGTCTTTCCTGATTGAAAAAGGTTTCAATTAGTTCTCGTGTTTCTACCTCACTTTTCATGCTCAAATAGACCATCACCGCATGAAAAGAACTGTTTTCCCCATTTTTTTCATTTTGCTGAATCCATTCTATCACATGCGCCGCAATCCGTTTGCTGCACGCAGCTCGCTCCGCAAGTGGTAGGTTTTCACGCCGTTTCAATGTTTCTTCCCTGATATATTCCCGTTTTTGAGCGATCTCCATACACGACCTTTATTCTTCCCATTCAATTTGATGTATATGTTTGGCAAGTGCATCACGGAAAGTAGATGGTTTCATAGAGAGTAACTTTGCCGCTCGCGTTTTATTCCCTTGTGTCTTTCGCATTGCCCAGGCAATAAGTTCACGTTCCGTGGATTTAATAATTTCGTGGAAAGAGGTCATACTTGGCGTATTGTCAAGTTTTTGAGATGTGGGTAGTTTTAATTCAATCGGTATTTCTTCGGTTGTAATGTCAGTCTCATTGTTGACAGCGACAAGTCGTTCTATAATATTTTCAAGTTCACTGATATTTCCTGGCCACGGATACTCAGTAAGGACGTTGATTGCATCCTGCTTCATACGGATAGCTTGATGCGGTGAGAAAATCTCCAAAAAATGGTTAATGAGCATTGGAATGTCGCCTTTTCGTTCTCGTAGTGGCGGTAGGAACAAAGGGATGACATTCAATTGATAATAGAGGTCTTCAAGAAACTCGTTACGTTTTGTTTTCTCTTTTAGATTCTCGCGGGACGTTGATATGATACGCAAATCCAGTTCAATGAGTTCAGTTTCAGACGATCCCAAAAACTTTCGTTCTTCCAATATGGCTAAGAGTTTTGCTTGCAGGTCAAGTGGAACAGTATCCACATTTGCAATGAATAGTGTGCCGTTATTCGCTAATTGTATTTTTCCTTGTCGGGATTGATCACCAAAAAGTTCTAATTCAATAGCATCGGCAGTAAGACCATAACAATTGAGGCTAACATAAGGTTGATGCTCCCGAGAACTTCGCAGATGAATTGTTTTTGCCAAGAGTGATTTACCTGTCCCCTCTTCTCCACAAATCATAACATTGCTATCAGCAGCAGCAACATTAGGTATTAATTTGAAGATTTCTTGTATTTGTTGGCTTTTTCCGATGAGTGTTTGGTAAAGAGAAGGTTCTGGGTTTGTGTCAGGTGTTTTGAGAGATGATTGTGTATTTTCAGCAGGTGTTTTCCCCCTCAACGCTTTGAGTTTATCCAGCATAAGGATTAACTCATCACTTGAAAAAGGTTTTTTAATATAATTGTATGCCCCGAATCTAAGTGCCTCAACAGCGGTCTCAACGCTCGCGTATGCAGTCATCACAATTACGGTTATATGTGGATGTTCTTTTTTCACTCTTTTAAGAAAATCAATCCCGTGCATCTGTGGCATCCGCAAATCGGTCACCAACACATCAAACGCCTCTTGTTGCAAAAGTTGAAGCCCAATTAATGGCGATTCGACAGCGATAGCATCGTAATTAGATTCGCGTAAATCATCACGGAGTGTCATGCGTTTTAATTTTTCATCATCAACAACGAGGATTTTCATTTTGACCTCCTATGTTTGTTCTTGTGGAATGGGCAATTTTACTGTAAATGTTGAACCACGACCAACTTCGCTCTCTACTTCAATAACTCCTTGATGTTGTCTCACAATTCTGTCAGACACTGAAAGTCCAAGCCCAGTACCTTTTTCTGTAATTTGTGTTGTGTAAAACGGGTCAAAAATTCTGTCTTGAACGGATTTTGATATGCCGATTCCAGTGTCAATTACTTTGACGTAAACGCTCGGTTTTCCTATCAAGGCATCTAAATTTATTTCGCCAGTTTCGAATAAAAGCCTTCCACCATCTGGCATTGCAGTAATAGCATTCAATGCGAGATTGAGGATGACCTGTTCTAAAAGATGTTTATCACCACGAATAAGTGCAATTTGATCTCGGTAGTCTTTTTCTATTTTTATACCTTTTTCGGACGCTCCATATTCTATAAGTCCAATTGTCTCATTCACAACATCATTAAGATTTACAGCAGTTAACATCAATTCATGAGGTCGAGAGAAATCGAGAAGTTTCCCAATTGTCGCTTCAATACGCCGAATGGCTTCTTCCATTAAACCGAGATATTCTTGTGTTTGTTCAATGTTTTTCGGGTTACGCTGTATACGAAGAATGCAGTTCAATAAACCGTCAAGCGGATTGTTGATTTCATGTGCGACACCCGCCGCCAATTCACCGATAGCAGCCATTTTTTCTGAAAAAATAAGTTGCTGCTCCATCCGTTTTCGATCAGTTACATCACGCGAAACGAGAACAGTCCCAAGATAATTATCCTCGTCATCGCGAACAGCAGCATAAGTATTTTCTAAGTGTTTTTCTCCTATTTGCTGGTTTTTCCTTTCAATCGCATCTCCACCTTCGGAAAAGTCCTGTGAAATTTGAGCAAGTGTTTCAGCACTTCCAAATTGCAGATCAGGGGTCATATCTTGTTCTGATCGATCTTTCTGAATCATTTGTGCAGCTTTGTTGAAGAGGGTCGTTTGGTTAGTAGAGTCTACAAAAACAACACCCTCCTGCATACATTCAATAATAGATTGCAATTTGTTACGTTCAAACACAACCTCTTTACGAGTTTCAACAAGTTCATCAACCTTTTCTTCCAAATTCTCCTTGAGTTCCCTCGTTTCTGCTTCACGCTCTCTTGCAGTTTGCGTGATTGTGGTTGCCAAATAAACTGAAAAGAAAAGGGTACTTGTAAACACAAATAACACGCCAAAGATATAAATTGGGTCGCTCCCCAACTCATCGGGCAGAAAATTATTCAGGGGATAGTGTGGAAGAATCTCAAAATACTCAAGGAAAATGAGCGAGCTTAATAGGACAGTGTTTAGTGTAGCTAATATATAACTGACACGTTTCGATAAGATGATACTCGCGATAATTAGGTGAAAAATGAAATAGAATATAAATGGATTTTCAACACCGCCGCTGAAATGGATGAGAGCAATCAACGACAGCAAATCAAGTATAATATGGATACACGCTTGCCGTTTGATAGACATTAGCCGTTGTTGCGCTGGTGCTTTGCGATACATCTGAGGTTCAAAGTTGTAAAGCACCATCAGGCCGGCTATGATATAAAGCGGAATGGGGTTCGCAATCATATCGTACGCTAAATTGGCAACCGTCACAGTGAAAAATACACCTCCGATTGCAATCCAACGAAGCCGCACCAACCATCCGATTTGCTTGATTAACTCCAGTTTTAACGGCAGTTCATCATCGACTGCTTTTTCCTGGAACAATTGTGTCTGTTCCATATCAGTCAGTCTCTCTATTTCATGTAACGGACTTCACCATCAACTTCAATGGTATCAACGATTGCCATGACAACACCATCAACAGGTTTGTTGCTTGTCACACTCGTCTGACGCGCTGAGCTGCCTGTTGCTATAAGAACAATTTCACCGATGCCAGCACCGACAGCGTCCACCGCGACTGTGTACTTCCGTTCTAATTCTCCATCTAAATTAACATCTTGGACAATCAGCAACTTGCTTCCAACAAGTTTCTCATCTTTTTGCGTTGCAACGACTGTCCCCGTAACCTTTCCAAGTATCATTCAAAAAGCCTTTGTTTTAGTTTTAAATCAATTATTTTTCTCTGATGTTTACAGCGTAATGCGTGAGAAATTGACAAATTACTATCATCATGTTAAACTATTTCAGCGGGTAAAGTCAAGTCTAAAAGAATGGAGAAAAACTTGAATCAAAATAAGACTGATGTAGCAATAATTGGCGGTGGTATCATCGGATGCGCGATTGCTTATGAACTTGCCAAAAGACAGGTAGATGTCATCCTCATTGAAAAAGCATCACGCGTTGGCACAGAAGCATCTTGGGCAGGTGCTGGGATTTTAACATCACACGCATCAACACACGAACCGTATCCAGAGTTGTGCCGTGCAAGTCTTGCTATGTATCCGTCACTGGCAACAGAATTGAAATCCGAGACAGATATAGATATAGAATTTATCCGTTCAGGCACGCTATCAGTCTTTTTCGATGAAGCTGAAGCCGCAGGTTTAATCGGTTTAGCGGAACGACGAGTTAACCGAGGATTTTCTGCGGAGGTACTTACACCAGAACAGGCATGGGAATTAGAACCTGCTGTTTCAAAATCCATTGCAGGGGCAGTACTGTTCCCAGAAGATGGACATGTGCGCAACCCCAAAATGGTGGCTGCGTTGACAAAAGGCGCAGCAAATTTTGGGGCAAAGTTTCTATTGGGTAATCCGGTTACTGAATTTGTTAGAGAAAAGGGACGAGTTGTCGGAGCAGTTGTCAATCGTGAGACTATTCATGCTGACTCGTTTGTGATTGCTGCGGGATGTTGGGCAGGTAATCTGACCGCATTGCTTGATTTTCCTATCTCAATTTCTCCTGCTAAAGGGCAAATTGTTCTGCTTGAAACAATGCCGCCGCTCATACAACGGACAATAGATGGTCTCGGTATCTATATCGTTCAGCGTGCAGATGGGAAGATTCTACTTGGTGCTACGGTGGAGTTTGTAGGTTACGATAAAACCGCATCGCTTGACGGTGTAAAGCAAATGATAGACGCTGCGGTTGTAATTGCACCGGAACTCGCGCAAAGCACATTTGTGCAAACATGGGCAGGTTTGCGTCCATATTACAAACAAGGCCCGTGCCTCGGATATCTTCCGGGTTATGACAACGTAGTCTTAGCATCTGGACAC
The DNA here is from genome assembly GCA_028824685.1 of Candidatus Poribacteria bacterium. Lineage (GTDB taxonomy): Bacteria > Poribacteria > WGA-4E > WGA-4E > WGA-3G > MSPOR6. The sequence continues at coordinate 329,224 of JAPPCZ010000086.1, forward strand.
TTCAAAAATGGTATCCTGCTTGCCCCGATTACGGGACAACTCATCGCTGAACTAATTACGACAGGACAGACTTCGCTACCTCTTGAGTCTTTTAAACCTAATGCTATATAGGGAATAAACAACATGCATTTGTAATGAATCCAAGTGAACAGAGATTGTATCCTGGAACTTTTGATATACACATCGTTATTTGCACTTTGGCACATGACCCCGCGCCAGAGTGCCTTTGCTTTTAATGGACTTTAATAACAGAATCGTATATACTATGATTCTAAATCTGATTTATGACTCTGATGACAGGAGGTAGATAATGGAAGGTCTTGCAGTTTTGGTGATGTTATTCGGTATTTTTACTGGGATTTTTTGGATGATTGTCGGCTGGCGTGCTATGCAGGCACATGAAAAACTCGCAGATTCTGTTGAATTATTAGCACGACAAAGTAATAGGCAAGAACCGCAATCAGGTTCCTTAGGAGAAGATTAAGGATATCAACACTACAAATAACCCGCATAAACTTAGGTAGGTGCGGGTCATATATTTTGATTTGTAAAACACATTATTAAGGAGATAAATGAAACCGCATATTACTATTGTTACGCTTGGTGTTGAAGACTTGCAACGTTCCGTTGATTTTTATCAGAACGGGTTAGGGTTTCCCTTAATGGGTGACTCGGATAGCATCGCATTTTTTAAGATGGAAGGAATAATATTTGGGCTATATCCAAGGGATAAACTGGCTGAAGATATTACTATTTCCTCTGAAGGAACTGGCTTTCAAGGATTTACACTTGCTCATAACGTTGATTCGCCAGAAGATGTGGACAAAACCTTAGCAGAAGCGGTTGCAGCAGGGGCAGAGCTTGTTAAACCGGGACAAAAGGTATTTTGGGGTGGTTATTCCGGCTATTTCAAAGACCCTGACGGATTTTATTGGGAAGTTGCACACAATCCGTACTTATAATGTTCCGTTATTTTCATCTAATGACTACGCAAAGATTGATTTGGAGTTTTATTTATGGACAAAATTAGAGTTGCTTTTATTGGTTGCGGTGGGATGTCATCGCAGTTGCAGCAATGCATCCCGATGGTACCTGAGTTCGAATTTGTGGCTACGTGTGACCTCGTAGAGGAAAAGGCGGAATCGAACGCACGAAGGTTTGGTGCTTTACGCCACTACACCGATTATAATGAGATGTTCAAAAATGAGGACCTCTATGCCGTGGCTGTTGTTGGCAGACCAGAGGATAAACTACATCGCGACATTGGTATTGAATGTCTTCAACAGGGCTATCATATCTATACAGAAAAGCCTCCTGCCACTACCGCAGAAGGCGCGAAGATGTTGGTAGATGCGTCAGTTGAGACTGGCAAAACGGGAATGGTAGGCACAATGTGGCGGCATGCCCCCGCGCATCAGATTGCAAAACGCCTGATTGATGAAGATGATTTCGGATCGACATGCCAATACCATACACGTTATCTTGCCCCAGGTCCGCGTCTCAGTGAAGCAGGATCACCATTTGCTTGGTCCTTCATGCTTGATCAGGTGATCCATCCTACCGATTGCATGCGTTTCTTTATGGGACAGGTCAGCGAAGTGTTCGCTATGGGCGAGATTAATCGTGCATCAAGCACTGTTTCAATGTCCGTAAATCTACGTTACGAAAACGGCGGTATCGGTACGATGACACTCGGCACCGGTCCGGTTTTGGAGGCGATGGTATTCATCAAAGGCACAAACAATCAAGCGATTCAGGTGCTTGAGACACGCAAGTTGCGTCGTTACCGTATGCCGACATGGCTGGGTACAGGTGGAGGTTATGCCGATACACCGACTGAAGAATGGGATCTCAATACTGCATACCACGGTGTTGGCAGACCCGGTTATCTGGAAGAGATGCGACATTGGGCACAATCTTTACAAGCAGGAACGCAACCACATTCCAGTCTTGAAGATGCATATCAAAATATGCGCGTTTTGGAAGCGATTAGTTGTAGTATTGAAAACGGGGAAGTGGTTCAAATATCAATATAGTGGAGGCAGAAATGGAAAAATTAGATCGGATCCAGGTTAATCCTAAGATTTGTCTTGGACAACCTGTGGTTCGAGGCACGCGAATCACAGTAAGTGTAATTCTCAAGTTGTTAGCCAACGATAAATCAATTGATGATATTATTGAGATATATCCAGAGTTAGAGGTTCCTGATGTCCAAGAGGCGATGAAGTATGCTGCTTGGGTGGTTTCAGATCAACTTTTAGAGATGCAAGCGATGCAGTAGGAGTTACAAATGACCTCGCTTCGTTTTCTTGTTGATATGAACCTTTCGCCAAAAACAGTTACTAATTTGCAGCAACACGGTTGGGATATTCTTAGAGTATCACAAGTTTTGCCAATGGATGCAGAAGATTCCGAAATTCTTGAATTCGCCCGACAACACAACCGTGTGATTATTACACAAGATTTAGACTTTTCCTCCTTACTGGCGTTGGGTGGTCATGAAAAACCCAGTTTGATCACCTTTCGTTTATCTGTTCCTGACCCTGAGATAATTACGCAGAAGTTGTTAGAACTCTTACCTCAAATTGCGAATAGATTAGCAGAAGGTTGTGCTATAACTATTGATGATCGTAAAGTGCGTGTTCGTCGTTTACCTATCTTATAACTTGAACTCAATGAAAATATTATGATTTGGTCACCCCGCGTAAAACCGATTAAAATAAGACGTTTATACCGATTCTCACGACTCGGCATCTATGATGATATGTTGCTACATGATGTTGGATGGGAACTGTATGCCCGATGTGCTGATATAGCAACGGTTGCAGATGTTTACCGAGAGGGACAAGTGCCTTGTCCACAGTGTAGGACAAAAATAGCGAGGCAGATAGATCCACTTTTTAGTACTGGTGAAGGTGGAACTCGCGAGAATTGGTTCCACTGCTCACACTGTGGAGGTAGACTTCTCTGGCGCGATTGTCGTCAAGCATTGCGTGACACACCACGATGTTTTACATGTCGTTCTGTTTTACAGCAAAATAACGAATTGCAGTGTGTTTGTGGTAAAACATGGTCTCAGGAAGCCTATAATCAGTCAGTCAGAACTCGTGTTCGTTTACCGTGTCCACACTGTCATAATCTCGTCCGCAGACCTGAAAAACCTCCTTCAACTCAAAATGTAAAACATCGGCGATCTAAACCTGAATTACAATGCCCGAAGTGTCAAGAGACAGCACTGCATGTCTCTGGCAACATTCAGTGTACAGTGTGCGATTACAAACGTAGGTGGCGAGATTACCGTAAAAGCCTCAAAAAGAAAGATGAAAAACTTACTTGCACTGGCTGTGGTTATTCCTTTCGGTGGCAAGCATGGCGAAAAAGCACTCGAACACTAAGAACTGGTAATCCTAAACCAGCTCGGGAATTTATCCAAAAATGGCTCAGATGCTACACACCCCAACAGCGTATGATTCAAATTGATTCCTTACTTCAGACGTTGCATGGTAGAGGCCCTTTAGCACCTCTGTTTATTGATAGCGGTGAGCGCTGCATACGAGAGATGCTTGATGATTTGGCGTCATAAGTTTAAATGTTCTCAACATAAGATATTTTCTTGTGATTTTCCAAAAGAGAGGTTATACTAATTGTAAAGGTTTAAGAAACATATAATTGTCAATTACATTACGGAGGGATAAACAATGAATTCAGGTTGTGGCTGTTCAGATAATACACCAACGAAAGAAATTATTCGGTTGTCCCCACGCGATGAAGAAGCGATTTCATTGCCGCATGTTTTCCAATGGGAACCGTTTGATGACGCGTATGAGTATGTTCTTCTAATTGATGAAATTAGAGGAAAAGATGCTGTTTGTATCAAGGAGACACAAAAAACGCAAATCCAGCTTGAAGAAACAGATCTGGATATTAACGGAAATTATCTCTGGCATCTTGAAGTGCTTGATAATGCGGGGAAAACAATCGCGACAACGAAGGGCGGTTGCGGCACACCGATTTCTACCTTTGCAGTAAAATCCACCGATGCAGAAAATACTCCTAATAATAATCGTCGGATACTACTCGATTTCTCACATAACGAGTCGGACATAAGAAGTCTCGGTGTATACAATTTCTCACAATATACAGCCTACAAGCTGCTGCGGGAAAATGGTTTCAAAGTCGAAACTAACCCCCATAAAAAGTTGTGGAAGGACCTACTTTCTGACTATGACGAACTGATACTACACGGTAAGTACGCAGGTCCAATTGTACCTTTTGTTCCGAGTGAAATAGAAGCAATCACAGATTATGTGGCTAATGGTGGCACACTATTTGTCCTGTGCTGGGGCAGCGGTGGTGGTGCTGAGATGCCCGATTTTTATAACCCGTTATTGAAGGACTTTGGCATTGAACTAAAACCGATACCGGACCCAGATTTCAGGAAGGCAGAGAATCTCTCAGCAGAGATTTTCCCAGATGTTAACGAAATTGCACTTCAGTGTCCAGCAGAAATCGTTGGAGAAGGATACGACGTGTTAGGAAGTGCTTCCACTGGCGAGGATTTGTTAGTTAAAAAGCGTTATGACAAAGGAACGGTTTTAGTTTCTGGCATGGGCATGGCATTTATGGATTCTTATATGGGTGGAAAAAACGAAAGGGCAATTAACAATCAACAGGCTTTTGTCAATTTGATGAGAAATACCTGCTAAACTTGTCTTAGTAGGGTTTTTTAATATGGATGGGCTCTGAAGGGAAATCAACAGATGAATTTTCACCTAATGCAAAACATAGACCTGAGAAAAGAACTGAAAAAACGTGGATTGAAAGGGTACTCGTCGTTAAGAAAAGCCCAATTGATTGAGTATCTTTCAACAGGAATTCATCCACTGAAAAGAACAGAAACACCATCAACAATTGCAGAGGGTGAAATTTACGACTCTCCTTCTGACAGTGTAAGATATTCACCAACTACTTTAGGAGGAACAACCAAAAATCTTCCTGTTAATCAAATCTTATCAGGTGACTGTTTAAAAGTTCTTTCTTCTTTTCCAGATGGAGTCTTTGATTGTTGCATCACTGATCCGCCGTTTAATATGTCCAAAACAAAAGGATTGGGTTGGGCATTTAGTTCTCATGTCACAATGCAGGAACAGTGGGATATTTTTTCAAAGGACGACTATTTTCAGTTCACGGTGAATTGGCTTAAGGAAGTCTTGAGGGTACTGAAGACGAACGGAAATTTATTCATTTTTGGATCGTTTCACTGTATCTTTACTATTGGTTTTATACTTCAAAACATGTTTGACAGAAGAATTATCTCTCAAATTGTTTGGTTTAAACCTAACGCACAACCGAATATTACCTGCCGAATGTTTACCGAGTCTACTGAATTTATTATTTGGGCAGTCAACAATGAAAGTAAAAAAGCCAAAAACTGGACGTTCAATTATGAAACAATGAAGGCAATGAACAATGATAAGCAGATGCGAAACATGTGGGAAATTCCGCTTACCCCACGATCAGAAAAAAAGCACGGTAAACACCCTTCACAAAAACCCATATCAGTTGTCAATCGGATTATGTTAGCGGGAACTAATGAAGGTGATCTCATTCTTGACCCATTCTCTGGATCTGGAACAACAGCTGTCGTTGCTGAACAGCATCATCGAAAATGGGTAATGATTGAGAAGGACGAAACATATATCCAAATTGCTCAAATGCGTATTGATGAGTTGTCCAGTACATTATTTGAGGATGATTCAGATAACGATTGGGCATAAACGTAGTATGGAAAGACAACAAGCAATTCAGAAGTTATCAACTATAGTGGGTCAAGACCTTCGCATCCTTGCTGAAGAGTATGGGGTTACAGTATTTAAAGACAAAAAGATCAATAAAGGTTGGGCAGGGCATGTTCTTGAAAGACATTTAGGATTGCCAATCAACTCGTCACAATCACCAAACTTCGGGTCTTGGGAACTAAAAATAATACCCTTAAAATACTTGAAAAGTGGTAAGTTAACGGTTAAGGAGACAATGGCAGTAACAATGATCGATCCATATAATGTTGAACGAACTGATTTTGAAGACAGTCATTTGCTAATCAAATTAAGGCGTATGATTGTAGCTGCAAGGATTTGGGAAAGTCAAGAAGAAGAAAGGTCAGTTTTACACCGTGTAACAACTTTTGATTTGGACGCTCCAGAAGTCTACAGTCAGGTAAAGGCAGATTATGATGTAGTTAGAGAAACAATCTGCACTAAAGGTTTTTCTGATCTTACTGGTAGAATGGGTGTATATATTCAACCAAGAACAAAAGGTGCTGGGCATGGAAGCACCTCAAGAGCTTTTTATGCAAGGACATCTTTCCTGAAGAAATTCATCTTTCCTGAATTTTCTAATAAAAAATAATAAAGATAAAATATGATCAGCACATGTCCCATGTTGGTAGACCCAAGGAGAAGTTGAAATGGAGGAACTAAAAGAACTGCGCGTATCAAACGATGCAATGAACGATCCGGAAGAGTTACGCGCCCGGATGTCAGAAGCAGGGTATCTTTTCTTTAAGAAACTCCAAGACCCTGACAAACTCTTGGCATTACGGCGAGAAATGCTAACAACAATGCAGGAAGGCGGTTGGCTTGTTGCCGGAACAGACCCGATGGATGGCATCGCCGATATATCTACGCAGTGTACTGAGGGCGATCCTGAATACACGGATGTTTACCATGAAGTATATAAGTTAGAGGCGTTCCATCGCTCTGGACATTGGGATGAAGTCGTTGATATGGTGGAGAAGATTATCGGTAGAGAGGTACTGCCCCACCCACAGAAGATAGCACGCCTCTGGTATCCCAAGTATACCGCTCACACGACACCTATACATCAAGACTTCGTTCACTTTCAAGGTAACTTCCAAACTTACACCTGCTGGGCACCAGTGGGTGATTGTCCAATAGAGTTAGGCGGTTTGGCTGTTTTACCGGGTTCACATAAAGTCAATCAGGTTATGGAGCATCATTTTTCGCTCGGTGCAGGTGGTCTGTGTGTTAATACAGATGAACTGTCAGGTGAATGGCACTCAACAAACTACGAGATAGGCGACACACTCATTTTTCCAGCGCTGACTATCCATAAGGCACTCCCAAATTTGACTGAAGATAGACTTCGCGTATCACTGGACAACCGCTATCAGGCAGTTGACGATCCAATCGCAGAACACATGCTTGAACCACACCTGAACATCTTTAACTCGCTGCAATGGGATGATGTCTATCGCAATTGGGAATCTGACGAGCTCAAATACTACTGGAAAGATTATGATCTCAACGTTATCCCAAGGGATTTTAGTTACGGAAACAAAGGGTTTGAGGAAGCGTTGGAGTTAGCAAGAGACGGTGATGATCGCGCAGTGTATCAGTTAAACCGAATAATCAAACGCGATCCGACAACTGAGATGGCAGAAAGAGCGACTGCGGTTCTGCAAGAAATGAATATAGAAACTTCTGTAAATCATACGTAAATTCTAAAATTAATTATTTCCTACCGTTTTATGGATACAGACTAAAACTTCAAGCTTGTGATTCAAACTATAAATAAACACCCCATGATTATCTGGTGCTAAGTTAAATTTGGTTGAAATATCATCAAACCGAGATTTGGTTCAACCCTTTTTACTTTTAGTGCCAGATTTCTTTTTTTAAATCTAAAATATAAGAGAGGATAAAAAATGACACACTTTTCTCTATCTAGATCACTTTTGTTAAGCTTCATCGTCTGCTTCCTGCTTACGAATCTAACTGCCCATTCTCAGACGATAGAAGCAAAAAAATTTGAAACCGCTCCGATAATTGATGGCAAACTTGACGATAATGCGTGGCAACAAACAACACCCATTGAAGCGTTCATGATAGCAGAACTGGAAACGACAGTTCCAGACAAAACACAAGTATATCTCGGATTTGATGAGACAGCACTTTACGTCGGTTTTCGGTGTTTTCAAGACAAATCAACTATGATTGCGAATCAGACGCGGAAAGATGGAAGTTTTAAGTTTGAAGACCATGTTGCAGTCTATCTGGATACATATCATGACAAACGCCGCACCTATGGTTTCGCAGTAAATCCGCTTGGCACACAACTGGATGAAAAACAGGGTGATCTCGGTTGGGATGGCGAATGGAGTGTTGCGGCAATTGTAGAAGAATCAGTTTGGACTGTTGAGATGAAGATACCATATCAAATACTTGATTTGCCGCGCGCTGAAAAGCAGACATGGGGCCTTAACCTTGTGCGCCGTCATCAAAGTCTTGATAGAACGAGTACTTGGGCAAATACAGGTGTCAATGTATCTGACGCAAACGAATTCGGTAGCCTAACGAACCTTGAATTCAATCTGAAGAATATCGGAAAGAAATTAGAACTCGGTGGGTATCTATCAGCGAAATTGGAAGACACATCAAAATCTGATGAGTTATCAGAACGATTGACAGCAACATTAGGCGGTGATTTTACATATAAATTAACAACAAGTACCTCTTTCATAGGTACAATCAACCCTGATTTCAGTCATATTGAGTCTGAAGTTCAAGGTATCGTTTTATCTGATCTTGAGCAGCGACTAACTGATCGGCGACCGTTTTTTCAAGAAGATGGACGAATTTTTAGAACACCGATAGCCCTGTTTTACAGCCGCCGTATAGGAGAGATAGACTACGGTGCAAAACTAATCGGGAAAACTGGAAGAGCAACGTATGGCTTGATGAATGTCAAAGAGACAGTAGACGACAGTCATAACGTATTGGCACGTGGATCATGGGATGCTGGGAATTCGTCATCTGTTGGTGTCTTCTTTGCATCAGAAGAGATGGAGGAAACTTATAACAGATCGGCTTCTATTGACACAAGAATTCGTTTGCCAAAAGCGTTTAACTTTGTAGCAAATTATGCGGGAAATTGGGAACCAGATAGTGGGAATCGACGCGCGATTTTAGCGGAAGTATTTCGCAGAGGCAATCCTATTTTTAGCCTTGCTTATAGAGACATAACCGCAGGATTTAACCCAATCAACGGATTTGTGCGACTTACGGACATCCGACAACCCAGTTTCTGGGGTGTGTATCGTTGGCCTATTGAAAAAGGATTGCTACAAACTGTTAAGTTTGAATCTGTCCAAAAAGTAACTTGGAACCAAGCAGGTGAAAGGATACGAGGCGACCATTTTCAACTGGTAGAGTTCGATTTGGGTGAAAAGATTCAGACCGGATTTTTCGGTAGAACTTGGTCTTACGATGTCCACACAAATTGGGTGGTTGCAGCGCAAGCGGTGTATAACCGACAAAAACCTGATCGTATCTTTGTTGTGTGTCAATATGGTGAATTTGAGGGCGCAAAAGCCACATTTGTCACAACAGCGATGAATCTTATTCCGTTCCAGTTTTTATCCATAGGGATTGCAGGTGAAAACTTGTGGCAGACTTTTCCCAATGGACATAAAACCCGCAAGTTTTCCCTTCGTTCAAGTGCAAACATTGAAATCGGTAATGAAAAATGGATTACATTTCGGCTGCGTTCGGCAGAGGATCATAAACCCAATCTCAATGCAGTCTTTAAATACATGTTCATTGAAAATCTTGTCTTCTATCTTGTTTATGGGGATCAAGATGCGGAAGAAACTGTCAATCAATTGTTTGCGAAGGTGGCGTTTACTTGGTAATCTTCCACTTTATGGTAGATTTTAGAATTAATCAGACATTACGGGTTTGTAGGAGGGAACTCCGATTCCCGACAATCAGTGAGGTTTCTCACGATTCGGAGATCGCTCCTACAGAAATTGTGCCTCTTTAATTTTAAAGTTCACGATAAATAATAAGTCAATAGAAGTGTAGCGTATCATGACGATAAGAAAGCGTGATATGCTACGCTTTCTTATTCTTGCGTGGGCACTTCAGATAAAACTTTTTCATATTCACAAGTCCTATCTACAACGCGATATCCACAGTTGCTATATAAGAGAAGTGCGCGAAAATTCTCCCAGCTTGTGCTGACAGATGCATGACGATAACCGATCTTTTGCATCTCCTGAAGTGAGTACTGTAGTAAGAACTTCCCCAATCCGTGCCCTTGAAACTCACTCTCAACCTCAAGCCAAGTGGTAAAGCACCAGTCTTGAGCATCATGATGGGTAGAATATTCACCGCCAGAGAAAGAAAAACATTCACCAATTTGTTCATTCTCTTGAGTGACTATTACGCCGCAGTCTGGGCGTTGTCCACGTCCTTGTCTCCAGTTAACTGATAGTTTTACAGGTATAGGTGCTGGTATTGGCGTAACATCGTAATCTTCCCAGTTTAAGAAGACCCACCTTGGACGAGCATGGTAACCGTTGAATCCCAGAAGTGCATGAACGTGATCAAAGGCTTCTGATAGATTGGCGTATTCAAGATGATAGAAACGATATTTATTGTCTGATCGGAAAGCACAAATACGATTTATGTCAAATGCTTTCAGATATTCCTCCGCCTTTTCAAGCACGGCTTGACCAGCAGGCCGCGCGCCGCGTTCGTAACCCATAAATCGTATTAAACCCGCATCTTCTTTGTTTGCTTTTGGTCCAATCTGACATAGACCTACATGAATAAACGCTTTCACAACACCACCCACGGTGGCTACAAATGCTGTCTCGGAATCATTTTTGTCGTCTTTACCAGAGAAAATCCCGTTTACAGCATCAGCCATTTCCTCCTTTTGGATGGGGTAGCAATGCGGAACTTCGGCAATTAGACGGTTATAAAATTGTGTGAGCGGTGTTACCATGTCAGGCGTCGTATATTGTAAAATTTCCATCTGTTCTCCTATCTCTTTTATAGACCTCCCACATCGGTGTTCTCACAGCACTTTTCATACTCATAAGTCCAATCTACAACCCGATAACCGCAATTGCTGTAAAAGAGGAACGCTCGGTGATTATCAATGCCAGAACTAATTACTGCGTGCTGGTATCCTACTTTATGCATCTCTTGAAGCGCGTATTGGAGTAGGTAACGTCCTAAGCCTTGTCCCTGAAACTCGTTTTCAATACCAAGCCAAACTGTATGTAGCCAATTTTGTGCATCCGCGTGACTTGAAAACTGACCACCAGAAACAGAATCACACTCACCGACTATTTTATCATCTTGGTAAGCTCTTACGTTGCAATTTGGACGTTCTCCTCGTCCCTGTTCCCAATCTATAGAAAGCGTTACAGGTAGAATTGAAGGTGCAGGTGTAACAGTGTAGTTCTCCCAGTCCAAAAATACCTCACCCCCACATCGGCCGTATCCGTTGATTCCAAGCAGTGCATGAACATGACCAAGTGCGCCCGAAAGATTAGCATGTTCAAAGTGATAAAAACCATATCGACGGCTTGATCGGAAAGCGAAAATTCTGGTTATATTATACATTTTCAGATAAGTTTCTGCCTTTTCAAGTACCGCTTGTCCTGCGTGCCGCGTACCGTTTTCGTAACCAAAAAACCTTATAAAACCAACATCCTCTTCTTTATTTTTTTCAATTGGACTTAGAAGGACATGGATAAAAGCTTTTACAGCACCCTCAATTATCGCTACGAAAGCTGTTTCTGCCTCAAGTTCCCCTTGCTTTTTGTCGTCTTTACCAGTGAGAATCCCGTTTACAGCATCAGCCATTTCCTCCTCTCGGATGGGGTAGCAATGCGGAACCTCAGCAATTTGGCGATTATAGAATTGTGTAAGAGGCCTTAACATGTCAGGCGTATATTGCAGAATTTCCATGTATTCCCTATCTTTCTTTCAGTTTCACAATCGGTATTCTCACAGCACTTTTTCATACGCATAAGTCCAATCTACGACCTTATAACCGTAGTTGCTATAAAAAAGCAACGCGAGATTATTATTCCAATCTGTACTAAGCGAAGCATGCTTGTATCCGACTTTTTGCATCTCTTGAAGTGAATAAAGCAACAAATATTTGCCCAAACCTTGTCCCTGATATTCATCTTCAACACCAAGCCAATCCGTATAGACCCAGTCTTGCACATCGGGATGGCTTGAAAATTCTGCACAAGAAACGGACCAACAGACACCAACCTCTTCTTTATCCTTGTGTGCCGTTATGCTACAATTCGGTAATTTCCCACGACCTTCTTTCCAGTCTACAGAAATCGTTACTGGCATTTTTGAAGTTGTTGGTGTCACAGAGAAGTTTTCCCAATCCAAAAATATCTGCCCATTACAACGTTGGTAACCGTTGAGTCCAAGCAGTGCCTGAACATGGTCAAGTGAATTCGACAGGTGAGCGTATTCAAAGTGATAGAAACGGTATCGATAGATTTTAGAAAAAGCAATAATCCGTGAGATGTTATATGTTTTTAGATAGTTTTCGGCTTTTTCAAGCGTAATTTGTCCCACATGTCGCGAACCGCGTTTGTACCCAAAAAACTTGATAACACCATTGTTCACTTTCTCACTGTTTTCATTTTCGTCTTGATAGTAACCTACGTGAATAAACGCCTGCACCACGCCATTTTTAATCGCAACGAACACTGTTTCTGCCTCAAGATCATCATCGGTACTGTCGGTTTGACCTGTGGCACTGCTCATCACATTAGCAAATTCCTTCTCTTTTACAGGATAGCAATGTGGCACGTCAGCAACCAGACGATTGTAAAATTGTGTTAGGGGTGCTTGGAGGTCGGGCGTGTATTGGAGTATGTCCATCTGTTTTCACATTCTCTTTTACGGAACATTCCACAGCAGAATAGTTCCGTCCTGACTTCCACTGGAAAGTGTTTTGCCATCTGGACTGAATACAACAGAAGTAACGTCCGCTGTATGCCCACTATATGTTTTCTTGAGGCTTCCTGTTTGTGCGTCCCATAGACGAACAGTTTGATCATCACTCCCGCTGGCGACTATTTTACCATCCAGACCGAATACGACCGAAGTAACTTTATCCTTATGCCCAACAAATCTTAACTTTTCCTGTTGGGTGCGGATATCCCACAGTCGAATCGTTTTATCTGCACTTCCGCTAACAAGTGTGCTGCTATCAGGACTAAATGCTACTGTATGGACTGCATCCGTATGGACTGCCATGCGAAAGTCAGAAAGTAACGGTATCTGATTATACCGTCTGGCTTTTGCATTCCATATCCGAATTGAATGATCTTCACTTCCACTTGCAAGCATATTACCGTCAGGTGAAAACGCCAAAGACAGGATAGGTTCATCATGACCGGCGAGTATATGTTTTTCTCTTCCGATGTTCGCGTCCCACACATGAATCTTACTATCTGTGCCTGCAGATACCAGTGTTTGACCGTCAGGTGAAAACGCTACTGAACTGATATAACTGAATTCGTGTTTCAAGGTGTCAAAATGCCGCCCTGTAGCAGTTTCCCAGAACCGAACAGTTTCGTCCATACCTCCACTTGCGAGCATTTTACCATCCGGACTAATCGCAATTGAATCAATAAAAGATGTGTGTCCGTAGAGTGTTTGCAAAAGCTTCCGATTTTCCGTGTCCCACAACCGAATTGTATTGTCCGAACTTCCGGCTGCGAGTGTCTTACCGTCTGGTGTATACGCAACCGAACTGACTGAACCTGTGAAACCAGAAAAAGTCTGCAATAGTTTTTGTGTTTTCAAATCCCACACACGAATTGTATCGTCAAGACTTGCACTGATCAACGTTTTACCATCGCCTGAATACGCTAAGTAATAGACTTCATCAGTATGCCGAACAAAGTTACTCCGCGATGTTTGAGTTCCTGTATCCCGAATCTGAATTGAATGATCCGTACTCCCAAAAGCAAACCTGGCACCATCCGGACTGAATGCAACTGAAGTGACCTTATCGGTAGGTGCGGTAAGCGATTGTATCTGCTTCCCTGTAGCAGTATCCCAGAAGTGGAGCGTATCATCCATACTAACGCCTGCAAGTGTTTGACCATCAGGTGAATACGCTACCGAAATAATCGCCTCAGTCATCTCTGTATATTCTGCTAAGATTTGCTTAGACCGTCCACTCTCAACATCCCATGAGCGAAGTGTGTTATCCCAACTATTGGTTACAAGCGTTTTCCCGTTGGGACTAAACGCCATGGATATGATTCCATTTTCATGCCCAGAGAGGCTGAATTTCTGTTGCATCGTTTTTACATCTCGTAATTGAATTGTGTAGTCCATACAAGCAATTGCCAATGTTTTTCCATCAGGTGAATATGCAAGGACACGAACGCCACTTGACTCTGTAAAGTTCCGTTTTTGTTTTCCAGTACGAGCATCCCAGAATTGTAGCGTGGCATCGGAAGATCCGCTCACAAGTGTTTTGCCATCAGGTGAATACGCCATTGAACCAACACTATCAGTATGCCCAGTAAGTACATCAAGTGCGCCACCAGTGTGGGTATCATATCGCCAAACTCCGAAACCTGTCGCTACTGCGAGTTGTGAACCGTCAGGTGAAAGCGCGATATCAATTATCATTCCTTTTCCAAGTCGTGCTATTGCACCATCGGGTAATCCCCATTCACTTGTATTTTTCGCTACCGATGGCGTTGGTTGCGGTGTATCTTGCGTAGAACAACCGTACATAAACAGAACGCAAATCCATAACAAACAGAGTTTTAATAATAGTCGCATATTATACATTTAGCATTCCTTATTGTGGAACGTCCCACAGCAGAATTGTTCCGTCATTACTGCCACTGGCGAGCGTTTTGCCATCTGGGCTGAATGCTACTGAACTAATTCCATCTGTATGTCCAATTAATGTTTTTAATCGTTCTCCAGTCTTGGAATTCCAAATTATAGCAGTACCATCAACACCACTTGAAGTAACAATAGTCTGTCCATTGTAAGAAAAACGAACATCACTGATAGTACCACCACCGCAGAAAGGAAGACTGACATGACCAGAGAGCGTATTTAGATGTTGTCTTTTGCTTATATCAAATAAACTCACACCACTTCCGTGTCCATCAACAATTGCCATTATCTGTCCATCTGGAGAATAACTTCCCAAACTTGTAGCTCCCGAATATCCGTTGAGTTTTTCAATGTGTTGACCTGTTTCGCCATCCCATAAATACACACCGTCGTCCGTATCTTCCTCATATATATTGGTAATGATAGTATTTACATTCGGTGAAAAGTATACTCCATCAACATTACCCGTAATTCCAGTAAGCGTATTGAGGAGTTGTCCTGTGTTGGCATTCCATACCTGTACTACATTTTCTGAACTCTGGGTAACAAGTTTAGCGCCATCGCTTGAATAATCAACTCCGTAGAGTTTGCCTTTAATCCCAGTCAATGTACTGAGTAGTTGTCCCGTGTTGCCATTCCATAGTCGGGCACTACTATCCGAACTCCGACTTACAATTGTGTTACCATCAGGTGAATAGTCCACCTGGACAATATCGTGTCTGTGCCTTGAAAACGTATTGAGGAGTTCTCCTGTAGCCACGCCCCATAGACATGCCATACCCCATGTACACGTGGCAGTGAATGTATTCCCGTTAGGTGAAAATTGAAAACTGTTAACGCTTCCCTTTAGTCCATTGAGCTTATATTGTTTCAGCAGATACCCTGTACTGGCATCCCACAACCGCATAGTTTCGTCGTAACTCCAACTTGCTATGGTTTTTCCATCTGGAGAAAATGAGACATTAGAAATGCCCTCCGTATACTTATTAATTGTTTTCAGAAGTTTTCCTGTCATAGCATCCCAAAGATGGACAGTGTTATCAGAACCTTTGCTGAGTATAGTAATTCCATCTGGAGAAAAAACAATATTGTTAATTGAACCTTTATGTCCAGAGAATGGTATCAGATGCACACCGTCTTTAGTAGCCCACAGATGTATCGTTCCATCCCGTCCCCCTGTAGCGATAATCCTACCATTTTCAGAAAAACTTACTGTGTTTATCTTACTGCTGTCATTTCCAATAAAACTGTTTATGTACTCTCCCGTGTTAGCATCCCATAGGTCAACCTTACCATCCGATTTACCAATTGTCACAAGGAGTTTCCCATCAGGTGAAAAGAAAATACTGGAAAAACCTTCATCATCTAATGATTGCCTGGTTCTTTCAAGTTGTTTCCACTCCTCTGTACCGACACTCCTAAAGTTCACTATGCCAACATTTCCAGTCCAACTACTACCCCTCGAATTTCTTGTTATATAGACACGACTTAATATAAAAATAGTTTTCCCATCTGGTGAAAATTGTACATCGTTGATTTGATTATCATGATATCCTTCACAAGGATCGTTGACGGTTTTTAGATTCTGTCCATTAAAAGCATCCCACAAATTTAATTGTCTATATCCCCAGGTAGCAAGTATCTTACTATCAGGTGAAAAGCGGATGTTATGAAAACGGTTAGAAGGTTCGGATATTGTGCTCAAATGTTCACCAGTTTGGACATTATATACTCTAAGCGTTTTTCGTAAATACGAATATTTTTCGGCACACTGAACCGCAATTATCTTTCCATTTGGTGAAAAGACTCCATTGTAGTAACCTATTTCATCATCAATGAATGTTATTTGATGGTTACCTAACTGAGCATTCAAAAGCAGCACTGACCCATGTGAACCTTTTGTCGCAATTGTATTGCCATCCCGCGAAAATCGGACTATTTCTACACCATTCGTATGGTCAGTGAGTTGATATAATTCTTTTCCTGTAAGTGAATCATAGACCCAAATTCCAATCGAAGTCGCTACTGTAAAACGAGTGCCGTCTGGAAAATAGGCAATCTCCCCCAATGTGCCCTTGCCGAGACGGAGTTTTGCGCCTTCCGGTAAATTCGCTTCGGTGTAATCTTGAGCAGAGACATTTTGCAAAAACAACACAAAAAGTAAGAATAGGATTATGATGAATTGGTGCAATATTTTCATCTTTTTCATCTCCTTTATGAATTGCGGCAAATATTAGATATAAGGAGAGACTGTTGATAGGCGCACTTACATTAGGGAATTGATAATTGATGCACAAATGTGCAGATAGCATTGGCGGGGCACAGAGACCCCGCCCTACAAGGGAACAAACATTAGAGTCTTAACGTTTCTCAACCTGGAAGTCAGCATCCAACGCTTTCTCAACGCGAACTTGCGATTCTTCAAGATGTGCTACACTGTAATCATCCAGCTTTTGCTTGGAATCTTGCAGCACGTTCTTGAGACGGGTATTAATTTGTTGGAGATGGAGACGTGCAAGTGACCTCGCATCTTCAGGAGTACCACTATCTGCGTCCAACACCAGCTTAATGAGCTGCTTCAGGTGTTCACGCTGCAACCCACGGCGGAAACTTGAGATAAACGCATCTGAATTTGACCACTGTTTGGCATCGGCATTCTTATCAAGTTCTATCCAAACAGCATCCGTAATTCCAGTAAAGAGTTCGGGCATTGTGAACACATCCTCATTGTTCCCAAACTTAAGCTCTGTGTCCTGAACACGCGCAAGAACATTCGGATCAAGCAACCGTCCCAAAATTTGGCTTTGGTTTCGCAGAATAACGTCATGGATTGGATAATCCAATCGTGATGAATTCCCACTACTTGTTCCCCAATCACTCCACCGAGTAATAGCGATGCTGTTTAGCAGCTTCGGCGGAAAATCGAATGTTTCGTCTGAAAGTGCGTGTTCTTTGATAAATTTCAGCGCTTCTCGCTGTTTTTTCGCTGGAACAGGCACATAAGGTAAACGTCCGTTTTCATCCCCTTTATGGTCCCGATGATGATATTGGCCACCGATAAAACGCGTTGCAAGGAACATGCCACGACTATATTGTCCCAATAGTGATCTGAATGCACGTCGGACGCGTTGATAACCCATTCCGTCTTGTGTTACTTTGTCTGCAATCTCGTCCCACAGACCAGCGACAATAGCTTGACGTTGTTTAGCAAATTCAAGTGGATCCGCACCGAGGTCCCAACGATTGACTAACGGATCAAGATCGCGATATTGATACATTGAAGCATCACCGTCAGTTGCATATCTAAGTTCAGGGGATGCAGCACGTGATGCAATCTTCTGCAACTCGGACAGTTCTGCTTCGGGTTTGTTTCCACCAATTGGCTTATAAGCGTATTCAATCACCCAGTAGTCCCAAGGACCGATTGTTGGTGTATAATAATTTCCCTGTTTTTTTCCTTCTGGCGCAATATTCACCGCATCATAATCCATTACTGAACCGTGGAGTGCTTCATCCTTTTTCTTGTTCAATTCTTCAAGTGAATATATCGTAGTCGCTTTAAAGTTATGTCGTAATCCCAATGTGTGACCAACTTCGTGCATAATCAATGCTTTGAGTGCCTGTCCGATATACTCTTCTGGCAGTTCTCCATCGTCAATTATGCCGCGTGCTTGTAAAACGCTCGCCATGAAACTCATTTCACGTGCAAGCCCAGTAGCCATTTGACAGTTATGTCGTGATGAATGATCAATTGGGTGGTTACGCTCATGCTCTACTTCATCAAAGTAAGTCGTGTACTCACGCATCCAAGATCTGATCCAACTTTCACCGACAAGGATATCCGCGTCCAATATCTGTCCTGTCAACGGATTCACGCGAGAGGGTCCAATTGCAAAGGACGCACCAACGACCCAACGAATCGTATTATACCGCGCATCCTCAGGATCCCATGTCTCATGATCTTGCTGAATCCGTGCTTCAATTGCGTCTATAAAGCCTGCTTTTTCGAACGCCTTGTTCCATTCCAAAATTCCTTGACGCACATAAGGACGAAAACGGTGTGGAACAGTTTTCTCTATGTAAAAAATAATCGGGTCTTTCGGTGGAGATAGCTTCGCATTTTTGTCAGCCTTCTCCAAGTGCCAACGATTGACAAAACGGATATACGGTTCATCACTGGTTTGAAGCGAGAAATCTTTGACTGTCGTCATGAAATGTCCCATACGATCATCAGCCAAGCGGGGTTGATAATTGTTGGATGGGAGCTGTGCGAGACTGTAGTGTACAGACAGTTGAATACCACGACTGTCTGGAATTGTGTCACGACTACCACTTGCTGAATAAACCGCATCAACTCTCAACTCAACGTTCTTGGGAAATGTTTTGATTGCTCCCCATGTGCTACGTCCTTTATCAAAACGGGCACCACCACCTATCTGTCCTGACAATGGTGGTAGGTCGGACATGAAAACAGGCGAAATATTTACTAATAAACTCTTTCGTTGCGGATGGACACTTTCGAGTTTGAGAGCGAAAAGGACAGAGTCGCTATATCCCAAATCTACGGCTTCTGCTATAGGTGTTCCTTTATTAGCCCGAAAACGGACATTTTTACGGACAAGATGAACTTTATCGCCAACACGCCGCCACTCAAGCAACCATTCATCCATGGTCATGCCAGAGAGCAGGTATCCTGTTCCTAAACCTCGTGCGATACTTATCATGCATAGAAAAGGTGTATCCAATTGCGATGGTTGTATTTCGCAGTAAAGATTCTCTTTTTTCTGATACAGTTTGAAAAATCCTTGATAACTTTTACTGTCTTCAGTTACTTTATTGAAGTCTTCATATTCCTTCTTCTGTTTTGCAGGTGTAGCCTCCTTCTTCTGTTCTTGTGCGATTATAGGAAGGCAAAAACCGCTAATTAAGATGAAACAGATGCAAAAAGTGAATAAGCGTTGCATTAACTTTCTCCTTATTTATGCGTAGCCAGATGTGCTTCGCTATCAATAATAAATGTGTTTTGAATTAATTATGGATGGTGGTATACAGATAATTTTGATTAACAAGTATATCATTTTTTGATTTTCTTTGCCAGATAAGTTTGGGGACAAATTAAATTTTGCGGAAATGGACTCTGCGGCTACCATCAAAAGAGATGCGAGGCCAATCGCGTTCCCAATTCTCAGAATGATACGGAATATAATGGCATGCCAACGCATGTCTCCGCGTTCCGGGTTTCAGTACTGGAGCACCACCATGAATCAGTCTGCCATGAAACAGAACGGCATCTCCCTGGTTTACCAATACCTGAACTTCTTTGTTACCACTCTGAATAAAAACCCGTTCAACCTCTGGAAAATAGCGATTGGTCTGTTGCTGTTCGTAAGTTTCATCTGGGTGTAATGTCATCGGCACATCACTTTTTGTTATGAGCCTGCCTCTATGTGAACCGGGTTGGACAATTAAGGGACCGTTATTTATATCAACGTCTACCATTGCAATCCATGCAGACATACAGTCGGGGAGATAGTATTGATCTTGATGTAGTGGATGTTCTGATCCCTCGTAGAAGTGCATCGTTTGAATCGCTTCGGGTTCTCCACCAAAACAGTCCGAAAGTGGTTTGTGCAAGCGAGCATCAATAAGAAATTCCAAAACATAAGGATCGTATAGATGCTGATTGAATGTGCGGTCTCCGTACTTATCTTGTTGGAAAAATCCTTGCAGCTGCTTCTGCCCAGTGTGTAGGTCTTCCATGTGTTGAACAAAACGTTGGCACTCCTTCTGTGCAAACATATCTTCAAGGACTACATACCCATTTGTTTCGTAGAAAGTTTTTTGTTCAGGGGTCAATCCCATATTTTTAGATGCCATTTCCCATCAAGACTCGCTATTGGAACAATTTGAAGATAGTAACACTATCGTTCTGTTTTTATCTTTCCCCAGACAGTTGATAACTTTCCTATAGACTCAACGTTGTAAGGTGTAGTTGATTCAAAGTTCTGCCTGATTTCTTTTAGTGTGAGCGGACGATCATAGAATCGGACTTCATCAATCATACCTTCAAAGTAACCTTCAGTTTTTCCATGAAAATCTCTCGCGCCAAGATATACAGGATGTGTAAAAGTGAGAAATGCACTTTTCCCTCCGAAAAGTATATTATTTGTAGAACGCAATACACCGTTGATATAGATTTTTCTTGTTACTTTTCCATTATTCATCATAAAGTGAACGGTATGAGCAATATGATGCCACTTTCCATCATTGAAATGAACATTAAATCCTCTCCCATAGATGCCACACCTTCCCCTATCATCAAAACGTAGACTGATGAAAGTATGAATTATTCCATCAATAAATTCAAGGTGAAACCAGTTTTTAATTCCATTAAGTTGAATCCCAAAAATAGGACAAAATCCTCCATTGGTATTTATGAGAATCATCCAATCATCTTTGTTACTGGTTTTGAACCAAGCTTCAAATGTAGAAGTGCCAAATTTCTCTCCGAAATCATCCATAGTAGTTAAGTTTACAAAATCACCTACACCATCGAATTTAAGGGCATCTCCTGTGTATCCAGGCACAATTTTTGGATTGCCCATGATTGTGCCATTGCTGTTTCCAATAACATCCTTCAATGTATTACTGACAATAGTTCCTCTGTCAAATGTCCAATAGCTTACAAGTCCATCTGTGACAATCGATGCGACCGCTACATTTAGTGAGAATATACCGATGATTATCGTAAATGTTATGTAGTAGATTCCGCTTTTCATAGTGATTCCTCCTTTTGAAATAGCGTGAACATAAAACTTATAGCAGCAGGTGAAAACTTGTCAACGGTCTACATTGCAATTATGTCAGAATAATACCATACTACGCGAATGTTGTCAATAAAAGACAGAATGGAATTTTGGAGTGTTCTTGACTGTTTTTATTCAAACTGTTATTATCCTTCCAATTAGTCCAGGTGAAAGTCGGATGGTAGGTCTTCATTCACTGCTGCAATATGCCATTTTTAGACTCCTCCTAATCTATCATTTGTTGAACTGGCTGAATGTTGAGCCTCTCAGAGTAAAACAAGGAGACGATTGATGAAAGCAGTCCCGAAGATTGTTGCGATCGGCGGCGGCGAAATTAGTGCGCGGGAAACTGCTGCGATTGACGAACGCATCATCGAATTGACAGGCAAAACTAAACCTAAAGCACTCTTTATTCCAACTGCAAGCAGCGATGCTCCTGGTTACATTGAAACTTTTGAGACGTATTACGGTAAGCATTTTGGATGTCAAACTCGCATTCTCAAACTCGTTGAAAATCCACCAGTTTTTACCGAGATGGCTGCTATGGTGTTGAACTCTGACCTTATCTATGTTGGTGGCGGAAATACCTATAAAATGATGAAGTTGTGGCGACGGTTGGAATTAGATAACGTGTTGGCACAAGCTGCATCCCGCGGCATCATTCTGTCCGGTCTGAGTGCAGGTGCAATCTGCTGGTTTAGATACGGACATAGTGATTCTCGGTCTTTCTCCAGTAATCCGAACTGGGACTACATCCGCGTGAGAGGACTGGGATTCATAAATGCTGTATTTTGTCCGCATTATCACTTTGAGAAGCGCGAAAACTCTCTTTCGGAGATGATTGCAAAACGAGGCGGCATTGGAATCGCTTGTGACAATAATGCCGCTATTGAGATCAGTGGAGATCACTACCGAATTCTTACTTCTACCTCTGACGGTAAGGCATACAAACTCTATAAGCATAGCGGAAGCACCGTTATTAAAGAATTAACTCAAAATAGTGAATACCTGCCTTTAGCCAACCTCTTAGCACGGAAATAATGCCAAAATTCTATATCGCTTGAAACTAAGGAACCTATTCCAAAGTTAATCCTCTGATTGAGGACATTTCACTGTAGAAACGACCTGCCGATCGCGGTTTCCTCTTGCAAAACGGAAAAGTGGTTAACATTAAAAACTTTACAAACCCAAGATGAATTATGTCTTGATAGATTTCATTGGATGTGCTATGATGTTAACACATTTTAGAAGGAGGAATACCCTTTCTCTTTGCGTGAAAACCAACTTTATCAGGTATCAGGGATTGGGTTAAATTTATATGAAAGTAGCAGCAATGTTTGGTGAAGGCAAAGGTGGTGTAGTAGACAAACCCGATCCCAAGGCAGCGGGAGATGTTGTTGTTGTTAAAATTCATGCCGTTCCTATGTGTACTGAGTACAAATCATTTAAAGGCGGTGGCACAGGCGAGCATTTTGGTCACGAAGCAGCAGGGGAAGTTGTTGAAGTGGCACAACCTGGTCGTGTGAAGGTAGGGGATCGCGTTGTAGTGCAACCGCAGAATTCATGTGGCAAGTGTAATATGTGTGTTACTGGTGAACATATCCATTGTACTGGTGGGCGTAACATCCGCGAAATGGTCGGTACGGATGTTGCAGGAGCAACCTACGCACAATATATGCACAAAATGGAGGATCTACTATTTCCGATTCCCGATGGGATGAGTTATGCACACGGTGGCATGGCATGTTGTGGACTCGGACCAACATTCGGTGCAATGGAACAGATGGAAGTCGATGCCTTGGATACTGTGATGGTGACTGGTTTAGGTCCTGTAGGGCTTGGCGGAATCATCAATGCCAGCTATCGTGGTGCGCGTGTCATCGGTGTAGAAAGCCATCCCTACCGTGCTGAACTCGCCAGAAAGTTAGGTGCAGAAGTCGTCCTAAACCCAAGCGATGAAGATATTCTGGATCAAATACGAGAATTGACAAACGGCATCGGTATTGACAAAGCAGTTGACTGCTCAGGGGCATCTGCAGCACATCGGTTGATGGTTGATGCAGCCCGAAGAAAAGGACAGGTGACATTCGTTGGGGAAGGTGGAGAGTTCCCACTTGCCGCAAGCCGAGATATGATTCGGAAAGGTCTGGTTCTACGCGGAAATTGGCACTACAACCTCGGTTTCTATCCAAAATTGATAAAGGTTATCCAAGAATCTGCCGACAAATTAGATACCTACATCACACACACTTTCCCGATGCAAGAAGTGCAAAAAGCGTGGGAATTACAAGCGACAGGTGAGTGTGGTAAGGTTGTGTTAGAGCCGTGGGCATAGTCTGTAAATATTCAGTTTAATTCAAAATTTATAATAAAGGAACATATCTTGTAGGCGCGGTTTTCATCGCGCCTACAAAGATATGCTGTCTCACGGACTTGACTTGTCTAAGTCAGCGTTCTGAACAAATGTGCAGAAAAAACAGGGCAATGGCACCGCCACTGCGTTAGCATCCGCAGCCTCAGCCTCCCGATTTCCGCACCGGCTCTCTGGATTCTGGTTCAGGGGGTGCCACCGTGCCATCCGGGTCTCCGTAGCAGAGCGCAAAACCACCCTTGCCAAACCATGACCCCAATGACAGTCTGTAATTATCGAGATTGCTGTGTGCCAAAAAATCTCCACGTAATTTGTGATCATGTCGCGCAAAGAAATAGTGGCGATCACCACTCCAGTGCAGTTCACCGTTCATTGAAATACGATAGGAGGTATTCGGTATCGGTTCCATATCTTCGGGTTTGACATACTCAAGCGGGATATTAAGTGCCTCAATGAAATTTTCCACCGAACCGCCCGCTTCAACGTAAGCCACTATGTCGTTCCAATCAGCGAGTCGAACACCTTCACCCAATTGCTCCTTACACTCAGCTTTGAGGTCTTCTGTCTCGTCTAAATCGTGGGCAATGACGTGGAACTGTTGGTAACTCGCTGCAATTTTTTGTTTTTGCATTATGTGAACTCCTTTTTATAGATTGTTGTTTTGTTTGACATCGTACTTTTCGCAAGACAACCGTAATAGGATGTCATTTTCAATAAATGACAATGATTCACCTATACTCATTTTCGGATGCACTTTTGCAAGCGTTTGAATGAAGTTTATAATAATTCTTGGTAATATGCTAACGGTGTTAGGTGCGGTTAGGAAAACGCACCATAAGCGTCAATTTAAGGAATTTAATTCTGTTTTTAGGGTATATATAGCCTCGTAGAGGCGGTATGTTTATAGCATACGGAGTTAACCCAATCTTGAGCCTCGTAGAGGCGGTATGTGTATAACCTTATATGTCGCTCCTACGGAGCTCAAGAGACTGTTGGCTGTGGCTTCTATAAACATATCGTTCCTACGGAACTCAAGCTGCAAAATCGGGCTTGAAAAGCCTCCCACAAAACATCTATCACTAAATTGACACCTATGGTGCGGTTAGGAAACCGCACCTACCGTGGCTGTGAGAGTAGAATTAAAAGCATTAAGAACTCATATCTCTTACACCGAATTCACCCTATAAGCTAAGTAAAAATGTAAACTTGCTCAAAATTGTCCATTCGTCGGTATGGAAACCATCCGATGTATCCCAAGTTTGATTATACACAAGGTAAAAATCGCTACCAGGACGATAGATGTAATTGAGCAAGAAATTTGCGCTTGCACGTTCTTCGGTATGGTTCCATTGGGTGAACAATTTAGTAAAGATACGGGTATTGAAAGCGTAACTAACCCGTCCGCCGAGGACGGTTGTCGTCAAACGATCTATCTCAGGCAAATAAATAAAATTTCGATTAAATCGTGTGTCAATTGCAAGCTGATGGGTTACTCGCCACTGGCTGTCTATATAAATACCCAACCTATCTCCTTGAAAGAAATCGCCGTAATTTCCTCCTCCATAGACTGAAAACGGACGGCTGGAATCAGAGTAAAAACTAAGTGAAAATTGATTCATTTCGTAATCACCAGCCAGTATTTCAGCGTCATCAATACTAAACGATTCATCAACTCGGTCAAAATACCTTTGAAAATCAATATTGATACCGTCCCCCGCAGGAAAGGATACTTCTCCACCAATATTCACTTCCCATCCGATAAGTCTATTATCATGATTAAGTAGGTAATTGCCTGAAATACTTGCTCCAAGGTCCCGTATCAGGTACCGGTTGATTTGCGAGTTAGCACCAGTATTCATATTGAATGATCGTATATCTCTACGATGCATGAATCCCATTTCACTCGTAAATTCAGGACCTATGTCAAGATACGATGCATTGAAACGAAGATGTCTATTACGCCAATTGTTTGAAAGATACCATGCATAATCGCGTTCATCAGAATGCGGCGACCAACTTCCAACAGTCATTGCGCGCATTCGCCATTGGTCATGAGGTCTTAAAAACAAGTCTATCCCACCGTTGCGATGATAACCGCCGCCGAAATTACTCTGCCGATTGGTGACAATGAAGCCGACGGTCGAATCACTGAGAATATTGCGTTGCATTCTCAGCACAGAGAAGTTTGTCATAGGTGTTTCATCAGAAGCGGCGGTTGTCATATTGAGCGCACCTACACTGTAAGCACCGACCTTTCCTGTCAATTTGCCTCCGCCGAGAAGCCGAACCTCTTTGTCATCATCTACAATACCGATACGGCGACTATAGAAAACAGCCAACGGCGGCGGACCCCAACCACCGACACCAGCACCAAACGAAAATAGTCCACTACCTTCAAGGAAAAAATCACGCCGCTCGGGGAAATAGAGACTGAACCGGTTGAGATTTACCTGTTCCTGGTCTGCTTCTACTTGTGCGAAGTCGGTATTCATCGTTAAGTCTAACGTAAGATTTGACGTGACACCGTATTTCATGTCCAATCCGAGGTCTCGTGCGGTATTATACTGCCAATCTTCCTCATCAAGATTTTCCGCTAATCCGCCAAGTAGATACGGTTTGAAATCAAAGTATGATGGAGACGCAATATCTTGTAGACCAGTGAGTTTGCCTTGATATATCGGATGAAAGGTGCCTGGCCAACTCTGACTTTTTGGAACTTGGATCCATTGTGATGTTTCATTTGTCCGCGGGATGTTACGTCCAAAATTCACACCCCACACCATTACGTCTTTCTTTTTAAAACGTAACTGATTGAAAGGAAGCGCAATCTCAACTGTCCATCCTTTATCGTGTTGTCGTCCAACACATTCCCAAATGCAGTCCCAACTCCCGTTGAGATTTTCGCCACCATCAGTGACAGCAGTATCTGACTGTGCGCCAAGCGGGTTTATCCGAAAGAAAAAGCACTGGCGTTTGTCACCGTAGGTGTCCAACATGATGTAAATGTTATCATTTTGCCAAAGCATTCCATCACGCCGCATTTCATTTGCCACGACCTTTTCAGGTTGTGAGTCGTAACACTCAAACCCGATATAAAGTTTTTCTGTGTCGTACAACAAGCGAACTTCTGTGCGTTCAGAAAGAGGTTGACCTTCATCAGGATATTGTTGGGTAAAATCGTCAATAACCTGCGTCCGAGACCAATCTGCTTCGTTGAGGTAACCATCTATTTTGATTACCTCTTGTGTTTTCAACGCCTTAATTTCTTTTTCCGCAAAGGCGTTGAAGTTCATCAGAGCAATTATTATGAATACGAAAAGAATGATTCGGTAAAGCATTTTATGTCTCTATTTGATTGGATAACGGAATTGTAGGGTTTTCGATCTGTTAAGTATATAACGCAATCTATAGAATACCTGTTTAATCTTTTTGTCAAGGATACAACCTCTTTAATAATCCTTAAAAACTTTACACAGTCCTAAATCTTGTGTATAATTGAAGTGAGATTAATAGATATGGGACCCACTTATGAAAACAAATAGGCAGGTTATACTGGATTTATTAGCGTTAGGATTTTTGTTCTGTTTACTCGCACCGCAGCAAGGAATTACCGAAAAACTGATCACACCGACAACGGCCGTAAGTTCTGAAAAAATTAGAGATTCTGTAGTCCTGATTGAGGATAAAATTGGAATTGGTAGCGGTTTTTTCGTGGAAGACGATAAGGTTGCAACAAACATTCACGTTGTTGCACGTCCTGGACCTGTTCTTGTAAAATCAGCAGACAGGAAAATGGAATGGACAGTTGAAGGTATAGCTGCGTACGATGTGAAAAATGATCTCGCTATCTTAAAAGTAAAAGAAAGAGGTGTTCCACTTCCACTCGCCAATAGTGATGCTGTTCGGAGTGGCCAATTTTTCTTGGCTGCTGGTTTTCCTGATGATAAATATAAAGATACTATAGCGACTGTGGTAAGTAACAATCAGAATGGCGAAAAGTTGATCCGGCTTAAATCCGATTTTTTTCCTGGAAACAGTTTGGGGCCTGGATATAGTGGTGGACCTATTATAAACCGTAAGGGGCAAGTCGTTGGGATTTGTGCTCTCGGAAGTGAGTATTATGGTTATGCTATTCCTTCAAACGTCCTCAAAGCACTGCTTACCCGGTCAAAATCAATAGAGCCATTGGCGCAGTGGCAAAAACGAAAACCAATTAGAGCGTATGTCTATAGAAGTCAAGGACAAATGAAATTCATTAAGAAGGAATATAAGAGCGCAATAGCTAAATTTGATAGAGCCATCCAACTAAATCCTAATATTGCCAATTTTTACTATAGACGCGGATTAGCAATGTATAATCTTGGCAACTATGAAGAGGCGATAGTTGATATTAAAAGAGGTATTAAATTAGATAGGCAAAGGACAGAACCTGTTGAGGCTTACTTCGCTCTGGGACTTATAAAGCTTGACCGTAGCGACTATGAGGGAGCGATAACTGACTTTGATAAAGCCATTAGACCGGCACATAAATTTGTTGATGCCTATCATGCGCGAGCAAAGGCAAAGTTTGAACTCGGCAACCATGAAGGCGCGATAGTTGACCTTGATAGGGCTATTAAAATTGATCCTGAAGATGCCAATCTGTACAACTCCCGGGCAGAGGCAAAATTTGCCTCTGCACAATCTGAATCTAAGCAATGGAAGACCATTAAAGCACGCCATTTATATGAACAGGCGATTGAAGACTTAACACAAGCTATTAACATTGACCCCGAATCTCATAGTTTTTACGAGGAGCGGGGGTGGATGAAAGGTAAGTTCGCTACGTTTGAATCCGAAAAAGGAAATATCGCGAAAGCCAGAAAGTTATATGAAGCAGCGATAAATGATTGTACAGAGTCTATTCAACGAGATCAAAATAATGAGAATGCTTACTATACACGAAGTATGGCAAAGATGGCACTTGAGGATTTTAAAGGTGCTATAAGTGATTTTGATAGACTTCTCCAAATTGGTTCCAAATCATGGAAAGGCTATTATTACTATCAACGCGGGCTTGCGAAGAAGACACTCGGTTATTATAGAGGTGCGATTGCAGATTATGATAAAGCCATCCGTTTAAATCCAGAGAAAGCAATTGCTTATTATGAGCGCGGACTTGCAAAAGAAGCACTTGGACAAAAGGAAACAGCAAAATCGGATTTTGATAAGGCGAAGGAATTAGACCCGAATGTGGGGAAATGATTACAGATGAATCTGTCAGGCATTGGCTCCTACTTGAAAAGCATAGAGTCTTGCACGATTCAAAATGAAACGAAGCCTTAGCGGTTGCTCAGCGTCCACTAACTTAGCGGATTTCCATTGCACTGTATGATGTATTTTATCCTCTGTCAACGGAACACAATCGTCAATTGAAAATCCAGATTGAACCTGTCCATCAGCCGTCAGCACCTCAACACCAACCTGACCCCCACTTGCATCCGCGTTAATTTCAAGTGTACCGTTTGGCATTCGCAACGGCACAGTTTCAACAACCCCTTCTGTTTCATCAGCATCAAGAGACACAAAGCCATCTAACCGCCATTTAGCAAGTCCAATTGCCTTGTGCCTGTCTTTCATCATAGCACCGTGGGTGTGTTCCGTCCCTGTATAATACCAGTGAATTTCATCGTCAGTGATGATGGGTTGCGTGGCAGTTCCCATAATCATACCGGTATCATAAGTACCGCTTTCACCGCGTGGAATTATAGGAGTTCGGTCAGAGTCAGGATAATCCCAATTGAATCCGTCTCGGCTGCAGACTAATTGCGCATCAATCGGTCCATCAACAGGAATCTCATGCTCCGCTGCACCCGGTCCCGTAACGTACAAAACGCCAGCAATGCCGATATAGATGTTGTGATAGAGGAAGCCTGACATATTGTGGATTTCAGCACGATCAGCACCATACCTCTCTACACCAATTTCGTCGTCTTGGTCTGATGCACCAAACATCGGTTCAAGCGGCTTCCAAGGTCCCTCTAATGCAGGACTTTCGGTGTATGCTATCATGCGTCGTGCATCTTTATCGTTGCCACGTATTAATGCATAAGCACGGAACAGAGAGGTTTTGTTATCATAGATAACATTGAATGCTCCTTCGTTGTTTCGGTCTGCCACTGGCTCCAAATAGTCTGAGTCATCCCATCGGATACCATCAGGTGATGTAAGCAAAAACACATTACGGTACCGCCTACAAAAACCGATCATCTTATATCGCTTCTGCGGGTCAGATTCATCGTCATCACGAAATACACACGCGCCGTGTAGGTCCCACACAATGTTATTATTTGGGTTTCCGTTGAATTCAAAAAGACCGAGATTCGGTTTCGTCCACGTCAATCCGTTATTACTTTCAGCATAGCAAGTTAGATCGCCACGGTCATTTTCAACAAACTTCCGTCCATACGCATCGTGTGTTTTTCCTCTATATGTTGAAGGATTTCGATCTGGACGTGGCACGTAAAGTCCCGGAATCTCATTTGCCTTAAACCGCCAGTGCGGTCCCATACGACACATATACCACATGCGATATTTGCCGTACGCTGCATCATACATCGTCGTGCCGTACAGATGAACGCGTCTGGATTGGTCAGGACCTCCGTGTTCCCAAGGGTTGTCAGGATCAGGTTCAAGCACGGGGACTTCATGCTTTACACATGGATGCAATGTGCGTTTCACACCTCGCTTAGAGGCAATCAATTCATCATGAATAAAAAGTTCTGTACCTGCGTTAAGTACACGGAAATTGTTCAAAATTAGAATATCCTTAATGTTAATCGGCGCGCTTACGAAGCGCGCCAACAAGTAAGTGTTTATCTATTTTTTATGCCAGCCCACGTCGTGGTGAGTTTTCCACGTGCTTCCACATCAAGTGTATCCGCTTCCAAGTTGTTAATTTCCTTTTCACTCAGCACGGCATTATAGATTCTGGCATCTTCAACACGTGCGACTACCCAACCGTAAGCCGTACCGCCGATGAGGGCGCGTGGACCGAAAAGTGCCTCTACATCACCCTCTTCCCAAGACACAATCGGTCCCTGCTTGTAGTTGCCAATTACCTCTCCATTACGGTATATCATAATCTTTGCATTGCCGCCATCATCTTCATAAGAAATCGCTAATTGTACGAGTTTTTCCGTTTCTTTTTCCTCAAATCCAGGAACAGCATCTTGTGTGCGTCTAAAGTGGCTACTACCTGCCATCCAGCGCCGCTCCTGTCGTTCAGCATAAACGATAGCATCAAACGTGTCCCCACTGCTCTTGTTTACTGCAAGCGTTGCACCTCTTTTGACGTTGAGGTCATCCAAATAGATCCACGTTACCAAAGTTTTATCGGGACCAATGTTCGGACCTTTGTATCCAGTCGTCATTGCCCATTTATTATCACCGATGTGCAATTTGCCATCTTTGACTTGTGCACCTTTGAGTTCAATATCACCAAAATGATTTGTAAGGTCTTTCAGTTCATCCCCTTTTTCAAAAGTCCAGTGTCCAATCAAATCCTCTTTCTTATCTCCCTGCCCAAACGCTGTTGGTAGCGAAAAACTGACAAAAAGCAGAACAGAGAATACCCACACGAAAATATATAACAAGCGTTTCATGGTATCTACCTCCATTATTAACTCTGGTTAAGATTTCCGACAATCGTTGAAATTGAAGTTAAGCATACCACACACAATAAGAAATGTCACCCCTATTTTAAAGACGAAAAAACTTGAAATTTCTCACAAATTCTGGTAGAATTAATTAGAATGCCTTTCAAATTAGGAGGATATATACCAAATGGACATTAGAATTGAGTACTGCACGTCTTGAAACTATCAACCACGGGCAGCCAGTTTGGCAAAAGCCTTAAAAAACAAATATAGTGGTC
This sequence comes from Candidatus Poribacteria bacterium, assembly GCA_028824685.1. Lineage (GTDB taxonomy): Bacteria > Poribacteria > WGA-4E > WGA-4E > WGA-3G > MSPOR6. Next base: position 361,039 of record JAPPCZ010000086.1, read on the forward strand.
AGGTTAAAGATGTGAAACTTGTTGAAAGTAGTGGCGGTGCTTTTGAAGTATACCTAAATGATGAATTGCTCTATTCCAAGTTAGAGACACGACAATTTCCGACACCAGAACAGATCACCACAGCGATCGACAAAGTATAATAAACTGTAATGGGTATTGGTAGTAATTACCATGCCCATTTTTTATTTAAACCGAAACATGTTGTGGAAATCTTGTGACATTCCATCCCAAACTCCACATGCCCAAGGAAAATCACATTATGCTTCTCTACGTTTTCTACACAAAAAGCACCCACATCGGGTTTTCACCTACTTCATAAGTTTCAAGCGGTGCAAGAACACCACTTTCCTGATCAATACGGTACGTAGCAAGTTTGCCGGATCCTTGTCCACCAGCAAATAGGAAATTACCAGTTTCATCAATGTTAAAAACTCGCGGTGTGGGTTCCGTCAGTTGCTGTCCTAAAGCGGTTAATTCTCCACTCTCTTCATCAATTGAAAACATTGCAATACTGTCATGCCCACGATTTGTAACATAAAGGAACTTGCCTTGTGGGTCAATGTGGATTTGTGCGCAGCTATTATGCTCATCAAAATCCGTGGGAAGTGTAGAAAGTGTTTGGAACTCCCACAATAGACCTGGCGCATCGTGAACGGTATAATCAGGATCGCCTGATTTCGAGATTGAAGCATCTGGATCACCTTTCTGAAGGTTGTAAGCAGATACGCTTGACCCCTGTTCATTTGAAAAATAAAAGATCGGTTTGTTAGGATGTTCGCAGTAGTGGCGAGGTCCGACTGGCTCATCTGGATTTGAATTCCCAAATGGGTTTTCAGTTAGCATACCTGTATCCGGATCAAAGTGAAACTGATAGATAGCATTTGCAGGGACGGTGTGTGGGACAAAGACGAAACGGTTCGAGACATCTGTTTCAACGTAATGGGCGTGTGGTGCTGTTTCGACGGTTTGGATCAGTTCATCTTGTACAGTTTTATCTTCTCCTATTGCATGCACGGTAACTTTGCCCGCACCGTAATACGCAGAAAGCAAATATTTACCCGTTTTGTCGGTTGCAATGTAGCATGTATCCGCATCAAGTGAAATTGTTTTCAAAAGTGTTAGTTGCTTACTCTTTTCATCAATACGAAAAGTTGAGATTTCTCGACTGGATCGAAGTCCTGCATACAAATAGTTGCGACAAGGGGAAAGTGTTAAAGGACCTGGCGAACCGCTTACGTTAACATCTTCTTGGAACTCAATCGCTCCGTTGGAAACATCAAAGGTATAAATGGCGATTCTGTTTTCTCCAGCAATGGAGAGATATAAGTGAGATTGCATACTTTTTCCTCAATTATTGGGTTTTATCTAAATGTTCAATAATTACGATAATTGGGTTTTATTTTTTGCCTTTTTTGAGAGTAGATTCAATCATTGCATGAGTCTTCGGTTCGCTACAGAGACTGAGAAATACCTCGTGTTCAAGGTCAAGCAGGTCCTGTTCAGCGACATACTGTGGCGCTGAAAGCATACCTCCACAGAACACATAAGCCAATTTCTCAGCAAGATATTGCTCATAATCGTTGATGGTGTCAGCTTGCCTCAATTGGTGAACGTGTTGTTTTAGGTAGTTAAGTCCGCCTTCTCCTAACACAAAAACTTGCCGAGGTTGAGGTGGTTGATAACCACTTTCCCAAAGTGAGAGTGCTAATTGTTTAGCATCTTGAAGATGATTGTCTCTTTTGGTTGTGATAAGGTCAGTTTTGCGAAGATAACCCATCTCTACCGCATCTGTAGCATTTTGTGATATCTTTGCCTGCCGAATAACCTCAAATACTGTAAGTACAGGTGGAAACAACTGTTGAATTGGTAATGAAGTCTGTTCACTTTCTAAACATCGAAACGCCATCTCAGTCGTTCCACCACCGCCCGGGATCAGTCCAACGCGAAGTTCAACAAGTCCAAGTTTGCTGTCGGTGAAAGCCTGCATCGCATCTGCACCGAAAGCGAGTTCACATCCTCCACCGAGTGCCATGCCAACCGTTGCTGCCACGACAGGTTTTGTTGAATGACGTAGCCGAGTACAAACTTTCTGTAGATTTCTAAGGGTTTTTGAAATTGCGTCCCAGTCTTTACTTCGGGCACGTTCAAGTAAAAGAATGAGGTTGAGTCCTACCGAAAAATTGCCCGCTTCCGTGCCGATTACCATGCCAGAAAAATTTGTTTCTACGTTGTCAATCGCAGAGTCGAGAATTGCCAACGTGCTATCCTCTATAATGTTCAATTTGCCATGTAGTTCAAAATAGGTGATACCATCACCGATATCAAAGAGACTTGCTTCTGCGTTAGAAATAATCGGTTTCATATCTGCTGTTTTAGATGTTGACATACCTATGATTACCTCAATCGTGAAAACTTAAGTTGCTTGTAACACACTATTACGCATCAAAATTGTAAACAATTTGGTCAAAAGAATCGCGTGCAAAGGTGAATATGAAAATCAGCGGTTCGTTTCCAGTGCAACGGACGGTATGCTTAGCATTAGGTGGAATGTAAACTGCTGAACCAGGACAGAGTTCTGTCTCACAATCGTCAATCTGCATGTGTCCGTTACCACTGATGACATAATACGTTTCCTCGGGTTCATGGTGATGGAGCAGCAGCGACGCACCGGGCGGCACTTCTGCTATCCCCATAACAAGCCCGCTACTCGGACCGCGTTCACCTGTGATAAGCAGTTTCCAACGAATTGGGCTTTTGGCAGTAATGTTCGGGTCATCCCAACCTTCCCATTCAAGTTCAGCTTGATTGATAAAAATCGGTTTTTGGGTGTTCATAAGTGTTCTTCCGTGCGGACTTAGCACTCTCCTAATCGGATAATTCAATCAACCCCAGAACGACAATCATGTGGTGATTTGGAGCTGCTGTTTTTGGTAATTGATAATCTCAAATTACTATGCTATTATACTGGAAAAGGAGAATTATGACAATTCAAAAATTTCAACAACAGATTGAGGCTATCTATTACACACGTGATGCTGAGCGCGGGGTTCCATTAACATTCACATGGTTTGTTGAGGAGGTAGGGGAGTTAGCGAAAGAAATTCGCAAGCAACCACAGGATAAACAAAGACTACGCGAGGAATTCGCTGATGTTTTTGCATGGTTATCCACGTTAGCAAGTCTGCTCGGTATTTCTCTTGAAGATGCGGCGCGAATTTATGCAGAGGGATGTCCGAAGTGCAACACTACACCGTGCGATTGTTAACTTATTAATTTCCATTCAAAAAACGCTCGAAGTTCCCACCGAATAGGTTGTTGACATCTCGTTCAATTTCTGAATGTGTAAGTGTCCAGCCGACATCTAAGATGGATTGATATTTTTCTACCAAGACATCTGCAATGATCTGGCGTGAGTGCTTCCATTTGTAAATAAGTTGGTCTAAAATTCGCGCATCTGAATGCTGTGGGATGACGCTCAAACCGAGCAGCTCAATTCGTTCACGTGTTATCTCCTCAATGACACTGGGATTGTTCATAAACCACCAACACCCAAATATCATCAGGTTTTTGAATTTGCGTCCAATGACACACAACTCGTGCTGATTTTCGCGAGAAAGCAGTGTCACAAGGAATTTATTGTCAGGATTTTCACGGAGAAGTGCTTCCAGACTGCTCAAATCCGCTTTTCCAGTCCCATCACCTGCCATTTTCAGTTGCGGGTTGACCGCTCGTTTAACACCTATCATTAACGCAAATGGCACGTTGAATTCACGCGAAATAGGTAAAATGCAGTTATCAAACAACCTTCCAAGCACACCATCATCAGGGTATTGGAAATCAGGCGGAAGTGAGACAGCCATATATTTTGGGTCCATCCGCTGAATCCATGTCTCCAAAAATCGACGGACTTCTTTATAACTTTTCTCAGATGAGAGTATAGGATCAACCTCATAACCGAGTCCGCGCAGGTGTTCGTACGCTGTGTCTTCGTAACTGTTAATTAGAACGTCCATCCGAAGCGCAGCCTCAAAACGTGTATCACCCGTATCACCTGACTCCCAAACTGGTGACTCTGCTGGATCAAATGGATCATTCGTCATAACGACTTTTGAGACATTTGCGCTTTCAAAAACAGTATCAATGAAATCTTCTACAGTGGTATCGGCAAAGTAGTCGCGATAATCTTGTAGGTTTCGCGAACCCACGTCCAACCCTAATTCATTCAATGTCGTAACAACGCCGCGGCACGCTTCACTGATCGGAGAGTTTTCAATGAAAAGCGTCTGCCAAATCAGTTCTGCTTGCTGCGCTTTTGTCATACTCCAGAATTGTTGATATGAAACATCGGATTTGCGGAAAACTTCTGCGATGAGATAATGATAGGTCAGCAGTTCATCAATTCCCCAGAGTAGGAGTTCATTAAATGGCGGACTAAAAAGATGTGTGTGGATATCGGTGATTTTTTGAGTGTGAACAACCTCTGATATAGTAGTTTTCAACTGATCAGTCGTTCTTATTTCAGCATCATTATTTGTATTGGGAACGTTCATATTAAGACTCCGAGTTGAGTTTGAGGCGGATATAATTAACAACTTCTTCAGGTGGATGTTTTCCAAATCGCACATAAACACCGCGGAAGTTTTCAAGACGTGTCGGTTTCGCGAAGGGACTGAGCAGTACCCCGTTCTTGTCAACATAGTAGCTGCGGAACATTGACCAAGGACGCTCAAGTTTATAACAACAGGCTGTGACGATGAGATTTTCTATGCCGCAGCAATAATGAAAAGGTAAAAAATATTTGTAGAGTGGCCCCACCAGAAGAATTGCTGATAATAGCAGGACAACGATAGACTGAAATCCGAAATAGATAAAGAGAAGAATAAAAAACAAGAACAGCATCAGCAATACAGACCGCTTCCAATTCTCAACAAGTGGATGTACACGCCATGATATTTCTCTCGCGTGTATATGTCCAGACAAAGAATCAGTTTCTACAACGGTCTTGTGTTCTTCCTGCACGTGCTACTCTGTATTTTCTATAGGGGTAATCCTTGAATCTTCTTCGGGTGTTTCTGCTGGCGTTTCATCTGCGTTTTCTTCTGTGGGCGTGACGTTTCCTTTTGAATCTTCCTCAGCCGTGTCCTCTTCTACTTCTACCCCATTTTCAGCGCCTGCAGATTCTTGCGAATTTTCTGTCTCTTCATTTAGCGGTGTAAGGGCACCATCTCCCCCTCCTGTATCACCATAAAATCGCATCAATAAGAGCGAAATGACCATAAATCCGATTGCCACCCAAGTGGTAAGTTTACTAAGGAAGGTTGCAGCACCGGCACCCCCCAGAACTGATTCCATTCCAGAGCCACCAAACGCGCTTGATGAAAGCCCTTCACCTTTGCTGTCTTGTAAAAGAATAATCAGTGTCAAAACGACACAAACTGGAACGAAGATTATGATTGCTACAGTTATGAATACTCCCATAAGATAATCCTCTCTAAATTGCCTTTTCTACAAGGCTACTAATTAACTATAATGCATTTTTCACGATTTGAGCGAAAGATTCTGCTTGGAGGCTTGCGCCACCGACGAGGGCACCGTCCACATCAGGTTGTGCCATTAATTCCGCTGCGTTTTCTGGCTTTACGCTGCCACCGTATTGTATGCGTATTTGAGATGCAATTTCGTCAGAGTAAGCATCTTTCAACAATTTTCTAATATAACCGTGTACCTCTTGTGCTTGCGCAGGCGTTGCAGTTTTGCCTGTTCCGATTGCCCATACAGGTTCATAGGCTATAACGCCGGACAATAATTGTGCAGCTGATAAGCCTGCAATACCTCCTGTGACATGATCATTTATAACCTCTTCGGTACGACCTGCTTCGCGGTCTTCAAGTTGTTCACCGACACAAACAATTGGCTGCAAATCGTGAGATAAAACTGCTTTCGCTTTTTGGTTAACACTCTCGTTTGTTTCACCAAAGTATTGGCGCCGCTCTGAATGCCCGATAATAACGTAATCACACCCAACATCTTTCAACATCGGGACTGATACTTCACCGGTAAATGCGCCACTTTCTTCCCAATAGACATCTTGTGCAGCAAGACGAATGTTGCTGCCTTTTATGACATCACTTACAGTAGCAAGTGCAGTAAAAGTCGGTGCTACAATTATTTCTACTCCAGTACAGTCTGCAACTAAATCCTTTAACGCAGTAGTGAGGGCAACCGCCTCTGAAATTGTGTTATTTAGTTTCCAATTTCCTGCAATGATAGGTGTTCGCATAGTCCTTCCCATTAGAGTACTCGTGATGCAAGTTCAACGAGACGATTGGAGTAACCCCACTCGTTATCATACCATGAGAGGACTTTAACCAACCCGTTTTCAATTACTTTTGTGAACGGTGCATCCAGAACAGAGGAAAGTTTATTTCCGTTGAAATCGGATGAGACGAGATCAAGTTCTGAATATCCTAAGATTCCATCTAACGAAGTTTCAGATGCTTCTTTCAAGGCATCGTTAACATCTTCTGCACTTGGCTTTTTGTTGAGTTCAACGGTGAGATCAACAACAGAAACATTCGGTGTTGGCACGCGGATTGCAAACCCGTCCAATTTTCCGTTTAATTCCGGTAGGACTTTTCCGACAGCAACAGCAGCACCAGTTGTTGTTGGAATCATTGATAATGTTGCAGCACGTGCTCGCCGCATATCTTTATGTGGAAAGTCGTGAACGCGTTGGTCTCCAGTGTACGCATGCACTGTTGTCATCAATCCACTTTCAACTTCAAACGTTTCATGCAACACTTTGGCAACCGGAGCAAGACAGTTGGTCGTACACGAAGCATTGGAAATAACGTGATGTTGTGCTTTATCATATTTATCATCATTCACACCGATAACTATTGTGATGTCTTCATCTTTCGCGGGTGCGGAAATAACAACTTTCTTTGCTCCACCAGAGGCGATGTGTTTTTCGGCATCTTCTCGTGCTGTAAAGAAACCCGTAGATTCTATTACGACATCTACGCCCAGTTCTCCCCAAGGTAGGTCAGCAGGATCACGTTCTGCAAAAACACGCATCTCGTTTCCGTTTACCACCAAACCTTGATCTGTTGCCTCAATATCATCGGACAAGATTCCGTGTACGGAGTCATATTGAAGAAGGTGTGCCAGTGTTTCTGGACTTGTCAAATCGTTAATTGCAACGAATTCTATATCTAATGCCGGATTTTGTAGCGCTGCACGAAACGCGTTCCGACCAATCCGACCAAAACCATTAATACCTACTTTAGTTGACATAAGATAGATA
>JAPPCZ010000071.1 GCA_028824685.1 Candidatus Poribacteria bacterium
TTAGGACGTTTGCACGTCACATTTAGGACGTTTGCACGTCACATTTAGGACGTTTGCACGTCACATTTAGGACGTTTGCACGTCACATTTAGGACGTTTGCACGTCACATTTAGGACGTTTGCACGTCACATTTAGGACGTTACACGTCACATTTAGGACGTTTTGCACGTCACAGTGACGTGGTAAAACCCAGTCAGGACAAGGAATGTGACGTGATTTTTCAGCTTTTTTGTTTTTCTTCTCTTTATTCATTAGAAATTTTGAGTGTATTGAGAACATTATTTAATTACGTGATAATAATATTAACATAAATATATTGATTTGTCAAGTTAATTTTCAAAATAATTAGTGACAAAAACTTTACATATTCAGTCAAAAAGGGTGTGTAAATATTTTGGCATGTGTTGTCTGAATCGCGGATTTGCACGGATTTATCGGATGACGCGGATTTTAATACATTTTCTGATGCAGTCCTTTGATTGGATGAGTGTATAAGTGTATTGTATACAAACGACACCATTTTACTGTCAGAAAAATTGGGTATTATCATTGTTATAATCTGCGTTTTTCTGCGTCATCTGCGATAATCTGTGATTCAGACAGAAAATGGCAAATGACTCAGACAACGCGCCTGAGCCAAAACTTCTGCAAAAAACTTTACACACCCGCCAAAAACAGGGTTATTTACAACCTATCTCATAAATAGTTGGAGGGCTTTGAAAGCCCGATTTCAAAATCCTGTAGGAGCGATCTCCGAATCGCGACCTGTCGGGAATCGGAGTTCCCTCCTACACAGAGAAACAACTGATAATGAACCAACAAATCCTATTTATGAGATACGCTCTAGTTTTAAGAATTTCCAGTCGATGAGTATTACTGATAGTTTATATCGTCCGGCAGGTTTTGCTTGTGTTCTACCCTTATGTGTCAACTTAAACGTTGATTTAAAGGTAGCAGGCACGCTCATGAAGATTAATTTATTATTTGGGTGATTTTTCATTATGCATATTCGGAACATTTTTAAGGAATCTTCAGTTCCGTAGAAACGATATGTTTATAGCAACGCGGACGACTCACCCTTTAGTCCCGTAGGGACGATATGCGAGAACAAAGACATTAGATAAACATATCGTCCCTACGGGACTAAAGACAGATAGGACAACCGTGGCTATAAACATTCCGTCCCTACGGGACTGAATGGCATATTTCAAATGATAAAGAGCATAAAGACAACACCTAAGTGGGAACAGTAACACATACCTATAATAACAGTGGGTTTATTTGCCAAAAACTTTACACACCCGCCAAAAACATGTTCCTTGACAAATCACATAATTTGATGATAAACTTAAATCCACCCAAACGCAGACTTTACCAATTATTCTGAACCTCTCAATCCCAAAACTAAGAAAATGAGGTGACTATGAAAAAACTTCACCTTTTTGTGATACTAACACTCGTCATTTTTCAGTTCTCGTTATCAGACAGTTTCGCACAAGATTTCACCCGATGGCAGCTACCTCAAGGTGCTGTAGCTCGTTTAGGGAAGGGAAAATTATTTGAGGTTAAATATTCCTCTGATGGCAACCTAATTGCAGTATCCACTGGAATAGGTGTCTGGCTATACGACTCTGACACTGGGGCTGAAGTAGCACTCATCACGGGGCACACAGATGCCGTTGAGTGTATTGCATTCAGTCCAGATGGTAAGACATTGGCAACTGGAAGTAACGATAACACCATTCGGTTATGGGACATGGAGACTCGCACTCGAAAGGCGACTCTTGTTAGACACTTGGACGATGTGAGATCGCTTGCCTTCAGTCCTGATGGGAGTACTCTTGCAAGCACCAGTGAAGATGCGACTGTATGTCTGTGGGATACCGAAACAAGAAGACACAAAAAAACACTCACAGGACATGCAGGATGGGGTAGGGCAGTAGCCTTCAGTCCAGATGGAAAAATTCTCGCAAGTGGAAATAACGATACAACAATCCGACTATGGGATGCCAACACTGGAGAGCATCTGAAGACACTTTCAGAACATGGGCGTGCAGTAACTTCTATCGCATTTAGTCCTGACGGTCAAACAATCGTCAGCGGTTGTGATGACGGAACGGTTGGTTTGTGGGAAACGTCTACAGGTAAGAACAAGCAGATTATCGCTGGACATACATGGTATGTCGTATCAGTTGCTTTTTCGCCGGATGGAGAGACAGTTGCGAGTGCAAGTTGGGATAATGATATTCATTTGTGGAACGCACATACAGGCGTACAGGTGAAAACGCTTTCAGGACATACAAATCATGTCGTATCAGTTGCATATTCCCCAAAAGGAGATACAATCGCAAGTGGGAGTTACGATGGTACAGTTCGCTTGTGGCATGCTCGTACAGGACGCGAAACAAATGCATTTGTAGGACATACTCGAGACGTGAAGACTGTAGCATTTTCGCCTGATGGCAATACACTTGCCAGTGGAAATTCGGGAGGTATTGTCCACCTATGGGATCCGCGTATAGGTGCATACAAAAACACACTTATCGGACACGTCCAGACAGTTGGCACTGTAGCATTTTCACCTGATGGTAATACACTTGCCAGCGGCAGCTGGGATAGTACAATCCGTTTTTGGGACCCAAACACAGGACAACAAAAACAGACACTTACTGAACATTTTAATAATGTTGCATCAGTCGCATTTTCTGCGGATGGAAGTATGTTCGCCAGTGGCAGTTATGATAACACAGTCCGTCTATGGAACGCGCAAACGGGTGAACTCTTGCACACGCTTAATGGACATACAGATAAAGTTAGAGCAGTTGCCTTTTCACCTGACGGTAACACACTCGCGAGTGGTGACGGGAATAATAATATACTTTTTTGGGACCCAAACACCGGTGCACAGGAGCAGAAATCCTCATTGCAGCGCATACTTAAAAAGACAGTGGCACATACGAATCAGATTACGGGTCTCGCCTTCAGTCCCAATGGTGGGACATTTGCAAGTGCAAGCGATGACAGAACAATCGGTTTGTGGAATGCTCGGACGTTTGGAAACAAACAGATGTTAAAAGGTCATACATGGTATGTTTTATCTGTTGCCTACTCCCCTCATGGAGATGTAATCGCCAGCTGCAGCTGGGACAAGATGGTACGTTGTTGGGACGCGCATACGGGGAAACACACGACAGGGTTCGTCGGGCATACCGGATATGTCTTATCGGTTGCTTTTTCTCCAGATGGGAAATTGCTCGCAAGTGGAAGTGCTGATGGAACGGTCCTATTATGGGATATGTCAAAGTTCCAACCCCAAACTGATTAATAAACGCAACTTTAGAGATAATCGCACCGTTCACGATTTTGCTGATGTCTACCTGCACGGTTGCACCGAACCCAGCTACTCTGATGTCCTGTCCAGGCAGGCTAATGTGGATATAGGGTGTAAGGTCTGTTTCATAGATGATGTCTTGTAGTGTCGGCATGTTTTAAGTTGATTAAAAATAGTTGTTAAGGTTTAATGTAAAATCAAATTCTGAATATCGAAAACTATGATAAATACAAAAGCAGGTGAAATTATGCGTTTATCCACAGATGTAGCAAGAGATAAATTCGCTGTAGCGTCTTTAATGTACTCTCAACTAAAAGATCCAGAAATACCGCCACACTTATTCTATTATTTGGGGTTTAGCATTGTATGGCTACTTGATTTGGCTATTGAATCTGTGTCAAAAAGTTCTTCAGAAGCATATAATAAACTAAGAGAGGACACTTGGCACACAATGCTTAAGAATGAATATGATTATGATTCATGCTATAAAAGATATCTTCAATCACTCGCCTGGGATAAGAAAAAAACAGAAGTTTTAGAACGCGACAACTACAGATGTGTTGTGTGTAATAGCAACTCCCCTTTAGAAGTCCATCATAGAACCTATGATAACATAGGAAGGGAGCATATTTCTGATTTGTATACCCTTTGCGGTGCTTGTCATAATGAACACCATAAGAAGGATCCCATTCCTAATGAGAATAAAGACTTTCCTATCCCGTCTTCAAATACAAGTGAAGACCCGCTTGGTGAAATGCCCGTTGAGCACATTCCTGTCTGAAACAAGACAAAGACTTCTAGTAGGAAGATACTGCTACCTTTTACTACCTTCCCATTTGATAGACAAAGACTTATTCCATACAGTGAATGGGAAACACATAAGGAAAATAATTACGGTCCCCAATCAAAACAGAAATTTATTTCTTATGAGGAATGGAAAAACAACCATTCCTCATAAATAACCATGAGGGCGAGTGTGCTAAGGTGCTGGCAGCCCTTAGCTCATCATTCATGTTGCCCCGAAGGGTGTCCTGCTCAAAACAGGACAGCTAAAATTGAAATATCTTAGCGCAATGCTTATGATGCCGGTAAAACGGTTCTCGCCTACCCCATGCTCTCACTAACAATATTTTATCTATACGTATGATTCCTCGCGTGACAATCTGATTTTTTTCATGACGTTTTGCACAAAGAATCCGTGATTAACGAAACGTCAAGTTTTAACTTGACTTAATTGAACCATTCAGTTTAAAAAATATAAATCATAAAGGAATTACCGTGAAACTACATGAAAATGAAAAAGTTGTAAAAGCACTTGAGGATATACTTGCCAAACACTATCCTTATTTGGAATATAGTGCTAAATTGTCTATTAATCCAAGTGGGGCAATACAATCTAAAGATGATCGTCTATGCGTGCGCGTGAAATCAAACCACTCCGAAGTTGTCCTTGAAAAAACCGTAATAGACGATATTATAAAGAAATTAGAAAAAAAGACTAATATACAGTTTTTGAAACGCCTAACTAAAAGCAAAGTGAAAGACTTTTCTATAAGACGATTTTAACACTCTTCACGAATGAGAATATATTTTGGCGTTAATAGTAATAATTCTAACGATATTTTCTATATTTTCTATAGCTAACGACAATTTTAGAGAAAGCCGATCTGTTGTAGGTATCATTTTTGTAGCTTGGGGACTTCTTATAGCATATCATGTTTGGAAAGAATTAACCAAAAAAGATTAACAGAACCTGTATCCTGATTGTGCCCGAACAAATAAAAAACCGCACCATCTTTGAAGGCGACAACCCAATGAAAGGTAAAATAGATGTTTGTAAAAACCCAATTTGATACAATCGTTGATGTCAGCAAATATGATAAAATCATAATTGAACGACATGCAAAAGATGACAATAACATCCTACACCACGTCATATCAGCCGTGTCCGAAAAATATCATATCTCATCAGAAACAACCAACGGAGAACCTGTCATCACATCGAAGTCCGCAACAATTGCCCAATTCCAAGAAAGCCAGGAAGACAGAGCACAACGCGCTTACGACATGCTTTTTCAAGCACTCTTGTTAGGAAACACCGCCTTTGATATGACGCAATATGCCCCCTGATTATGCCGCAAATCAAGCATTTGACGACACATGGGAACTGAACACCGAGTCTGCAGACCGCCTCCAACGCGTGAAATCTACGATCACCAATCCTGCCGCTATGAAAAAACTAAACACCCTTAGCATATTTATAATTCTCATTCTGCTGTTGTGTCAATCAACTGTCTTCTCCCAAGAATACACAAAATGGCATTTGCCTGAGGGTGCTACCTATCGTTTTGGAAAGGGGATAATACGCGATATTGCCTATTTTCCTGATAGCAAAAAACTTGCGGTTGCAAGCTCAATTGGAACCTGGATTTATGATGTTAATACTGGCGAGGAACTTGATTTACTTACAGACGGTATATATGGTGCGACTTCAGTTGTTTTCAGTCCCGATGGTAAAACACTTGTGAGTGCAAGTGGTATCAATATTCTTTTATGGGATATTGCAGAAAATAAACTACGAGACGTTTTCACAGGGCATACTTCATCAATTTATTCTATGGTATTTAGCCCAAATGGAAAAATATTAGCAACTGGAAGTGTGGATACGACTGTTCGACTGTGGGATATAGACACGGGTGAAGTTGTGCAAACCCTCTTTGGACACACCGATACTGTACGTTCTATGGCATTTTCACCAGATGGAAAGACACTTATAAGCGTTGAAGATTTTGCTGATAAAGTTATCCGCCTGTGGGACGTAAATAGCGGAGAACTTCAAAAAACCGTCTATATGGATTTAAATTTCGTTTCCAGCAGGACATTTTCACCGGATGGACATAAGCTCACGACTGGAAGTTGGGATGGCATCCATTTCTGGGATGCCAACACCGGTCAACTTATCAAAACCTTCAGCGGACAAAGAAGGTATATTTCGTCTTTGATGTATTCGGTAGATGGAGCATACCTTGTCAGTGGAGGTGGAAGTATAGACAATACAATCCGTATTTTGGATTCTAATACCGGAAATGTTGTGAATACGCTTGTTGGACATAAGGCTAACGTAGACGTAGTAGCGTACTCTCCTGATGGTGCTACCCTTGCGAGTGGCAGTCGAACAGATGGGACAATTTGTATTTGGGATGCTAACACCGGTCAACTCTTGAATACTATTATAGGGCATACGAATTACATAAGGTCTGTTGCTTTTTCACCGGATGGCACAACAATTGCTACTACCGAGATAGTAGACAATGCAATTCAACTACGAAATGTACAGACTGGAGAGGTGCGAAAAACACTAATTGGTCATACAAGTCGGCCTTATTCTGTAGCGTACTCACCAAATGGAACGGTACTTGCATCAGGAGATTTCAGAGGTCAAATACTTTTATGGGATCTTCAGACTGGAAAACTCTCAAAAACTTTTACTGGACATACCAGAACGGTAACTTCTCTTGCATTTTCTGCCGATGGCACAACACTCATTAGCGGCAGTAGGGACAGTACAATTCGTTTTTGGGATGTTGAAACAGGCGATATTTCACAGACAATCTCTGCAAACGCTTCAAATATAAATTCTAATGTCCCGGTCACAGAAGTTAGTGGTATTTCCCTAAGTCCAGATGGGGATTTCGTTGCCGCTGCTACAAATCTGCAGCAGGTACAAATGTGGAATGTACACACAGGTGAGTCAAAAAGAAACCTTTTTGGGCACAACGAGAGGATAGCATCAGTCGTATTTTCTCCAAATGGAACGATACTTGCCAGTGGAAGTTTTGATAACACAGTCAAATTATGGGACTTACAATCCAATAGTCAGTTAAGTAGTTTTTCAGAACCGACAGCCAAGAACGCCTACTGTGTTGAGTTTAGCCCAGATGGAAATACAATTGCAAGCGGAAGTCTCAGAGTGATCAGATTGTGGGATGTCGCTTCTGGTCAAAGCAAGGGGACATTGACTGGACACACATCATGGATCCGCGCAGTTGCTTTCAATCCTGATGGTAGTGTGCTTGCAAGTGGTTCTTCTGATGGCACTGTAATCCTGTGGAATGTCCCAAATAACCAACACACGGATAACAGATAGGTCTACAACCTATCTCATAAATAGTTGGAGGACTTTGATTTCAAAATCCTGTAGGCGGTGAATACCTTTTGGCATTCCCCGGAGTTCCCTCCTACAGTTCTGATGTAAAGTTAATTGTAAATCCACTATAACTTCAATTCGCAACATCTAATTTCTATTAATAGGGTGTATCTCGTGTTGTTAGTGCACACCACCTCGTAGAAAGCAGATGATTGAATAGAACTTCTCGTGCTTCTGCAGTATCAATTTCCTTCAATGCCAACGCAGCGTGAAAACGGACATATCGGTTTTCATCTTCCAGTTGAGCGATTAAGTGTGGCATTGCCGGTTCAGAGAGCGGTCCCAGTTTTGCTAACGTGCGAGCTGCATTATACCGAACCCAATAGTGTTCGTCGCGTAGTCCTTCTATCGAAACTTGTACCGTCTGTTCGAAATCGGTATCTCCATTTAACTGTTGACCAATAATTCCTAAACCTTCAATTGCATGCCGACGAACCAATGGAGATTCATCTTGTGCAGCACTGGTTAATGCTGGAATAGCTTCCGCTGCTGCTTTTCCCATATCTGCTAACGCATAAGCTGCAGTAGCACGAACAGAGTTATCCTCAATCTGTAGTGCATCAATCAACGTTGGCACAGCGGGTGAGCCTGTGAGGCTCAACGCATGTCCCGCATAGTTTCGGACTGAGTCAGATGTCCCATGCAATGCTTGATTCAAGGCGGGGACTGCTGCTTCGCCAACTCTCCCTAAACGGTAAGCAGCATTCAATCTAATCTTCTCATCCTCATCCTGTAAATTTTCAACCAAATTATCTACTTCGGCAGATGGAACACCGTTAGCGTCTCCACTCTGTTTCCCATAATACCAATCCCACTGTGCTTCCCACAATTCTGGATGATCGGGTTCTACACTATTTTCAACAGAATGCCAATCATCAGTTTTGCTTTGCCATGAGGGTGCGTTTGGTTCATCAAGTCGCGAGAATAAGAACTTTAACATATACCGCTTCTTATCACTCTGATTTGGCGTAGCACGATGCCACAAGTCATAGTGGACGATAGTCACAGTACCTGCTTCGCCACAGAGAGAAAGATCCGGCTGTTCGTGTGCACTTTCACTGGTCTCGTAATATTGGGAACCAGGTAACACAGCGGTTGGTCCTCTATCTTCAGGGACATCTTGAGGATAATAAAATGCCATCGTCCAACGGCACTTGTGCCTACGGATCTGTTCGTCTCCTTCATAAGAATCCTTATGAAATCCCTGTCCGCCACTACCTTGTGGATTGAAATGGCAGTATCGGTGTGGGTGCATCATATAGTTTTCCCCAAGCACTCCTTGCATCGCGCCATCAATAACAGGATGATCGAACACTTGTTGAATTTCAGGAATGAGAGGAAGAACATTGTTTCCCAAGTTACCTGTATGTTCAAACATTGTTTCTAAATGCTGGAAAATGTTGTCATGAAAACTCTGCGGAAAGTCGGTTTTCAACGTAATATATCCGTTAATGATGAAATCTTGCATCTGTTCATCGGTGAGTTGAATCGCCTGATCTTTCATATTATATACCTCCACTGTATTTTACTCATTTCTTTCTGCGCGAAGTCGTTCAATTTCAGCTAAAGCCTTAGCAAGTTCTGCTTCAGCATTTTCAGCACGAGTCTCAGCGTTTTCAGCGCGCTCTGGCGGCGTTTGTAGCCATTGTGATGTATTTGGGTTATAGAGTCTCAGTTCACCATCACGTTCACCTAACTCTAAACCTAACGTTTCTGAGGTGAGCCGCTCATTGACAAAATCTATCTCTTGGTATTTGCCATCAATGAGTCGAAATCCGATAAAACTGGGCACGATTTCAGCAAGTGGATCGTAGATGTAGTATTCCTTTACACCAAGCACAGATGCGTAAAGATCCTTCTTCCGCCCCATATCGTTCCTAAATGTATTTGGACTTGCTACTTCCAATACAAAATCGGGGGTGCGTCCCTCTTCCCATGTAAGATAAGTGTTTCGCTTTTTTTTTTCGCAACGCCAAAAACCACGAATACATCAGGAGAGATAGACTTCCTTGGATTTCCCTTTTCGTAATATATGAGTAGATTTCCAGATACATAAACGTCTGCATCGTCTCGGTAATGATGTTTCAGCATCTGAATGAAATCTATCATCAAGTCCCGATGGGTATCTGTTTCTGCCATAGGTTTACCGTCCGATTCCGGATAGACTATTGTCGGCGCAGATTGTATTCTTTTCTGCATCGTGTCACCTCCCAGTATTGGGTTACAAGGATATGGTGTATTGTTTAAGTATATTACAAAGCTGCGTTAATGTCAAGGACTGTTGACTATCTACCAGATCCATTCAATTCTCCAGTAATTTTAACTTTCTTCAAAAAGCTTTTCCTGTAGGAGCGACCTCCTGTCGCGACCTTTTACCTAAAACGGATAATAATCTGACAATTGAATGCCTTGACTATCCACGCGAATATTTATACCTCCAATTCATTATTTGTGCTATACTATCACCGAATTCAATGGATTTAAGGAGGAAACAATATGAATGAATCTCAAAGAAAGTGGGACGGAACAATAACACGATACCCTGACCCTGCAATTGAAGTGATTGACTCCCGTTTTGGAAAATATAAAATTGGCAATTCCGTTGTTGAAAGATTATGGACAGGCGCGCGCTGGTCTGAGGGACCTGTCTGGTTTGGAGATGGCGGATACCTTCTTTGGAGCGATATTCCAAACAATCGCATTCTCAAATGGGAAGAAGCAACGGACAAGGTGAGTGTATATCGCAAACCATCTAACTATAGTAACGGGCATACCAGAGATCGACAGGGTAGACTGATCAGTTGTGAGCACGGTGCGCGTCGTGTAACACGAACTGAATATGATGGAACGGTTACTGTGCTAATGGACAAGTTTGAGGGAAAACGACTCAACGCGCCAAACGACGTGGCTGTTCACCCTGACGGATCTATCTGGTTTACCGATCCAGGATACGGGATTATGCTCAATTACGAAGGGCATATTGCTGAATTTGAATTGCCTACTTCAGTTTATCGCCTAAATCCTGATACTGGAGAAGTTACAGTCGTTACGGATGAGCTTGAAAAACCGAACGGTATCTGCTTTTCACCTGATTATGAAAAACTGTATGTTGTGGATACTGGGGTTACGCATAAAGAGGGAACACCGAGATACATCTATGTTTTTGATGTTGTAAAAGGAGAACATTTAGACAACAAAAAAGTTTTCTGTGATATGGCACCGGGGATTGCTGACGGTATCCGCTGTGATATTGATGGTAATCTATGGGCAAGTGCAGGTTGGATAGGAGATGGATATGACGGTGTCCATGTTTTTGCAACAGATGGTACGCTTATTGGAAAGATACACCTTCCAGAAATTTGTGCAAAC
The DNA here is from genome assembly GCA_028824685.1 of Candidatus Poribacteria bacterium. Taxonomy (GTDB): domain Bacteria; phylum Poribacteria; class WGA-4E; order WGA-4E; family WGA-3G; genus MSPOR6. The sequence continues at coordinate 10,909 of JAPPCZ010000071.1, forward strand.
CTTTGCTTCGGCGGGGTGAAACGAAATAGACTTTTTATGACTGGTAGTCAATCTCTTTATTCAGTGTATGTGGAAGCACAAGGACTACCGTTATTCTAAATCAGCAAGTTAGAGATGTGCATTACGCTTGCGGTTCTTGGTAAGAGAAAGTCTGGATAACATCGTTCATCAGAAGCCGTTGTGCAATGGACTCGATGATTTCTGCACTCAAAGTACCGCTGAGCCAGAACTTTTGTCCTGTGCGAACAGTCTCTACGCCTTCAATACCAAGGTCTCTGATGCCTTTGACTGTACTATCGCCAACTGCATCGGTAACACCGGGTTTGAATTGTACTTCAACCGCCCAATCTTTAATTTTTTCATTGTCAGCGTTAGAGGTGAAAAGTTGTGTAATCGGATCAGCGAGCAGTTCTGATCCAATCCGCTCAATAGTTTGCAAGTTAAGACTGCCTTCAATCCAATAAACTGTGGCTGTCTTAACAGATTCCACTCCACTAATGCCGAGATCAGCAATATCTTCAAGAATGCCTTGTCCGATAGTGTCAGGCACGTCAGGTTTATAGAAAACTTCGACTTTCCAATTATTCATAGATTTTAGTTCCATATTAAGTGAAATGGTGACTTACAAGTACCTATTAAAAAATCAACATTTTACGGATAACCCAAAATGGATACAAAACAGATTCGCGTATTAATCTTCGGAGCACATCCCGACGATTGTGACATAAAAGCTGGTGGTATCGCAGCTCTGTATGTTCAAAAAGGACACCATGTCAAATTTGTTTCCGTTACAAACGGCGACGCAGGACACCATGAGATGGGCGGTGGTCCTTTAGCACAAAGGCGTAATGCCGAAGCGCAAGCTGCCTCTGAAATTATCGGCATTGAATACGAACTACTTGACAATCACGATGGTGAACTGATGCCAACATTAGAAAATCGGTATCAGATTATCCGTACTATTCGCGAATTTCGTCCAGACTTGATTATGACGCACCGTCCCAACGACTATCATCCTGACCATCGTTATACATCAATACTTGTACAGGATGCCGCCTATATGGTGACTGTGCCGAACATTTGCGCGCTTACACCACATTTAGAGAAAAATCCGGTTATTGTCTATCTGAGCGATGGTTTCATGAAGCCTATCCCTTTTTCGCCAGATGTTGTTGTCGGTATTGACACTGTAGTGGAACAGAAAATTGATATGCTCCATTGCCACGAATCGCAGTTTTATGAATGGCTACCTTACAACAGCGGTAACTTAAATGCCGTTCCCGATGGTGTGGAAGATCGACGTGAATGGCTTGCGGAACGTTTACGAAATCGTTTCAGTAGTGTAGCAGAAAAGTACCGTGATCTGTTAGTAAAACTCTATGGTAAAAAAGTTGGTGCTAACATTCAATATGCTGAAGCATTTGAATCCTGTGAATACGGCTCTTCACTGACAACCGAGAATTTACCAATTCTTTTCCCTTTTTTCGAATAACCTAAAAAGCCAACTGTCCTATTTTCACAGGGCTATTTAGTTTTAAAAATTATCAGTTGATGAGTGTTACAAAAAGTTTACATCGTAGGTCGGGTAGAGCGAAGCGAAACCCGACATGGGCGAAACGTGTCGGGTTTCGCTTCGCTCTACCCGACCTACAGCACTTTTATAAAAAATTAACGTTTGTGATAAAAGACACCAGAAAAACCGAAAACTAAATAACCCTGCTATTTTCATTTGCAGTACAACTGATTTTAAGGTATCCTATTAGTTGAGTAATTACCACAGATTCGGAGTCTATTTATTTTCTATGCCAACCGAGCAAGCTGATCCAAAGGTGCTATTTTATATCGTTTTCGTTATTGGTATTATTTTTGCGATCGTAATGGTAATTCTTTTCTTTAATGCTGCACCAGCGCGTTCAAACATTGAGGTGCATCGGGAATCATCTGAAGATGCTGCCTGTCTGAAATGCCATTTGAAAGGTGACGAAAAATCACCGACAATGCCTCACCTCAATCTTGGTAGATGCAATCTCTGCCACGGATTAGCCAAGGAATCTCGCTAAGACCGCCGTCCACATTACTTCCTCTTCTGCTTCGCGCGTCACATGGACGCATTGCAATCCATACTCCTCCAATACCTCTTGGACCTGTTCCAATTCTGATTCCAGAATTCCAGAAAAAATGATCTGTCCTTCAGGGTGCAATCGGGGCGGACAATAGGGTATTATCGGAAGAATTGCCTTTGTTAGAATATTCCCAACAATAAGATGGTATTTGTCTTGAACCATCTTGATTCCATCGCCTTGGGACAAACTGATTTGTTCCGTTATACCATTAATTGTAAAGTTTGTTTCTGCCACAGGAATTGCTGTCGGGTCAAGTTCAATCGCATCAACATGTTTTGCACCTAACTTTATAGCGGCAATTGCGAGTATACCCGAACCTGTTCCGATATCAGCGACGTGTTGATCTGGCTTAATCGTTTGCTCCAACATTTTTAATGACAAACGTGTGGTCGGATGGTAACCGGTGCCAAACGCCATGCCGGGATCAAGTCTAATTAGAATATCTGTCTCGTCAGGAGAAATATCATGCCATGTCGGGGCAATCAGCAGGCGTTTACCTATTCGTTGGGGTGGGAAAGATGACTTCCACGCTTCTGTCCACTCTTCAGATTCAACTCGTTTTAAGTCAATTTTCGCAGGATGTGCTTGGATACCCCACGTTGGGAGTTTAGAAAGAAAATCTTTTAGTTTCTTTACTCTTGTGTTTACGCGGTCGTCCAGTGGATAATATGCGATAAGTGAAGTTGTTGAATTGGCAGCATCTTTTAACTCAACCCCGAAAGCATCCATTTCAAAGAGGTAGTTTGCAACGGCTTCAGATGCATCGTCAGAAGTCGTTACGGTAATCCGCGCCCAATTCATAAATATGCTGTTTTTTAACTTCCAGATACCAGATTCTTATTTTTTCTCGTCATCATCGTGGTGAAAAAGTTTATCCCAAAATCCCTTCTGTTCAGATTCAACGGATTCATCTTGTAGTTCAGCAAATTGTTCTAAAAGTTTTCGCTGCTGTTCATTGAGATTTTTTGGTGTTACAATTCCGATCTTCACAACGAGGTCTCCGAAACTTGAACTTCTATACTTTGGCATGCCTTTGCCGTGTATACGCAACTGATCTCCGTACTGCGTGCCAGCAGGGATATTTAGTTTCTGTGGACCCTCAAGACTATTAATTTCGATTGTGCTACCGAGTGCTGCTTGTGCGAACGATATTTTAGCGGAAGTAATTAGATCATTCCCGTCACGACTAAATTGCTGATGCGGTTGGATGTGGATAACAACGTGTAGATCACCAGGAGGACCGCCCAATGTTCCAGCTTCGCCTTCTCCTTGCAATCGATATTCAATGCCGTTATCAACACCTTTATCAATTTTCAGCTTTAATTCACGTTTTACTCTAATTCGTCCTTGTCCATTGCAATTTCGGCATGGACTTTGGATAATTTCTCCCTCACCCCTGCAGCGTGGACAGGGTCGGGACATAGTGAAAAAACCTTGAGATTGAGTTATCTGTCCCCTTCCATAACACTGTGGACAAGTTTCAACAGTTGTCCCTCTTTCTGCGCCGCTTCCCTTACATTCTGGGCAAGATTCAATACGAGGCACTTCAATTGTTACTTCTTTGCCATTGAACGCATCTTCAAGTGAGATTTCAAGGTTATATTGTAGACTACGTCCTTGCTTAGGTCTATTTTGTGTTCTACCGAATCCGCCAAAAACGTCTCCGAAAACTTCGCTGAATATATCATCAAGGTTAACACCAAAATCGAAGCCGCTTGAAGTGCCTTCAAGCCCGGCATGCCCAAATTGATCGTAACGTTGACGCTTCTCAGGTGTCCGCAACACATCGTAAGCTTCAGTGGCTTCTTTGAACTTTTCCTCAGCTTCTTTATTATCTGGGTTTTTGTCAGGATGATATTTAATCGCTAACTTTCGGTAAGCCTTCTTAATTTGATCTTCATCAGCATCTCTGCCTACATCAAGAATATCATAGTAATCCCGTTTTTGCACCATCTGTTTCCTACCTACACTGTAGTTATAGTGAATTTTACAATTAACTTTACATTATTGAGTTGTAGGAGGGATCTCCGATTCCCGACGGCTAATAGGTTAAGTCGTGATTCGGAGATCACTCCTACAGAAGAAGTGTAAACTTATTTTTCTAACTCACTATAAAATCTTACTTAATCTTTATCTATGTCTTCAGTTTCTTGTTCTTCGTTTTCTTCAGTAGGAGGTTGCTGCTCAGGTTTTCCCTTTGAAACCACAACTTGTGCGGCACGAAGAACTTGGTCATGCAATTGGTAACCACATCTGAATTCTTCTATCACATTTCCCTCTGCAACTTCATCGGATTCGGTAGCAAAGACTGCTTCGTGCTGGTTTGGGTCAAACGAGTCACCAACCGCTGCCTCAATTGCTATGAGACTATGTGTCTTCAGGACATCCAAGAGTTGTTTATGAACTAATTGTACCCCTTCACTGAAGTTTGAGAAATCTGATGAAGTTTCACTCGCTTCAATTTTACCATCAACACTTTTAATCGCAGCTTCAAAACTATCCAACACCGGAATCAGACCCTCTATAATGTTTTTGTTAGCGAATTTAAGCTGTTTTTGTGCTTCAGTTTCCGTCCGTCTTTTAGAATTTTCCGCTTCAGCAGCAGTTCGTAGCAAACGTTCTCGTTCTTCCTCATATTGCTCACGCTCAGTTTCGGCAACTGCTTCAAGTTGTTTTTTTAGGTCTTCTTTGAGTGCCTCAAGTTCTGCCTCGACTGTTTCTATTGTGCGTTCCTCTGGTTCCATATCCGTTTCATCGGATGTATCTGTATCCATTTCAGATTCATCTATCAGAAAATCTGGTTTTTTGATGTTTTCTGTTTCTGTTTCTACTTCTATTACTACCTCATTATTTTCAGACATTACGAATTACCTCTTTTCCTTTTCAGTGAAATCTTTTACGTGTCTCCAAAACTAAACAATTTTACCACCGTCTGAACAATTTGTCAAATTGAAGTCATGATGCTTCGTTTTTGCCGACTTAATTCAAAAAGTAGAACACCCGCTGCTACGCCAACATTTAAGGAGGACTGTCCAGCTGCCATAGGAATACGAACTAAGTCCGTGCAGCGTTCGCGCGTTTCATCCAATAATCCTGTATTTTCGTTACCGACAACAATTGCAGTCGGACAGGTATATTCCATAGCATAGAGGTCATTTTCGGCTTTGGCTGTAGCACCGATTACTCTCCATCCTGCTAATTTTAATTGCTCAATCGCTAAATTTATTTTTGGTGTCTGGAACATAGGCAGGCGACCAACAGCACCGCGTGAGGCACGAATACAATTTTTATGAAATGGACTCGCTCCATTCCCGCTGAGTAAAACGGCAGATACACCTGCAGCATCTGCTGTCCGTAATGTCATACCCAGATTATCGGGGTTTCCAACATTTTCAGCGATAAGCAAAGTGCAGTTTCGGCTAAAGTGAAAGTTAAGTTTTCCAGATTCAGACAAAAAGAGTGGATAGTTGAGATGGACCGATGCTACTATTGAAGGCACAGGACGCGTTGTTGTGACTGAACCCATTACACCGTCATTAACCAAATAGCAAGACAAATTCTCATCAAATACCCGTTTTATGAATTTTTTCCCATCAGGTGTTGAAACAAAGTCTGTAGTATAGAGAATAGTTTCAATCGGTAGCCCGTCTGCAACAGCACGTTCTACCATCATTTCCCCTTCAATAACGAATTGTGAATGTTCTAATTTGCCTCTTAAGGATGCTAATTTACGAATATGGGCTGCGATTTCGTCTTTTCTTTTAGAAACAACTCGTTGTTCCGCTTTAGTATGACTTCCCCGTTTGATACCGCTAAAATATTTCCTCGAATCCGTATGAACAAAGTCCCCTTCCAATATGTCTCCAATTCTTTTTTCTATCCATTCTTCGGCAATGTGGAACATTCCTGCACATTGCCTTGGGAAGGCAAGCAGTAGTTCCCTTAAACTTCGTTCAGTTGTAGCAGTTAGGTAAACGCGATAATCGGCATCTAATGTATCCTCTGGTTTTACCAGCATAGCACCTTCAATATTTAGCCATCCAGAGGTAAAGACCTGATAAGTTTGTTGCCATACACCTGTCTCGGAATAGGAACGGTATGCCTGTTTAAAATGAAGCACTTCTTCAGCGTTTGGGGCAACTACTTCCAAGAATGTGATCAACTTATCGTAGTTTATCAATAACCTTATTAAAACAGGTTTTCACCTGTCCCTCCGTTTGTGATATAAAACGGGTAAGTAAATTGGTAAATTTTTTGTGTGGTAGAATTAGGAGAGTTGGAATAGAATCTATTATGAGTGGTAATTTTTAGAGTTATATTAATAACTGATTCCCTGTGCAAAGCACCATTAAATCGCACATGACAAATTATACATACAGTTTAATTTTGCGGGACCAGATGGCTATACTAAGATGAATCTTTTGTTTTCATCAAACGCAGGAATTGCTTTAGCACCTAATCCAAATTTGGAATACACATCTGCCACTAAATCGTAAGCTACATGGTCAGGGATAAAATCGTTGGGAACTTGTTGAACAGAATGAATGGGGGACGCACCTTCGTACACACCTCTCTCATCAATGAAGGCACCGAAAGTAGGATAGGTAGGTGGTCCCTCTGGCAAAGCATACTCTGTGATATTATGGTAGTACTGTTCTATAGTTACACCAGAATCAATACCAGACTTATCGTATATATCCTTAACTAATCGCATAAATGAGACAGGAAACTCAATGACTACATACGGGTACAACCATTTTACAGAATTAGGAATTGCGAATTGAGGGGAACACCACCCTCTTTGAAACTGGATATTAATTGGACATAGGACTTCAAAATATCCATCTCTTAGTAAGGTGATTTTACCACCAGTTACATTGCTCCCTTCTATACCCTCTTCCCATTGATGCTCGTCCCGTTCCAACAGTCCTGTAACACCAAAACCTGCCCAACGTTTGTTCGGTGGGTTATGCAAAATATCGCGTATACATTGATCTTCGGTAGATACAACTTTCCCATTAGATTCGTTTGGTAACGCGAAGATGCGATAATAGGGTTGGTCGGATATAGCCTTGACAAAAGAACTAAATCTTTTCGTAAGTGAATTCATTCGCTCTCTCCGATTGCCTTTAAAATATCTGTTGTTTGATGCTCAATTCTATCCAACTTTACATTAATGTCGTCCATGACTGGCAAAGGATGTCGTGCTAATAGTTCGGGGATGAACTCTAACATTTCAAATTCTTTTGTAACCTCTCCATAGCGCTTTACAAAGTTAAGTGTCCCATTTGAATCAAAACCGTGGGGACGATTTTCACTAAAAGGAATATGAATGATTATTAGGTTGTACTCTTGGTTTTGCCATTCCAAGGAACGAGATTCCACCTCTAATTTTGCAATACGTGGTTTTATATGTTGGAGGCAAGTATCATAGATGCTTTTAGCTTTATTTTTCGCATCAGGAATGTCAAAAAAATTTTGTGCAATATTATTGTTATCTGCATCTACACCAATAAGGATGTATCCAACTTCAGAGTCAGCATTAGCCATTGCTGTAACATCTTTGCATATCTCACGACTATACTTCTCGCGGTTATTTTTGTATCCTTCGTAGTGCTCCCTCTTGAATTCAATCCATAAATTTTCTTCTTGATTACCAATTAGATCGGTCAAATCTTCGTCTGGAATTACAGATATAGGTTTATTATCAAATACCATTTATTGATGCCAGATCAATCCTATGTTTTACAAATATGCAATTATTGGTCATTTAGTTCTTGCAGTTTCGCTTCTAATTCCTCAACCCGTTTCTGGAGTTGGGTGTAATCTTGTAGCAGTTCAGGTAATTTTCGGATGGAGGCTTGAAGTCGCAACTCTTGTTTATGTGGTCTGGCAGGAAATCCAGAAAGTTGACTACCGGGTGGCATATCTTTTGTCACAGCAGATTTAGCGTAAAGCACACTATTTTCCCCAAGAGTTAGATGTCCAATCACGCCAGATTGTCCAGCAATGTTTACCCGATCACCCAGGATAGCACTCCCAGCAATTCCAGATTGTGCCGCTAAGCAACAATCTTTTCCAACAACAACGTTGTGTGCAATTTGAACGAGATTATCAAGTTTCGTTCCGCTTTTGATAAGTGTTTCAGAGAGCGTTGCCCTATCAATTGTGGTATTGGCACCAATTTCAACATCGTCTTCAACAACGACTGTACCGATTTGTGGGATTTTATACGGACTATGGTTGGTAGGATCGGGCGTGAAACCAAAGCCATCGCTGCCAATCACTGCACCACAGTGGATAATTACACGATCTCCAATGGTCACGTTTTCGCGAATGCTTACGTGTGAATAGATTAAGCCGTCGCATCCAATTTTACTGTCAGAGCCGATATATACAAGCGGCATAATTACGGTGTCATTACCTATCTCAACATTGTCACCTATAACGCTGTGAGCTTGAATCGTGACACCTTCTCCCAATGTGACGTTCTCACCAATAATGGCAGTTGCATGAATTCCCGATTGAGGCGGTTGTGTTATATCCCATGCGAACAATTCCAAAACTTTGACAAATGCCCAATATGGATTATCAACACAGATAGTCGGTTTTCCATTTCCAGAAACGCCACGCCCGATAATGATCGCAGAGGCTTGCGTTGTCGCAATAGCACCCAGATATTTTGAATTAGCAACAAAAGTAATCTGACTTGGTACCGCCTCTTTAATGCCAGAAACACCTGTAATTTCTATCTCACCATCACCTGAGAGTTCACCGCCTAAGTGATCACAAATATCCTTTAGTTTCATACGCATATATTCCTCATTCGGGCGAGTTACAGTATAACATTTGGGCATAGGCTTTAAACTAAACCTAAATACCTTGTTGATATAGATAGAATTTATTTCGCTTTCTCAGTTGAAGTTTGTGGTTTTTCGGCATTTTCTGTTTTCGGTTCTGTCTTCTTAGCATTGGCGTTAATTAATTTAATGAGTTCATCAGTTATATCGTATTTCTCATTAAAATAGAGAGTAGCTTGTCTATCAATAATGAGATCATATTTTTCCTCTTTACCTACTTTAATGATAAGTTCTTCAAGTTCCTTATAAATAGGTGTCATCAGTTCTTGGTTCTTTTCCAAAAGAGCTTGTCTGCCTCGTTCAAACTCTTGCTGATGTTCTATCGTTTTTTGTTCAATTTGTTTCTGTAATTCAGCAATTTTTGGTTGTTCAAGAAAAAGTTCTGATTTTGTTTTTTTCTCTCTCAGGGTTCTAATTTCTTCACCGATAATATCAAGTTTTTCTTTCAAGCGCTTCTCGGCATCTTTGAGGGTTTTGTCAGTTTCAATCGCTTTTTGGTAATTTAGTAGAACGCGATTGCTATCAACTACACCTAATTTGAACGTTTCTGTACCGATACTCCCTGCCATTAAACCGACTAAGAGAACCATTGAAAATGTTATAAACACAAGTTTTTTCATAATTTTTCCTTTTTTAATAAAACGAAATTGTATCTAATTCGTGTCACTTATGGAATTGATGTGACCATTGCTTTCAGAATAATTATTGTATCATTATCAACGCTGAATGCGCCAAATCAACGGTATGAATGCCATTTAGGCATTCCCCGTATGGCATTCAGCGGGTAGAGCGTCAGCGAAACCCGACATGGAAACCCGATCTAATCCTACGTGTCCAAATCAACGTCAAATGCGCTTTTTGGCATTCTACATGATTTGTCGGGTTTCGCTTCGCTCTACCCGACCTACGAAAATGCCATATAATCATTTAAAAATGGTATTAGTTAATATTATTAAAAACCAGGACCGATTGTAAAGTAAAACCTACCTTGTGGTGGTCGATTTTGTCGATCAAAGCCGTATCCCCAACCAAAACGTGCTAACATGCCTAACATTTGCAGACGAGCTTCTACACCTGCCCCGCGTTTTATATTAATTTGGTTAAAAATATTTGGCATGCTTTCATCCCACACCTGCCCAAAATCAAAGAAAACAGCAGTTGTGAGTTGTGGTGAAACAGGAATGCGATATTCTAAGTTGGTAAAAAACATTTTATTCCCGCCAAAAGGATTGGGTATGTTTGTTTCATCAGGATCAGGATAAATTTCCCAGTCCTCATAACCACGGATTGTATCAACACCACCCAAATAAAACCGCTCATAGAAAAGATCTCTGTTATCCTCACTTTTATTTCGCATATAACTTGCCCGGGCATGGACAGCAAAGACATGATTCCACCAAGGGTTGAAAAACCAACTGGTGTCTGCATTATATTTCTGGAACTCGTTGTCAGCACCCAAAAATCCACCAGAATATTCATAGGAGATAGTGTTTGAACTTCCACCCATCGGATCGTAGAGGGATGTGCGGTAATCCCGCGTATCGCGTCCCACAGCAAAAAGAATACTTCTTGTTGAACGATTGGAATATTCTTTTGCTGAATTTTTATCAAGGGTCTTGATCCGAAGTTGTTCCTTAATGGCCTCCTTATCTCTACCTGTGAATCTTGACTCATCTACCAGCGTTAACGCACCTTTTTCTTCAATTACTTCAACCCCATTTACTACACGTACAACATCATTTAACGGCTTATCTACTAACGAGATAAGCCAGTCTTGTTGAGTTACGTTATTGATGCTGTCGTTTCGAAACCTGACAGATGCGTCAACATCAAAAGCAATTGGTCGTCCGACCGACACAGATCCACCACGAGTATCCCAAACATACCGGTCACGCAAATAGTCTTGATAGCTTTGATTTTGAACTGTCCCCACCGTATAGTAACGACGAAACCGTCGATTGTTGTATATACGAGCATTAAGCCGTGTTGGTGTGCCGAATATCCACGGTGTACCAAAACGGAATTCTGCTGTATGGTGGTCACGAGTACCTAACTCACCTTTTAGGTGTACACGGTAAGCTCGTCCAAATAGATTGTGCTGTCCGACTTCCGCAGTGCCAAAGATACCGCCTTCGCTACCGTATCCACCACCGACACTAAGTGTTCCTGTTGTAGGTGATTCAGCAATATTTACAACAAGATTCTTTCGGCTATCGTTATCGGTATCACTGGGAACGAAATCAACGGCACGAATAAATGGTCCCATCTGGAAAAGTCGCTGCCGCGCTTTGCGGAGAACTTTAACATCAAGCAATTCATCCGATTTGATATTCAACCAATCCAGTTCACGCCTAATCACAAAGTCCTTCGTTTTTGCTAACCCTCTGATTGGTACATCGTCAATAATTATAACATCACCCTGGTTAACTTGCAAGGTGATGTTGACGAGTGCGTTTGCTTCATCAAAAACTGGAATTGGATTTACATCGGCAAGTAGATAACCTTTGTCATAATATACTTGCTGCAGCTCCTGAATTGATTCTTCAAAAGTAGCACGGTTGAAATTTTCGCCTTCAGCAGGGTCTAACATATCTCGGATTTTTTGTTCGGAAAAGACGATTTTTTCTCCAGCTTCAAGTTGAACGTTATATGTTCCCACAGCATATTGGGCTCCTTCATCAACCGTTATATCAAGCATCAGGCCCGTTTTATCCTCAGAAAAACGCTTGGTGTGTCCTTCAATTTTTACTTGTGCAAACCCAAGGTCCTGGTAGTAATTACGTAGATTTAGACCTAAATCTTCTTCTTCAAACAATATTTCATCGAAATGTTTGCCCACACGCGTCTTCATCTTTTTACGCAGTTTTTTGGCGTCAATCTTATCATTTCCGATAAAGTTAATTTCTGTAATTCTAACGCGTGGTCCCTCATCTATTTCAAATGTTATTTGCGTAGTGTTATTTTCTTCATTTCTATCATCGTGGACCTGTATGCTTACAAGGTAATAACCTTTTTCGTGATATAAACTGCGGATTGCACGTTCGCTTTCCCAGCGAAGACGGTCACTGTAAATTTCTGAACGCCGTAAAGTGATCCTATCCATTAGTTTTCCAATGTCCAACTCTTCATTTCCAATAATGGTAATCCCTTCTACTTTAGGACTTTCATCAAGCAGAAAGGTAACCTCAAATCCACCATCTTCGGCATTTTGTACATCTACGGCTATATCGAAGAAAAAACCTGTATCCTTGTAAAGACTTTCAATATCTTTCGTTAACAGTTCATCTGATATTTCCTGTCCTACTTGCGTTTGAATGAGGGTTTGCAGCATTTCCTTGCGGAGTGATTGTACCCCTTTAAACTCAATTTTTCTAACCATAAACGTTTCATCAACCGATGAAGATTCTTGTTCTTCTGCTGCGGATTCAACTGGTTGCGTTTCATCAGCCGGTTTGGGACCAAAGGTTGTATCTGTAGATTGACCAGCCCAGACAGCGAAACCCAGAATAAAGGAAAAGATAGAAATACTAACTAAACGAAAAATAAAAATAGACGTGAAATTTTTTAAGCCGCTCATGGTTGAGTTCCTCCTTTATAGATGAGTGGAGTCGTGTTATTACTCTTCAAGCATCCTCTGCGTAAATTGGAGTGCCAAAATTGTTTGTTAGATGTCGAAATGCTGCAATGAGTTTTTGCGTAACTTTTCCCGGTTTTCCATCTCCAATAACACGTTGGTCAAGTTTAACAACTGGAATTACCTCTGCTGCTGTTCCTGTAAGGAAGCATTCATCGGCAATATAGAGGTCATGTCGAGTAAAGACACGTTCTTCGACTTGAAATCCTGCCTCATGTGCAAGTGCAATCACGCTATTCCGAGTAACACCTTCCAAAATACCGATATGGGGAGGTGGTGTAACAATTACCTCATTTTTTATCCAAAATATATTATCTCCGCTACACTCCACAACATAACCGTCGTTATTCAACATAAGTGCTTCCACAGCATCTGATTGTTTTGCCTCAATTTTAGCAAGGATATTGTTGAGGTAATTTAATGATTTAATACGCGGGTTAATTGCTTCAGGATAATTCCTGCGAACTGAAACTGTGACAATTTCTAACCCGTTTTCATAGAAATTTTGTGGGTACAACGTGATTTTGTCTGCAATAATTATAACTGATGGATTCGGGCATTTATCAGGGTCAAGTCCTAAGTCACCTATGCCGCGTGTTACAACTAATCGAATATATCCCTCGTGAAGTTGATTTCGACAGAGCGTTTCAAGCACTGTTTGCTTCATCTCATCAATTGGAATCGGGATTTGTAGCATAAGTGATTTTGCAGAATCGTAGAGCCTTTCTAAGTGTTCATCCAGCTTAAAGACCAATCCGTTATAGCAACGAATGCCTTCAAAAACACCATCACCATAGAGTAATCCATGGTCAAACACGGAAATCTTTGCCTCCTCACGCGGTAAAAATTCTCCGTCAAGATAAATCAACATTACCTATACCTTCCTATGTACAAATGGTCTTATTGTTAGTCTGCGATTTTCCCGTCAACAAGGTGAACAGTCCGGTCTGCGCGCTCGGATAACCGAGAGTCGTGTGTTACAATAATAAATGTCTGGTTCAGTCGTTCATTTATATCCTGTAAAACATCGAGTACTGCTTCACTTGTTTTATCGTCAATGTTACCTGTCGGTTCATCTGCCAGAACAACCTTAGGTTGATTGATCAAAGCTCTGGCAATTGCTACGCGTTGTCGTTCTCCTCCAGAAAGTTGGTTCGGAAAATGTCTAAGCCGTTCAGAGAGACCGACACTTTCAAGAAGGATTTCCGCTTTTTCATAAGCATCATTACTGTTGTAACGATTTCCATCTTTGTCCACAGCATTTCTGGTATTTCTAATTATTCTACTCATAGCCACGTTTTCCAACGCGGTGAATTCTGGAAGTAATTGATGAAACTGGAATACAAAACCAATTGCATCATTCCTAAATCGGGTGAGTTCGCGTTCAGAAAAAGCCGTGATGTCTTCATTCTCGTAAAAAATGTTCCCATCTGTAGGACGGTCCAGCGTCCCAATGATATGTAATAAAGTGCTTTTTCCAACACCTGATGCCCCCATAATCGCGAGTATCTCTGATTTATGAATATCAAGATTCACGCCTTTAAGCACTTTGAGTTCTATATCACCATCATAAAAGGATTTGTGTAAATTGTCAATTCTTATTAGTTTATCCATTGAAGTATATAGTAGTGTTAGCTAAATTTGACTTTATTCATACTGCAACGCCTCTATTGGCTTCAAATTTGATGCTTGCCACGCTGGATAAATTGTTGCAAGCCAACAGATTGCGAATGAAAGTAGGTTTATGAAACCTACAAAGAACCAATTTACTTTTATTGGTAGTTGATTCATCTGGTAAATGGCACTCAAACCTAGTTCTTTCAAAGAGATAGGTACAACAAGGCAGTAAAGCCCAAAACATACAACAAGTATCCAGAAGACGAATAATCCGACTCTTCTTAATTTGCTATGTGGCATAATACGCCGCAGGACGATCACAATCTGAAACAGAATCAATATGACAACAGCACCTAACGCAAACCATGGGGAAGGTCGGACTACATTTGAACTCAGAAGCCAACATATACCAAGCCCCAAGGTTGTTCCGGCTATAGTTCCCAACATGCCGATCACGCTACCTTGAATCATGAAGATACGTACAATGTTTCCACGTGATGAACCGAGTGTGCGTAACATCCCGACATCTCGTGTCTTTTCCATAACCGTCATTATCAATGTGCTTGCGATATTAAAGGCAGCAACCAAAATAATGAGTGCTTCAATGATAACTGTTGCAATCTTTTCCAATTCCAATGCGGCAAACAGTGGTGCATATTTTTCCATCCATGTTCTCGTTGTCGGCATCTCAAGCACAGAAAACTGTGCGGCTTCTTCTATTTCCTCACTCATTTTCGGTGCAAGCTCGGCATCTTCAAGTCGAACAAAAATAGTATTTACTCTACCAACTTCATTATATATTTTTTGTGCAGCCTTTAAATCTATATAAGTAATATGATCGTCATAAACAGTCAATTCTGATTCGTAAAACCCAATTACAACAAAATTCTTGATTACCGGAATAAAAGCACCAGGACTAAATTTGTCTTCAGTCATATTTACCACAAGACGTAAGACATCGCCCTCGTTTACAGTGAGACGTTGTGCTAATCGAGAACCAAGAACAATTCCACCAATAATCGTTTCATTATTTAAAAGTCTTGCTTGCTCAATTAAATCATCATTTTCGAAATCATAAGAACCATTTACAAATTTTGTGAAACCTGTGACTTTATCTTCAACTTCTGGTTCAATTCCTTTGATGAGAATTACGTCTTCAATTTGTTCACTACCTTCTCGAAAAACTGCAAGTTGTGAATAAACAACGGGTGATGCTGCTACAACCCCTTCAACATCTTCAATCGCTTCAATTTTGTTTTGATAATCGCCATAGAACCCGTTATCTATCAATCTTAGAGCTATATGTGCTTCATTCGCAAGAAATCGCTCTTTGAGTCCATGTTCTACACCATCTAAAACAGCGATCACTAAAATCACAGTCGCAACACCCAGACCAACTCCAGCAATGGAAATAATGCTAATAATAGAAATAAAAGACTGTTTTCTACGTGAAAGCAGATATCGCGAGGCAACGAACCATTCAAATTTCATTTTTTTACTCGTTTCTATTTAGGACAAAAATTAGAAATAGTTGTAACCTAATGAATTATTGATGTTTTTTTTACTACAACCTATCTCATAAATAGTTGGAGGGCTTTGAAAGCCCGATTTCAATATCCT
>JAPPCZ010000005.1 GCA_028824685.1 Candidatus Poribacteria bacterium
AATCAACGCCGAATGCGCTTTTGGGCATTCGGCGGGTATGAATCATGGCGAATGCTAAAAGCGCATTCGGCTTTAGGCATTCCCCGTGTGGCATTCTGCATTGGTTAAGAAACCGCAAATCAACGGTATGAATGCCATTTAGGCATTCCCCGCCTACCGAGACGAATCGCGTTAATTTGGTATTATATAGTAGAATCCAAAAATATGTGTACAACCTTGTAGATGCGGTTGCTTAACCGCATCTACAAAAGAAAATAAACGTCGGTTAGTAAACCTCACCTATTCACAGTGTTTAAATAATTCTAAATTCTACTAAAATTGCGATCTATTTGCGTTTTATATCTGCCCAGATAGTAGTTAACTTTCCTTTAGGTTCAACTGGTAGAACTTTCTCGACTTCTTTGAAAAAGTCTGCTTTATTATTGGCTTCATCAGGGTAGATATCAACAGTGTCGTGCGTTGCATCGTCAAAATGGAGGTTCATATATGCACTACCGCCGCCTTCGGTCACTCTATAAAGAAGAACATTTGCGCCTTTTTTGAAAGATACCTCAACGTTAAAATGAACCTTTTGTGCACCACCTGTCCAGGTAGGATGGTTGTACCATTTCTCACCATTAATCCATATCTGTGCATGGTTGTCGTGTGCAGGAGACATAACGGACTTCATTGCTTTGGGCGCATCAATTACGATGATACCGTAGGTGTCAATACTGTCTGCGGGTCCACCTCTGTTCATATTGTTTCCATCTGCTGGGTTCAGTTCAAAGACTGTCCATTCTCTGGTGCCACCGTGGGCATTATCCCAATTAATTTCTGTTATTTTGTTTTTGGTCTTTAGCAAACCATTAATTGTAGAGAGTTCCTCTTGCGTTAGTTCGCCATCGGTTCCCATCTCAATTAGTTCATTCCTATGATTCGGTTCGTTACCGTTGTTTGTGTAGTTGCCATCTGGTCCATACCATTTGCGTATCCACGTGTTGTAGCCTGAATGGTCTTCGTTTACTGCATTAGGTTGAGTCGCGAAGAGTTCATTATCTTTCAAAGGGCCTTTCTTTTGATTAGGTTCGCCTATTGCGATTGCAAGGTTTGTCATACTACAGACTAAACCAAAACTCATAGCGAATGTTAGGACAAAGAGGTAAAATCGTTTCATTTTTTTCTCCTTAAATTTTTGACTATTTGATAGTATTAATATAATACCATTTTTCTGGTTATCAGTAAAGGAATATACTCATTTTCCATTCCAAGTATTCTGTTTAAGTGGGATATGTGTCTAATGCTTCCTGCCATTTTGTAAGCTGCGCAACTCGCTGTGCTGAATCTGTTGGAATTTCAAGGGGTCTGCCACGGGTATCAATAACGAGTCCTACAACACCGCCCATCGCTTCAGTTTCAACAGCTGTGCTATGCCCAACACCCAAGTCAAATCGTCGAGATGGGTGAAGTTTTACGGATGCCTTTTCACCTAATCCGAGCGGATAGAGCCGTAGTTCTCCGAACGGTATTTCTTCAGTAATGGTTGGTTTCTCTGAAATATGAATTTCAATAGAGAGGCACGCATCACCTTCTTTTCCGACACCTATAGGTGCTATACATGTGCCCAAGTGAATTAGGCAATCTCGTTCAAATACTTGTGTTGCAGCTTCCGCATTCACTTGAGCCAAGACCCCGAGTTGGGGCATCATAAAGATACTATCTACGGCAAGATGTGTCAATCCTTCTGGTTGGAATGCGTCAATCATCATGAGCATTGACTGTTGGCGGCGTGGCGCGTGTGATAAAACGCCTCCACTACCGACTAACATATCTAATGAGAGCATGTTGACAAGCGTTTGTCCACTTTCTGCCTGATCAAATGCCTCAGAGATAGTGCGCTGTTGTTGCACACCTCGCAATTCTACTGCCAATTGCTTATGCTGCTCAAAAGCCAGTCTGAGTGCTTCTCGGGCAATTGCTTGTTCCAAAACTAATTCTTGTAAGGTTTGTGGGATCGTCGTTGGACGAATCATCTTGTTTTTCACACGATTGCGAAGATCACCGACTTCAATATCAAAAGGCACCCATCGTAAGACGTTGTCTATACCGGCTTCGGCAAGAACGTTAGAGACGCTATAACTCATGCCGAGATTGGCGCTGACTGTTCGGTTGAAAACTGCTTCTGCGTCGTGGTTTTTGAACACAGAAAACACGTCGGTTGTCGCGCCGCCGATGTCAACACCGACCACTTGAATATCCTGTTGCGAAGAAACGGTTTGAATTATTTCTCCGACAGCACCAGGTGTTGGCATAATTGGAGCATCTGTCCAGTCAATGAGTTTTTTATAGCCGGGGGCGTGCGCCATCACGTGTTCAAGGAATTGTTCCTGGATTTTGTGGCGAGTGGGCATCAATTCTTCACGTTCTAATACTGGACGGAGGTTGTCTACTATCTCCAGAGACATCACATCTTCTAAACGTTCTCTAATCAGTTCACGCGCGTCTTTGTTCCCCGCATAAATCAGTGGAAGTTCATAAGCAATGCCAAGTCGTGGTTGTGGACGCGCTGCTGCGATAATCTCTGCCAATTCAACTACGTGTGAGGTTGTTCCACCATCGACACCACCAGAAAGAAGGAACATATCGGGACGAAGATGCCGAATCCGCTCTATTTTTTCGTGTGGTAGGCGTTTGTCATTAGATGCGATAACATCCATGACAATAGCCCCCGCACCAAGCGCTGCACGTTCAGCACTTTCTCCAGTCATATTACGGACAACACCTGCTACCATCATTTGCAACCCGCCGCCAGCACTGCTTGTTGAAATATAGACATCAACGCCCTCATCTCCGTTTTGTGGTTTGATGATAACACCGTTGTCAAGGAGTTTGCGTCCGGCAAGTTCTTCAACTTCTGTAATAGCATTGATAACCCCTGCTGTTACATCTTCAACGGGTGCTTCAACAGTTGTGGGTGCTTCCCCGCGTACGATAAGTTGATATTCATCGCCGCGTTTTTCAATAAGGATTGCTTTAGTGGTAGTGCTGCCGCAGTCTGTCGCAAGAATGGAGCGGAGTTCGCCCCCTGATTCATTCATATATTTACTTCACTCCTATTCCTCTTGTAGGACGGATTGAATCCCCGATTTCTTCTAATATCCCAATTGCCGCAAATACTCCCGATTTGTCGTCATTCGCTCTTCATCCGTGCGGTCTTCAACCATCCCTGGGCATGCAGTAATCCATCGATCATAATCGAGTTCTTCCAAAGTGGACATAATTCCGGGGAAATCCATCGCATCTCCGCCGCCAACATCAACCCAATCCACATCATAATTGCTACCATCTCCGCCAGTGTAGCCTGAATAATCCTGAAGATGAACATAGACAAGGACATCCTTGTAGCGGCGAATGGACTCAATCGGATCAAACCCCCAAAGTGCCGAATGTGATACGTCTATACATAATTTACACTTGCGTAGTAGACTCATGTATTTTGTCCAATCCTCAATGGAATCTACTGTTGTATTGGTATGAATGTGATAACAGACATCTAAGCCGTATCGTGATGCGTATTCAGCCCATTCTTCGGAAACATCTGCAAGTTTTGTGAGATCATCATTGTTTACGGGTCGGTCATTTGGTTTCCCTGCCCCCATGAACATAAAACAATCCGCTCCAACCTCTGCTGCGAAGTCAATTCTTCGCTTATTGAGTTCCATCTGTTCCGGGTTTTTATCAATCGGAAGTCCGCGTGCAGTGACTGCAGCGACGGGCATGTCAACATTCTCACACATCCGCCGAATACGTCTCGGTGTACCTGCCCAATCTAAGGATTGCCGCATTTCCCAACCATCCCAACCGGCATCCTTGAGTTGTGTTAACAGTTTCTCAAAATCCGGCTGTTGCCATCGTAATGTACTATATCCAAATTTGAAACCCATTCTGTTTCTCCTCTTCGGTGTTCTTCTTATCTGAAGTGTTCAACTCCAATTATAACAGATTTTCATATTGCTTGCAATAAATGTTCATTTTTGCTAAACTATTAGAAAATTACGGTTTTTCCGTTACGACCCATTTTTTAAGGAGAAAATATGGACAAAGTTAAACTCGGTTTTATCGGTACAGGTGGCATGGCAGGTGCACACATGCGTAACCTCAAAGATAACTTTGAAGATGTAGAATTCTGTGCGATGTGTGATATTTCTGAAGATCGTGCAAAGGCACGCGCCGAAGAGTTCGGTGGCAACGCTTACACCGATTTTCGTGTGATGTACGATAAAGAGGAATTGGATGCCGTTTACATTTGTACGCCCCCGTTTGCGCACGGCGAACAGGAACGGATCGCTTGTGAAAAAGGTATCGCGATGTTTATAGAAAAGCCGATCCATTCTGAATTGGAACCAGCGATTATCATTGATGACTACATTAAAGAGACTGGCACTATTACAAGTGTCGGTTACCATTGGCGTTATGGCGGCAACGCGCAGAGTGCGAAGAAGATGCTTGAAGAACAACCACAAATTTTAGGTGCGCTTGGCTATTGGATGGGTGGCATGCCCGGAACACCTTGGTGGCGTGTCCGTGCGCAATCTGGCGGACAGCACGTCGAGCAGACGACTCACATTTTCGATCTCTGCCGTTTTCTGGTTGGTAGCGATGGTAAAACCGTCCACGGCGTTGCAAATAGCGGTAGTATGACGCATATTGAAAACTATGACGTAGATGACATTAGTATGGTGAACATTGAATTTGAGAACGGTGCTGTTGCGAATATCGTTTCTGCTTGTGCGTTAGAGGGTTTTGGTCGTGTGCATCTTGAGGTGTTCACACGTGGACTCGTTGTTACGGTCGGTGGACCAAATAACGCAAACCGTAAAGGTGAAACGGAACCGCTTTCTGGTGAGGGTGGACAAGACCGAGATCGCGTCTTTATTGATGCTGTTAAGAGTGGAGATGATTCAAAAATTCTATCGCCTTATAGCGACGCGTTACAGACACTCCGTATCATGCTCGCTGCAAGTACATCGTTCGTAACTGGTAAAGCAGTTGACCTTTAATAAATAGTAACCTAAGCTACCTCTTTTCCATACACATTTCGCCCCGCTGGGGCTGATTGTCCTTTTAATATTTCACTATAATATTGGGTAGCAATTTGCTGTCCTTTCACAAAGAGAGAGAAATTATGCCAATTAATCAATCCATCTGTTTTGGTGGTTTCCGGCGCGACAGAGAGCCGGAAGATGTTATTAAAAAAGCCGCGGAAATCGGCTACAAATCGGTTGAGATGCTACCTGCGGATCTCTGGTCCGTTGTTCAAGATCACGGGATGCGGGTTGCAATTATTGTTGGTCATTCGTCCCTTCCCTCTGGCTTGAATGATCCGAGCAATCACGACCGAATTGAGGATGAACTGCTGAAAAACATTGACATTGCAGCGGAAAACGACATTCCCGGTCTTATCTGTTTTTCTGGCAACCGAGAAGGCAGATCCGATGAGGAAGGTCGTGATAATACGATTGCAGGTCTGTCTCGGGTGACAAAAGCTGCTGAGGAGAAGGGTGTTAACCTCTGCGTTGAACTGCTTAATAGCAAAGTGAACCATCCGGATTATCAGTGTGATAAAACTGAGTGGGGTGTTGAGGTATGTAAGGGTGTCGGTTCGCCGCGGGCACAATTGCTCCACGACATCTACCACATGCAGATTATGGAAGGCGACCTCATCCGCAACATTACGGATTATATTGAATATATTGGGCACTTCCATACAGCGGGTAATCCTGGGCGTCGCGATCTTGATGACGAACAAGAAATCTACTATCCTGCTGTAATGCGTGCTATTGCTAATACAGGCTATGACCTGTATGTTGGACACGAGTTTAGTCCTAAAGGTGATGCGTTTGATGCGATGCAGCACGCTTATGATGTGTGTAACGTTTAATGATCGGTTAGAATCTGTAATTGTGGGCGAGTTACAATACTCGTCCACACAAAGTTAGCAGGATTATTTAGTTTTTGGCATTTTATCTGTTTTAGCCGAACAGTCGCGACTAGGAGGTCGCTCCTACAGAAGAGGGATACGGGACAAATTAACGTAAATATAGAGAACTAAATAACCCTGCAAAGTTAGACAAAGGCTTGACTAAACATCCAAATTATAGGATAAATCATTGTGTAGCAACGCTAAGACCTTATCTGACCAATTGAGATGTCAAAGTTCAATTAAAATATAGGGAGGAATATTGATAAACGGCTAAAATTTCGGAGACATTTCAGGAAGAATTGTATTCTGATAATCCAATAATGTCTCCACGACCTTTACGACTGAAAACCTAAGGAGGAATTTACAATGCGTAATCAACTTATACTCACACTTTTCGCTCTTATCATTGCTGTACTTTTCAGTTCAATTGCTGTCGCAAGTTTGCAAAATGGGTTAATTGTCTATTATCCATTTGATGAAGCAGCTGGGAAAACAGCATCCGATGATAGTAAAAACAACAACGATGCTGAACTACTGGGTAATGCCGCTTGGGCACCCAAGGAAGGTAAAATTGGCGGTGCCATCAAATTTGATGGCGGTGATAGTTCTGCAGTAGACGATAACGGTGCAGACTATATCAATGGACTTGAGGCTTTTACTATTTCTGTTTGGGTAAAATCTGATTCAGCTGGACATGACAGAGGTATTGTCTTTGCTATAGATCCTGCTGGAGGCGATAATGTTTTCGGTTTACGCTACGATGCCGCAAGTTGGTCAACAAAAGGTGGTACTAATCTTGTTAAAGGCGCGATTACGACAACAGGCGGTGGTCAAGCGTATGAGGGTAAGAGTGATGTGCAAACGACTGAATGGCAACATCTCGTATTTGCATGGCGCAGTGGTGAACAACTTGCCCTTTATATTGATGGTGAGCTTGATGATAACCCTACACACAATGATGGTGGAAAAGAAGGAAAAATCTCTGGTGCTACTAAATTAATCGTAGGTAAAGGGGCAAAGGATAATAACGGCACTTCATGGCCAGGTCTTATTGATGATTTTCGTCTCTACGACAGGGTATTAGAGGAAGAAGAAATTACGGATTTAGCGTCAGGTTCCCTCCCAGTTGAACCGACTGAAAAGTTAGCAACGACTTGGGCAAACCTTAAGCAAAAACGTGATTAATCGGTCTATATTTTCTAAGTAGAAAAGTGGCGTCTTCATCTGATAGGTTTAGTGCGCCCTAACGAAATAGGTTGGAGAAATTATGCAATCACATTTTGATACGCCGCGAGTTGATGAGGGAACGTTCCGATATAGTATCAAGCACGAATTGGCGGAACTTTATGAACAGACTGAGGAAACCTATACACCGGATAGCGAAGTCGATGCTATCTCAGTGACAGCATACAATGACGCTCTCTTTTTGCTTGAATTCCTCTACAATTCAAATGTTCCGATGCCAAACATCAATCGGACAAAACACGGCAGCCTGAGTTTAAGTTGGTATCCAGAAGAGGGGACAGCGACGCTGGAACTTTGTGGTGATGGGCTTGTCGTCTACAATGCCTTTTTCGATGAAGATCGTAAAGATGAGGGTGTTTGTGTTTTGACAGATATTGCTGCGCTTGATGAACTCATGGGTGCGTTACGCTGCGTTTATTAACAGTAGAATTTTATTACAAAAAATGCTGTTAAGCAAAGCATTGGTTTCCTCCGAAAATTCTTAGAATCCATAATGTTTTGCGTTTTATGAAGACCTATGTTACAATTACGGATATCGTGAATTACTTCCATTTATAGGTGATACATCATGGCAACCGTACAAAACGAACCTGATTTTGATTTTGCTCGGTCCCCTGCTGACAAGATGCTGTTTCTAAAACATGTCCAAAGCGAATTAAACGAAATTCGTAAGGAAGTTGAAGAGACTTGTGTGGCAGTTTCTGAAGTTGAACCTGTCCCAGAGTCAGGTTACGATGAAACACTTGCTTTGTTAGAACGAATGTCTCGTGATGTTCCGATGCCAGATATGATGTGGTTAGAAGATGGCGGGATTGGACTGGAATGGCGGCCGGGAAACGGTATAGTGACAATGAGTCTTTATGGGGACAACCGCGTCACCTTTGTTGCTATTTTAGATGATCAGCGTGAGATTGCGGGGACATGTCCATTGTCTGACTCGATTCTGCTGCCTAGCTTTTTAGCAACATTGCCCGAGTTTTTCCGCCAACACTAATAATATGAATGATATTTCACAGAACGAGGTGATCACCCGTTTTATCTTTTCTTCCAAACATTTTGCTCGTGGAAACAAAACAGTAAAATTTAGGGCGTTTATGCCTCCTCAAGTTAGTAAAGAAGTGTCTACATACAGTGATAGTCTATCTGTGTACCGTATTTCTGGAATCTCTGATAGTCAAATATGGGAAATAGGGCGGGAACATGTCCAAACAGAAAATAGGCTTATAAAGGCAAGAGCAGATATTTCAATTGAAGATGTTTATAAGAATAACTTAAGAGTTGTGCCAGACATGCAACCCCATCATAGACATGCCAATATCATGCTGTTCCCTGCAGACAGATTAACGTGTCAGAGGATTGCTACTAAACTTGCTCTTGCCAGTAAGTTGGTGATTATACCTCCAGAAGAAACCTAAATCCGACTCCAACCATTATTACTACGAGAAAATGGGCAAACTAACCAAATTAGGAAGTAATAAATAAATGAAAAGCGACGCGCATGTCTCTAAAGTGCGCTTACCGGAAGATATAAAATCTATCCTTGAAAACATTCTCGGTTGCGAACTTGAAGATGTAACTGAGGGAATGGATTTCAACCCCGATTCCCTACAACCCCTCTTTACTTCACTCCCTACAGACTCCCTTGAAAACTATCTTTCACCGCAATGGGTAGTGCTTGCTGCTGGCAAAGGCACACGTATTGATCCCACCGGACGATTTAGCAAAACATTGGACATTATGTTCGGTGAGCAGAACATGCTGCAACGTTCATGTCGTTTTTTGCCAGGCAACCGTCCACATATTGTTGTTATCAATCCGCAAATGGCAAATCGTATTGAAAAAAGTGGATCCTCTGAGCAGCGGTTAAGTGCTAATACGATGGCTTGTATTCAAGAAGAGATGAACGGCACAGGCGGTGCATTGCAAGCGGCACTGCCTATACTGCGTGATTCTGACGCGGAATGGATCGGCATAGCATTCGGAGATGAACCTTTTTTAGAGAATGCCATTTTTGCACAAACGTTATTATCTCATTTTCTCTCCGATGCGGATGTTACGTTATGTGGGAAGATACCGGAAACAGTGGTCGATAAAGGCGGACTCTTTTTTGATGGCGATGGCAAATTCATCGGAACAAAAGAGTGGTACGATATGACAGAGCTTGAAAAAGCAGAGATGTGGCAACGTTTGGAGCGTGGGGAGGCATATACCAATACTGGCATTACAATCATTCGAAAAAGTACATTGTTGGAACGGATAGATCGGTTGCAGCCACACACAAACCGAAACGGTGAACTCCATCACGTTGATCTGATTCGCCTCTGTTATGAAGATGGCTTGAAAACAAACGCTTTTATCTATCATGGTGATGTGTTGTCAGGTGTTAACCGTTGGTCAAATGTTTTGTCAGGAGAAACTACAATGTTTAAACAGACCAGAGAATTCCTTGCCAACAAAGGTATTCGTGTTGATCCATCAGCACAAATTACATTAGACAATGAAGATATAGAAATTGGGGTTGCGTGTTATCTTCTTGGTAAAATACATATAGGCAAAGGTGTTAAGATAGGTGATTATTGTCGACTTGAAAATGTTACACTGCGCGGTGCTACAAGCGTAGGGGATTCAGTTGGGTTGCAGAATGTTACTGCAAAAGATACGACATTTGAATCAAATCAGTTGCCTACAACTTTAGCGGAGCCTGTTCGTGGACTTGCGACTATAAGTACAATAAGAAATTCCACCTTTGATACTGTTACAGTAGGAAGTAGCGTTCAGCTTTCAGACATTCAAGTACATGCAACAGTAATCCCATCCGATATTCGACTGGAAAACCAAACATTAGGTGTTCCGCTTACAGAATCCCCGCTGGGTGTCCCGAGTCCACTTTTCAATCAAATTGTTCCTGTAGATTACAGACCGGGTGTTTTTACTTTTGGCGAGAAGAAAGATTTACCAGATTGGGAAAACCTTCGGAAACATGTTAGTTCACATAGTGCTACGGAGTTGATTCCTCGTGCTACGCGCAATACGCAATTGCAACAAGTTGTGTGCAATGCAGTAGATACGCTCTTGGACATGCGGCGTGCGAATGGAGATTATCTGATTGAATCCCTTACCCCTGAAGAAGTATGGGGAACAATCTTTGAGATGGTGAAACTGCATACTGGCAATCCGAATCCTTATCACCGTGATAAACTGAAAGCACGCCAGACCGCACTTGAACTCCTCCCGGAATTTTGGAACGATAATTGGTTGACGCGGTTAAAGCTTGTTGTTGCGGGGAATGTTATTGACTATAGCAGTGCGCGAGTCGTCCAAAAGGTAAATGCTAATCCTAACTATTTTTCTGAGGCACTACGTGCAGCAGTTGAAACGCCTTTTGCCATTGATTGCTATGAACTGTTTCAGAAAAAAGTCATTGATGCTTCTCCACAACGTATTCTGTGGCTTGCTGATAACGATGGTGAAATCATCTTTGATATTGCCTTAATTCAGGACCTTATTCAATGTGGACATCAAATATGTATTGTAGGAAAAGTCGATAACGCAAGCAACGATGTTACACTGGCAGATTTGCATGAGATTACAAGCTATCCACAATTTCAGGGAATACAACGCGCAATGCAAGATGGGGTTGTCACACTTATGTCGTCAGGAGCAAAGACGATTGGGACTAATCTCTATAATGCTACGCCCGAATTTATCAACGCTCTGTTAGACGCGGACCTTATTATATCAAAAGGGCAAGGGAATTTTTTCACAACACCCGGATGGTATAAAGACACCTTTTATCTGCTAATGTCTAAAGGTTTAACTGCTGAGCGAAGCACTGGCGTTGTCGCAGATAAGAATCTGCCTGTTGATGGGCTTATTTTGGGGTATCTGCCGAGTGGGACAAAACGGGTTGCACCATTATACGATCTATGTAACCTTTGAAATCGTGAATTCTCTTTTCCCTGACTTTGGCAGTGGAATCTCGTCCACAAATTCTATTTTTACGGATACTTCTGTCCCCAGAGCATCCTGTATTTTCTGGACAATATGATTGCTTGTTTCTACTTTCCATTGCTCGTTAACAACGAGTTTCAAAATACACTTTTCAAGCGTCTCCTGAATTAATTGAAATTGCGTGACACCAGCGAGGTTATAGAACTGTTGTGTGAAATAGCCTCCGTGTATCAACGTCTTTGTTTTTGATCGGAAGGTTGCAGTGCTGCGACCCAGAAGTTCTCCTAAAACAGGTAATTGGTTGCCACATGGACACATCTCATCTGAGAGGCGACCAATATCGCCAATCCTATAGCGGATAAATGGCATTGTGTAGTTGTTCAGTTGTGTAACGAGCAGATCGCCCGGTATGGTATAGGGATTAGGACTGTCTACTTCAAGGTAAATGTCTCGGCAGTTGATATGCATGCGTCCTTTTGAACATTCCATAGCGATTAATCCGACTTCCCTTCCACCATATCGGTTGTAAATCTTCGTTTCAAAGACTGTTTCGGCAAGTGAACGGTAATGTGGGTGTAACATCTCCGCAGATGAAATAACACCTTTCGTTTTCCATTGCGGAGTTAAATTGTTGTCTGAGATAAATTTGGCAAATTGGTATAACGATGAAGGGTAGGCGAGAATTGTCGTAGGTTGCTGTCGTTGCATCATCTTGAATGTAGCGTGCATCGCTGAATCTGTGAGATGGAATCCGTTTAGCCAGTGCTGATTTCGCCAATAACGGTTTAGATTCTGTTTCCAATTGTCATTACCATTAACATCCGCCAGTGCCCCCCAAATAACGAGTTGCGGTTCGCCAAAATCCCAACCTGCCCATTGATCAAAGTAATAGACGCTAAGATTCCGTTGATTCCAATAAGACCTATCCTGATAAAACTTCAGCGGTGTGCCTGTAGACCCGCCTGTAGCATTCTCAATTCGCTGATATGTTGGAAATAATTCGGAACAAAGATTTTCTAATTGTTTTCGGACAGTCTGTTTTTCAAGCGGTAGAATTTGTGAAATGTCAATGGAATCAGCATTAATTTGTTGGAATAGGTCGTTTTGCTTCAATCCAAAATCTTTGAACAGATCGCGGTAGTATGGTGTGGTTTGGACAGTATGCTGAATGAGTTGCTTTAGACGTTCTCGTTGAAACTGTAAAATTGTTTCGCGTGGCGCGTTGAACAATTTTGTTGTTTTAGACAACTTGGAACGGTAAAAAGGACCTTTACGGTGGATATTATATGCATGCCATGCAACTTTTGAGAAAACCTTTTTAGTTGAGTGACGGATCGGCATGATTCAAAGTTTGAAGTAGAGATGTCCAAAAAATTTCAGACATCTCGAACTGTCTTTTCGGTGGTGATATAAGTCTGGAAGAATGTCAAGAACGCCCTCTGATAGGATCAATATGTGGTGAATACCCTGGAGGAAGTTGATCACTTGATGAACGTCCATCTTGGAACAGTTGGTCAGCATCCGGATTATCAGGTTCAATCGGTGGCGGGAATTCGCGCCATCTGTTACCGTCAAGTGGAACGTCATAGCCGTCCTCTTGGAACCAGTTTATCAAACGTTCCCGATAATCTCTGAGCGTTCGTCCATAGCCTGGATTACCGGCAAGATTTCGTTCATCAAGCCTGCCTGATAAACGTCTGAAAAGCCATTCCTTTCGGTCAGCAGCAGAATAGATGTATTTGTATTCATCGGTTAGAAGCATATACAGACCTCTGTTTTCACCTGACAATTGTCCGATGATAGCATCTCGTTCTGTATTGCCAGTGGCAACATCCGCCAAGTCAACACCACTATGTTCATCGTGTGGTGTTAAGCCTGCTGCGCCCAAACTTGTTGGCAGCACGTCAACAAGACTCGTTGGCGTATCACATTGCACGTTTGCCTCAAAACGTTTGGGGTAGCGAACAAGTAACGGTATACGGGCAGCTGCATCAAGGAATGAGCGTTTGCCATAGCAGTCATAGTCGCCAAGTAACTCTCCGTGGTCTGATGTGTAGAGTATTAAGGTATTGTTAAGTTCGCCTTCCGATTCAAGATAATCAAGAATTCGACCAACCTGATAGTCAATGAAGGAGATAGCGGCATAGTAGGCGGCGCGCGTCGTCCTAAGAAGATTCATATCTCTGCCCTGATCCCGGTATTTATAGCGATTTTGATGTCTGTTCCAATGCGTGTGCAGCTGTTCATAATCTGGTGGTAGGAACGGCAATGGCATTTCGACTGTTCGGTAGAGTCTATTCCATGGCACAGGTGATTCAAATGGTGGATGCGGCTTGATGAAACTACTCCAACACAAAAAGGGTCTGTTCGTATCGCGTTGAGAAAGGAATTGAAGTGTCTTGTCTCCTACCCACTGCGTATGGTGTAGCCGGGCAGGAAGTTGCGAAGGTTGTGGGATGTAGTAGTATTCACTTCGTTCACCGTGTGGTGCAATAATATGGTCATAGCCGTTCTCATGGAGAAATTCAGTGAAATCATCAGGACCGGCACCCTCCTCTGAGAAATCTCTGGTTTCAAATCCCCACATTTTGCGTCCTTGAGGCGTAAAGTGCATCTTACCGATACCGTGTGTCTGATACCCCACCTCATTCAGTAGCTCCATCACTGAAGCGCGATCCTGCGGCATAGCTGAATTGGTTGTGCAGCCCGTTTCATGCGGCCACTGCCCAAGCAGGAAACTACAGCGAGATGCGACACACACAGGAGAAGGACAGTAGGCTGAAGTAAAACTTGTTCCTTCACGAACAATTCGGTCAAGTGCGGGTGTCTTGATAATCGGATTACCGAGTGCTCCAACGGTGTCAAAACGCTGCTGATCTGTCATCAGAAAAATGATATTTGGTTTTTTTGCCATGTAGGTTCCGGTCCTTTTGAAGGAAATGTTTGGTGTGTTATGAATATAGCATAACACCTTTTTAACGTAAACACAATTGATATTTCAATTATAGTAATTTTAGAATTAACAGGACATTTGAGTTGTGAATCAACGCTGAATGCGCTTTTGGCATTCAGCCAAATCAACGCCAAATGCGCTTGGCAGAATACGCGTTTGGTATTCTGCATGATTTGTCGCCTATAAAAAATGTGACTCTTTAATTTCAAAGTCCACCATATTCATCATATTTATCGGATACGCTTAAAAAAACGAATTGCACCTATAAAATTAACCAAACCAAGTAAAAACACCCTAAATTTCCATAATTTCCTGAAAAACTTACAAAAATTGTAGAAAAATCTGCAATTTGCTATTAACTTTTTCTGTTTGGAGCCTATATAAGATTAAAAGCGATACTTTTTTCTTTTATATTGCCTTCACATGAGGACAGCAAGAATAGTATCTATTATGTGTTGTCCGGCAAAACTGAAAAAAGTACTAAACTTTTTCGGACGAAATGGATATTAAGTACATAGAAACAGGAGACGTGCTAAAATATAGCACATCTCCTTCAAATCACTATCAATATAAGATTGAGAGTAAACCAACGTCCCAGACGTTGATTTTAAAATACTGGCATTCGTTAGAATGCCAAAAGGAGAATCAGATGTTTTATAAGAAGTTCACCACAATCGCGATTGCAGCGGTAATCGCTTCTTTATTGCTTATAGGCGTTTTGAATAATAGTTATGCAGCTTCGATTACGTCGCTGTCTGTCTCTGCGAATACGGATTGGGGCGGCGGCTCGGACTTCTATGCGTCTCTAAGTGCAGATGAAGACATCCGTTATATCAACTGGTATGTCAAACAGACGTATCCTGCAGATGAGGCAGATAAGGACTATAAACATGTTCATACCAGTATGCACAGCACGGGGACGCAAAGTGTGTATGTCTACCTGGGTTCGTTTGATGGTCACATCAAGATCGCCGAGCATGATATAAAGGCAGAAGTTACGTTTGAAGATGCCTCTGACTCCAGCACGACCTCAACCTCTGTCTATCAACCCGTATTTAAAGGGAGGCTACAAACAAACGGGTATCCATGGCTACTCAGAACTGACCGCTCACTACTATGATGGCTCCTATATCGTCATGGACGGGTTTGCCTGGGCATATAATGGCACCGGTGGTAATGCAAGCGGTTCTGGAAGGTTCAGACATACAGCCATCAACAAAAATCTGGATGAGTTAGAAAAAGACTTACCAGGCGACACCATTAAACAGGGTGAAACTTACGGCTATAGCACCGGTTATTGGGGCACTTACTTCAACTATTTCTCCGGGACACTCACGGAAGATAACAAGTGGCATTGTAATGCGTATCTTCGGATCGTAGTCCATCAAGGAGTAACAGACGACTGGTTGGCGGAAAGTACGAATTGGTTTACTCATGAAGACAATCGATAACCCGATTTATAAGGCAGGGGCACGTGTCCCCTGCCATTCTTTTTAGGAGCATAGTCATGTATCTACAAAAAGTCAGTTTGCTTTGTTTACTGATGCTGATGCTTTACGGTGTGGTGGCAGATGCCAAAATCGTTTTTAGTTCAACGCGCGACGGTGTGAAAGGTGTTTACGTGATGGACGATGATGGTAGTAACCAGACACCCCTTAAAAAATCAGAAGAAAGAGGCAGGTGGTTCCCGTACCCTAATTGTTGGTCACCCGATGGTCAACAGATTGCATTTGTGGACCAATTTGGCAAATATCTGATGCATCCGGATGGCACAAACATTCGGGAACTCATACTCCCAAAGGCGTATATCGGTAGAATGTCATTTTCACCGGATAGCCAATCTCTTGTTTTTGATATGAGTGTGAAAATAGACAACAAAGGGAAACATAGCGTCAACGTGCTGCATATTGAAACAGGGGAGATGAAAGAGATAGCAGATGTCAGTGCAACCTCTTGTGATTGGTCGCCCGATGGCAAGTTGATTGTCTTCTCAAAGCCGGGTGTGGTCGGAGAGGATGCCGGTGGCACGCTTTGGATAATGGGAGCAGATGGACATAATCCACGAAAACTGCTGCGCCCGCCCATACAGGGAGCATTCAACGCGCCGCGCTGGTCGCCCGATGGCAAACAGATTGTCTATCTCTATAACCAGTATGTCTGGGAGCCACGCCTCGGATTTGGGATTGCGCTTATCTACAAGGCGCATCGGTATCTGATATGTGATCGCAACGGAGACAACATCAAACAACTTCGGATACCGAAGGACTGGCACCCTTTAAAAATTGACTGGATGGATGATGGCGAATCGGTTGTTTTCAGTGCGTATGTCGGGATAGCTTTAGACGAACCGCTACCCCTTCGCGGTCAGTACCCCCCTTCTAATATCTATAAGTATCATATTCAAACGGGAGAGATTACGCGCCTCACAGACCATCCGGGCATGGATGACTCCTTAGACTGGATCAGCGATGATGTGCTTCCTGTTTCACCCAAAGATAAGATGCAAACGCAGTGGGGGGCGATAAAAAAGTTTCTTCAGAGTCGCAGTGAAGCGTTCCAGTCGTTATCGCAAGACATGTTATTTTTCCTGCGAAATCAACGCTGAATACTCAAATCGCACATACCTACGTTGTAGTCGCGCGATTTATTACATCTTACATTCTGTAGGAGTAATCTCTGCTCACGACTTCCAACTAAATGTGCAAAAAAACCGAAAACTGAATGGTTCTGATCTTCGGTCTATTTTGGCAGAGGCATTCAATTGTCACAAAACATCTTTGTTGGAGGGGTTTGTAACCCCGATTTTTCATGCTGAGTATCTGAAATCGGGGTTACAAACCCCTCTAACAATAGCGAAACTCGACAATTGAATGGCTCTGTCTATTTTGGTTGAAATTCAAATGTATTTATGGTATTATTTCATTGTTGAGATTATGCCTAAAATACTGAACTTCACCTTTGATTTGTGATGCCACAATTCAACTTGAGTTGATTGAATTCACAAACATCCATGCAGAATATAATTGTAAACAGATGCAGAAATGGTACGAAAACAAAGCACTTTTGAACATATTAATTATCTTAATGGTAGTCTTATTTATTGCGTACTATTTTTATCATTGGGATTGGGGACTTCCTCTATTTCTCACCTTCGGTACAGCCATCATGATAAGAGGTGTAACCAAAATTACAATGCGGATGCGAAGTAATAAAACAAAGCCAGATTCGCAAAGCAAGGATATATAATGAAACGAAGGACTTTCATCAAATTGAGTGTCATTAGTGCTGCAGGAATGGTTTTGCCGCTGCAATTGGAGGCACAAGCAGATGATGTGCCTGTATTGAAGCCACGTACATTGATAACACCTAATGAAGATTTTTATATTCTTCAGATAAAAGAACCTGTCGTCCTTGATGCAGCCAATTGGCGTTTAGGCATATCTGGATTGGTTGAAAATCGTATTGCCCCGCTCCGACTTGAAGATATTAAGGCAATGGAATCGGTTGAGACAATGCGCACGTTAAAATGTATTGGTGATCCGATTGGGACCGAACAGATGGGGAATGCAATGTGGAAGGGCGCCCGTTTGCGCGACCTGCTTCAGAAAGTTGGTGTTAAGGATGAAGCAAAAGTAGTTGTATTTCAGTGTGCAGACGGTTATCATACTGCAATCCCATTAGAAGATGCTATGCATGAAGGGACGATTCTTGCTTATGAGATGAATGGTAAACCGCTTCCTACGGATCACGGATTTCCTGTCCGTTTGCTCAATCCCGGTCATTATGGCACTAAAAATCCGAAATGGATAGTTAGTATTCAATTAGCTAAAGAACACGAAAGTTATTGGGAAAAAAGAGGGTGGGATCCAGTTGCGAATGTAAAACTTGCAACTGTTATTGGGACTCCCGGTACAGAAGAGGAGATTATTGCGGGTTCTACTTATATCGTAAGCGGAGCGGCTTTTGATGCGGGACACCATGGTGGAATCAATAAGGTAGAAGTGAGCATTGATTACGGGGAAACATGGGAAGAAGCAGAAATCTGGGCGAAAGATACACCATTGGCATGGGTGCTTTGGAAGTGGAAATGGCAGGTACCTAAGAGAAAGGGTCCAGTTGAGATTTACGCAAGAGCGACAACAAACAGCGGTATCACGCAAGATGAGATTGGTATTCCAGTCGAACCGGTCGAAGTATTGGGCTATCACACTGTTGATGCAAGGATTGTGGAGTCCAAGTAAAATACAATATGCTAATTATGTAGCATTACATATCAATTCTTTTGTCTTTACTCTAAAAATAAAGCGATAAATGCGCTTAAAACCTCTTCAACTTTTCATCGTCTATTTCCCCGCGCTGTTAATTGATTTCGCTTTTAGTAGCGTCTTAACTAATTCCTCTTTTTATAGCAGTTATCTGAAATTTTCCTCAAGTTTTCTTGGTTTGCTGGTGGCTATTGCAATAGCCTTTTACGCGTTCCTTGCGATTCCATTTGGGAAGTTATCTGACCGCGTTGAACGTCGGCGTATGCTATACGCAGGTTGTCTTTTACTCGGAACTGTAAGTTTCGGACTCCCCTTCTGCCATAAGAAAATCCACCTTCTGCTAATTTTTCCTTGGATAGGTATCGGCCTATCACTTTTTTGGCCCGCTTACGAAGCTTGGCTTGCTGAACGTGAGGGCGAAGGTAAATTACTTCAACGGGTTATGCTTTTTAATCTATTCTGGAGTATCGGAATAACCTTAGGACCAACAGTATCGGGCTATTTGTATCAAGATGCAAATCCGTTCAAACTTTTTTATCTTGCAGGTGCTGTTGGTTTGCTTACATTTGTTATTATTTTCTTTTCTAAATCCAATTCGCCCCTCCAAACAACAAAGGAGCAATCTGATCCGATACAGACACTATTTCCACTGCCAGTGGTACGTAGGCTTTATCTCAACGTAGCACGGTGTGCCAATTTTGCCTCGTGGTTTACGCTCGGCGTGTTGCGGAGTCTTGCACCGAAACTTACAAAGGAAATGGGTATGCTCCCGACAACATTCGGAAACTTGATGCTTATACTCGGTGGTGTGCAGACACTAACATTTCTTTTTCTCGGTACAGGTTTTTCTACTCGTTGGCACTATCGCTTGAGTCCATTATTAATAGTTCAGGGATTGGCAATTTTAAGTTTCGTGGTAATTTGGCGAGCCCAACACACGGCATTGTGGATATGTGCGTTTGCAGTTATCGGTGTAGCTGCAGCATTTTCCTATTTTGGTAGTCTTTACTACGGTTTGGATCGGCAGATAGACAAAGGAAACAAGAGCGGCTGGCATGAAGCAATCTTAGGGACAGGTAGTTTATTAGGTCCACTTTTAGGTGGTATCGCTGCGGATTCAAAATTGGGACCTCAAAGTCCTTATTTGATATGTGCTGTGGTAATTGTGATCGCTATTGGTGTAGAAATTGTCATTGCATCGCGGAATAGATTGTCAATGGATGCGCTTTGATATAATCTTCATCGGGTGTTATGCCAAGACCGGGGCCGTCTGGCACCGTGACGACATGATCATTAATTTCTACACCGCTTATCGCCATCGTTTCTAAAAATACAGGGGCGTTCAATTCGGCAGGCAGCACAAGATCCATAGTTGAGAAAAGATGGATGCTTGCGATGAAACCCACGCCTGCTTCAGTCAGACCGCTACCGAGCAGTTCTATAGCGTTGGCTTCTGCGACATAGACACTTTTGAGACATTCGGTTAGACCGCCAGATTTGCATACCTTCAAAACAACTGCATCCGCACATTCAAGGCGTGCAATTTTGCCAAGATCAAAATATGTAAAACAACCTTCATCAATGGCAATGGGGATTGACGCTGCCTCCCGCACCCGTTTCATTCCGAACCAGTCTTGACTTGCAACCGGCTGTTCCATACAATAAATTTCATTGATATCCTGCACACGTTTCAGCAGCTCCAAGGCGTTAGATGGTGTGTAAGATTGATTTGCATCAATCCAAAGTTTGGCATTAGGTGCAGCTTCGTGAATTGCGCGTATTCGTTCTTCATCTACTGCTGGCATCCCTTCAACTTTCACTTTAAAACAAGAGCAGGGAGATAGAGCCTTTGCTTTTAACGCCATTATTTCTGGCGTATCTATACTCAGAGCATAACTTAGTGGTAGCGTGTTGTGTCGTTTTCCTCCAAAAAGGATATGCAAGGGTACATTTAGGATTTGTCCGCACAAGTCATGCAGTGCGATGTCAACAGCAGCTTTAGCGAAAGGGTGTCCATTGCTGACAGCAGGTTTTAATGTCTGATAGATGGCGTTATGGATTCCATTCAAATGTAGCGGATTTTGTCCAAGAAGTAAAGGCGTGATATGGTATTTTATCGTGGATGTAATTGACTCTGTTGTCTCATAACTCCATGAGGGAAGAGCACGTTGTTCTCCCCAACCGATATAACCGTCATCTGTTGTAATCTTTACAAAAATATGGTGTCCTGCTGCATCAGTATCACCAACGAAACCTGTCCCGATAGTAAAAACGTCTTTCATTCCGACTGCAGTGGGGTAAACCTCTACGTGTGCGATTTTGCTCATGTTGGTTTGTGTTTAATCCATTATATTTTAGTGTTGGAAAATCTGTTTAATAATTATCTGATTATTACCGTGTATTTTATCACTTTGGCATTATTTTCTCAAATTGAATCGATACACAAATTGAAATATACCTTGACAAATTTAGTTTTTTGTGTAAAAATAATTAGGCATCCTCAAAGTATATATCGCTCAAATATTATGATTTGACCTATTGAAAACCAAAACATACGAATAATACGATTTAGGAAAAACGCAACCAATTTGTTCAATATATGTGAAATGGAGACTGAAAACTCGGTTTTTCTGGAATAGGCGGCAGCTTGGGCAAATTAGGAAACTTAATCTTATCGACTGGCATTCAATATTCCAAAACGGAGGATCAAATGATTAACAGAACTCCGAAACAAATATTTGTTCTAACCATTATAGCAACTGTTTTAATGTCAACTAACATAGCGTTAACTCGCGAGGCGGTTACCGACGGATTGGTTAGTTATTGGTCCTTTAATAGGGGTTCAGTCATAGATAAAACGGTTAAAGACATTTTTGGTGTCAACAATGGAACGATCAGCGGGAGTGTTGAGGTTGTTGACGGTAAAGTTGGTGAGGCTCTCAAGTTTAGTGGAGGACATGTTGATTGTGGAGCAGGTAAGGATTTAACCACCATTGGTGATCAGATTACATTGGAGATGTGGATAAAGCCTGAAAAAGCAGGTTGGGCAATTATCGCGGGTATATCAAGATCAGGAAGTAATACTTATGTGATTGCGTGGTCGGACCAAAGCCGACTTGACTTTAATATCTGGAACGGTGCTAAAGAAACGTGGCCCTTTCACAGTGTGGCGCAGCTTGCCCTAAATGAATGGCATCATGTTGCTGGTGTTTACGACGGTTCCGAAGCCATTATTTATGTCAATGGTGAGATGGATAGTAAGAAAAAATTTGAAGGCGACCTAAAACACAATGGCGAGAATTTTTGGATGGGTGCCAGAAAAGTCGGTGGGCTTGCTTTCAGCGGACTTCTTGATGAACTTCGCCTCTATAACCGCGGTCTAAGTCAAGCGGAAATTGAAAAGAACCGCGACGCGGTAGGACTTGCTATTGAGCCTGCCGGGAAATTGGCAGTCACCTGGGGAACAGTAAAAATGTCCAAGCAAGACTAAGGACATTGTAAGGTGACAACTTGAGGAACGGAAGAAATTTGGTATTTATTTTATACCATTCTAATTGACAAATTTCCATAATAAACTGTAGGTCGGGTAGAGCTTGCGACACCCGACATGGAAACCCTATCTATAATCATACGTGTCCAAATCAACGTTAAATGCGCTTTTTGGCATTTGTCGGGTTTCGCTTTGCTCTATCCGACCTACGAAAGAATGCTACATAATCATTTAAGAATGGTATTAGTTAAATAAATTAAGGAGTTTCGCATGCAAACGGATCCGAATCACGTAGAAGAAAAAGAGCTTCCGCTTTTTCCGTTGAATGTTGTGCTGTTCCCTGGTGGTTTGCTCCCGTTACACATTTTTGAACAACGGTATCGTGAAATGGTGAAGTTTTGTATCAGAAACGAATCGTCTTTTGGGATTGTAATGATTGAAGAAGGTGAGGAGGTCGGGGAAGCAGCGAAACCTTGTAAAATTGGTACTGCGGTTGATTTGGTTGAAGTTAATCGGTTGCCAGATGGACGTATGAATATCATGACATCTGGACACTCTCGCTTTGAGATATTGGAAGTTAAGGATGAACTCCCATATTTAGTCGGGCGAGTGCGAATGTTAGATACGTTAGACACTGAACCTGATACCAGTCTTGAAGAGATTGCTGCTAAAACACGTGAACTCTACATTGAATATGAAACTTTGTCGAGTTACTTGATATTCAGCTGGCAAGCACCAGATGAAAATCCAGAGCATCCGCAGCAATTAGCATATCAAATTGGGACACGTCTGCGCATTCCCCTCAATGAAAAACAGGAACTTTTGGAAATTGCCTCATTTGATGAACTCCTCAAACGGGAAAATGAAATTCTGAAAATTCAGAACCAACAAATAGTTTTCCAATTGGCAGCACGAAATAATTGAATATGATTAATAGGACACGACTTTTGTTAGTGTTTACATTGGTGTGTAGACACCGG
This sequence comes from Candidatus Poribacteria bacterium, assembly GCA_028824685.1. Lineage (GTDB taxonomy): Bacteria > Poribacteria > WGA-4E > WGA-4E > WGA-3G > MSPOR6. The sequence continues at coordinate 22,847 of JAPPCZ010000005.1, forward strand.
TAGGTCAGAGAGATCCATGGCGTTCAAAGCTCCTATTCACCAATTCACTGAAACCCGAACGATTCATATTTCAGGGAGAGATTTCTTATATATAAGCAATCTGATTTCAACGTTCAGGCTGCTGATTGCCCCCCTCATCTTTTGGGTAATTTACAAGGGAAATTATAAACTCGCTGTTGTAATAGGAGGTGTGGCGATTGTTTCGGATTTGTTGGATGGATTCTTTGCGCGTGTGCTAAATCAACACTCGGAACTTGGTTATATTCTTGACCCCGTCGCTGACAAGGTTGCTATTGGTGCGGGAATTTTTGCGCTTGTCCTATCACATTCTACATTTCCGATATGGGCATTTGCTGCTGTGATTTTCCGAGATGTCGCAATTGTCTTGGGTAACGTGTATCTTGCTTATAAGGCAAAGATGATTACTCGTTCAAATTGGTGGGGCAAATGCACAAGTTTCACTTTGTCGATCGCTGTGATACTTTACCTTATTCATGCGATACAAGAAGATTTGTTCCCAGAGTGGGTTGCCTTTACTATACTCTGTGTTGCTCTTCTATTTGTTGTAATTTCAGCAGTGAGTTACGCACGGCACATGCTCCGTGTGCTAAAAACGGAAGTGACAGACTAAAATCTAACAAGGTTTGATATTATCTATACAAATAATATGGGAAACCTTAATAGTGGAAAAGTTGTAAGAGGTTGTAAAATCTAAATGGAACTCTATTTGAATCCATCAGATGTAGCTGAAGTAATTGGTGTTGACGAGGAAATTATAAAACAGACATTGAATCGGAAACACCCAGAGATAGAACCCTTTCTACGTACTGTTGCAGCGCCTGCTGAAGAAGAGAATACAGAACCGAAGGCGGTTCTACAGTTAAGGATTGATGGTTTAGCGCCATTGATAACACAACTTAGTTACAATATCCCTACTAATGAAATAATCGAAAACCTAATTTGCCAAGTCGTCCACATTGCCTATCTTAATGAAAATAACGAAAAATTGGAAAAGGAAGTAGTTGAACTTCGAGAAAAAGTAAAATTGCTTCAAGAGGAAAGGGCTGATTTGCGGGTACAAATTAACAACTTTCAAGAAGAGAAAGCGAAAACGTGGAAAGACCGATTATTCAAACTTGGTAATTGAACACACAACTTGTTATTAAGATTTATGAGAAAACAGAAACGAAATCAGTTAATTGCTATCATTTTTTCTCTAATTAGTTTTATTTTTCTTTATGTAGAACCGGGAAACGTATCATGGATGCCGGATCGCTTGGTTCAAAGTAGTATACTGATAAAGGGTATCTCATTCGTACTGCTCAGCATCGCCGCAATTCTTGCAGGAATTGCCTTTGAAAATAAACGACGAATTGCCATAATATCTGGTATTGGCTTGGTAATGGGACTCGGCTTTCTATATTTTCCTGTTCCTTCAATTTTGCGCGGTTCAGCGTTTCACCTCTTGTTTGCAAGTGCAATTTCATTTGGCATGACAACCACCGCTACACGGGTTGCAACGGTTGTATCTGGAATTTGTACTTGTATCGGTATCTTTTTTCTCTATCAACCCGTCTTTCCATCACTTGGCGGCACTGCACTATACTTACTGCTGCCGGGGATTATTGTTTTCTCGATTGTCTATTCACAGAAGGCAATGTGTGAACGGATATCCATCGGTTTCATAGCTTTAGGATTAATTTCTCTCTGCCAACCGTTTCTGATACTGTTTTATCAAACAGGTTTTCAGTTACTGCTTGCTGGATTGACAGGATTTATTGTTGTGGCACATCGATAGTTTATCTTTTAATGAAGGCAACGACTTGCTTACCTTGATAACAATATCCAATTGGCATAAATCAGCAAATTCTTCTTGGAACAACATGTAAAAGTTGCCTATGACATCAGCAAAAACCACGAAAATTGTCATTGTCGGTGCTGGTGTTATTGGTGCTTGTTTAGCTTACCACCTATCCCTTCGCCCGCGAAATGTTATAACTGTTCTTGAACGCGATATTCCTGGTGCTGGGGCATCGGGGCATTCCTTTGCATGGGTGAATGCTTTTGGGAAAGATCCGCGCGATTACCATACGCTCAATCGGCGTTCTTTAGATATGTGGTATCGATTGGCACATGAACTTAATACGGATATTGGTATCCATTATGGCGGTGAAATGCGTTGGGAGAATAGAACTGAACGCGCAGCGCAATTAGAACGACGTATCCGGCAACTGCAAACGTGGGGGTATCCTTGCAGGCTCATTTCACGAGATGAGATGTTAACATTAGAACCCGATCTACTTCCAGGTCGCGTGGCGGCTGCATCGCATTCCGAAGCAGACATCCACGTAGAAACAGACAAATTCATCTCCGTATGCCTTGAACGCGCTCAGGAATATGGCGCAATTGTGCAATCGAAAACGAGTGTTACAGATTTTGTCACTCACAACGGGAAAGTTGCTGCTGTTAAAACACCTGATGCTGAATATCCATGCGATATCGTTGTTTTAGCAAGCGGTGTTCAAACGACTCAATTGGCTTCCTTACTTGAAGTTTATATTCCGCAACAGAAAAGTCCAGGCATTGTTATTCAGACAACACCGTGTGCGCCTGTTTTAAAAAGTGTCGCAGTCATTCACGCGCCGCCGACCAATGAAAATTATCAACACCTGCATCTACGACAACTGACTGACGGAACTCTCAGAATAGGGCAAGGAACACAAGAAGGAATAAACCGAGACGATTCACAGGAACATGCTGACGCACTCCTTGCTCAAGCCAAAGCCTATCTGCCAGCGATAGCAGATGCAGAAGCTATTCCGACTCCTGTGGGTCATCGTCCGATGCCGCTTGATGGATTTCCAATACTCGGATTTACCGAAGAAGTACCGAACCTATATATAGCGTTGATGCACAGCGGTGTAACCTTAGCACCTTTGGTGGGTGAGATGGCAACGATAGAAATTGTTGACGGTGCGCGGGTAGATTGGTTCTCCCCCTATAGATTAGAGCGGTTTGGGTAGGCGTGCCCGGAAAAACACGCCTACAAAACTAAGGATTACTACAACCTATCTCATAAATAGTTGGAGGCTTTGAAAGCCCGATTTCAATATCCTGTAGGCGGTGAATGCCTAAATGGCATTCATACCGTTGATTTCGATCTCCGAAT
>JAPPCZ010000065.1 GCA_028824685.1 Candidatus Poribacteria bacterium
GAACTCAAGAGAAGGTTAACATTTTTTCTATAAACATATCGTTCCTACGGAACTCTATATTCCCAATCGGGCTTACAAAGCCCTCCTACAAGAAAGATTAGACGCTAAATTGATACCTATGGGTTTCGTAAACTTTACCCGACCAACAGTTTATTTATGACAATTTGTCAATTAGAAATAGTATAACATAGCATTGTTTGAGTGAGAAATCTGTGCGGAAAAACGAAGAAAACCTACCTATTAATCACAAAGTGCCAACAGTAGCAATTTTGCTCCAGAGATTTTTTTGCAAAGACACATCAATGAAAAAAACCTATCGTACAAGTCGAACTGTTCAGGTCTTACTGTTGGCAATCGTAGTTTTCCCCAGTCTATTTTTACCGCTACAGTGGAGCATCGCGCAAGATCCACAACCCCTTACCCCCAAACCTCCTGAAGAAACTGATACCCAACCCGCCAAAGATACAGATCAGACTACCAGTGCCGCAAAAGAAGCCTTAAATCCTGAAAAGATGACACCTGAACCAGACACTGTAATCGGTGATGGGGACAAAGTCATTTTCCATGATAATTTCGTTCAGATTCATGGAAATGCTCTTATCAAATATGAAGATGTTATTTTGCGAGCAGACAACGTCTGGGCAGATTTCAACGATAACCTGATGCGTGCTGCAGGAAATGTTTACCTAAAAGTGGGGAATGAGGAAACATTTTCAGATGAACTTGTTTTCAACTTGGAAACAAAAAAGGGAATTGCTCGCAACGGTTACACATTTAGCGATCCGTGGTACTTTGGTGGCAGTGAAATTTTCAAAATAGAGGACAACAGATCTTATATACGTGGTGGCTCTTTAACGACCTGTTCCTTGAAATATCCACACTACCATTTCAGCGTTTCCGAAGTAATTATCCGGATGAATGAAGAGATGATTGCAAAGAACATCGTCTTACATATTGGTGGCATTCCACTTTTCTATTTCCCCGCTATTCGGCGTGATCTGCGTAAAGGCAAAGTTGCAAAGATCATCGTCAGAGTCGGAACAGATAGTTACCAAGGCCCTAACATCAGCATCATTTTTCCTATAGCACGCAAAAGACGTTACGACGGAGCGTTGCTATACGATAGAAGTGCGCGGAGAGGACAAGGTTATGGTTTTGAAGGGAAATATAGATTTAATGATACGCAGTTCCGAGAAATACATATCCCGATTCCACCTGATGCTACACCTGCTCAACGCACAAAATTGGAAGAAAAGGCTAAAGAGATATATGATCGGCTTGAAGGTGATTACGATAGATATTGGCTAAAACAACTCTTTCTGGAATATAAAATCACTGATGAAGACAGCGAACGCGCAAAAGAGAAAGCGGAAAATATACTCAAGCAACTCACTGAAGAAGATGCTGACTTTTCGCAACTCGCTCAAAGTGAATCTGATCATTCAGAAACGCGTTATGATGGTGGCGATCTGGGATTCCTGGCACGAGGTGAAAAAGACGAAGATGATAAGCCAAAACTTGATCCGATTTTGGAAGAGGCAGCATTTGCGCTTAAAGAAGGTGAAGTTAGTAGCGTTTTAAAAACAGAATCTGCCTTCCATGTTCTCAAAGTTGAACGTGTGCTTGACATCTATGGCGAGCGCGAAATCAAACTTGCCCGTATTGATATTAAGATCACTGCAAGCACTGAAACACAAGAGACAGTGCGCGAGATAGCAGATAAAATTCATGAGCGAGCTCTTGCTGGCGAAACATTTGAACAACTTGCCACTGAATTTACTGAAGCAAAATTGTCTGAGATTAATGATGGCGATGGGTTGCCCCTTAACGAGATGAATTCTGGATGGCGGTATTCTGTTCGACGCATGGAAAAACCTGGAGATATTACTGAACGTAGTCCTGTTTTTTCACAGGGAGGTCTTTACATCTTCCAATTAATGAAAAAAGAGAAAACACCTACATTTGAGGAACTCGCCGAACAGTTTGAAGCAGAGTGGAAAACTTTTGAAGCAGAGGTATTAGCAACGCCCGATAAAGACGAAAAAACAACCGCTGCCGATGATAACCAAGAAAATACAGATACAGATAGTAACCCGCTCCCCGATGTGATTGAGAATACTGAAGATAAAACACCTGCTGAACCAGAAACAGTAGAAGAGGTAACTCCTGAACAGGAAAATCCTGCAGAGGAAGAAGAGGAAGCGTTTGAAGTCTACAAAAAACATGGATTTCGCGGACGGTGGCAAGACCCACGACAGGTGGCATCAGAAGCACAAAGTTTATACGCAGGCGAATATAGCCGAGTAATTAACACAAAAAAATCGTTTCGCCTTATCAAAGTTGATAAGAAACGCGCCTATCGCGGCGATATCTATTTCTACGGCGCTGACGAATACTCTTTTAGCAGACAAGATTCATCCCGTATCGGTAGACGGTGGAATATGCGATGGGGACACAGACAGTCCTTCTATACGCCATGGGACAGCCGACAAGCAGGACGTCGTCCCATTAGTTTTGTCGGACGGACTGCCTGGGGCGCTCGTACCTACAAAGAGGATCTGGGGCTTCAAAGTGATTCTGCTCTCAATTCATTTGGCGTAATCACCTACGGTTCCGCTGTGTCCGCAGCGAGTGAGAAAGATGTTGATGAAGATGGAAACCTAACGTACTCACGAGAAACCATTGGTGATATTACCAGTAGACTTGAAGTCCGACACGTCCAAGATTTTACAGGTCAAGGGACAACAGCACTCCAAAAACTACCGCAATTTACGCTACACTTTTCACGCATGCGTTTTAGTAGGCTTCCTGTCTTTGAAACTATTAACGATGGAATGGTATTCGTATCAGAAAAGGTAAAATCCGATAGACCTATTCTCTCACTCCTCGCTTTCCCCACGCTTGAAGATACCAGTTTTGATATGGATATTGAATTTGGAAACTTCTATAGACAGATCTATCGTGGCAAACAGGGAGAAGAAAATAACGTTTTCCTTCAAACCCTTGACTTAGGGTTCGACCTACGCAAGCAAACTAACCTTTTTATCACGCCTTTACGCGAGTTGAAATTAAGTGCGAGCTTAAACACAAACGCTATCTGGCACGCCAAAGACCAAGACAAAAAGAGAAATATTATACGTGGTGTCTATAGTATCAGAACGCAGGCGAATAATACCTTATTCCGTATTTACAATACCAAATTTATACCGGGTGTCCGAAAATTGCGCCACGAATTGCAATCCTCCCTAACGTTTGATTTTCAGCCACCTATTGATGCCGATAACAATCTTTATCCGTTTGGACCCAGCACCTATTTCTATGAACGTAAAAGACTAACCTATAACTTCAATACGAATATAGAGATTAAAACCCGGCGCAGTCAATCTGCACACCGCATCTTTTATTTTGATACCCGACTCACTGCGGATTTTACCGAATTTGAATCAGTATTTAGGCGTAAATATGAACCGATTGAAAGTGATTTCACAATCGTTCCGCTTCCCAGCCGCAATCTAAATATGACTGTTCGCCTTACACATGATCCGAATCCGCATCCGGAAGATGGCAAACAGTTCAAAATGGTTGGTGTACGTACCAATATCAGATACACACGCAAAGATTGGTATGTGAGTGTCGGTAATTCCTTTAGCAAACGCCACACCTCTATACGCGCATCGCGCTCGGTGACTGCTAACGGACGCTACCGTTTGAGCAAGGACCTTGAGTTTGATTTTAGTTTTATTTACTATCCGATTGACAAGGATTTTTACTCACAACGAGTCAGTATCAACCGCAATTTACATGATTGGAACTTGCGCATTTCTTGGAGTCGTGTCGGAATCAAACGGGATCCACCGTTTGATAACGTCCGACAAGATTTTACATTCCAAGTTAACTTAATTGGTGAACCCGCAGTTTCCATGGGGGTCGGTTTTGACGCGACTACCGATACTTGGGGACTCCACACCTTACCAGCAGGTATGCCGTATAACGCATTCGGATCAGGGAATTCGCTTGGGCGCTCCTTCTTCTAATAGTGCTATAATGTAAATAGGTTTGGTTATACCCTTATCAGAACTTTATTCAACTGCTTATGTGCAAAGGAATTCAAAATGAATACCAACTTGACTCAGATCGAAAATAAACTATGGAGTGCTGCAGATGAATTAAGAGCCAATTCAAGTCTCAAAGGTTCTGAATACTCTACGCCTGTCTTAGGACTTATCTTTTTAAAATACGCAGACTATAAATTCAAACAAGTACAACAAGAACTCAATTCTAAAACACCGTCGAATTCGCGGATACAAATTGATGAAAGAACACAATTCCAAGCACGCGGCGCGTTTTACCTGCCAGAAGAAGCAAGATTCCAACATCTTCTGAATTTACCAGAAAGTGACAACATTGGACAAGCTATCAGTAACGCTATGAAAGTCATTGAAGCAGCAAACAAACAGGTAGAAGGAATATTGCCCAAAAACTACAATCGCCTTGAAAAAAGCACGCTTATAGAACTCCTACGTATTATGGAACAAATTCCGATGGATATTGAAGGGGATGCTTTCGGTAAGGTCTACGAATACTTTCTCGGCAATTTTGCTATGAGTGAAGGGCAAAAAGGCGGTGAGTTCTTCACACCGACATCATTGGTTAAACTCATCGTTGAAATACTCCAACCATTCCACGGACGCATCCTTGATCCAGCGTGCGGCTCTGGTGGTATGTTTGTCCAAAGCGAAGAATTCATTCGGAATCACACACAAAACGGAAACCATGGACATATTAGCATTCATGGCGTTGAACGGGTGAATGAGACTATCAGACTCTGCAAGATGAACCTTGCTGTGCATGGGCATGAAGGAGACATCAGGCAAGCAAACAGTTATTATGATGACCCGCATAAGTCTTTAGGTAAATTTGATTTTGTAATGGCGAATCCACCCTTTAACGTTGATAGGGTGGATATGGAACGCATAAAAGACGATCCGAGATTCCCATTCGGAATGCCGCGCGTAGATAACGCAAATTATCTTTGGATACAGTTGTTTCTGAGTTCGCTGAACGATACGGGTAAAGCAGGTTTTGTGATGGCAAACTCTGCTGCAGACGCGCGCGCTTCAGAATTAGAAATACGCAAACAGATTATTCAATCACGTGTTGTAGATGTCATGATAAGCATCGCATCAAACTTCTTCTATACTGTAACGCTGCCGTGTACCCTCTGGTTCTTTGACAAATCTAAACAAGATACCGACAGACACGATAAAGTCCTCTTCATTGACGCGCGTCATCTCTATCATCAAGTCAGTCGCGCACATCGCGAATTCACACCCCAGCAACTGGAATTCTTGGCAAACATAGCGCGCCTTTACAGAAACGAAACGACTGAAAACAGACACAACAGTGAGGAATTCCTCAAAAACAAATTCCCTGACGGAAAATATATGGATGTCCCCGGTCTATGCAAAGTTGCTACAGTGGAAGAAATTGAAGCGCAAGGATGGAGCTTAAACCCCGGACGTTATGTCGGTGTTGCAGCACAGGAAACTGAGGATTTTGACTTTACGCAACGGTTCGGTGAACTCAATGAAGAATTAGAAATCCTAAACGCAGAGGCACATCAACTTGAAGAACGTATTGCAGAGAATGTTGCGAAGATTTTAGAGAATACGGTATAATATTATTGAGATGGAATTTGAGAAGAGAGGCAAAAAATGAGTGAAGAAGTCAAATTTACAAAGAGTTCTGGCAATGTATTTTTAGATATCGGTTTCTCAAAAGAAGAAGCTGAACGTGAACAGGTAAGAGTGGATCTCGTCATTAAAATCTATCGCTTACTTGAGGAACTAAAACTCACGCCAGCAAAGGCAGAGGAACGTTTTGGACTCAATCCCTCTGATGTGGAACGTATACAGAACGGAGATTTCGATTTTAACATAGACAAACTTTTTACAATTCTGAATCAGTTGAACCGCAACGTTGAGATTCACATCACACCTTCAAACGAAGAAGGCGGACACCTGCGAGTCGTTGTAACTTAGCAATACCCGATTTGTTTGAGAAAAGGATTGTTATCGGCGCAAGAGAAGGATATAAGTATGTCTGATGAAACGAAACCCGACCTACCGGCAACAGCCAAAGAAGCACCAAACACCGCTCTTGATGCTGTGACCGATCTTGCGTTAGATTCAACCATTCCTGCCCCAATCAGACGAAATGCATTTAAGGCTTTTGGACAGTTGTGTACTGCTGCAATCGACTGGCCTGTTGCGTATTTTGAAGGTAAAGCTGCCGAAATTCGTGCTGGAACAGACGCGCGCATTAAGATTATCAGGGAAAATGCAGACCAAATTGCACAACAAATGCAGGTTGATCCGGAATATGCACGAATAGCAGTAAGCAAATATGGCCAAAAAATACTGCGCGAACAGGTTAACCTTGATAAAATCTCTGCCATTGCTGCAGATGAGCTTAAGAAAACGATAGCTGCAGAGGAAACAAATCAAAGCACTGGCGAACCTAATAAAGAAGGACCTGCAGAGGCAACAGATAATAACGAAGAAACGACAATCAACGATGATTGGCTTAACAACTTTGAAAATGAAGCCCGACAAGTAAGCACTGAAGACATGCAGCGTCGTTTTGGTTGGGTATTAGCAGATGAGATTAAGAAACCAGGATCGTACTCAATTAATACTGTAAAAGTCCTCCGGGCATTGAATAGAAGTGCTGCGGTCTTGTTCAAAAGAATGTGCTCAATGTGTATAGGTTTTAGGGACCGACCAGAACCATTTAGAACTGTGATACTACCGACTGCCTGTACTGACGGCAGAAAAGGCTGGCGGTATTCTATGGAAATTTGGCAACTCAATATATTGGTTGAGTATGGACTGATTGCTTCAAGGCAGGAAATTTGGGATCCTGAATATCATTCTTCTATAGAAAAGGAAAATTCCAAGAATTGTTATCCATTCTGGTATCAGGGTGGATATTGGGGTTTACGACGTCTGCCAGGATCGAAAAAGAAAAACGCACAGATGCAGGTACGTGGTATTCCACTTTCTCAGGCTGGCAGGGAACTATTCGACTTAGCTGAGCAAGAACCTATGGATTCGATCACTGAAGATTTTTCAAAGCGTCATTTTGGAGTACTCCAGGAATTTTTTGCAGAGCATAACTTACGAATGGCTAAAGTTCAATTGCAGAAGGAACTGTCACCTGATGGTAAAGTTATTTTCTATTCTGTCAAATGGCTTTAAAGGGGACAATGCAATGGCAAAAGGAAAATGGAATCGTGTTATTCTTCGAGAAATTTGTGACTCGGTAAAATATGGTTATACCGCAAGTGCAAAGTCTGAACCGATTGGTCCTAAATTTCTCAGAATCACAGACATTGTTCCGAATCACATTGATTGGTCATCTGTCCCACATTGTGAGATAGACAAAGATAATCTAAGCAAATACCTATTGAAAAAGAATGATATTGTCATTGCTCGGACAGGTGCTACGACAGGATATGCCAAGCGAATTAGAACTAAACAGCATGCTATTTTTGCATCTTATCTCGTCCGAATCCGTATAAATCCGAAGTGCAACAGTAAATATATCGGATATGTTATTGAATCAGACGAATATAAACAATTCATACAATTAAACATTGGTGGTGCTGCCCAACCTCATGCTAACGCGCAAATTCTCACTTCGTTTCCAATACCACTTCCACCACTCCCAACCCAACGCAAAATCGCCGCCATCCTCAGCACCTACGACGACCTCATAGAAAACAACACCCGCCGCATCAAAATCCTTGAAGACATGGCACAAACCCTCTACAGAGAATGGTTTGTCCACTACCGATTTCCGGGATATGAAAACGTCCCAATGGTAGAATCAGAGTTGGGAGCGATACCGCAGGGCTGGGAAGTTAAAAAATTTGGGGGAGTTTCCTATAATTTTGATCGTTTACGTAAGCCACTATCCGGACAGGTTAGATCAACAATGCAGGGAGAATATCCTTATTATGGTGCCGCAAAAATCTTGGATTATATCAATGGCTATCTATTTGATGGCAGGTACTTATTAATTGGTGAAGATGGCAGTGTTGTTACTAAAGATGGGAAGCCTGTTTTACAGTTAGTAACTGGTAAATTTTGGGTAAATAACCATACACATGTAGTTCAAGGAAAATCCCCTATTTCTACAAACTTTCTTTATTTGTTCATGTCAAATGTAACCATTACAAGTTATATTACAGGTGCCGCACAACCAAAAATTAACCAAGAAAATCTAAATAGGATTCCAGTCATTTTTCCACCAGAAAACTTGTTAGAACAATTTGAGAATACGATTCAACCTAATTTTGAAAACATAATTGCTTTAAATTTGAAAAACGCCAATCTCTGCCAAACTCGCGACCTTCTCCTCCCTAAACTCATCTCTGGCAAAATAGACGTATCCGACCTTGATATTGACAGAGACAGCACAATATAACTCGCCACATCAAAAGCAATTGACAAGTACAAACGTGAAGATGTATAATATCAACAAGGCAATGGGGAGGACATCCATGCTCAAAATCAACCCGCAATATCTTGTTGATGACAAAGGAATTCATTATGAAAATTGAAGATATGTTTGAATTCATCAACCCAACGTCAATTCGGATAAAAGGGACACGCGTCGGCATTGAAATTGTCATTGAACATTTTCTGGCAGGGGCAGACCCAAGGGAAATTCAACGGCTATATCCAAATCTGACGTTAGAGCAGATTTATGTTACGATTACCTATTATCTATTGAATAAAAAGAAAATTGACGCCTATATTGCAGAGGGAATCAAACATGCAGAGGCTGCTTATGAGGAGCAGCTAAAAAACCCGTCTCCTGGTGTCAAGCGTCTCATGAAAATTAAAGCGGAGCTTGAAGCACAAGGATATTATTCAGCGTAATAATGAATAAATACCAAATTCGCTTTCTGCTTGATGAAAACACCTCACATGTTATCCGAGATGGACTCAAGCGAAGACAACCAGAAGTTGAGGTTCGGGTCATCGGGAGTGAAGGTGTACCCCCAATTAGCACAAAAGACGAGGAAATTCTTAAATTTCTGGAACGTGAGGGATACATCCTTGTCTCATCAAACCGAAGCACAATGCCGGTCCATTTGCAAGCACACCTCAAAAAAGGGAGGCATATTCCAGGTATTCTGCTATTACGTCCCCGCGTTTCTTACCAACAAATCATTGATACACTTGAATTGATATGTCTTGCAAGTGTACCAGAAGATTTCCGAGATCAGATAACATATATTCCGTACTGATAATCTATGAATCATGCAAAACCGCTACAGTGAAGATCAACTCGTAGAACAACCGGCAATTGCATTGCTCAAAGAGATAGGGTGGCAAACCCAAGATTGTTTAAACGAATTTGAATACGACAGCGAAATTCGAACTGGCAGAGAAGCAAAATCGGAAGTCGTGCTAACCGATAGACTCCGCGCGGCGTTAGAACGACTCAGCCCCGATGCACCTGAAGATGCTATTGATGCTGCAATTGAAGAATTGACTCAATCCCGTAAAGTAATGAACCGTGTTGAAGCAAATCGGGAAATCTACAATCTCCTGAAAGATGGTGTTAAAATAACAGACACCGACCCGAACACACAAGAAGAAACTGTTTCAGTCATTAAAGTCATTGACTGGGAGAATCCAGAAAATAATGATTTTTTGGCAGCATCACAATTCTGGATCACTGGTGACATGTATACCAGACGTCCAGACCTGATAGGATTCGTCAACGGGATCCCCTTAATCTTAATGGAGTTCAAGGGGATTGCCGAAAACCTACACGCAGCCTACAACGACAACCTCCGAGACTATAAAAGCACAATCCGTCACTTATTCTGGTACAACGCCTTGATTATTGTATCCAACGGTTCAGAGAGCCGCGTTGGGAGTTTCACTGCCGATTGGGAACACTTCTCCGAATGGAAACGGATTGAAAGTGAAGATGAACAGCAGCGAGTCTCACTGGAAACACTACTGCGTGGTGTCTGCCAACCGAATAGATTGCTGGATATTATTGAAAATTTTACGTTGTTTATGGAGATCCCGGGCAAGACAATTAAACTGATCTCAAAAAATCATCAATACTTGGGCGTAAACAACGCAATTAAGGCGTTGCAGAAAAACGAATCCAATCTTGGAAAACTCGGTGTGTTCTGGCATACGCAAGGGAGTGGTAAAAGTGTCTCAATGATCTTCTTTGCACAGAAAGTCCTCAGAAAGATGCAAGGGCACTGGACATTCGTTGTTGTAACAGACCGTAAAGAATTGGACAACCAGATTTACAAAACCTTCGCAAGTGCCAGCGGTGTCTTAACACAGCAGGATGTGCATGCAGAAAACATTGAAAATCTCCGTCAACTACTCAGTGAAGACCACCGCTATATTTTCACACTCATCCATAAATTTCAGACAGCAGATAATGAACCGCATCCTGTCCTCTCTGAGCGGTCAAACATTATCGTCATAAACGATGAAGCACACCGTAGCCAATACGACACATTGGCGTTAAACATGCGTACCGCGCTCCCAAATGCTGCATATATTGCGTTTACAGGTACACCGCTAATGGCAGGCGAAGAAAAGACACGTGACGTGTTCGGAGACGATGTTTCAGTATACGATTTTAAACAATCCGTAGAGGATAAGGCAACCGTCCCGCTCTACTATGAAAACCGCGTTCCCAGATTGCAATTGACAAATGAGGATTTAAATACTGACATTGAACAGATTCTTGAGCAAGCGGAATTGGATGAGGCACAAGAAGCAAGACTGGAACGTGAGTTTGCACGCGAATATCATCTCATCACGCGGGATGAACGTTTAGAAAAAGTGGCAGAAGACATCGTTTCACATTTTATCGGCAGAGGTTATCGGGGAAAGGCGATGGTCATCTCTATTGACAAACCCACAGCAGTTAAGATGTACGACAAAGTGCAGAAGTACTGGCAACAGAAAATCCAATCTCTGAAATCAGAATTGGACAGTGGAGTTACAAGAGACAGAGAGAAACCCCTTGAGGCGTTAATTCAGTATATGGAAGAAACTGATATGGCAGTGGTGGTGTCACAATCACAAAACGAAATTGATGATCTGAGAAGGAAAGGCGTTGACATCGAACCACACCGACAACGCATGAAAAGTGAGGATTTGGACACCAAATTCAAAAACTCAGATGATCCTTTCCGTATTGTTTTCCTCTGTGCAATGTGGACCACAGGTTTTGATGTCCCTTCATGTTCAACAATCTATCTCGACAAACCGCAACGCAACCATACCTTAATGCAGACAATTGCAAGAGCTAATCGTGTGTTTAAAGAAAAAGTCAACGGGTTAATCGTTGACTACATAGGCGTTTTTCGCAACCTTGAAAAGGCACTTGCTATCTATGCCACAGGATCTAACGGGAACGGAAGCAATCCAATTGCGGATAAATCAGAACTGATTGAGGAACTTAAAAAAGCAATCGCGGAAATCTCTGCGTTTTGTAGCAGCCTTGGAATTGACTTTGCAGAAATCGAAGCAGCGGATAGTCTGCAGCGGATCCAATTCATTGATGATGCCGTAAACAATATTCTGGTAAATGATGAGACCAAAAATGATTACCTCGAACAAGCAAACAACATCTATAAATTATTCAAAGCAATTCTACCTGATACTGCAGCGAATGAGTTCATCGGGATATGCTCACTGATAAACATTATCGCTCGGAAAATAAAGAATCTCCGTGAACCCGTTGACATCTCTGAAGTCGAAGATGCAGTAGAAGAATTACTGGACCGCTCAATCGCTCCTGAAGGTTACATCATCAGTGCAGGTCAACATACCTATGACTCAGAACAAATTGACTTAAGCCGAATTGACTTTGATCGACTGGCTGAACAATTCGATACTGAGCACAAACGCACACAAGCTGAAAAACTCAAGGGCGTAATAAATAAAAAACTCAAGAAGATGGTTCAACTTAACAAAAGCCGAATGGATCTTCAAGAAAAATTTGAACAGATGATTGCGGAATACAACGAAGGTCATATTAGCGAAGATCAACATCTTGAGGGAATTTTTGATTTTCTGAATGAACTCAATCAAGAGGAAGAACGTGCTGAATCAGAGGAACTCTCGGAGGAGGAATTAGCGGTATTTGATCTTCTAACTAAACCTGAACTCCGCTTGACTGTGCCGCAGCGAGAAGAAGTGAAAACTGCTGTGAGGGGATTACTTGAAACACTCAAAGAAGAGAATTTTGTTTTAGATTGGCGTAAACAGCAACAATTGCGTGCCCAAACTGAAATGGCTGTTCAAAAAATTCTTGATGAAGGACTGCCAGAAACCTATACGCCAGAAATGTTTGAGAAAAAATGGAAAGCAGTATATCAACATGTTTTTGAATCCTATTCTGGAGAGGGGAAGAGTATATATACTGAAATCACCAGTATTCAGCAATCAGACAATGCAACAACTAACAATTCTACAGTTCTGTTGTAAAGGAAAGTACCAATGCTTCTCAAAGACCGTATCAGCATCGTAACAGGTGGTAGTTCTGGCATCGGACGAGGCATAGCACTTGAATTCGCCCGCGAGGGTGCATGTGTTGTCATCGCTGATAAACAGGAATCCCCACTTCGCGGTAAATATCACGAGAAGGATGTTACAACGCCAACCCTCCAAGAAATACAGAAATTAGGTGCGCAAGGGATATTCATCAAAACCGATGTCTCAGACGAATCGGAGGTTGACCAGATGATCCAGCAAACGGTTGAACGCTTTGGTGGACTTGATATTCTTGTCAATAATGCTGGCATTCATATTCCCGGTGGATCACAAGATATTTCTATTGCCGACTGGGACAAAGTTGTTGGCGTGAACCTGCGCGGTGTTTTTCTCACAACCAAACTTGCTATTCCACACCTCAAAAAGTCTGAATTTGGACGAATTATCCAAATTGCATCTGTCCATGCCTATGGCGGAGGCGCAGGACCAGCCTACGCCTCTGCAAAAGCTGCTGTTGTCAACATGGTTCGTGATACCGCTTTAGAGGTTGGCGAATTCGGAATTACTGTAAACGCAATCTGCCCAGGATATATTGAGACCGCAATCCAGGATTACCTAACGCCAGAACAAATAGAGGAATCATTGGAGAAAACACCACTGCAACGTTTAGGTCTACCTAAAGACATTGGACGCGCAGCGGTTTTCTTCGCGTCTGACGATGCTGAATGGGTAACTGGTACTTCCCTTCTCGTTGATGGCGGTGCCAGTGCCAAGGCTTAGTAAAAACTATGATGGATTATCTTGTGGGAGGAGTTTCCAACTCCGATTTTTCAATAGCTGAATACTGACATAAACAATTATTAACCAATGCCCGACAAAACACACACCACAGCCGTTGTGCTCATTCCTCCAGAAACGATACAGCCACCTATCCAAGCCATACGCCGTGTCCATGACCGCAATTTTGAGCGATGGATGCCACATATAACGCTCCTCTACCCATTTGCTCCGCAACAAGATTTTCAAGATATTTTCCCAGCACTCGCAAAATCAGCAGAAGAGACAAAACCGTTTTCCCTTGCGCTTGCATCTTTCAACGCATTTAAACACCGTAAATCGTGCACGCTTTTCCTCGTCCCCGAACCTAAAAAAGACATCGTGCAACTACATAGTACACTTACTAAATATCTCTCAGACTACGACGACACAGCGCGGTTTACTGGCGGGTTCAACCCACATCTTTCAGTTGGACAATTCCAGCACAGAAACATAAATGGGGCTCAACAACGACTACAAACAGAATGGAAAGCCATTGAATATGAGGTTGAATCTCTATCACTTATCTACAGATCGCCAGAAACGAATGATCGGTTTGTTGTAGCCGAAAACTTTACCTTTCAGAATAGGAGTCAATAATGAACACAAAAACTATAGTATTTTCCTTTTTAACCTCAGTTTTAATTTTAGGATTTTCTCTTTTAGGTTGTGAAAGGGTAAAGCAGATCACCACACCTGATACAATTGCCACCGTAAAAATCGGGATAATTCAACCCTCCGGGCTTGCTCCAAGTTTTACCAAAGGTGCAGAACTTGCCAAATCCCAAATCAATAATAGCGGAGGTTTACTCGGAATGGAAGTTGAATTTGTTGAAATGGATAATCAGGGGGAGCGAGATTTTCCTGATGCAGACGAAAGTGTCCGAATCGCCAGAATACTGATTGAGGATGAGGGTGTTGTGGCAATTTTAGGTCCACTACTTTCTACAAATTCCACGCAGGTTGGACCTGTTGTCACCGAACTCAAACGTCCTATAATTACCGGTTCATCTGGGCAGAACGTAACTGCTACTGGAGAATACGTATTTATTGCGGTTGCTTCCACATCATTTCAAGGTGCAACAACAGCGCAATTCGCCATAGACCCAAACGAACTTAATGCCAAAACTGCCGCAACAATCCGACAGATGGGCGATGTGTACTCTAATGCTGTGGCAGATGCCTTTGAAGAAAATTTTGAGAAACTTGGTGGAAAAGTTGCCGCGACCGAATATTATCAACGCATGGATAGGGATTTTGATCTCCAACTTAAAAAGATTAGCGACACGTCACCAGATGTCTTCTTAATCGCAGGGTTCATTCCTGAAGTTCCACTCATAGCAGCACGAGCAAGAGAAATGGGTATTAAAGCAACCTTCATCGGCACAAATGCTTGGGACATTCCCGACCAACTTTTCAACGTTTTAGATGATAACACACCTTTAGAAGGTTCTTTCTTCACCAGAGATTTTAGCGTTGAATCACCCGCCGCAGCACCCTTTGTCAAGGCTTACACCGAAATGTATATGGAATCTCCCGGTGGTCCATCCTCGTGGGGATACGATGCGATGTCTTTACTGGCTATTGCTATCAAAAATGCTGGGACGCTTGATCCCACTGCAATTCGGGATAAATTAGCAAAAATCACTGATTATCAAGGTGCATCCACCATTTTACATTTTGATGAAAATCGGCACCCCGTCAAAAGCCTATTGCTCCACACAATTCGCAACGAAGAAATAGTCCTCTATAAAACGATTGATCCGTAGCGGTGAGCCATTCAATTGTGATAAAACTCTCCCAAATAGAGATGATATGGTTTATGGCAATGCATGTGTATCCATCACCGTGAAAGCAATTGACAAGTCCTGGCATAAAGATGTATAATTTCAACAAGGAGAACATTTATGCTCAAAATCAATCCTCAATATCTCGTTAATGACAAAGGGGAAAAAACTGCTGCTCTTTTGTCAATCAAAGAATTCCAACTACTCATGCAGCGTCTTGAGGATTTAGAGGATATTTTAGAAATGGATGCTGCGGTCGAAACCGAAACAGAGTTTCGTGACTATCAAGACATTCAGGCAGACTTGATAAAAGAAGGAAATCTTTGAATACGCTAACGATTTATACTGTTCGTCTAACACGTGAAGCGGAACAAGAATTACGACGTTTACCACAAAACGTTATCAGACGTATTGATGCTATTTTTGAGCAATTAAGACATAACCCGCGTCCTCGCGGAACTGTAAAACTCACAGGAGAAAAAGAATCACATTGGCGAATAAGAGTTGGGACGTACCGAATTCTATATCAAATTGACGATCAACATCGGCGTGTTGACATTTATCGCATCAAACATCGGCGAGATGTCTACCGTTCATAGAGGAAACAGCATGTCTGAAGGCAAAGCGTTTTTAGAAAAAGTTCATATTAAAAACTTTCTGAGTTTGCGGAATGTTGAACTTCCTTTTAAGCCACTGACAGTGCTTGTTGGTCCCAACGCGAGTGGGAAGTCAAACGTCTTCAGAGCTTTAAGTCTTTTCATGGAAATGATAAACGCTGAAAGACTACCTCGAAATGATATAATCCAAAGTTCCATCTGGGCAGGCGGAGCAAACCATCTCACTTTTCAACTACATACCATCGTAGAAGAAATTTCAACTTTATATGAATTGGAGATAAAAACTGAGACGGAAGATATTACGATCAATGAGGAATTACATGTTAATGGAGTGAAAGTCATTTCAATTCAGAATGGGCAAGGCGAAGTGTGGGATGAAAATGGCAAAAACAACACATCGTACACGGCAACAGTCCAAAAAATAGCCATAGGGTCGGCTGGAGATTACGGTAAAAAGCCTGTTACCAGTGCTTTAACAGAGTATTTTACAAAGTGGAATTTCTATGACTTTCAACCAGAACTTATGCGAGGGTATTATCCGTCAACTCCATTTGGTTTTGACCCAGAAGACATATCAGATCAATTTTTTAGATTAGGCAAATTCCCACAAATAAATGAAGATGGTTCAAATTTATGCGCGATACTATCTTACTTGCACAGCAATATTCAAAACATTTTTTACAAAGTAAGTGAATCTCTATTTGAATCTACGAAGCTTAAGATTGGTTACAGTAGAATTGATGGGCAACCTCAACTATCTGTACTAGAAGGTTACAAAAGACCGATACCCTTAAGGAAAGCATCTGATGGAACATTAAGACTCATTGCATATTACACCTTGCTTAATCAGTCTGAATTACCACCACTCATTGCAATAGAAGAACCAGAGCAAAGCTTGCATCCCGCCGCACTGAAGGAAATTGCAAGTGTTCTTGAACTGCTTGCTGAACGCACACAGGTTATTATCACAACTCACAGTTCTCAACTTCTTGATGTCTTTAATCCTAACAACTTGTCCGATTCTCTTGGAGTCTTACTTTTACACAACCGATCTGGACTCGGCACGGAAGTACTTAATCTTGAGGAAATCAAGGATAAACGCGAAGCACTTGACGGTTGGATTGCAGATTTTGGGATCGGCAGTGCCATCTTTGACAGCGAACTGTTGCAAGACCTAATGGAGGAACCGACATGATAAGCATTAGGGTGTGGAATGTAGAATCAGAAAGTGGCACCAAGGCAGTAGAATTTTTGAAGGATGAGTTTTTGAGATCACGGCAACTTGGACACTTGGCAATTCGATCGGCTGTAAGGAGCGCACTTCAAAAGTGTCATAGAAAGGGTGTTCCTGTGAATGAAAGTCTGAGGGAGGCTATCCAACATTATCTCAAACAAGATGATTATATAGTTTTTGTGACCAATGATGCAAACCCAAAATTGAACAATCAAAGACTCGTTGATGCGCTCAAACATGTTGTCAAAGATAACAATTTTGCCGACAAAATATATTTCGCACAAGATATCCAAGATAGTGAATCATCAGTAAATGCAGAATGGCAAGGTCTCGTTTCGGATTTTCGCGCAAAAGTTGAAAGTGATCAGAAACAATTTCGAAAAGACTGGGATAAAATAACGACTCGCTTCCAAGATGCTTTTGCCGATACACCAGAGGAAGAAGTGATACGCGATTTTGAGGAGGCACTTGCTGAGGTGAAGCGTGAACGAAAATGAGAATCGATGGCGCGTTTACCGGGCGACATTTGACACCAACCTTTTCGTCCGCACCCTCATTCGAAAGGGGAATCTCCCAAATTATCTTCTATCGCTTTGGGAAACAGGGCGATTCGTTCTCGTTTTATCGCAGGTTATTATTGATGAAGTACAGAAAGTTCTTTCCCGTCCGAAGATGCGCCTAAAACACCACTATACATTGGATGAAGTTGCAAATTTGATTGATCTTCTGTCCCAAGCAAGCGTTATTGAGATTACTTCTTCGTTTGAACTGTGCCGTGATGCTTCGGATAATAAATTTGTTGAGTGTGTAATCTTAGGGAGAGCTCATTTTTTAGTTTCTTATGACAATGACCTTATAGATGATGCCGAACTCAAACAGGCTTTGTTTGAATTTGGAGTTGAAATTGTAGATCCACCTATTTTCTTAGAGAAAATCCAAGAGACGTAAATCAATTGTCTAATCACAACAAATTGCTATAACACAAGTATATCCTATCTCAATGAAGAAAACTCTTCTAATGAAACACTTTTACCTATTATTCCCAATCCTCATTCTTTTGCTGAGTTGTTCATCACCACAACCGGTAGAAATATCCGATCAGAACTTAGCAGGCGCGGTCCGAGTGGCATTGGGTTTAGCACCAAGCGAACCTATTTTTCAAAAGAATTTGGATGAATTAAAAAGGCTGTCTGCCCCAAATGCAGGTATAACGGATTTAACAGGTCTTGAAAAAGCAAAAAATTTAGTGAGTTTACAACTTGATAGGAATCAAATTTCGGATATTACACCGCTAATGGATCTGGTGCAGCTGACAGTTTTAAATCTCCGCATGAACCAGATTGCAGACCTTGCGCCGCTTGCGGGGATAACGAAACTCACAAAATTGGAAATAAGTGGAGACCAAATCGACGATATTACACCGCTAAAAGGAATGACACAACTTACGGAACTTTCTATCTCAAATTGTCAAATTAGCGATATATCACCGTTAAAGAACTTAAAACATCTGACCAACCTATCAATTTCAAAGAGCCAGATTAGCGATATTACACCACTTAACGAATTGACACAACTTAAAAAATTGTCACTCTCGTATGCGAAAATTAGAGATATTACGCCTCTTGAGAACTTGACACAACTTACTGGCTTACGGCTCGTATCAAATCAAATATACGACATTACGCCTCTTAAAAACTTAACGCAACTTACCGATTTATGGCTTGTATCAAATCAGATAAACGATATTACACCCCTCAAAAACTTGACGCATCTTAGTAGCCTGTTGATCTCTTTCAATCAAATCAAAAGCGTAAGTGTTGTTGAAAATCTCACGAGTTTGAAGGATTTAGGGATTAAGGGAAATCCAATTCAAGATTTGACACCTGTCCATAGACTTCGCAAAAAGTTGCCGAATTTGAAACTAAATATGTAAGTATCCTTTTACATTGAAACCCCTAACAAACCCCGCGTTAGCTGAAAATCTATATTCCCCTTACCGTGCAACTTGGGTATGTATTGACGCGAAGCCACCTCTACAATCAACGCCAACATTTCATCAACATTAACAGACGTCGAATCCAAATCTATACCATAAGCCGATTGCGTGTTAGCATCAGTAGATACCTGAATTAACGGTACCATTACATGTGATTGCAAAGGTGCGCCAACAATATGCGCAAATGCTACCTCTACACCTGTCGCACCTAAACCTGTCAACGTCTCTGTCGCCTGATCAGTGGGAGTCTCCATGATATGCAATCCCCTTTTTTCTATTTTCTGTCCATAAGCCAATGTTGGCGAGGAAAAGGATTCCGTCAAGAATGTAGCATTGGCAGGAACAACAACCGTTCCGCCTGCGGTGACAATTGCGCTTGCCATCTGCATAAGTACCTGTGAAACAGGTTCAGTCGTCTCACCTAATGAGGTGACTGCTATGCAAAGGTGCTCCAATCCAGCATCAACAATTGGAATAGATGGTTTATCAGCAAGTTCATCTGTAAACCAACTTTGTACCTTTTTAATAACGGCATCAATTCCACCATCTAATTGCACACTTGCCCATCCGTAGCTTTCAGGCGATATACCCAATTGCTGAATTTCATGCCGAACATGGTCATTGTGCGTTTTTTCACAACCGTGCTCCAGAAGTAAACCAACTGCCACTGATGGATGTGTGAGATGTCCGATCATGGTGCGAGTGTAAATTTCTTCGGAGCGTCCACTTGAAACACCACATCCCTCTGTATGTGCAAGTGCTACAAAACGCGATATTCCTTGCGCTTTCCCGATATTTTGTTCGTTACATTGGTGTGCAATCATCTGGGCAATTTGTCCTGAACAGAGACTTGTTGGTAAAATTAGCGCAAGTTGCTCGCTGCGGTGCCCATCTGCTGTTTGGAAAGCACGAAATGTGTATGCATCAGTAGGAACACTCACTGTTTCCCTTGAGGGAATCGGTAACGGTTGACCAGACTTAATCTCAGACGCTTCAAGCATAAGTGTTAAATCCGTAGGACCTGTCTGTTTCCAATCACGCCACAGTGAAACTTGGGAGTGCCCTGCTTTTTCACCTACAGAACGTTCACCGGATGCAACGTTCACCGTCAGGTCAAGCATATCTTCACCAAGCTGCTCCATCGGTGTGCCATCAAGATAAGCCCCTGCGTTTACATCCATATCCTTTTCAAGCATCTCATACCGACCAGTTGTCGTAACAATCTTAATCGTTGGCACAAAGGGAAAATTGGTGATTGATCCGTTGCCCGTAACAAAGAAAATCATGTTTGATCCAGATGCTACCTGACCAGCAATGCTCTCCAAATCGTTGCCAGGACTATCCATAAAATAATATCCCGGGTTTTTCATCAACTCACTATAATTGATGACATAATCAAGGCAAACATCAGGATTCCGCTTCATTGCTGCACCAATTGATTTTATAGCGATGTTATACAGTCCTCGATAATTATTTCCGCCCGACGGGTTCCCTTCTGCTGAGTGTCCATGCCACCCAACGCGTTCCTTGAATATCTCTATGGTATTGAGAAACTTTTGTGCTGTCGGTAGATCGCGGACGTTTTGAAGCAGATATGCCTCTGCCCCAATGAGTTCATCCGTTTCAGCAAGATTAGCACATCCCCCATAACGGATGACCTCCTTCGCAACATAAGCAGCTAACGGATTACCGGACACACCTGAAAAAGCATCTGAACCACCACATTGCAACGCTATCTTAAGATTTTCTAAGGACTGCCCTGTCCGTGAGACACTATTAACTGTATCTAACCATCCATCAATAACTTCAGACCCTCTAACTATGTTCGTATCAAAACTACCTTCAATCTGAAAAAAATTATGTATAACGTTATCCAGTTCATAGCCTTCACGCTGCATATATTCTTTGAGCATCTCATTAGTGACTGCCTCAGTGCCGTAGTCAACAAGCAGAATCGCGCCGATATTGGGATGCACCGTGAAGCCTGCAAGCGTCCGCAGCAAGATGTCTATGTTATTTGGTGTTTTTTCCTCACCACCTTCAGTGTGCGTCACCGAAACGATACCGTCTATGTTGGAATAATTTTGTGCCATGTCCGAACACTTATCCGCAAGTCTTTTGGCAAAGGCAGAAGTGCGTGATGTTGTTCCCATTACTACGATGTAGTTCCGTGTTCCAACGCCGCGGTTTCCCGGACGCTGATAGCCAAGAAAATTACGTTTTTCTGAATACCTTTCCAGCTGTTTCCCCGGTTTGAACTCGGCTTCATCTAATGCATAAGGCACTATCACATCAGAAAAGTTAGGCGTAACCGGCAACTCAAAATTTAGATTTCTAATTGACAACGAATCGATCATTTTCTGATTACAAACATAGTCGCCAGCAGAAATGGGACGTGAAGCATAACCGAAAGGCAACCCCCATGACAACAGCGGATCACCCTCCGCAATTGACCAGATGGCAAAGCGATGTCCTTCTAACACAGAGTGCGACAAATTAAATTTTTCTCCATTATGCAGAATCTGTGTTCCCTCATCTAATCTCTGAGTAGCAATAGCAACATTATCATCTGGGGCTGGTAACCGTGCAACGCTTGTAAAATTATATGTCATAAGACCTCCTTACACAACAGATTAACGGCGATAAATGCTTACCTCAATAGCGTCTTTTTTCACCCACGGTAGATTAATTTCAAACCAATGTGTTTCACTTTCATAGTGTTCTCGGACGTGTTCAAGGTAATCCGCCATAGAATCTGCACCGATCCCGACGTTGTCCGCCAATACAGTCGCTGGATCGGTCAATTGTGGTTCAATCGCTTGAAAACATGGGAAATAGTTGTCAAAATTGTTGTCAAGCAGCAGAAAATCCACTGGTTCTTGAATGCTTTTGAGAACTTCTTGTGCATCACCGATACGTGAATCAACGAGGTCAGACAAACCCGCCCGTTCAAAATTTGCGCGCGCTTGATTTGCTCGATTAGCATCTATCTCAATCGTGATTAAACGTCCAGCACCTGAAGTCTTCAACTCACGTAACATCCATAGACCGGAATAACCGATAGCAGTCCCGCATTCGACAATCAGTGTTGGCTTCGCTTTCTCTACCCAGTCAGCGAGAAATTTTGCCTTTTCCGGTCCTAACATCGGAATTCTTTCTTCTCTACACTGCGCCTCAACCTCTTGTAAAACTTGATCAAACATATAATCCTCCTTTGGAAACAAAACCGTTATGCAGAGGGATTCAATTGTCGAGTTTCTCCCAATTAGTTATATTGTAGGAGGGAACTCCGAATCCCGACACCAATGTTTTCGTAGCGATTCGGAGATCGCTCCTACAAGAAAAGACTTATGATAAAATGTGAAATTATTGGAGAATTGAATGCCTCTGAGACATGATCACACTGTCACACTGAGATTGTCGGGTTTCGCTTCGCTCTACCCGACCTACAATGCGACTATAAATATTAATGTATGTGATAAAATACACAGAAAAACCGAAAATTAAATAACCCTGGCCGTTATGGCTTGAATTTGACACACATAAAATGATATGGTAAAATTTTATATCGCTTTGTGCAGTAGATGGTACGACTTTGTTTAAAACTGCAATAGTTCAATTTCATTTCTGGTAAAGATGAGATAATCATACACGAAAACCTTATTCGGGTCAAGTTGTAGGACAGAAACTCAATTCTGACATTTTTTGGAAACAAAATTTGCAACCAAATCTATTCTTCGGTGTGTATTAGACATGTAAGCACCTCCGGAGGCACCTGATGCTTGAATTAGATGATGAGTTAATGCAGCGCTTTCAAAAAGGCGATGAGGACGCGTTTAACCTCTTAGCCCGCCGACATCAACAGTCGTTGATAAATTTTATCGCCAGATTTACGGGTGATAAAGATAACGCTGAAGACTTGGCACAGGAGACGTTTATCCGCATGTATAAAGCTGCAGATCGTTATAAACCCGGTCGTGCTCAGTTTAAAACTTGGATGTATTTAATTGCCAAAAGGTTGTGTATAAATGAAATCCGCAATCGAGGACGCCGAGATCGTTTTCGAGTTGATAATATCGCCATAAACGACAGTGCTTCTGGCGCAAATGATGAACAGGTTGACATCATTGCTACTGCACCTGCAGATGCGGCTTTCCAACCAGAAGTTGCAGTGGAACGTAAAGAACTTCGCAACGCTATCCAAAAAGCGATCGCAGAATTGCCAGAACAGTATCGATTTCCACTTATCTTGCGGGATATCCAAGGATTAAGTTATGACGAAATCGGTAAAATACTTGAACTACGAAGTGGAACGACAAAATCGCGTATTAACAGAGCGAGAATAATGCTTAAAGACAAGCTAAAACCATTTATGGAGTTATTATGAACTGTTTACAAGCTGAAGAAAACTTTTCTGCACATTTAGAAGATGCGCTTGATTATCAATCATTACAACGTTTTGAGTCACATATTGCGGAATGCCCAACGTGTCAACGTGAGTACGCCCGATTCAGCGAATCTGTTAAAGCATCACAGCAATTGCCGCAGATTGAACCTTCACCTTATTTTACATCAACATTAAAGCAACGCCTTGCTGAAGAACAGCGGGGAACACTTTCCTTCTGGCAGCGGTTGTTATATATTTTTAACATGCCCAAATGGGCTCTCAGCGGCGTGATGGTATTACTTTTGATTACTGGGACAACCACATTCCTATACCATAACGATTGGTTTAACGGTGAAATTAATCCATCAAATGAGCAGATTAGTACATCACGTTCTGGACTTTCTTCTGGCTCACCATCTCTCAACAATCAATTTCTACCGCGCGCTTCTGGATCATCTAATTTGTCAAATACAATTTCCGGTCAACCGATGCAACAACACTATACCTTAAAGCGCGTAAGTTACTCCACTGTTTCTACTGGGGGCGGATTATAGCTCTTTTGTATGAATATCTACAAGCAGACCACTACTTTGATGAGGAAAAATAAATGATTCTCAAAAATTCAAAACAGAGTCAATATAAAAACATGAAATTTTCTATGCTATACAAACTACTTGGTATAAGTACGTTTATTTTTCTCATCTGCGCCATGACACCAAGTTTTGGGCAGGAAAATGTGTTACAATTGCTTGAAAAAGAATTCAAAAAAGTTGTCAACACTGCCCGTCCAGCGGTTGTCAAAGTCATTGCATCACAAAATACATCCGCACAATCACCTCCAGATATAATTAAAATAATCCCCCATACGTCCGGACAATCGCCTCCAGACATAATTAAAATAATCCCCCGCGAAAACATCAGTTCCGGCATTATTCTTGATAAGGAAGGACACATTGCTACAACCACTTTTGATATGGCCCCCAGCAAGATTGAAGTTGTCTTCAATAATAACAAAAAAGTTCCAGCAAAAATCATCGGGATGGACGATCTGACCGATCTTGTTATACTTAAGGTGGATAACAAATTGCATAAGCAAATAAAAAAAGGAGATTCCGATAAAATTGACATGGGTTCATGGGTTTTCGCAATTGGGAGTTCGCAGGGCGAACATCCAATCGTTTCATTCGGTATTGTAAGTGGTCGGGAAACCTTACCTGCTCACCCGTGCGCTGAACTCATTAAAATCAACGCACCTATTTCTCCGGGGAATAGTGGTGGAGCAATTGTAAACACATCGGGAGAGGTCGTAGGAATGATCCTTGCTGTACTTACTGAACCTAACGATTGGAACCCACTTCAGCTGCAGCTGCCGATGCAGATGTGGAATAGTCAGAACATTACTTTTGCAGTACCAATTGAAACAGTGAAATCCGTTGCCACCGAAATTATAAAACATGGCAAGGTGCCG
>JAPPCZ010000085.1 GCA_028824685.1 Candidatus Poribacteria bacterium
ATGAAAAATCATCAAACCCTTTGACCACAAAACTCTCAAAATCTCCGACACCTGTGAGCGTACCTTTGCGTTCTCCGGTGATGGTATCCCACAAACACACCTCTTTAGAGTTTACTGTGGCGATTGTGCTCCCATCAGGACTATATACAAATAGACCAGGACTTTCCCCGGTAATGGTGCCTTTGCGTTCTCCGGTGACGGCATCCGACAAACATATTTCATGGTCGGGCTTTATGGCGATTGTGCTCCCATCAGGACTATATACAAAATTGCTGACGTTGTTATCGTAATCCCACAAAAACCTCTCAACGGGTCCAGTATGTCCAGTGAACAAATCAAGTTCTTCGCCAGTCTCCGCATTGTAGATCCAAATTCCGATGGAACTTGCTACAGCCAGCCGACTACTGTCCGGAGAATATGCGATCTCATTGATATAGCCTTTTCCAAGGCGAAGTTTGGCACCTTTGGGCAAATGCCATTTGGTGTAATCTTTAGCAGGCACAATGAAGGGTCCTTTTAGGTTAACATACTTGCTGAATACAACACAATTAATTACCTTTTATAATTTGTGCGTACAGATACCACAAAACGCGGCTAAAGTCAATTTTTAGTTCTGATTATTTTTCTCTCGTGTCAGCATCACGGAAATATCTTTAGGCAATGTAACCCCAAATTCTTTTTCAAAATCAGTAATACTTCTGTACTTTTCAGAGAATAAGGCGATGATATCTGATCCTCCATTTTCGCTAGCAATAAAGTCTTCCTTGGCTCCTTCCCAGTCTTTTACATGCAACCGAGCTATGCCGCAAAGAAAATAGTAATTGCCTTGCGCATCATCTGGCATCAATTCTATCACTCTACTATAATCAGCGATAGCCAAGTTGATCTCATTCTTTTCCATATAAGTCTCAGCACGGCCAACATAAGCAAGAGTATAATTTGGATTCACTTCTATTACTGTGCTATAGTCTTTAATAGCTAGGTCAATCTCGCCCTCTACTCTATAAATCTGGGCGCGGTTGATATGAGCGAAACTGTGATGTGGATTCAGTTCAATTGCTTTGTTATAGTCTTTGATGACTAACTTTGAATCGCGGTTGGCAACACCTGCACGGTAGATGTAAGCGTCAACACGATCGGGTTCCAATTCAATTGCCTTGTCATAATCTTTAACAGCCTTCTCATAGTAGCGTTTTGACTCATAAATAAAACCTCGATACAAATAAGCATCAGGATCATCTGGATTGATTTTAATCGCCATGCTATAGTCTTCAAACGCCAAATCCTGCTTTCTTTTTCCATCGTAAGCGTTGCCCCGGTTGTTATAAGCCCTACCGAGTATGAAATTATCAGGTTCCAATTGTATGGATTTTGTATAGTGCTTAATAGCCTCATCTAATTTGCGTTCTTTGTGTGCTTCAATCCCGCGTTGTAGATAGCCAAGAGCATCGTGTTCAATATATGGTCGATTATGAGCACGTAAGCGCGCAAAACCATCAAAATCAGGAAACATCCTTGCTTCTGAAATACCTCCTGATTTTTCCAGAGAGGTTAGGATGGATTCCTTACTGTTTTTTAGGATTGTGCATTCCGCTTCGGATTCAATTTGGGCACCGCCAAAAAGAAAAACGGATTGCTGCGCGATAATACGATTGTTCTGCTGCTTAGGTTGCCATTGATACAACGAATATCCTTTCCGTTTGTCCGAAGTAAAAAAACAATCAATATCTTTTTCTACTGATTGTGATGTAACCTTTTGGAAGCGGTTAGGATCACTAATATCGACAGCAAATACTTTACCGTTAAAGACTTTACCAGCTGCTGCATCCTTAGAGTCTTGCCCACAAGCCATCCAGAGTGCGACTTGGGCACTGTACGTAAAGTCTATCAAGCAAGTAGCTGCACCGTAGTGCTGCAATTCAGCAAGTAACTCCAAATCGAAGAGTCGATCCCCGTTCTTTTGTCCATGTCCTTGGAGACGAGCATCATCAATCATTCGCTTGTTGATTTCAAGGAGATTCGCCGGGGTTTGATCTCTTTCATCTATCAGACGGCGATAGGCGGAGGCTTGTATTTTGTACTCCGCATTTGAAACCCCCCGAAACAAATATAGTCCAGGTTCAAATTGTTCTGCCCACTCCATGAAGCTGCGCAGCGTTTTAACACGACGAGATTCTTTTTTCGCCATTTATATTCTCTTTCCCTTGTTGTGAAGTAAGTTTATCGTGTTTTGTGATATAGATCAACCAAGTTTCACAGTGCTAAGATCACGCGAATTAAACCAGGGGTTACAAATCCCGCCTGCAAAAAAGGAAACGTACGGGTCTGAGTACCGAGGACTGACAACCATAGGTGTCAATTTAGCGATTTTTGCAGGATTTTAGCATAGATAATATAAACATGCCACCCTTACAGGGTTGGAAGTCTTCTTTCAAATGCTTTTCTATAAACATAACGTCCCTACAGGACTGAAGAGGTTTTTGAAATCTTCAAGGTTTCGGCGTAAATCCGGTTCGGTTAGGAATGCAGATCGCATTTGGGTGAGTACACCGCAAAACCGAAC
>JAPPCZ010000108.1 GCA_028824685.1 Candidatus Poribacteria bacterium
TCGGTTTAAGTCCTACAGACCAAAAGTGTGCATATATTTTTGTATTTCACTATAATAGGTCAGTGAAGATGCAATGCTAATTATGATGTTTCTCAATTATACCATGAAAACCATGTTAAGAAAAATAGAAACTGAAATGATTGTTTACAGCAGCGTCGTTCAATTGTCAATATTATCCGTTTGAGTTTGAAGTAGCAATTCGTCGATGCTACTACCGAAATTCGGAAATCACGGCTACTCAAAAGTTGCCATTTGGTAACTTTTTTGTTACCATGGTAACTTTTTGAAAATCGCCCTAAACTCAGTATCTGATTGGGTTTAGAATGGTTTTATCGTAGTTGCACTTTTTTGCAATTTATGACTTTTTCAACTTTCTGGATATTTTCAATATTATGGCTAAAATGGTATAAATTTGCGCAACATTCTCTCGTTTATGTTTTACTTTAGATTTGTATACTGGTTGTATTTGCGTTTGGGGCGTGATTGTGTTTTTCATACTGATATTATACTTGGTTATTGGTGATGGTCAGCAGTTTTTGTGGTAGTTGGAACAATAGATATCCAATATATGGACAATAAGTTTGCTGAAAAAATTGGGGTAGACGCGTTTTTTGAATTTCGTTTGAATGCGTATTTGTTTTCCGCATCTCTGAGGATGGTAGGTTTTGGAGTTTCAGTAAAGGCAGAAATCATTGGAGAATTGTATGGCTCCGTTGTTTAGCAAGGTTATTTAGTTTTCGGTTTTTCTGTTATATTTTTCACATTTCAATATAACCATCTGTAGGTCGGGTAGAGCGAAGTGAAACCCGACAATCTTAGTATGACAGTGCGATCATGTCGGGTTTCGCTGCGCTCTACCTATAGGCGTCAATTTAGCGTCTAATCTTTCTTGTAGGAGGGCTTGTAAGCCCGATTGGAAATATAGAGTTCCGTAGGAACGATATGTTATAGAGACGCAATTGGATACACATACCGCTCCTACGGAGCTCAAGAAGGACTGACGCCGTTTGCTATAAACATACCGCCTCTACGAGGCTATACATATCCAAAAAGTAGAATTAAAATCTTTAAATTGATGCCCGCTGAATGCCTAAATGGCATTCATAGCGTTGATTTATAGGTTTCGCAAGCTCTACCCGACCTACAAGACTATATCGGGGTTGAAAACCTCTTCTACAAGAGGAATCTCTAAGTTGACAGTTACGGGTTTTACCCGTTCTATCGCATCGGTAAAATAGCAGTTGACAACCCAAGCGCGTTGCGGTAGACTACATAAGAATAATACCCGTGAATTGATTCAAGACTAAATGGAAATTCAAAAAGCCCCACTCTCGATGTCCTTGAACATTCCTGCCCACGGGGTTACGCTCAAATCCATCCTAATTGCTGTTATTCTAATTCCAATAAATTGCTACTGGGTTATTGAAATGGAGGTTATCCGTTATTCTGGACACCCAGTTACGATTTCACTTTTTTTCAATGTTATTTTCAGCCTGTTTGTAGTTATCGGTGTCAATCAATTGCTGCAGCGTTTTCTGCCACGAATTGCGTTGGTTCAAAGTGAGTTGGTCGTTGTTTATCTGATGCTTTCCATCGCATCAGGCATTACTGGGCACGATATGCTTGAAATTTTGGTGCCGATGCTTGGGCATGCATTCCGTTTTGCTACACCTGAAAATGAATGGCAACAACTGTTTTTACCCTTTCTCCCTGAATGGCTCACCGTCAGTAATAATAACTTGCTGCAAGGTTATTATGAAGGTGATCTACCACTCTATACATTTGAAACCTTGCTTGGTTGGGCCACACCTGTGTTATGGTGGACAGTGTTCATTAGTGTGCTGATTTTCGGCATGCTTTGCATTAATATTATAATCCGAAAACAGTGGATTGAGTATGAAAAACTAAGTTATCCTATTATCCCCCTTCCTCTTCAACTTACAGAAACCCCCCATAACCGTCTTTTCCAGAATAAGCTCATGTGGCTCGGTTTTTGTGTTGCTGGTGGCTTAGCGTTATGGAACGGTATAAGTTTCCTATACCCCTTTTTACCGGAGTTGCGTACCCGTATTAAGAGTTATCAGGTTTTTACGGAGAGTCCCTGGAACGCAATGGGTAGTATTCCTTTTTCGCTCTATCCATTTGCAATTGGACTTGGTTTCTTCATTCCACTTGACCTCTCTTTTTCCTGTTGGTTTTTCTTTTGGTATTGGCGGTTAATGCGTGTTGCGGGAGCAGCATTCGGATTTCGTAACCTACCTCGTTTTCCCTATACCAACGAGCAAGCATCTGGCGGGTATCTTGCGTTGTGCGTTTTAGCTATATGGGCAAGTCGCAGACACCTACTTCGGGTAGGACGAGCACTCTTTAGTCCAAAGAAATCACAAGAAGATGAAATTGAAGCAATTTCTTATAGAGCTGCCGTTCTTGGACTCATTGCTGTAATGGTTTTCTTAGTGATTTTTTGCTACTATGGCGGTGCCAACATAGGCATCATGCTCGCGTTTTTCGCTATCTATTATATGATATCTATTGCAATCACGCGTATGCGTGCTGAGTTGGGAACGCCCGTGCATGATTTGCACTATTCTGGTCCCGACCAAATTTTAACGCGGGTGGTCGGTACACGCAGGTTGGGCAGAGATAATCTCATCATGTTTTCAATGTTTTGGTTCATCAATCGTGCATATCGAAGCCACCCGATGCCACATCAGTTAGAAGGGTTTAAAATTATAGAACGAACTAATATGACAATGAAACGGATTATCTTTGCTTTTATGTTAGCCGCTGTGTTAGGGTCGTTAGCAGGTTTTTGGGCTTTAATTGACCGAGGCTATCAATTAGGAATGGAAGTTCGGGCATATTGGCCGTCCTTGAGTGCATTTGGTATCGAACCCTACCGCCGTCTAACGGGTTGGCTGCAATCTCCTACTGATACGCTTATCCCAGAAAGTCTGTTTACAGGTATTGGTTTTCTACTGACAACTGTGCTAATGCTGTTTCGAATGCGTTTTGTGTGGTGGCCGTTTCATCCTGCTGGTTTTGCTATTTCTACCAGTTGGGGCATGCATGTTACATGGGGTTGTCTTTTTATGAGTTGGGTAATTAAAGTAATTATTCTCAAATATGGTGGACCCGTGAGGTATAGAAAAGTAGCACCTTTCTTTTTAGGACTTATCCTTGGGGAGTTTACGGTAGGAAGTGTCTGGACAATTATAGGTATTGTTGGCGGTATTCCAACCTACGGATTTTGGGTTTAGGTTCTATCTTTACGTGGATTTATCGCCAAATTTAATGGTAGCAATAGCAAAATCAGACTACATAAAGATGTTATTATCCATTCCTGCTGAAGCGGGACGATTTTCAATACGTCCTGCATAGGTCTAATGTACATGGCTGATACGTGAATTCCGATAACAATAATAAAAATAATAAATAAACGGACGTTGGTGAACATTCTTTTAAAGAGAGATTCCCATGGATATCGCGTACATTGGAAATAAACCGCCACCTGTGCAAAAATCAAAGTAGTGCAAGCTGCTGTCTGTGCCGCTTCAATATTAGATTCAGTTCCAGAAGATGTTACCACCAAAAAATGAGTTATTGTCATTAGACTGATAACAAGACTTCGGCAAACAATATCAAGTACAGCAGTTTTTGGAAACATCATGGATGCTCTACCAGGGTGATACTGTTTTTCATTGACGGATATTTTTTCATAACCTAATCCAATTGCAGGAAGCAAAGTTGTCAAAAATTGGACCCAGACCACTTGTGTTAGTGTTAGCGGCAGCTCAAATGTAAAACCTGTATGTAGAATTAATCCGAAAATAACAGTGAAAAATTGTGCCAGTGTGCATGAAAGACACCACCGAAGTGTGCCAGAAAGGTTGTGATATGCTTCTCGCGCATAGAGCAGACAGTCTTTGACTGCCTTAAAACCTTTCTCAATTATCAGGCAGTCAGCGTGGTCTTGGGCGAAATGTGAGGCGTACCTCGCATCTGCAAATGCAAGGTCTGCAGTAATCATGGCTCTTTGATCGTTAGCATTTTGACCTAAAAAACCTACAGAATGATTATGGCGTTTCAAACTGAGAACAATATTCCGGCGTTGTTCTTGTGTTGGTTGTGAATAAGCATTCCAATTTAAAATCTCTTTGTCAAACTCTTGTGTAGATAGGTGTCTTAGTTCTTCTCTTGTTCCGACAGCGTTGCGGGTATGGACGAGTCCTAACTCCCTGGCTAAATCGGTTGTTGCTTGTTCATCGCTTTCACTCATTAGAATGACCTTTATGCCAGTGTCCATGAATGATTTTATCACTTCTTTAGTTTCGTCGTTATCAGTTACAGAAAAACTTATGAATCCTAAAAAGGTTGATATTTCCTGAACTTCTGGTGGGGTTAGCGGCACCTCGGAATTTAGGGATGCTACACCATAGACCGTATCCCGCGGGTTTTGCATATAATTAAGAATTTCATTGCACATCTCGTACTGTTCATAGTGAAATTCACTTACTTCCCCGTTTACAAGTATCGAATTACATGCCTCAAGCACGTTCCGTGCATCGCCAAAAATAATATTTAGGTACTCGTTTTCACCTGATTCAAACACGTGAAGTTCATATCCAAAGTTTGGTGTCCATGGGTATTCTGAAACAAGATGCATATTAGCTTTAAGATCAGCCAATTTATACCCGAGTTGTTCCATTGTATCTTGAATAACGAGTTGATGTGCATGATCAATACCTGTTCGATCGTAATATTGCTCGCCAGAAGTACCTAAACCCGCAGTCAACACAAGACCAGGTGCACCTTGTGGAATTTGGAATCTTGGTGGAATATTGTTGATTCGTTTACTCTTTTCTTCGGATGATTGGGATTTCAGGGAATTTAACCAATTTTCCCATTCTGAACGGTTCACCATTTTTTGGTCAACAAAAATACTGGAAATAGTAAGAGATTTTGTGCTCGCGATGCCCTTTTCATCAGAACAAAAGGCT
This sequence comes from Candidatus Poribacteria bacterium, assembly GCA_028824685.1. GTDB lineage: Bacteria > Poribacteria > WGA-4E > WGA-4E > WGA-3G > MSPOR6. Next base: position 5,001 of record JAPPCZ010000108.1, read on the forward strand.
GTAAGACGATTCAATTTCTCAAGGAAATGTCTTTCCCGGAGTGCTATTCCTTTTTTTAGCACAGCAGAGACTCTCTGGTCAAGAATGGAGTGTAGCAATAATACTAAGTCATGCGGCGTTGCGGCAATTGCAAAAATTAGACCGAATTGAACAAACTCTATCCAATTTGGGTCACTCTGTGGTGATTTTTGCCACCAGAGAATAGCGACTGCAATGCCGCCTAAAACCAAACCTGATACTTTTAGAATATCATTGAAAAATTTTATTTGATTTTCTGCGACCGTCATCTCATTTGGTAGTGCGCGCGTGTTTCCACGGTTCTGGTGCATTTCTAATTCATTGCCTGTTCTAACGACAACCGCATTGCCTGTTCCGGCATCAACGTACGTCCCACCGAAAACCATGTTTGTCTGTTTTTCTGGTGGGAGTCCCGATTCAGTTATCTCCTTGAAGGTTTTTGCAGCGGAGCCGCTACTCCCGAATAGAGCAGATTCGTTAACTTTTAACCCGTCTGATTGTACTATACGAGCATCCGCAGGGATGTAATCACCGGGTCTAAGGAGAAGCAAGTCACCCGGGACAATATCGGAAGGCGAGCATTTTTCTTGTGTGCCTTGACGCATTACTGTAACGGTAATGTTGAATTGTGCTTTCCGCTGCTTGTGTTTACGTCCAAAACTTATAACGACTATGGTTGCCCAAAAGAAGGACAGAATCAATATCCCGCCGATAAATCCAGTTTTCGGAATATTAGGGGTAAATACGAAAACTGTTGCGGCAAGTACTAAAAGCAGCAATCTCCAATTAAGCACTTGCTCAAAAAACAACCCAATTTGTGAAGTATCTATCTTGGAATTCGGCTCATTTTTTCCATGGATTTCCATTTGCCTTTCCACATCAGCGTGGCTCAAGCCGGATTCAAGGTCGGTTTTGAATTGGTTTAGCAGAAAAGAGACACTTTCTGCATAAAAATTAGACATTGTTTTTCCTAACGTTTCACCTTCTGACAGAAATTACCATAGGTTGTATAATTATAGATTTTTACCTTCGTTTTTCCAGACTTTTGCACCTTCCAGATCAGTGCCAAGCATTTTGATTTTGCATGGAATATCATGTTGTTTAAAGACATTCTGCATCCGATTTCCAATCTCATCCATGTTATTCAAACAGTATGCTGCGATGGTTGGTCCCGCACCACTTAATGCGATACTAAGAGCTCCTGCATCTATCGCAGCTTCTACCACGTCATCAAATCCAGGAATTAGACTACTGCGATAAGGTTGATGTAACTTATCCTTCATTGCTGCTGATAACATCTCCAATTTTCCGGTGGCAATGCAAGCAACTAATAAGGAACTTCTACTAATATTATAGATAGCATCAGTGAAATCAACGGTTTTGGGTAGAATGTCTCGCGCTTTCTGTGTTGACAATGTAAATTCTGGAATGGCGAGTACAACATGAAGAGTAGGATCACATGTTAGCCGTATTGTATGGACGTGTTTGCCTTCTTGCACCGAAATGACCATGCCACCATATAAAGAAGCAGCGACATTATCGGGGTGTCCCTCTATGTCTGTTGCAAAATTGAGTAGTTCCGAATCAGAGAATGGATTACCACACAGTACGTTTGCTGTCAGTAATCCCCCAAGAATTGCTGTTCCGCTTCCCCCTAACCCGCGAATCGCAGGAATACCGTTAGTAATGCTTAATTTTAAACCCTTGGGCTGTCGCACGCCGCTCCGTTGGAAAACAGATTCTACGGCTTGAAATGCGATATGTTCAGGAGTGCTTGGAATCTTATCAATATCTATCCCGCTGATTACAACTTCTGTTCGGTTCCCAGTAATTTCTAATGTTACGGTGCTGTAAAGTTGCAAAGCAAGACCCAACGTATCAAACCCAGGGCCCAGGTTTGTGGTGCTTGCGGGGATACGCGCGCTAATTTTTTGAGACATACTAAAAATTTCCCAACTTAACTCTATAACTTTGCAATTGCAGTTTCAATTCGGTGTAATGCCTTTTCAATGTTTTCCAATGAATTCGCATACGAAAGTCGCAGATACCCATCCCCATATTTACCAAAAGCTGTGCCCGGTAGTAGGGCAACTCCTGCTTCATCCATCAAGTAATCTGCAAGCGTTTCACAGGAAAGAGGAAGTTTTGTGACATTCGGAAAAACGTAGAACGAACCGAGCGGTTTGATACAACTAATCCCGTCAATAGCATTTAAACCCTCAACAATTGCATCGCGTCGTTTTCGAAATTCCGTAACCATTTGGGTGACAAATGTTTGAGGTCCGGTTAACGCTTCTATTCCAGCAATTTGTGTGAAGGTTGCCGTGCAGGAATTTGAGTTAATTGTTAGCTGAGTGATCTTATCTGCAATCGGGCGTGGAGCAACACCATATCCAAGCCGCCAACCGGTCATAGCGTACGTTTTTGAATGTCCTTCAATCAGAATAGTCCTTTCTTGCATTCCAGGGAGGCTCAGGATACTCTGATGGGTGCCCTCGTAAAGGAGGCGTGAATAAACTTCGTCAGTTAGGATATAAAAGTTATGTTCTTGGGCGAGTTCGGCTATTGCAGCAATGTCTTCTGCTGTGAGGATTCCACCAGTCGGGTTCTGCGGTGAATTTAGTATCAAAAGTTTTGTGCGTTCAGTGATTGAATCAACCAAATCTTCTATTCGGAAACGAAAATCAACCTCTTCCCGAAGTGCAAGCGGGACTGCTTTTCCACCGATAAAATCAATGACCGATTCGTAGACAGGGAAGCCAGGTTCTGGATAGATTACCTCATCGCCTTCATCAATTAATGCTAAAATTGTGAAAAAGATAATCGGTTTTGCACCCGGTGTAACGGTTACTTCATCTGGATGAATTTCCACACCGCGCGTCTCAGAAATGTGCTGGGCAACGACTTCTCGAAATTCGGGTATCCCGGCTGATGGGCAATAACCGGTATGTCCGTCTTTCATTGCCTTGAATGCAGCTTCACAAACATTCATCGGCGTCGAAAAATCTGGTTGACCTATTTCTAAATGAATTATATCTTTGCCTTGTGCTTCTAAACTTTTAGCTTTGGCTAATACCTCAAACGCAGATTCTGTCCCCAAGCGACTCATCCGCTTGGCGAATGTAGGGCTTCCCAAAATTTCCCTCCTTTATATCTAACAACAAATTCATATTCGCGAGTTTGCCCTAATTGATTCTATAGTTACAAACATCTTTGAACAGTTACATATGCCATGTGTACTTGGTGGTTATTTTGACTTTAAGATTAAACCGGTTGACCCTACTAACCAAGCAGTGTCTTTATCAAGTACAAATACATTCATCATTTTTATTTTTTGAATTTCTTCAGCCATTTCTTCAATTTCCCATTTTTTCCCACCATTATTGGTGCTGAGAATAATACCTACTCCGAAATCGCCTCCTACTGCCCATCCAGTATGTTTATCTGCAAATTGGACACTTCGGAGAGTCTCTGTGGTGCCGCTTTTCTGTTCTTCCCATTTTTTTCCACCGTTGGTTGTGTGGAGAATGACTCCGTTTTCACCAACTGCCCAACCTACTGAAGCATCAAGGAAAAATATATCTTCAAGAATATCCTCTTTTCCTGTTTCTTGCATTTCCCACGTCATAGCTCCATCTGTGGTTTTCTGAATGACAGTTTTTTGTGACTTTGTTTCAGGAAAAACGCGTACACCAGCAATCCAACCAGTATTTTCGTCAAGAAATTGAATCGCATTGAACATACTTGTCTCATCATCACCTACGTTTCCAACTTTTCCGCCTTGTAAGGTTTCCCAATGCCTTCCACCATTTTTCGTTGAAATAATAGTATCGTTCTGACCTACAGCGTACCCAACGTCTTTATTGATGAAATAGACAGCTTTAAGTGCCGTGTTCAATTCAAGGACTTTGTCCACCTTACATACTTGACGTTCCCAGTCTCTACCGTTATTAGTGCTAACAATTATTCCATCTGCACCGACTGCCCAACCATGATTAGCATCTAAAAAATAGATTCCATGTAGGTCTGACTTAAGTTTAATTTCTGATTTTTCCCAAGTTGCCCCACCATTTTTTGTGTATCCAATAAAGCCGGGGTTTTCAAAATCTTCAAAAGCTGCTGAACCGACAACCCATCCGGTTTTTGCTCCTGTAAATGTAATAGACATATAATCGCGGATGTCTGGATCGCTTTTCTGTAATATAACCCATCCTGCTGCTGGTAAGGTAAATGCTAAAGTACAAATGATTGAGAATCTTATGATTTTAGATAAGTGTCGAGATGACTTTAATCTGTTCATGATAACTCCTTTAATATTATATTTCTTCTGAGAAGAGTCTAATTAATAGTATACATGTATATCTAATGTTAAGTCAATATTCTAAATCTTTTTTCAGGGTTATTTGGTTTTAAATATTTCTGAAACATTTTTTATATGCGTTAATGTATTATATTATTGCCGTAGGTCGGGTTTCGCTTCGCTCTACCCGACCTACGGTATACACCAAGTCTAAATCGGTATAATATTGATGCGGGACTATTTCACAACAATGATTGTTCCTGTTTTAATACTATTCCCAACTTGTAATTGATAAATATAAATGCCGCTTTCAACGATTTCGCCGCTTTCATTTTTACCGTTCCATTTTAGTTCCGTTTCACCAAGTTGTGCGGTCAAGGTTTTTACAAGTACTCCGTTTAGATTGAAGAGAAGCACACTAAATTCCCCCTCAACATCTTCAACTGCGCGTGCTGGGAAAATTAAGGTGTTAAAATCAGAATCATCTGAAAGCGGTGTGAACGGATTGGGATAAGGTTTATCAAATATCCGAAATCTTTCTTTTGCTGGGACGGATTCGTTGTTTGCCTCGTCAATCGCGACTACAGCATAAATAAAACTCCCCACTGATAAGGGTCTTCTATCAACAAATTTAAATTCGAAAGATTCATGTGCGGCATCATCAGTAGATATTTCACCATCGGGGAGAGGTTCCAAAGTTTCAACTTCTGAAGAACCAAACAAAATTTGATACCTTGTTGTGTCACGACTAACACTTGGCTTCCATGAAACTTCTATACCTTCGCTTGAGGTGACGACGCGGAGCATGTTCGGCGGTTCAGGTGCGGCAGTGTCTTCTGATACCTCTACAGTCTGTATCGGCGAACGTTCTGATTGTAAAAAGAGCGTCTTGTAAGCAGTTATCTCATACGTATGATTTCCGGGGAGAACATCTACATCTCGAAACGTTGTTGATGCTCGATTTTCTACATTTATTTGGAAATCTTTATCCCTATAGATGAGGTATCCGTTAACATCTGGATCAGTTGATTTTTGCCAACGGAGTGTTACATCATTTTCACCAGTTTTGTCAGACTCGGCAGTAAAGCCAGAAACAGGGGCAGGCGGCACATTTGGGATTACTTGTAATGTGAAGTCATCGTTATTTAATTTTCCATCTGCTTGTCCTTCCTTGATAAATTCACCGATCGGAACGTCATCGTTATTACGCAGCAGTACTCTGAACACTGCTTCAAAGAAATTATTTGATGTTCTACAGTCAAATGCAATGTCATATCTTGAATTCTGAGTATCCACGATTGTTTGCGCAAGTTCTATACGCAGCGCATTTCCAGAGATTATCGCTTTCGCTTTTAGTGTTTCTTTATCTCGTAAGATACTATCAAAATCGGATACCTGGGGCACAAACCCTGTGGGCATTATTATTTCAATAGTCTTGATTTCTTCACCGATTTCTGCCAATGACCTATCAATTTGAAGCGTGACAATGAGTGGCACTGTTGAACTGGCAGGAACAATACCTTTCGTTTGACCAGCGACGTTAATTTCACCCTGTGATGTGACCGCACCGTAACTATAGTGAGTAAAAAATAGACTAATGCTTAAAACCAAAATAAGAAATGGATTTTTCATGAGGCAATAACCTTTGTTAGAATAGTAGATTTACAGAAAATCGTTGTGTAGTGTTATCTTGAAGGTCTCCGGTCAATAACTGAAATCCGTAATCAAGTTGAAGTGCTGTACTACCAATTGGTATCTTGGCACTGCCACCGAGATTTAGGGTTGTAACTGAATTACCGCCAGTTTTCATTCCGTAGCCGCCTCGAATTGCAATGGCTTTATTAAGCCAGATTTCTGCACCTGCACGCGTGAAAATTTCACCATTGCGTGATGTGACCTCAATAGTCCCTAAACTTGCTTTCAACAAGTTGCTCATTACAGCACCTTGGGCACTCATTTCAGCAATAGATTCAAGCCTATATACAAGACCAGCACGGATATTCTGAGGGACTGAATCTGTATGGGCATCAGATACGCTCATATCTGCAGGAAGTAGATTTTCTACAGATATTCCAACACTGAGACTGTTGAACGGTTTAGCTATTAAACCAACATCAAAAGATAATGCTGAACTTGAGGTTTGCGAAAAATATGGATTCTCAATCACGAATTCGTTTTCTTCGTCATAAGTAATGCCGAACAACTTTAGGTTTGCACCGACTCCCAATTGCTTAAAAATGGTTTTACCATAAGAGAAGCGGATTGTTTGTTCCTGATAGATGTCAGAATCTTCTGTAAGGATACCGATATTTGCACCGAGTGTTCCCACACTTCCGAGCGGGATGATCCCTCCTATCGTGTTGTAAGTAATGAGTCCGTTAAATCGCTGTGCATGAGTAGCACCAATTTGGATTTCCTCAATATAGGCTAATCCAGCAGCGTTGTAGTTTGGAGCATTGCTATCATCAGCGAGCGCGACGAACGCTCCACCGAGACCCAGAGGACGAGCACCTACGCCAATATTATTAAATGCAGCAAAAGTCAGCTGTGTAAAGCATAGGGTCATGAACAGTATGTAAAAACAACTCAGTTTAAATTTTGTCATTTTTTCTCCTACGGTTTACCTGTCATTGGAACAAAATTAACGCCAGTGATTCTTGTGGTTTCAAGTTTACCGTTACACTTCTGTACTACGAGAAGTTCTTGTATATCCGAACCAACAGGGATAACCATTCGTCCGCCTTCGGCGATTTGTTGTGTAAGTCGATGTGGTATCTTTTTAGGGGCGGCTGCTACAAGTATGCCATCATACGGCGAATGCTCAATCCAACCGTAATAACCGTTTCCTTGTTTAAGATGAATGTTCCGATAATTAAGTGCTTTTAGCCTTGCTTTTGCACTTTTTGCAAGTTCCGATAGAATTTCAACTGAATAAACATCTTTAGCGAGTTCTGCCAATACTGCGGTTTGGTACCCACACCCTGTGCCGATTTCAAGTACTCTGGAAACAGGATTTAATTCCAATAATTCTGTCATCAATGCAACTATATAGGGTTGCGAAATTGTTTGTCCCTTATCTATTGGGAGAGGTCTATCGTGATATGCCCATTTATGGAATTCGGGTGTTACAAAAAAATGCCTCTGAATTTTTTCCATCGCAGCCAGTATTTCAGGATTCTGAATATCACGTTTTTTAATTTGGTTGTGCACCATTTTCTGTCTGGCAATAGTAAATTCATCGGCTTGTGTCATTGTATAATTCCTTGAATTTTATAATGTGCCTGACTCGCAAAATTACGATCTAAACGACTTGTGTTAGTTAACACTTTGTTTCTGTTCTTTACACATATTGGACAAAAAATATAAAATATCGTCCCTACGGGACTATAGAGGGTGTATATGACGTTTTCTATAAACATATCGTCCCTACGGGACTAAAGAACATACCATCTTATGAAGTCTACGGAGAATAAATAGGCTAATGTGAAAAAATATATTGCAAATCGTTATTTAGCACAACACGTAATCTAAAATCAAATTTAAACTATGAACCAACGTTTATTTCATAAGGCATCATAAGAAAGATTCGATGCTTTTTGATAATATTGAGTAATTTTAAGCTCGGTGTTTCCCCAAACAGTTCATGCCCAAAAGATTGATAGATATCCGACAACTGAAACATCCTACTGGATATGAGTTGGATGTTTCCCAACAATTGAGTAATCCAAGGCAGTTTAGGTAATCGGACTATTTCTACTATTTCATTGTCTAAACCTGCTCGTTTTTTCGCGATTGAGAGTGCTTTACTGAGACCACCGAGTTCGTCAACCAAGCCTTTTTCTTTTGCTTGTCGTCCTGTCCATACTCGTCCACGGGCGACTTTATCTACATCTGCTTTCGTTAATTGTGTTCTTCCTCTTGCAACTTTAGATGTAAAATCTTCATAAATTTCGTTGATCTGTTTTTGCACAATCTCCTGTTCGTCTTGCGGATAATCGCTATAATTGCTGTAAAAGTCGGCATGTGCTCCGCGTTTTATAATTTCCTTTTTGATACCGAGTTTTTCATATAATCCCTTGAAACTATACTTTCCACCAATTACACCTATAGAACCGGTAATTGTCCCTGGTTCTGCAACAATAACATCAGCGGGTGCAGCGATGTAATATCCACCAGAAGCGGCAACATCTGCCATAGAAACGATAAGTGGTTTTGTAATGGTGAGATTTATGAGTTCATTCCATATAATATCCGCTGCGATGACCAATCCACCACCACTATCGATTCGCAAGACGACCGCTTTAATCGATTCGTCTTGCCGTGTGTATCTAATTGTCCGCGCTATGGTTTCAGCGCCCATCACTTTCGTTCCTGTAAATGGGTCCGTGAAACTCTCGCCCGTTAACATCATCCCTTCTGCTTTTATAATCGCAATTTTCGGTTTTGGTACTGTCCAGTCGTGCGGATATAATCCACTATTTAGATATTCATTTACGTTTACAAGGGTAACTTTGCTTTCTGTGAGTTTGTTGGCTCTGTGATCCAGACCATCCGTATAAATAAGTTCATCTACAATTTTTAATTTACGTGCTTGATTTGCAGTAAAAGGACCTTGATCAATCAGTTGCTTAACGTATTCAGAAGTCCAACCTCTTGCAGTTGCAATATCTGTCGTAAGTTGGTCGTATAGATCATCAAGGATTGAATTAAGGTTTTCGCTGTGTGGTTCGGACATATTACTGCGAGCGAAAGTTTCCGATGCAGATTTATATTCACCAATATGTTCAAGGTGTGCTCGGATGCCGAGTTTGTCTAATGCCCCTTTGTAAAAGGAACGTTCTGACCGTAAACCGATAAGACGTACTCCGGCACTTGGATGTATCAAAATTTGATCACAGGCCGAGGCTACGATATAATCACCAGTGGAACAATCGGTGATATAGCACATAACGACTCTACCCGATTCCCTGAATTCCATGATTGCATCACGTATTTCTTGGAACTGCCCCATTCCGTACCCACTCCCGTTAATTCGGATTAAAATACCTGCGACATCTTCGTCCCATTTAGCGATTCGAAGTATTGTGTCAAGGTGCTGCATCCCTGTGTCAAGAAATAAGCGTTTACGGGGAATTGGTTTGGTGATTGAGGCTGATGAAAACTGAAAGTAACCGACACCTGTGTTCGTTTTTCTGTTTTCATCAAAACAGTTTGCGGTGCCGATGCCGATATTTCCAATGTTAATACCGAAACGTATATCAAAACTATGATCACTATTATATGCGCCGCGGAGCATAAGTTCACGAATTGGACGGATTTCAACAGCGTAACTCAGATCAATTCCACTCACGTCTTGTGTCTTCTGCATATCTACCGATAAAGTAGTACGCCATGTTCCTGGTCGAAGTGCGATACCGAAATCATAAGTTCGTCCTAACTTTTGATTGAACAATTTTGGGCGATTCAGGTCTCGTCCTATTGCACCGATCGAGAAATAACGGCGACGGTACATCAACCCGATAGAGAGCGAATTATATCGGTCATAAAACCTATTATCTGAGTTAACCCAACTATAACTTGTTCCCCAGTATAGTGCGTTGCCGAAATGGTGTCCTGCAGACAAACTGTAACGCGTAAAGTTGATATTCTCCGAAGCGTTTGCGAATTCCACACTGAATCCCCCACTTGGTACCGAAATAAATAGGGCATCATCACTCGGCAAATCGCTGTGGTATGTCCGTAAGTAATATAGATTCAGAGCGCGGCGAGTACCGAGACCGGCAGGGTTGAAAAAAGTCGCCAGAGCATCGTCGCTCATGGCAACAGAGTTTGCAGGTAGATGCGTACGTATCTTTGGAGGTTCTGCTCTTGCCAGAATTGGAAGCAAACTACAGATAAAGAGGATACAAATTAACTTTTTTTGCATGTTCAACGAATTGTCTTCTTTGGTGGGATTGGAATTCATTTTGTAATAATACCATATATGTAAATAAATGGCAAGAGAAAAGTATATAGGCAGGGTTTGAAAATTTCGGTTTCTAATTTCAATCTTTTGGACTGGGTTTCGTAGGGTAGTCAGAAATCAATTTTGTGGTCAGGTTTGTCGTGCGTATTGTGGAAAAAGTTCGTCATGAATGTCACTACATTGCTGAAGATGAATCTGTCGTGTCTCGTTGGCAGTGTCAACCATAGTTGGAAAGAACATGCCTGCGCCGGTGTCAATGTTGTATCCACCAGCCGAATGGACGCTTAGATATTGATGCAACGTTTCTAAATCAGGCTCTGTTGTGCAATGTTGAGTGCAATTCATCGTGAACATCCGCCGCCGGGTTCCACCGCCAAATGATGCGTGGTAGGTATCGTGATTGAAGATAACTACATCGCCAGGTTTACTTTCTAATGCGATGCTCGTTGGGAAATCACGCGGTGGAATACCGAACAACGCTTCCGATTGATTTGGATCAATCTTTTGTGCGCGTACAAAATGTGCGGGGTTTTGACTACCGGGTATTATTCGTAAGCATCCAGTCTCGCGTGTCAGAGGATCAAGGTAGAAGGCAACCTTACACGCGAAAAGTCTCCCCCAGCTACCATCAGGATGCCAACCTGTATCACCTGTATAATAGTTTCCATCGCCGCCAGCATAGTTGAAATCCTCTCCGATAACACCACCTATTAGTCCCTTGATACGCTCATCGTCAAGCAGTGTGCAGAGTCGAGGGCGATGTTCAATGGGACCTCCGAACATTGTGCGGCGTGTGCCGTTATGTTCCTTACCGCCACCAAATTCTTGGATAGAAATTTCAAATTCCTCTATAATCCATTCAACTTCGCTCGGTGAAAACATATTGGGTATTGATAGGTAACCGAATGTGTTAAAGAAGTTTACTTGATGTTCTGTAAGTTTCATGATGTTCTCCTTATCAAGTCGGAAACGGTGCAGCAACAAGTTTTACTCGGGTTTTATATTGTTCGTATATTAGCAGATGCAGTACTAATTGTCAAGGAATTGATAATGTGACCTAAATCGGAGTCATTGACCCTCACATTTAAGTGTGCATAGAAATGTCTGAGATGTGCTTAAAAATAGTAGATATCAAATCAATTGTGTCACTAAAGACGTTCTTCCTTAAATGAAAATAGCGAGGCACAGAAACCTCGCCTTACAATATTATAGTGGATTCTACAATTAACTTTACATCTGATCTGTGAATCAACGCTGAATGCGCTTTTGGCATTCAACGGGAGGGAACTCTGATTCCCGACTACCAATGGTTTCGTCGCGATTCGGAGATCGCTCCTACAAAATATATGTAAACTTATTTACACAATTTACTATAATGAAGTCAATAGAATGTTTATGTGTCTCTACGAAAGCCCATCCCAGTATTTCCACATATCTTCAGGGGTATCAAGCTTGATCTCATCCAAGTCTTTTCTGCGATACCTGCCAATAAGAGCGATTCTGACGTTACGTCCGCAGTTTGGTCCTGCGGTATGGCTCATCTGATGATGCCAGAAACAGACATCTCCACCTTCACCCGTGAATTCATAACTCGGTCCCAAATCAAATGGAGCTACACCACCGGGAAGGCTGTCCAAGTCGTGATGTCTAAAATATTCCGCCCAGATGCGGTGGCTTCCTGGCCAAATGGTAAATCCACCACCCTGTTTTTCAACTGTGTCAATGTATACGGTTGCTCCGAGAGTAAATGCACCTACGACACCTTTTGGAACACCGTTGCTCGGTGTATGATAACCGTCAAGATGTCCTAAAGGTTCGCGCCACTCTCTGTCTGGATCAGGGAAATTGATATGCGGTCCTGCACCACCATCGGGATGCAGTTTGCCTTCACCTACCATTTCCTCAGCCATAGCGAAAACGTTGTTACCGTAGACTGTTCCCTTGATGACATCTTCACCGCCAATAGGGGCAGTTCGATATCCCTTACGAATCCAAGATTCTGGGTCGTTCCTATCTTCTTCAAGCGAATCCCAAACTTTATCTAATGCGGCATCAATCTCTGTTTGACTGAGTGCGCCGCGTACAACCAGATAACCGTTCTCTTTGAAAAATTCTTTATCTACGTCTGTTAATAAAGGCATAGTTTTGTTCCTTTCAAATTTAAGCGTTGACAATAAATCCGTTTTCTTCAACTGCTTTTTGATACGGTTCTTCATCTATCCTTAAACCAAAACCAGGGAGATTAGGAACATTCACATATCCATTAGAAATAGAATAGCTGGAGTCGTCTATTCCTGGCGTTGTTGCATGGTCCCATTCAACAAATTCAAATTTTTCTATCTTTGCAGCAAGATGACCCGTAACAAAATTGCCGTAGTAACCGCCGTAGTGATGTGGCGCTGTGCCGACGTTGACTGTATCCAATTCAGGTCCCAATTCAAGCCATCGCGAGAAACCGGGATGGAAAATATCGTATTGCACGATGTCAATAAGTCCATCTTTTGCCCAATTAACCAAATGAGGGGATGCCCCACCTTCACCATCAGCGATTTTAGTCTGTATTCCTTCGGCGTTTAGCCATTCCTTCAGTAGACTATAAACCCGTGCGTCCTCATGGAATGCTTCCTCCATCCAATACACGTTTGCGTCTGCTGCTCCACCCAATACCTGTTTTGTAATGTTGAGATTGTAGCCGTTGTTAGCGTCAATTAGAATTGCGGCATCGGGGCCTACGGCATCGCGCACCGCACAGATAACATCAATATCGCGTTGCGTGCCTTTTTCAAGGGGCATGTGCATAGCACCACGCCCAACCTTAATTTTAAACGCGTTATGTCCACGTGCTTTGCCCTCAAGTGCCTCTGAAGCGATGAGCGCTGCAGCTTCAGCGTTGTCCTCAAGATGTAGGTCATCAATGTAGAGAGAAGTATCATAACACGGTGCTTGAAAATCGCCATTTTCACCGGATAACATCGCATAGACAGGCTTCTGCTCCAACTGCCCAATGAGGTCCCATAGCGGATACTCCATGAACTGATATTCTTCAGTCACACCGTCTTGCGCGTCAAATGCCTCGCTTAGCTGAAACCCTACGATTGCCTCCGCTTTCTCACGTGAAATTGACGAAAATCCGATACCGCTGGCACCGTCAGAGGTTGTGATACGAGCGATGGGTGGTCGCACATGTAAGCCATGTTCACCGAGCCGCGAGTTACATCCGGCTTTGCGGGGGCGTTCACCTGTCAAACGTGCCCACTCAATTCGTTCTATTTTTACATTTTCCAAAGATGTTCTCCTTACTGACACTAATTAAACTCCTGCTATGTCCACCTATATTTTATGGTTTAAAAGTCGCGACCAAGAGGTCGCTCCTACAGAAGAGGTCTTGCTGAAAACAAAGATATCCAAGATTTATATAATTCACCCACAATTGTAAGTGGAAAAAGCATTACATTTGCGTTTGAAGTAGAGCAATACTTTTCGGGTCTAACTTATTATAGTTCTCAATTTCATATCGGTTGCCATCAGCATCTTTAATGAGGACGCGTCCGCTTTCAAGGGTAACTATGTCATATCGGGTACGGATTCCGAACTCAACATCGCCTTGTGTAGTTTCAACATTCCACGTCGTAACGCCAAATTGCCCATCAAGTGAGTTGATTTTGGTGATTTTTGGCATAAAGTATCGTTTTTGTAACTCTTCCGTGAGGACATCGCGTGAATTAGGTGTGAGTTTTTTTACATCCTCAACGATACCGAGTTCGTTTCCCTCGTTGTCTAAAAGGGCGATATATCGAGTGGTTTCACTTACTGGAAAACTACGCACAGGTTCAACCTTTGTGTGGGTCGTCCCATCCGGAAGTTGGACAACAAGTTCCGCAAAAGCGTTACGACCAATGCTAACCTTGTTTGCATCAAGGAATTCTAATTCATCAGCGACCTTAATTGGTTCATTCATTAGTATCTCTCCCTAATCCATTTGTAATGCTACCACGCGCGGATTTTGGATAGTTCAGTCTGTTTTTGACACAGACTTGCGTAAGTGCCATCTTTAGCAATTAGCTCCTCATGTGTTCCCATTTCGTCAACCTCACCTTCTTTTAACACGATGAGTCTATCGGCATATTTTAGGGTTGACAACCTATGCGCGATTGCAAACACCGTTCTTCCTTGCACGAGCCGTTCCAACGCCTCTTGGATTTTGGATTCTGTTTCAGTATCAACAGATGATGTAGCTTCGTCTAAAATCAGGATTCTCGGATTTTTCAAGATTGCGCGTGCGATAGAGATCCTTTGCCGTTCACCACCAGAAACGCGTGCGCCTCGTTCACCGACCATTGTGTCGTAACCGTCAGGGAATTTGATAATGAAATCGTGAGCATTTGCGGCTTTCGCAGATGCGATAATCTCATGCCGAGATGCGCCAGGTTTTGAGTAGCCGATATTTTCAGCGATTGTGCCTGCAAACAGAAATGGATCTTGTAATACTACGCCAACCTGTTGTCGTAGTGCTTTAAGCCGAATCTCTTTGCTATTGTGACCATCAATTTCTATTGTGCCTTCATTTGGGTCATAAAAACGGGTAATGAGATTGATGAGTGTGCTTTTTCCAGCACCGCTGTGCCCGACTAATCCTATCATTTCACCGGGTTGCACTTGAAAACTTACACCGTTAAGTGCATCCTTTTCGCTATCGTAAGAGAAATAGACATCCTTAAATTCGATGGCACCTCTAATATTCGCGAGTGCAACGGCATCCCTTTTATCTGCAACGCTTGGTGGCGTATCCAAAATTTCAAACACACGTTCTGCTGAAGTGCCTGCTCGGATGAACCTTTCATTCATTTGGCAGAGGGTATACACGGGTCTAAAGAATTGCATCATGTATGATTGAAACATGAACAGGATACCAAGTGTTAAATCACCTTGAAAAATTTGCCATCCCCCAACTAACCAGATGATGATAGACCCTGAATAGGTAATAAATTCCATCATCGGACGGTAAAGTGTTCCAAGTTTTGCTGCGTTCATCTCTCCAGTAAACACCTGATGGGTTAAATCACTAAACCGACTAATCTCATATCGTTCTCGTGCGAATGCCTTGACAACACGTACCCCGGGGATTGTACTTGCCAGGATTGTACTGATATTCGCGTACCGTTTCCATAAAACATGGTACACTTTGCTCATTTTTTTGCCAAAAAAGATTGTAAAGATGATAAGACAGGGTATCGGAATTAATGTCCATAAAGCAAGCTTCCAATGGTAGGAGAACATGAAAGTACACATAAAAAGGATGGTGAAAGTATCGCCGACTATATCTTGTAATCCATTTGCAACAAAGTCTCTGAGTCTGGACACATCATGCGTGATTCTGGACATCAGATTACCAGTGTCGCGTTCATGGAAAAAGTCAATAGAGAGCGCATTAAGATGTTCATAGGTCTCATTTTGCAGTCGTCGAGTGACATTCTGTCCTACCCACGCCATCATATACCCACGGATGGAGGAAGTTCCCATGGTAAAGACTCTAAGACCTACCATCATAAAAATAATAGCAATTAGGTGTCCAAAACTACCACCGAGTGGCATACTGCCGAACCATCCACCTAACGTGTCTGCTATACCTTGCAATTGCCCCCAAGATGTTTCTGGCAGTGCTTGATTAGTAGAGACTGCAGTTCCGACTGGCATCAAAATATTGTCGATCAACTCTTTACTTAGAATTGGTGGGAGAACTGCTACAAACCGGATTAACAACATCAATAGGAAGGCAGGAATGATGACGTGTAAAAAGGGGACAGCATATTTGAACAGGCGGAAAATAAGTTTGCTTTTTTTGACACAATTGACGCAGACACCAGACCAACTTGGGATAGGTTCGCCGCATTTCTCACATCGGCTTTTATCGCCGCCAGGCTGCATGCCATTACCACCATTGCCGCGCCTGCCACGCCTTCTGCCGCTTGACCCGGGACCGCCTCTGCCACGCGCACCATCTCCTGAATCGGCTTCCTTTTGTAGAGATAATTTCTCCAATTCTGAGACAGCAAGGTTGAATTTTGGGGTTAACCTTTTTGAGTAGCGTGCCAATTCAAAGGCATTTTCTGAGGTCGTTACCTTGAGTATGTTATTGCCGTACATCTCAAGGATTTCAATGTCTTCAACGGAGGTGAGAGCCACCTCTCGTATGTCGTGTCCAAGGACACCGCTCTGATTGAAAGCAATCAGTCGTTTATCTGTAACTAATAGCCAATCTTTTCCATAAGTGCTGTCAAACCGCAGGTCGGTTGAAACAGCAACCTTAATTTCCTCCCCTTTTTCAAGTAGTCCTTGTGCCTGTTTTTGTAGGAGTTCAGGCACTTCTTCCTTTGTCGTTAACTCATGATTACCCTTTTTTCGGCGCGGTTTACCATTAAAAGACCCCATCCGATGGGATTTCCCGCGTCCTGAACCTGACATAGGACCGTGCATAAATCAAACTCCACAGAATTAATTTATACTAAAATCACAAAATACATGGACATCCACTTGTAAGCGTGCGCTCAATGATGTCTAAAGTAATTACGGGTTTACTATAAAAGACTTTTCTTTTTTAACGAATTTTGAAGGGAAAAGTTGAATTTAAATTTCTATGCTCACGGAAAGACAAGTGTTTGGGTGGGAACAAAATAATCATTTAGAGTTAAGATGATTGATATTCTTATGAGGGACGTTCCTGCATAACAGGAATCACATAACTCCGAATCTTAAAATCTTCTATTTCCTCTGTCTCAGCACGTGGTTCTGGATTAGTGCGATGGTCAAAGACAACATAGTACCCTTCCGTTGCGCTTTCTAATTTGAGATATGATGCAAGTTGCCGCTTACCTTTCTGATAACTTACTTCGCCTCTCCACACTTTCGTTTCCACCACGTATTTTCGTTGATTATGCGTGATGAGTAGGTCCATTCTGCCGCGCCCGGTTTGCACCTCAATGTGCATAAATCCACCTACTAATCGGACAAACTGCTCAAGATACGCAAGCAGCAGATGACGACCCACAGATTCTTGCGGTGTATCTGGCACTTGTAGTATATTAAATCCCGCACGTGCGATGAAATCTCGGAAGTTATCAAGCAGTGCTCCCATTTCTATATGTCCAGTTGTAGAAAGGTAATCGAGAAAGCCTTCGCGGGTGTCTTCAGGCAGATATTCCTGCTCTAACCCGTTCACTGCTGGTTTGAACGTTTGTAAGATGCAATAAAAATAAATTGGGTTCGCAATTTCACACATGCCATCTGTGCCTTGTTTTATAACGCCATAAGTTGCAAGTTCACTGATAAGATCGTCGCGAAGATTGAAAGCTGGACCATCATCAGTTGCGGTAATTCTCATCAAGATACTTTCAAAGCGTGGGTTTCTGCGGATATTTGTTGTCAAATGGTCAATGTTGGTATTGCGTTCATGAAGCAGCTGGAAGTGTGCTTGTGAGAAGTGATCCATCGTAATTGATTCTGTCTTTGGAATGTCAAGTTCACCAGTCAGTATTTGTGCAATTCTATTGACAAGAAAAGGTTGTCCTGCAGTCTGTTTATGGATAGATTCAATTACCGCTGGCAAAAAGGATTGTCCGACTTCTTCCGTGTACTGCTGTAGGAGTTCATGCACTTGTTCACATGTGAAGTTTGGGAGGTGGAATTCATCTTGAATATTGAAGGGGGAGATAGATCGGTCATAATTGAGTTGTGCGATACTTTTTACGCCGACAATCCCAATTCCTCAAAATTCAATGGTATAGGTAAGTAAACCGATTCATTATAATTGAAAATGTCAAGGGCGCGTTGAAAGAATGTTGTTTTACCCATCTGGCGCGGTGCAAAGATAACGATCTAACGCCCATCTTTGACGCGCGCAATGAAATCGTCAAGCTCTGCTGAACGACTGACAACATAGTGCTTTTCTGGGTGAACAGGACCTTGTGTTCCAAAACGTCTCATGTTGTTTCCTTAATCTGTGGTATCTTACGAAGATAAGGATAGCATAGGGATATGAGGTTGTCAAGAGGCGTCTAAAAGAAGGCAGGGTTATTCAGTTTTAAGAGTTTTCTGGTATTGAGATTTACTGAAAGTTAATACCCAGAAACAT
>JAPPCZ010000028.1 GCA_028824685.1 Candidatus Poribacteria bacterium
AGCAATTGGGTCCCAATGTGCGTAGACTTGTAAGGTTGCTGTATTTTTTAAGACATTGTTTAGGTCAACCATCGATTTTTCCTTTTTTGCATGCCTCATTCTGTAGTTTTATTCCTTATAAATTATACATGCTACGGACAAATTTTGCCAAATTTATCGTATCATGAGATTTCTTGCTACAGGTAAGGTGTCATATCCCAAAGCATGATAGTGCCATCAAAGCTACCACTCGCTAAAAGTGTGCCGTCTGGTGAAAAAGTAAGCGATTGAATATCTGTTGGATGCCCCCAAAGAGTAGCGATGTTCTCACCACTTGCAACATCCCATAACCGAATTGCCATCTTCTCCATTCCCTCTTGCCACCAAGTGCCTGATGCAAGATAATTTCCACACGGTGAAAATGCAAGCGCGTAAGGTTTTTGTGTCTCTGGATGTGGTATTGCTAAAAGCGTCTTCAAATTTTCAGCACACCATATTCGCAGTTCTCTGAACATCCCACCAGCAATCACTTTCCCACACGGTGAAAATGCTATTTTCGTAAGTGTCCGAGGCTCGTCTAATGGGAATGTTGCAATCTCTTCACCGGACGCAACATCCCATAATCGATTGGTATTATCGCTTGAACCACTTACGAGCTTTTTGCCATCTGGAGAGAAGCAAACTGACCAAATGAAATCTGTGTGTCCGATAAACGGCTCTAACTTTTCCTTATTTTTCAAATCCCAATGATAGATTGTGCCCCCTCTACTCCCAACAGCAAGTCTGTCCCCTGTTGGTGCAAATGCAATTTTCCATGTCAATTGCGCTTTTTCTGAAAATTCAGCAATCGGTTCGTCAGGTTTCTCAGCATTCCAAACACAGCCATAATCTTCATTGCCTCGGATATACGCAGCGATAATGTTTCCGCAAGGTAAAACAGTAAATGAAGTGATCCGCTTGTCCTCAGACAATGTTTCCCGTGTCTGTTTACTTTCCACATCCCATAACGCAATTCCTCTACGATCACTTGTACTTGCAAGCGTCTTTCCGTCCGGTAAAAATAGAACTGGATCTGGAACATAGTCAAATCTGCGAAGCGTTGAGATTCGGTGTATATTATGACCCGCCTCCGACTCTTTGCTCAGTGTAATGTCTGTAAGAACCAGCTGCGGGAACTCTCTAAACCACCTGGCATCAATGCTGTTGGGGTGAATTTCAGGAATGGGCAGTTTTTCTCTCCGTTCCACATTCCATACTTCAATAGTATCTTCTCCATCCACAATAACAAATAGCTCACCTTCTGTCGAGTAGAATGGTTTTATCCGAGTCGATCCAAAATCGGTATAAACCTCCTTTTGCACACTCTTTGCCATGTCCCATACGAACAGGATTTCATCTCTACTACTAAATGCAAGGAATTCACCACAAGGTGAAAAGGTGGTAGCACTTAACCAAGTACTTTTCACGCTAAAGTGCGCAATGCGTTCACCTGTTGTTATATTCCATACTGAAACACAGTGGTTAATATGATCGCTATCACTACTGGATTCGTTAGGAGTTAATCCTGCCAGTAGGTGGCTATCCTCAGAAAAAGCAAAATTTCTACCCGAGAACTTGAAAATTAACTCGCCTGTCTCAGGACACCAAATGTAAGTCTGTGTGCCTTCTGTGCCAACGTTGTCAGCAGTACCACCGACGTACTGTCCATTTGGAGAGAATTCTAATCGGTAAATATCAGCCCCTTTAGCTTCCCGTTCGCCTCGATCCATCCGTGCGACACACAGACCACGATGGACATCCAACACCTCAACGATTCCCTTCTGATTCGCGGTAGTAATCCACTTACTATCGGGAGAAAAATCAAGTCGCCAATAGACATTTTGTTCTTGCATCCGTTTTATTTGCGCGAGGCACTCACCACTCTGAGCATCCAACACTTTGATTATACCGTCATAATTGGCAACAGCAATCCACTCGCCATTTTGTGAAAAATCCAGAGCGGAAATCATCCCACGTTCTGTTTCCCACAATGCAATAGGTGATTTTGACGACATTTCATACCACCAAAGACCTATAGTGGTTCCGACTGCGAAATATGTGCTATTGGGTGAAAGTGCTATATTACAATGTTTCCCTTTTCCAAATCGGGCTATTGCGTTTTCTGGTAATGCCCATGTAGTTCCTTCAGTATCACCCGGCACAACATTAATGGGTGCAGGTTTTTTATTTTCTTCCATATATTACTCCTTGATTATATTTCATTTGTGTTATAAATAATGTATAGATAACGGTTTACCTATTGGATAGTCCATCCTAAACTTATATGTATCATCAATAGTCGGGAATCGGAGTTCCCTCCTACAAAGACGGACCATATTCTGTAGGCGGTGAATGCCTAAATGGCATTCATACCGTTGATTTCGATCTCCGAAT